>NZ_DASQNP010000181.1:0-6967 GCF_035644915.1 Streptomyces sp.
GGGTCACATCACCCGGCGGCGCCGGCCCAGCCAGGTCTGCGCGACGACGACGACCGCCAGGAAGGTGCCGCTGACGACCTGCTGGTAGGCCGAGTCGAGGGAGCCGATCTGGTTGATGACGTTCTGGATGACCTTCAACAGGAGCACCCCCACCAGGGAACCGCTGACGTAACCGAGCCCGCCGGTGAGCAGGGTGCCGCCGATGACGACCGCCGAGATCGCCTCCAGTTCCATGCCGACGCCCAGGATGGTCACGCCGGAGGCCAGCCAGGCGGCGTTGAGCGCGCCGGCCAGACCGGCCAGGAGGCCCGACACCGTATAGACGACGATCTTGGTGCGGGCCACCGGCGCGCCCATCAGCGCGGCGGCGTCCTCGTTGCCGCCGATGGCGTAGACGTGCTGTCCGAAGCGGCTGCGCCGCAGGACCAGGGCGCCGGCGCCGAACAGCACCAGGGTGATCCACACCGGGTTCCCCAGCCCGAGCGTCGTTCCCTGGCCGATCTCCGCCAGGAGGGACCCCTTGGCCACCAGATAGGTGTTGGCGCCCTCGTCGGTGATGGTCAGCATCACACCGCGGGCCGCGAGCATCGCGGCGAGGGTGACGATGAACGGCGCCAGCCGCGCCCGGGCGATCAGCAGCCCGTTGACCACGCCGATCAGACCGCACACGGCGAGCGGCAGCAGCAGCGCCACCACCGTGCCGTACCGCGAGCCCCAGGCGGCGAGCACGCCGCCGAGCGCGAAGAGCGAGCCGACCGACAGGTCGATGCCGCCCGTGATGATCACGAACGTCATGCCGAGTGCCACGATGGCCAGGAAGGCCGAGGACACCGCCATGTTGGAGAGGTTGTCCCCGGTGGCGAACGAGTCGAAGCCCAGCGAGGCGGCGACGGAGACGACGATCAGCACGGCGAGCGCCCCGTGCTGCTGGACCAGCGCGCCGAGCCGCTCCGGGCGGCCGTCGTCGGTGGCCTTGGCGGACACCGTCCGTACCGTCCCGGCGCCCGCCGCGGACTCCTCTGCCTCGGTCCTGGTCGCGGTCATCGCCTTCCTCCTCCCCGTGCCGCGTACACCGCCAGCACGATCACCACCGCCTGGGCGATCTGCGTCCAGGAGGGCGGCAGATCGTGTTTGATGAGGGTGGCGGTGAGCAACTGGATGAGTACGGCGCCCGCCACCGTTCCGGCGATCCGCACCCTGCCCCCGCTGAGCGGTGTGCCGCCGACCACGACCGCGGTGATCGCGGAGAGCTCCATCAGGGTGCCGAGCGAGGTGGGGTCGCTCGCCTGGAGCCGGGCGGTGGCCAGGACGCCGGCCACCGCCGCCAGCAGGGCGCAGGCCGTGTACACCACCATCAGCACCCGTCGCACCGGCAGGCCGGCGAGCTGCGCGGCGGTCCGGTTGTCGCCGATCGCCAGGAGCTGCCGCCCGAAGGTGGTGCGCCGGACGACGAAGGCGACCAGCAGGGCGAGCGCGGCGGCGACGAGGATCAGGTACGGCACGCCGGCCAGGTCGCCGGAGCCCAGGGAGACCAGGGCGGGGTTGCGGATGTCCTCCAACTGCGGCAGCAGGACCAGGGCGACACCGCGGCCCGCGACCATCAGGGCGAGCGTGGCCACGATGGGCTGCACCCCGACGAAGGCCACCAGGGCCCCGTTGGCCAGGCCCACGGCGGCGGCGAAGAGCGCCACCATCAGCAGCGCCGGCACCGGTCCGTATCCGAGGTAGAGGGCGGTGACGGAGGCCGCCAGCGCCATCACGGAGCCCACCGACAGGTCGATGCCCTCGGTGCCGATCACGAGCGCCATGCCGAGCGCCACGATGATCACGGGAGCGACCTGCACCGCCTGGGTGCGGAAGTTCTCCGCGGAGACGAAGTGCGGGGTGATGGCGACGTTGACGAGGAACAGCACGGCCACCCCCGCGTACACCCCGTAGTCCTGCAGCCAGCGCAGGACGCGGGCGCGGTCGAGGGCGCTCGGGCGCACGGTGACGTCAGTCATGGTCGGCCGCCTCTCCGGCGGGGAGCGGGGCCCCGCCCTCGGCGATGGCCCGCATGAGCCCGTCCTCGGTGACGTCCCCGCCGGTCAGCTCGCCGACGACCGTGCCGTCCTTCAGCGCGATCACGCGGTCGGACCCTTCGATCAGCTCCTCCGGGTCGGAGGAGATCAGCAGGACGCCCAGGCCGTCCCCGGCCAGTTCGTCGATGAGCTTCTGCACCTCGGCCTTGGCGCCGACGTCGATGCCCCGGGTCGGCTCGTCCAGCAGGAGGACCTTGGGGTTCATGGCCAGCCAGCGGGCCAGCAGCACCTTCTGCTGGTTGCCGCCGGAGAGCTCCCCGACCTTCTGGTGCGGGTCGGACGCCTTGATCCGCAGCCGCTTGACGAAGGTGTCCACCAGGCGGTCGATCCGCGCCTCGGAGACCAGTCCGAAGCGGGAGAGCCGGGGGAGCGCCGCCAGCGCGATGTTCTCGCGCACGGACAGGCCGGGCACGATCCCCTCCGTCTTGCGGTCCTCGGGCAGCAGGCTGATCCCGGCGCGCACCGCGGCGGACGTCGAGCCCGTGCGCAGCGGCTCCCCGTCGACGGTGACGCTTCCGGAGCGCACGGGCAGGGCCCCGGCGATGGCCTTGGCCGTCTCCGTGCGGCCGGAACCGAGGAGGCCGCCGAGGCCGACCACCTCGCCGGGCCGGACGGCCAGGGACACGCCGTGCAGCCGGTGGGGGACGTCCAGGGCCTCGGCGGTCAGCACCGGCCGGTCGTCCGCCGCCGTGTGGTGCCCGCTGAACTTCGTCGCGCCCTCCCGGCGGACCTCGCCCAGCTCGCGGCCGAGCATGGTGGACACCAGGGACAGCCGGTCCAGTTCGCCGAGCTTCCCGTCGTGCACGAGACGGCCGTCGCGCAGCACGGTGACGGTGTCGCACACGGCGTACAGCTCGTCCAGGCGGTGGCTGACGTAGAGGACGGCGATGCCGCTGTCGCGCAGCCGGCGGATGACGCCGAACAGCTTCTGCACCTCCCGGGGCTCCAGGGAGGACGTCGGCTCGTCCATGACGACCACCCGCGCGTCCACGGAGACGGCGCGGGCGAGCGCGACCATCTGCTGGGCCCCGACGCCCAGCGTGCGCAGCGGCCGGCGCACGTCGACCCGCACGCCGTAGGAGCGCAGGATCTCCTCGGCCTCGCGGTGCATGCGGCCCATGTCGAGCAGACCGAACCGGGTGCGGGGCTCGCGCCCGAGGAACAGGTTGCGGGCGACGCTCATCAGGGGGATGAGGTTGACCTCCTGATAGATCGTGGAGATCCCGGCGTGCTGAGCCTCCAGCGGGGTGGAGAACCGCACGCGGGCGCCCCTGAGCGTGATCTCGCCCGCGTCGGGCCGGTGGACGCCGGTCAGCAGCTTGATCAGCGTCGACTTGCCGGCGCCGTTCTCCCCGATCAGGGCGCGGACTTCGCCTTCGCGCAGGGAGAGGGACACGTCGTCCAGGGCCTGGACGCCGGGGAATGCCTTGGACAGTCCGCGCACGGCGAGGACTTCGGCGGAGGGTTCCACCTGAACCTCCAGGGGGTGGGGAGCGGGGGAGCGGCCCGGTGGTGCGGGGCCCGGGTGCGGGCCCCGCACGGCTCGTCGTCAGTACGCCTTGCCGATGTCCTGCCGGGCGTTGTCGGCGTCGTACGCCCCGTCCTGGATGATCACGTTCTGGGGGACCTCCTCGCCCCGGGTGAAGTCGTCCAGGGTCTTGAAGGCGAGCGGGCCGAAGCGGGGGTTGGATTCGATGACGCCCTGGATCCAGCCGTCGACGACGCCCTGGACGGCGTTGCGCGTGCCGTCGATGGTGACGATCTTGACGTCGCCGGGCTTCTTGCCCGCGCTCTTGAGGGCGCCCACGGCACCGAGACCCATCTCGTCGTTCTCGGCGTAGATGCCCGTGATGTCCGGCTGGGACTGGATGAGCTGCTCGGTGACCTGCTGGCCCTTCTCCCGGACGAAGTCACCGGTCTGCTCGAAGACGATCTCCAGGCCGGGCGCCTTCTCGGCGATCCGGTCCTTGAACCCCTTGGTGCGCTCGGTGGTGACGTTGTTGCCCGCGGAGCCCAGCAGGATCGCGACCTTGCCCTTGCCCCCGGTCGCCTCGATCATCTGGTCGGCGGCGCGCCGGCCCTGCTCGACGAAGTCCGAGGCGATGAAGCTGACGTAGTCCTTGCAGGGAGCGGCGTTGATCTTGCGGTCGATGGTGACGATGGGCACCTTCTTCGCCGCCGCGGCGCGCAGCACCGGTTCCCAGCCGTCCGAGTTCAGCGGAGCGATCACCAGCAGGTCCGCTCCCTTGGCGAGGAGGTCCTGCACGTCGCTGATCTGCTTGGAGAACTGCGACTGGGCGTTGGCGGTCAGGAGCTTGACGCCTCTCCTCTCCGCCTCGGCCTTGATGGACTGCGTCTCGGCGATCCGGAAGGGGTTGGCCTCCTTCTCGGACTGGGAGAAGCCGACGGTGGCGTTCTCCAGGTCGATCTTCCGGCCGCCGTACGCCTTGAGGGTGCAGCTCTTCCCGCCGGGGCTGGGGCTGGCGACCTTCTGCTCCGCCTGCGCCGTCGCCGACGACTCGGCCCGGCCCGAGGCGTCGTCCTCGGACTTGGCGCACCCGGCGGCGGTGAGGGCCATGAGTGCGGCCAGGCCGACGGCGGCGGAACGGTTGGCGAACGGGTGGCGCTGGTTGGTGCGATACGGCATGGGGTACCCCGATCCGGATGGCGCGCTGGCGGTGGTGGACAGGGAGGGTGGTGGTCCTGGGAACTCTGCGGTGGTTCTGGGGAACGCTGACGAGGGCCGTGAGAGCGTCGTGCCGGGCCCGCTCGCAGAGGTTTACATCGTTGGAAGGCGGCTGTAAAGACTGCGCGCACCGCAAGGTCGCAACCCGGGACGGTGTCCCGGCCGGGGCTCCTCCCCGGGTGATGGGAATTCAAACCCCCTTGCTCAAAGGAGAGTTGGGCCATGTGCGGCTGCGAAGCGCTCGCCTCGGCCGTGGAGGGCCACCGGAGGACTCCGGGGGGACCGGTGCCATGGGACGAATCGCCGTCCTGCCTGCCCCGCATCACCGTACGCACCGCACGTCCGGCCGCGGTGCCGCAGACCGCGCGGCCGGACCGGCGAACGCCGCGGAACCGTACCGGAATTCGCCGCCGTGCATTCCGGGGTGCCCGGACCTCACCGGCGCCCCTCCCGGAGGGAAGGCGCCGGGCCCCTCCGGAGGGGTGCGGAACGGGGCGGGCGGGAAGAGGAGATCCAGGGACTTGCAACGATGTAAAACCGGAAGGGGGACTTCGCGGGAAGCCGGATCAGCGGCGTCCGAGCGTGCTCTCCCGCTCAACGAGACGGTAGCCCGCCTGCACCTTCCGGGGCTCGTGGTCCTCGCCGCGCAGTCCGGCCAGGACCGCTTCCACGGCCTGGCGCGCGATGGCCGCCTTGTCGGGGGACACCGAGGTGAGGGTCACCGTTCCGTAGCGGCCCTCGACGACGTCGTCGAAGCCGACGACGGCCACGTCCTCCGGCACCCGCAGCCCGTGCTCGGCGAGGACCCGCATCGCTCCGATGGCGATCAGGTCGTTGTAGGCGAACACCGCGTCGGGGCGCCGCCCGGCCCGCAGCAACCGCGCCATCGCCGCCGCGCCGTCGGCGTGTCCCCAGCCGTCGGTCGCGGCGACCAGGCGGTCGTCCGCCAGGAGTCCCGCGGAGCTGAGCTCCTCGCGCCAGCCCCGCAGGCGCAGGTGGGCCGGCTGGCTGCGGCCCCGCCGGGCGCCGAGGAACGCTATCTCGCGGCGTCCCAGGTCGATCAGGTGGCGCACGGCCTGCCGGGCCGCGGCGACGTTGTCGATGGCGATGTGGTCGTAGGGCAGGTCGTACTCGCGCTCGCCGAGCAGGACCAGCGGCGCGCGCTCGGTGCGCTCGCGCAGGTCCTCGGTCTCCAGCTCGATCGGGCTCAGGATCAGGCCGTCGATGGCCCGCACCCGGAAGCCCTGGCTCACGAGCAGTTCCCGGTCCCGCCTGCCCCCGGTGTGGTCCAGCAGCACGGTGTAGTCGTGCTCGGCCGCCGCGTCGATCACCTCCGCGGCGAGTTCGGCGAAGTAGGGGTTCCCCAGCTCCGGTACGGCCAGGGCGATGATGCCCGTCCGGCCCTTGCGCAGGTGCCGGGCGGTCAGGTTCGGACGGTAACCCAGCTCGTCGATCGCCCGCTGGACCCGTTCGCGCATGGCGGGAGCGACGTGCGGGTGGTTGTTCACCACGTTGGAGACGGTCTTGACCGACACTCCCACGTGCGATGCGACGTCCTTGAGGCTGACCCGCACGAGGATCCTTCCGCTCTGCTGCCGGAGCCCGGATCGATCCTGACTCGGAAGTGTCGATGCCGACCCTTGCAACGTTATACGGCCGGTTGGGCGGCAGTGACAAGACCGGGGACCCGGATGTGCACCGCCGGGGGCGCGCCGGCCGTCCCCCGCGGTGCGCCCCGGCGGGACGGTGCCGCTCGGTGAACTGCCCGTCCCGGCGGCATCCCCTTCCGGAAGAAGGGGAGTCGGCCTGTGACGGAGCGCGCCTGCACGGGGCACCACAGCCGCCACGGCCGGCCGGGGCGGCGACGGCACCGGCCACCGAAGCCACGACGGGCAGCACGCCGCCATCGGCGCCCACATCCGCCGGCACACCGCACGAACCGGGCCGACGGCCGACTCCGCTCCCGGCCCACCTCTCCGTACCCGGACCGATGACCGGGCCAAGACTGCGTGGCAAGCCGCTGGGCGGTGGCGCTCAGAGCCCGGCGAGCGCGGACAGCCGGACCGCCTCGTCCTCGGACAGCGACCGTATCGGCTCGCCGGTCACCACCTGCCGCTTGGCCTTCCACCCCCGCAGCCAGAGGTCGGTCGCCCAGCTCACTTCGAGCTCATCGCGCCCGAACCGCCGGCCGGCCACCTCC
>NZ_DASQNP010000182.1:0-43540 GCF_035644915.1 Streptomyces sp.
GGCCGGGGCCTCCTTCGAGTATGCTTCCGATCGCCGGCTCGGTGACCAAGCCCACGAGCCTCCACAGACGAGCGCCTCATACACATTCGCCAGCCCGGTAGGTGTGGTCGCGGACCGCGTGGACAAGATCGTAAACGAGACACGTAAGCGCGATGTCTTGGACTGGGTCGAACTCGACCGTCAGCGCCTAATTGAGCGTGATCCGTTCGTGAAGGATCCCAAATGGGACTCGGCCTGGCAAAGTGCGCGTGCCGCCACCAAGGAGACACGGGTGCGTATTCTTGTCGTGGTGGCTCCTCGCGGCTGTGGCTCCACGACTTTCACCCACCAGTTCATCGCGCGTGAGGCAGACACCCGTTTCAAGCTGTGCAGGGCAGAAGCGGACTGGGAAAGCCCAACTGTAAGCAAGTTGCCTCTCGAGGTGGGACAAATCCTTCAGATCGACTTGAAGGAGCCTGGCCAAGATCGCCCCTCGACCACGTTCTTGAAGGACCTCGATGGGCACGCTCAGAAGCTCGAGGATTGCAAGTCCTACCTCGTTCTCACCATTGCCGAAGAGTTGTGGCGAGGCCATCGTGCCTGGGTTCCAGACCGCGCTCGTGTCGTCCACCTTAACGATTCACCCGATCCTCAGCACGTCGTCACAGCGCACCTGCGGGCAGCTGGATATCCGGGACTTGTCGCTTACGCGCAAACCGAAAAGGCGCGCGAGCAAATCCGTGGGCTGAACGCTATTGAGGCCGTACGTGCGGCAAGCACCGTGATCAGGCAATGGGAAGAGCTGGGGCGACGCCGGCCACCAGCCCTGTTGGTGGGGGACGGCCAGGAGGCGCCACTAGACGAGGAGCTGCGTGGTCAGGTCGAGAGCGCCCTGGCCGACTGGCGCGATGACTTGGACGTCTTGTTCGGGGACCCTGAAGAGGGCGGACAGCGCGGCATGCGGCCGCTTCCACTGGACGATCGTTGCCTGCTGCTTGCTCTGGCACTGCGGCAGTCCTCACCAGTCCTGCAGATCGCGACGGACGCTCGACTCCTCCAGGAAGAGATCGAAGCGTCTTCAAGCAAGCCAAGCCGTTTCTCCGATACCGGAAGTGTCTTTTCTGGGCGAGGGCTGCGTCGGCGCATTCAGGACGTCGGTGCTGCGGTCGACTCGCGGGACTACGTTTCCTTTGACCGTCCCGGCTATGGTCAGGCCGTCCTGACATACGTGTGGGATAACTACGAGATCATGCGGCCGCGCCTGCTGGAGTGGTTGGTGAGAGCCAGCGACGCCACTGCGAATGACGACCCCGCCATCAACGCACTCGCTCAGCTGACCTTCCGGTTTGGGGGAACAAAGGACCTGTCCGATCTACGCGCAACGGCTCTGAAAACACCCCAAGGGGACGCTGTGCTCGGCAAGGTTCTTGCTCACAACGCCCATGACGAGCACACAGGCCGACTAGTGTGGGCCACCCTCTACTCTTGGGCGTCCCAAGCCCAGGTGCAATCAGTAGTTGTCGCCATGTGCCGTGACGTCCTGCGTGACCCAAACGCCACCGTTCCGGTCTCCAAGATGGCAATGGTCCGGCTTCGCCGAGTGGTCCAGGAAGCCAGCAGCGGACCCGTTCGAGAAGCTGTACTCGAAGCTTGGCGCGCCCTCGCCACTGATCTGGGTCGCACCGACCTTCTGGTAGAGGAGGTTCAGAAGTGGCAGCGTAAAGCCACGCAGGAAACAGCAGGAAAACTCGCCCTGCTCGCCCTCATGCCACTCGAACACGACGGAATTCCATGGTTGCTCTCCGACGAACCTCCCGAGATTGACGTGGAAGCCGGACTCCGTGACCTTTTCGCCGATCCTGAGCTACTTTCAGAGACGATTCCTGTCGTCATCGGCTGGGTTCGCTCCTGCGCCGATGACACGAGCCGATACGAACGACTGAGGGACAGGCTGCTTTCTCCCTTGCGTGACCAGAAGGTCTTCAATGCCGGAATGCAGCTGATGCAGGCCTTGGCCGACGTACGGCGACCGGACGGCAGCAGCATCGGTGAAGACCTATATGGCAGGTTGGGAGATCCCCGGCTGCGATCCGTCTTTCCCCTGACGGAGAGCGCATCGTGACATGGTTGTGGCGCCGAGAACCGCGCAAGACCACATCCGCACAACCACGCCGTCTAGCCAGCGCCACTCCTGGCATCGCATTCGAGGCCAATATCACCGTCTGGTGGCGTCCTAAGCGTCGTAGTCGCCATTTGAACCTCGAGGAACTGGTCCGGCATGACGTAACAGCCGCCGCCGATAAGCTAGCGCAATGCCTCGAGGCGACTGACCTTCCTGCCGCTCAAGACGCGATCAACGCAGCTGTCGGAGATCCCCACCTCGCAGAAAACACCCGATACCGGCTAGTGAAGGTCGAGGTTCATCTAAGCCTCTCGACGGCAGCACGAGAAATTCTTGCCCAGCGTCATGCCGACGCCGAGCGAATTAGACGACTTCACTTCCTCAAAACACACTTGTACGATGACCCGGCTCTGGTCGTACTCGACCGACTTGAGACCCATTCGGAACGGCCATCACACAACGAAATCGAATACATCCAACGGCTCGCCCGTTCGCTACACGCAAACGAAAGCTGGTGGCGTCCGCTACTGGAACAATGGGAACAACTGGG
The DNA here is from genome assembly GCF_035644915.1 of Streptomyces sp. GTDB lineage: Bacteria > Actinomycetota > Actinomycetes > Streptomycetales > Streptomycetaceae > Streptomyces. Next base: position 2,652 of record NZ_DASQNP010000182.1, read on the forward strand.
AGAAGGTTTCACCAATACTGAGATGCAACACCGCGCCATGACCGCCATTCTCAATTCACTTGCGGCGCTCAAGGGCGACTAGGGTCCGTCTTCAAACGGATCTTGCCCAGAGCAGGAATGATGCGAGGGTGACCGCCGCTTCGTAGGAAGTGGCGGTCTTTTCGTATCTGGTGGCGATGCCGCGGAAGACCTTGAGCCGGTTGAAGCAGCGCTCGACCACGTTGCGCCGCCGGTAGGTCTCCCGGTCGAACCCTGGCGGTCGGCCACCGTAGCCACCGCGCCTCAGCCGGTGCCGTCGCTGGTCGGTCTTTTCGGGGATGGTGTTCGCAATGCCGCGCTTTCGCAGGTAGGCACGGAAGCCGCGGGAGCTGTAAGCCTTGTCTGCGATGACCTGGTCGGGCCTGCACCGCGGCCGGCCCGGGCCGGTGCGGGGAGCACGGATACGTTCCAACAGAGGGCGTGCGCAGACGCTGTCGTGGCGTTGGCCGGGCGTCACCAGGATCGCGAGCGGTCGGCCCTTGCCGTCACAGGCGAGGTGGATCTTGGTGGTCAGTCCGCCTCGGGATCGGCCGAGGGCGTGATCGTCCGGTTCGTCCTGCTGATGCCGCCCCTTTTCGGCCGGTGGCGGCGGCGTGCTGGTGGGCGCGGACGATGGTGGAGTCGATCTGGACCAGCCAGTCGATGTCGCCGGCCGCGTCGGCGTGGGCCTGGATGTGCCGCAGGGCTTGGGTGAACACCCCGTCGAGGGTGTAGCGGCGGAAGCGGGTGTACACGGTCTTCCACGGCCCGTAGCGTTCCGGCAGGTCACGCCAGGAGATCCCGGTGCGGATCTTGTAGACCATCCCGTTGATGACCTGCCGGTCCTCCACGCGGGGACGCCCCGTCGCGGCCTTGGGTATCAGCGGAGCGAGTAACTCCCACTCCTGGTCAGTGAGTTCATGACGACGTACCACGACACCATGATCTACCACCCGGATGATCCTTGAAGACGGACCCTAGTACCGCAAGTGGCTCTCATCGTTCCAGGCCTGATCTTTGTCTCCGGCATCCTCCATGCCACGGGCGTCTGACGGCTCACGTGCCACATACTTCTTCAACACATTCACCTGCACAATTGCACCGACGCATAGAGATAAGCATGAAGCTGTGGGAGCTGCGCTCCTACGACCAGGTCATCCGCATGGAACAGGAGCGCCTGGTGTACGAGGCGCGGCTGCGGGCCCGGTACGGGCGCGGCTGGAAGCGCCGGGCGCCGGTGGAGGCGCTGATGCCGCTGCGGCTGGCGCGGTACGGGGTGCCGCTGTCGGAGACCGCTCCGGCGGGGCTGGCCGCGGCCGGCATCGAGCCGCCGGCGGCTCCGGCGGCGGGCGGTGCCGTGGGCGGGCCGGCGGGCGGTGCGGTGGAGGCGCCGCGGGGGGCCGTGCCCGAACTGGAGCCGTCCGCAGGGGAGTCGGCGGCGGAGGAGCCCGTACGGGAGCCGGTGCGGGAGCAGGCCGAGCCGGCGGGGGAGGCGGTCGTGGCCGAGGCCGCGCCCCAGCCCCGGCCCGCCCCCGTGCCCACCGCCGAGGAGGCCGGCGAGAGGGCTGCCGAGGAGACCGCCGAGAGGGCTGCCGAGGAGGCCGCCGGACCCGCGGTGACCGTCCCGGTCACTCCGGGCGGGCGGCGCCGCAGCCTGGGCCAGGCGCAGGCGAACGGCCGGTCCGTCCCCGTACCCGCGCAGCGCTCGGCCCGGCCGGAGCCCGAACCGGAGTCCGAACCGGAGCCGGAGCCCGAGCCGGACGCCGAGCCCGTCGGCATCCCGGACGGGGTGCCGCGCGAGGACGTCTACTACGCGGCCTACCAGCGGTTCATAGCGGAGCAGGGCACGCGCCCCACCGCCCGCCAGCTCGCCCGGGCGCTCCACGAGCGCGACGGCGTGATGTACGCCGACGGCAGCCTGCTCACCGAGGCCTATCTCCGCGACTACCTGCGGGAGTTCAAGCACCGCTACAACGCGGAGATGGGTCTGGCGGGATGATCTCCCGCTTGAGGATCTTGCCCGTCGGGCCCTTGGGGAGGGAGTCGGCGGCCCAGACGATCCGCGGGTACTTGTAGGGCGCCACCTGCTCCCGCACGAAGTCGCGCAGCTCCTCCGGGGCGGTCCCGGCCCCCGGACGCAGGACGACCGCGGCGGCCACCTCCTGGCCGTGGACGGGATGCGGAACCCCCAGGACCGCCGCCTCGGCGACGTCCGGGTGCCGGTAGAGCACCTCCTCGACCTCGCGGGGATAGACGTTGTAGCCGCCCCGGATGATGACGTCCTTGATGCGGTCCACGATGCGGAAGTCGCCCCGGGCGTCCCGGGTGCCCAGGTCCCCGGTGTGCAGCCAGCCGTCCCGCACCGTCTCGGCGGTCTCCCGCGGACGGCGCCAGTACCCCTTCATGACGTTGTGCCCGCGGATGACGATCTCGCCGACCTCGCCGTCCGGCAGCTCTCCGCCCCGGCGGTCGACCACGCGCATCTCGACGCCGTCGATGGGGATGCCGATGGTGCCGGCGACGCGCGGGCGGTCGATCCGGTTGACGCAGGCGAGCGGTGAGGACTCCGAGAGGCCGTACCCCTCCAGGACCGCGCAGGCGAAACCGGCCTCGAAGCCGTGCAGCACCTCGACGGGCATCGGGGAGCCGCCGCACAGGCAGACGCGGAGCGAGGAGACGTCGTGGGCCGACCGGTCCGGCAGGCCCAGGAGCAGCGTGTACATCGTCGGAACCCCGAGGAACACGGTGACCCGGTCGCGTTCGATCACCGACAGCGTCCGGGCCGGGTCGAAGCGCGGCAGCAGGGTGAGGCAGGCGCCCACGGCCACCGCGCAGTTGAGCCCCATCACCTGGCCGAAGGAGTGGAAGAGCGGCAGACCGCCGAAGATCACGTCGTCCGGGGCCAGGCGGAGCACCTCCGCCCCGGCGGCCACGTTGCGGAGGATGTTGCGGTGGGTCAGCTCGGCGCCCTTGGGCCTGCCGGTGGTGCCCGACGTGTAGAGGATGACCGCGGTGTCGGAGGCCGAGCGCTCCCCGGTCCCGGGCAGCGGCGCGTGCTCCCGCACCCGTGCGGTGAAGGCGGCCGGTTCCACCGCGATGTGCCGGGTGCCCGCCCGCCGGGCGCCCAGCGCGGCCTGGCCGCCGTCCTCGTGCCAGGCGAACAGCAGGGACGCCCCGGAATCCGCCAGGCAGTGCTCCACCTCCCCGGCCTTGAGCAGGGGGTTGACGGGCACGACCACGCCCCCGGCGCGGAGGACGCCGTAGTAGAGGACCGCGAAGACCGGGGTGTTGGGGAGGTGGAGGGCCACCCGGTCGCCCGCCCGGACCCCCAGGGAGCGCAGCCGGCCGGCGGCGCGGCTGCTGAGGTCGTCCAGCTCGGCGAACGTCAGCTCCTCGCCGTCGAGCCGGATGGCGGGGCGGTCGGGGTGGCGGGCGGCCGTGGCGGCGAGGAGGGCGGGGATCAGGTCCGCGGCGGCCGGTACGGCGTACGGTGCGGCGGCCGGTGGCGGTCCGGCCTCGACGGGCGGTCTGACGTCGGTCATGGTTCTCCTCCGTGTGACGGTGCGGGGTGAGGGGGCCGGGTGGGGGCGGGGGCGCGGAGCCGGGGTCAGGTCACGACGACCGCGGTGACCAGGAGGCCGCGGTGCGACAGCCAGCGTCCGTGCAGCAGCCGGGGGACCGGGACGCCGGCCGGGGCCGCCGTGAGCCGGGCGCGGAAGGTCCCGCGGCGGGTGCCGCCCTCCGGGGCGGCGGTCACCTCGGCGTCCTCGAAGCCCAGCCAGGAGCCGCCGGCGGAGCACCAGGCCTTGTAGACGGCCTCCTTGGCGCTGAACAGCAGCCGGTCCCAGGAGACCGCGGGGTGCCGCTCCCGGTACTCCGCCAGCCACTCCCGTTCCGCGCCGAACGCCACCGCCTCCAGCACCCCCGCCGGAAGCGGCGCGTCCGGCTCCGCGTCCAGGCCCAGTGCCACGGCGTCCCGGGAGCGGGCCACCGCCGCCGCCCGGTAGCCGTCGCAGTGGGTGATGCTGCCCACCACCCCCGCGGGCCAGGCGGGCATGCCGCGCCGGCCGCGGGGCAGCGCGACCCCGGGCAGGCCCAGGGCGGCCATGGCCCGCCGCGCGCAGAGCCGGCCCGCGCCGAACTCCCCGCGGCGGCCGGCGCCCGCCCGGGCCACCAGCTCCTCCTCCTCGGGGAAGAGCACCGGCGGCTCCGGGTCCGACGTCAGCTCCGCGCACCCCGCCCAGGACGGCAGCAGCCGCGCCGGCAGGGGACGGTCCTGCCGCGGGACGGCGGGGACGGCGGGGCGCCGGGGCGGCACGGGGTCAGCCCTCCGGGCCGGCGAGGCGGACCGGCCCGGCCGGGGTGTCGTGCCGGGCGACGGTCCGCGACGTCCACGCGGCGATCTCCTCGACCAGCCCGCCGTTGTGGCGGATCCAGCGGAAGTGGTCCAGCGGGCGGTCCCCGGCGGCGGCCCGGGTGTAGCTCCAGCGCCGGACGCGGGCCGCCGGCATCTTGCCGCACAGGTGGTCCACCGCGCGGGGCGGTGCCAGGTCGTCGCCCTCGACGTCCACGGCCAGCACCGGGAGCTCGACCGAGCGCAGGGCCCGTTCGTAGTCGGCGCACGCCCCCCGGGAGGAGAACCTGCCGGTGCGCAACTGCCGCGCCCAGTCCCGCATCAGACGGGCGGACTCCCGCCCGCCGAAGCCCAGCCGCTCGCCCGGCCAGTAGCCCAGCAGCGCCGCGCCGGCGGCGTAGGAGTGGCCCAGCAGCAGCCGGCGCAGCCCCGTGGGCAGGCCGAACGCCCGGTACCAGGCCGAGCCGCTGGCCACCAGCACCGCACCGGCGAGCCGCGGCCGGAAGAGGCCGCAGTGCACCATCCCCAACTGCCCGCCCAGGCTGTGGCCGAGCAGCAGCACCGGGGCCCCGGGGAACGCCCGGCCGGCCTCGGCCAGCACCGCCCCGATGTCGTGCTCCACGATCTCGCGGTAGCCGAACCGGACGCCGCGCGCCGGGACCGGCAGGCTCTCGCCGTGGCCCCGCAGGTCGGTGGTGACCACGGTCATCCCCCGCCGGTGCAGGGCCCGTACGAGCGGGACGTAGTGCCGCGCGGCCGTCCCCATGGCGGGGAACACCACCAGCACCGGCGCGGTGGCGTCCCGGGCGGGCAGCGCGCGCACGGTCAGCCGGGCCCCGTCGGGGACGGTGATCCGGGCGAGCACCGGAAGGGCGGGCCGTCTCATCGTCCCGCCAGCCGCCAGCCGAGCACCCCGGCCCCCCAGGTGATCCCGGCGCCGAAGGCGGCCACTGCCAGCAGCCCCGTCCGCCCCATGCGGCCCTCCCGCAGCGCGTGGGACAGCGCGATGGGGATGGAGGCCGAGGAGGTGTTGGCCACCCGGTCCACGTTGAGGAAGAGCCGCTCGGGGGGCAGGCCGAGCTCCTTGCCGACCGCCCTGACGATGCGGGCGTTGGCCTGGTGCGCGACGAACAGGTCGATGTCGTCGCAGGTCAGCTCCTGCCGGTCGAGCACGCGGCGGGCCGCGTCGGACATCTTCTCGACGGCGTGCACGAAGATCTCCGGCCCGTCCATCCGCAGCTTCCGGTCGTGCCGGTCGGCGTAGAGCAGCGGGATCTGCCGCCCGTCCGAGCCGAGGTGGAAGTACGGGGCGGGCGCGTCCGGCACGTCGGCGAGCAGGACGGCACCGGCGCCGTCGCCCAGGAGCACGGCGGTGCTCCGGTCCTCCCGGTCGGTGATGCGGGTGAGCGCCTCGGCGCCGCAGACCAGGACCGCCCCGGCGCGGCCGGACTCGATGAGCGCGCCGCCGTGGTCCAGCGCGTAGACGAAACCGGCGCAGGCCGCGTGCAGGTCGAAGGCGGCGGCGTGCGCCAGGCCGAGCCGGGCGGCCACCTCGACCGCGAGGCCCGGGGTGACCCGGTCCGGCGTGGTGGTCGCGACCACCACGTGGCGGATGTCGTCGGCCCGGTGGCCGGACGATTCGATCGCGGACCCGGCCGCGGCCACGGCGAGGTCGGCGAGGTGGCCGTCCTCCGCCAGGAAGCGGCGCTCCCTGATGCCGGTCCGCTTCACGATCCACTCGTCGGAGGAGCCGATGCGGTCGAAGTGGCTGTTGGGCACGGTCCGTTCGGGGAGCGCGGCACCGATGCCCACGATCGCCGCCGTCATCGGACGGCCCCCTCTCCGGGCTCTCCGGCCTCCCCGGGCCCTCCCGGGCGCGGGCCGGCCGCCCCGACGCGTACGGCGTGCATGCCCCCGTCGGCGTGCAGGACCTCGCCGGTGACGGTGGCGGCGAGGTCGGACAGCAGGAACAGCAGCGGGCCGGTGAGCCGGGCCGGGTCGGTCCGGTCCCAGCCGAGCGGCGCCTCCTCCTCCCACCGGTCCGCGATCCGGTCGAAGGTGCTGATGGCCAGTCCGGCCACCGTCTCGACGGGCCCGGCCGCCACCAGGTTGACGCGGACCCCCAGGGGGCCGAGGTAGAGGGCGAGGTAGCGGCAGACCGCGCCCAGCGCCGCCTTGCCGACGCCCATCCAGTCGTACCCCGCCCAGGCCCCCGAGGAGTCGAAGTCGAGCCCGACCACGCTGCCCCGCCGCCCGCCCTCGGTCAGCAGCGGGACGAGCGCGGTGGTGAGGGTGTGCAGCGAGATCGCCGCGGTGCGCAGGGCGTGTGCCGCGCTGTCGACGGGGGTGGTCAGGAAGTTGCCGCTGAGGGCGTCCTGCGGGGCGGCCGCGACGGAGTGCAGCACGCCGTCCACCGCGCCCCAGCGCCGCTCCAGCTCCTCGGCCAGCCGGGCGAAGTCACCGGGCCGGGTGACGTCCAGTTCGAGGACGTCGGGCGGGTCCGGCAGTTTGGACGCCGCGGCCTCGGTGATCCGCCGGGTGCGGCCGAATCCGGTCAGCAGGACCCCGGCTCCCGCCTGTTGCAGCGCTCTGGCGGTGTGCCAGGCGATGGAGTCGTCGTTGAGCACCCCGGTGATCAGGTACCGGCGCCCCTCGAAGCCGAGCATCAGCGGTGGCCTTTCGTCCGTCGGGCTGTCGGGCTGTCGGGTGGTCCGTCGGGGGCCTCGTCAGGGGGCGGCCAGCACGATCGCCGCGTTGTGGCCGCCGAACCCGAACGAGGTGGAGAGCCCGGTCAGGGGCCGCCCGGACGCGGTCAGCGGCCGTGCGGTGCGGATCAGATCGAGCGCGCCGAGCCGTTCGTCCGGGGTGCGCAGGCCCACCGTGGGCGGTGCGACGGCGTGCCGCAGCGCCTGGAGGGTGACGATGGCCTCCACCGCCCCGGCGGCGCCGAAGAGGTGGCCGAGGGCCGCCTTGCTCGACGACAGGGGGACGGTGGCCAGCGCGTCCCCCAGCGCCAGGCGCAGCGCCTCGCACTCCAGCCGGTCGTTGAGCACGGTGCCCGTGCCGTGGGCGTTGACGTAGTCGACGTCCCGCGGCGCCACCCCGGCGTGTGCCAGCGCCCGGGTGACCGCGGCCGCCGCGGGGGCCCCGGTGGGATCCGGGGCGGTCACGTGGTGCGCGTCCGAGGTGGCCCCGTAGCCGAGCACCCTGCCGAGCACCTCGGCCCCGCGCCGGGCGGCCCCGGCGGCGGTCTCCAGGACCAGGATCCCGGCCCCCTCGCCGATCACGAACCCGTCGCGGTCCCGGTCGAACGGCATCGACGAACCGGTCGGCGACAGCGCCCCGGCGTTGCGGAAGGCCGCGCCGACCAGCTCCGACGTGGACGCCTCGGCGCCGCCCACGAGCACCGCGTCCGCCTCGCCCGCCGCCAGCATCCGCAGCCCGGCGCCGATGGCCTGCGCGCCGCTGCTGCACGCGGCGGCCACGCACAGCGCCTCGCCCCGGAAGCCGTGGCGCATCGACAGGTGGGACGCCGCCGCGTTGGCCATCATCTGCGGCACCAACAGCGGCGACACGTACTCCGCCGACCGCTCGGCGAGCACCCTGCCCTGGGCCTCGAAGCTCGCGGTGCCGCCGAGGCCGCAGCCGACCACGCAGGCGATCCGCTCGGGCGGGTACGGCGGCGCGCCCTCCTGCCAGCCGGCCCGCGCCAGCGCCTCGCCGGCCGCGACCAGCGCGAGCTGGGTGAAGCGGTCGGTGCGGCGGACCTGGCTGCGGGGCAGGTGGTCACCGGCGACGAAGCCGTCGCACCGGCCCATTCCATCGGACAGGCCGCTCCCGCCGGCCACCGCGCGCTCGTGGAGCACATCGGCGCCGACGCCGAGCGGGGTGACCGCGCCGAAGCCGGTGACCACCCCCGCGGTCACTCCAGGCCGGCCTTCCGGTAGCAGAGCCCCAGCACCTGCCCGACCGTCTCGATCCCGTCGAAGTCCTTCGGCTTGACGGGGATCTCCAGGTCCTTCTTGATGTTCTGGCTCAGCTCGACCATGTCGAGCGAGTCGATCTCCAGGTCGTCGAGCGCCGCGTCGGGGAGGACGTCCTCCCGGTCGACCCCCAGATCGACGAGGGCGTCCGTGACGAACTTCTCGATGGCGGTGCGGTCGAGCGTGTCAGACATGGATCTCCTTACGGGAAGGGGGAGGGGGACGCGTCCCGGAGCGGCTCAGTGGCCCGGAGCCTGGGCCTTGCTCGCGTGGTAGGGGGACCAGTGCCACTGCCGCCAGTAGCTCTCCGCGATGTCCAGCCACTGCTCCAGGCGCTCCGCGCTGTCCAGGAAGCGGGAGCCGCTCACCACCAGCCAGCTGTAGACGGCCTGGCTGTCCCGGCAGCCGTTGCAGTCGCCGGAGGTGCAGCAGAACTGCAGCGTCTCGTAGTCGGCGCCCCAGGCGGCGAAGCCCGGGATCACCGGGTTGCCGTTGACCACCCGCTCGGCGTGGTCGGGGTGGTCGACGCTGAGGCTGGGGCAGACGTCGTAGCCGAACCGGCCGCCCCAGTGGGTGGTGCCCGTGATGAGCGTCCGGATGAAGTAGGGGTGGCTCACCACCGTCTCGGGGTAGGCCTCCTTGACCCGCAGCGCCTCGTCCAGCACGCGCCGTTCGTTCTCGATCCGGATCGGGGACTCGGTGCCGTGCTCGCTGTAGAAGTTGAAGGTGACGATGTTCCCGTTCTCGGCGATCTTGCGGACCGTCGGTTCCAGGTGGGGCAGCCCGGCCTCGGACAGGGCGAAGATGAACAGCACCCGGGGGTCGTCGCGGTAGTGCGAGAGCGCGGTGTCGAACAGGCCGGTGAACTTGGAGCCGTTGACCCGGATGGCGCGGAGGTCGTCGTCGAGCGGGCCGCCGCCGAAGAGGCTGACCGCGACGGCGATGTGCTCGAAGCCCTGCGTGGGCATCGGCCGCAGGCCGTTGGTGGAGATGGTGATGTACGGCAGTTCCTCGACGAAGGCCTCCACCCGGCGCAGCACCAGGGTCGGTTCGCCGCCGATCAGGGTGGCCTGGTTGGTGCCCTCCTCGGCCAGCCGGCGCGCGAAGGCCCGGATCTTCTCCAGGTCCGTCTGCTCGCGCACGGCGGTGTCGAACCCGCCCTCGAAGTACCAGCAGCCCTTGCAGCGGATGTTGCAGGCGTTGGTGAGGTGCACCTCGCAGGAGCGGACCTCGCGGCCCAGCCGGCGGATGCGGTGCAGCCGCTCGGCCAGTTCGGGCCGCTCGGTCAGGATGGCCGCGGTGCGTTCCTTGGCTTCGCGGCGGGTCGGGGGACGCTGGGAGATCGTGACCGGTGTCGCCATCGGTGGCTCCTAGGAAGTCGGGGGGACGTGCGGTCCGTCACTCCGGGACCTTCAGCCCCAGGTTCTTGATCCGCGGCGTCACCTTCGCCCGCCACAGGTCGCAGGCCTCTCCGTTGGTGGTCTGGCGCAGCCCGAAGCGCACGGCGAGCTTCGACCGCTCGGAGCGGGGACTGCCGAAGATCCGCACGAAGCCGGGCCAGAGCCGGTCCAGCGCGTTCTGGAGCTGCTCGCGCCCCTCGTCGGTGCGGGCCAGGTTGCGGCACACCCGGGCGCCGTGGGCGATGTGCACCTTCTCGTCCTGGATGATCGTGCGGACGGCGTTCGCCCAGGGCTTGTAGCTGCTCTGCGCGAACTCCGAGATCATCACCATCGCGGTCTCCTCGCCGATGTAGGAGAAGATGCCGCGCTCGGCCCAGGTGGTGCAGGTGTGGAACTCGTGGCCGGCGAAGAGGTTCCGCTCGGACAGGGTCTGCGCCTCCATGTAGCTGGTGTCGATCCCGATGTCGGCGAGCACCGCCTTGCCGAGCTTGTAGTGGTCGTACTCCTCGACGGCCCGCTCGGCGCACACCTGCCGTTCCTCGGCGGTGGGGGCCAGGGGGAGGAAGACCTGGATGTAGTCGTCGCCGCCGGAGAGTTCCCCCTCGGTGTTGACGATCATTCCCCGTACCGCGATCTCGCGGTACTCCTCCGGCATCGCGAGGAATTCGTCGGGGGTGCGGACGACAACCGCCTCGTCGCTCGGAATGGAGATAACCATGCCGACCTTCCCTTCCGGAAAATGTTCAGCTTCTGCCCGTCGGCCGACTGAAATTCATTTCGGGCGGCAAACGCTGCGCATCGTAGGCGCCGCCTCCTCGCCGCATCAACGGCGCTTATCGGCCAGCGCGGCGGAGCTACGGGGCGGTAGGCATTGAGGAACAAGTCCTTCCGGGGGCCGTTTCCTCCGGTGATTCCGGCCGGGCACCCGGATGATTTAGGAGTCAATCAGATCCGGTTGTGGCCGAAACGGCTCGCCGAACGCTGCGGCGGTCTCGGATGGTGGTCGGCCGCCGGGGGCGGAATGCCTCATTCACTTTCCGCCGGGCGGCATGGACAGGTCCCTTATTCCCTATATGCTGACGCCATGCTCCTTCCCGCCCCCGTGCCCGCGGTCGCCAGGCGTGCCGTCGCCGTCGAGTCCTCGCCCGTACGCGAAATCCTGGCGCTCACGGCACGCCCCGAGGTCATCACCTTCGCCGGCGGCCTGCCGGCGCCCGAGCTCTTCGACGTCGAGGGCATCAGGAGCGCCTACGACCGGGTCCTGGCGGAGAGCCCGTGGCGGGCCCTGCAGTACTCCACCACCGAGGGGGACGAGGGCCTGCGGTCCGCGATCGCGGACCGGACGACCGCCCGCGGCCTGCCCACCGGGGCCGGCGACCTGCTGATCACCACCGGCTCGCAGCAGGCCCTCACCCTGCTGACCACCGCCCTGCTGGAGCCCGGTGACGTGGTGCTGGTCGAGGACCCGTGCTACCTGGCCGCCCTCCAGTGCTTCGGATTCGCCGGCGCGCGCCTGGTCCCGGTGCCGACCGACGACGAGGGGCTGGACCCGGTGGCGCTCGAGGAGATCGCCGCCCGGGAGAGGCCCAAGCTGCTGTACCTCGTCCCGACCTTCCAGAACCCCACCGGCCGTACGCTCCCCGAGGCGCGGCGCGTCGCGGTGGCCGAGGCCGCCGCCCGGCACGGCTTCTGGATCGTCGAGGACGACCCGTACGGGGAGCTGCGCTACGACGGCGAGCACGTGCCGTGGATCGCCTCCGTGCCGGCCGCGGCCGACCGCGCCGTGCTGCTCGGCTCCTTCTCCAAGATCATGGCGCCGGGCATGCGGCTCGGTTTCCTGCGCGCCCCCGAGGCCCTGCTCCGCTCCTGCGTGATCGCCAAGCAGGCGGCCGACCTGCACACCTCGACCATCGACCAGGCCGCGGCCGCGTACTACCTGCGGGACAGCGATCTCGACGCCCACGTCCGCGTGATCCGCGCGGCCTACCGGGAGCGCCGCGACGCCATGCTCCAGGGGCTTCCGGAGGCGCTGCCCCCCGGCAGCCGCTGGAACCGCCCCGAGGGCGGCATGTTCGTCTGGGCGGCCCTCCCGGAGGGGTACGACGCGAGCGAGCTGCTGCGGGTCGCGGTCGAACACGAGGTGGCGTACGTCCCCGGAGCGCCCTTCTTCGTGGGCGCTCCGGATCCGAGCGCCATGCGCCTGTCCTTCACCACGCACTCCCCCGAGGAGATCGCCGAGGGACTGCGCCGGCTGGCCAAGGCGTTCGAGTAGATGTCCCTGCGGAGCGAGGCGGGCCTCATGATGGCCCCCGACGACCTCAACCGTCTGATAGCGCGCCACTTCCCGGACTACGCGGCCTGCCGGGTGGTCGAGGTCGATCCGGCGCACCTGGTGATGGAGGCCGAGGGCGCGCGGCTGCGGACCCGTCCGGGAGGGACGATTTCCGGCCCCGAACAGGTCGGGCTCGTCGATCTCGCCGGCTTCCTCCTCATCAACGCGCGGCTCGGCCCCACGCTGATGGCGCTGACCAGCTCGCTCCAGGTCAACTTCCTGAACCGGCCCGGGACGGGGCTGCTGCGCACCCGCGTCCGGATGGCCAAGTCCGGCAGGCGCCTGTGCGTGGTGCTCGCGGAACTGGAGGACGAGGAGGCGGGCCTGGCGGCGACCGCCACGGTGACGTACTCGGTCCCGCCGGCCGACCGGAGGTCCGGGCCCGCCGGGCCCGGGTCCGGCGGGGCGGCACAGGCCCGCTGATCCGGGCGCCCCGCCCGGTCTCCGGCCCGTTCCCGGAAATACGGAATCGATTGTTCCTGCCGGGTCGCCCCGTGTTCTCCGGGGGAGGCGGACGCACACCGGAGCGGCCCGAAAAGGGCCGGAAGAGGAGAACGGGGACGGAAGGCGGACGGACGGGAGCGTACCGGATTACCGCGGGCCCCGGCCGGTGGCCGGCGTAATTGCGTGCGGGCGGACGCGCGAGGTCCGAAAAGTGCCCCTTGCGCTACGGGAATCGACGGCGAGCGGCCCGTGGGATCACCGGCCGTCCGTATTCCGGAAACCGCCGACCGCGTCCGCCGGGGGCCCGGGTAATCTTTTGGAAAAGGGGATCACCGGCCGGCAGGGCGCCCGGCGGCCCCTGTCGGCGGGCCCGGAAGGAACCGCTCGGCGGGGAATTCGCCCGGCGTTCCGCCGAAACGGAATAACAGCCTCCTGACTTTCCGCCCCGCACCCCGCGAGGGCACTCCGCCGGACGGCGGAACCGGCCGCGGGCGACACGGAGAAGCCGGCCCGTCCGCGCGTACGGACGGGCCGGCTTCCGGCCGTTCGTTCCGGTTCCGGCGTCAGGCGCCCAGCAGCTTGCGGACCCGGTCCGCGCCCACCGCGAGCAGCAGCGTGGGCAGCCGCGGGCCGGTGTCGCGCCCCACCAGCAGCCGGTAGAGCAGTGCGAAGAAGGCGCGCTGGGCCACCTTCAGCTCCGGGGTCGGCTTGGCGTCCGGCGTCAGCCCCGCCTGGACCTTGGGCACGCCGTAGACGAGCGTGGTCAGCCCGTCCAGCGACCAGTGCTCGTCCAGCCCGTCCAGCAGCAGCCGCAGGGACTCGCGCTGGGCGTCGTCGAGCGAGTCCAGCAGCTCGGTGTCCGGCTCCTCGCGGACGCGGGTGCGCTGCTCGGCCGGGACCTGGGTGTTGATCCAGCGCTGTGCGCAGTCCAGGCGCGGGCGTGTCTCCTCCAGGGAGCGGACCGGGGTGTCCGGGTCCAGCTCGCTCAGGATGCGCAGGGTCTGCTCCTCGTCCCCGGTGGTGATGTCCACCACCGAGGCGAGCGTGCGGTACGGCAGCGGGCGCGGCGTCCTGGGCAGCTCGCCGGCCGCCGTGCTGACGGCCCGGCGGTGGGCCGCGGCGTCGGCGGGCTGCGCCGTGCCGTCGGCGACCTTGCGCTCCAGGGCGTCCCACTCGTCGTAGAGCCGCTGGATCTCCTGGTCGAAGGCGACCTTGAAGGACTGGTTCGGCTTGCGGCGCGCGTACAGCCAGCGCAGCAGCGGCGCCTCCATGATCTCCAGCGCGTCGAGCGGGGTCGGCACCCCGCCCTTGGAGCTGGACATCTTGGCCATGCCGCTGATGCCGACGAAGGCGTACATCGGGCCGATCGGCTGCTCGCCGCCGAAGATCTCCTTCACCAACTGCCCGCCGACGACGAAGGAGGAGCCCGGCGACTGGTGGTCCACGCCGGAGGGCTCGAAGATCACGCCCTCGTACGCCCAGCGCATCGGCCAGTCGACCTTCCAGACGAGCTTGCCGTGGTGGAACTCCGAGAGCAGCACCGTCTCCTCGTGGCCGCACTGGCACACGTAGGTCATCTCGGTGCTCTCGTCGTCGTACGCGGTGATCGTCGTCAGGTCGCGCTCGCAGACGGTGCAGTACGGCTTGTACGGGAAGTACCCGGCGCTGCCGGAGCTGCCGTCGTCCTCGCCCGCCGCGCCGGAGCCCTCGGCGGCCTCGATCTCGGCGGCCGTCATCTCGGGGTCCTTCGGCTTCTGCTGCTTCTTGGCCGCGCTCTCCGGGGTGACCTTGGTGCGGTAGCGGTCCAGCACGGCGTCGATCCGCGCGCGCTCGCGCATGGCGAAGAGGATCTGGTCGCGGTAGGCGCCGGAGGTGTACATCGCCGTCTGGCTGATCCCGCGCACCTCGATGCCCAGCGCGTCGAGCGCCTCGATCATGGCGGACTTGAAGTGCTCGGCCCAGTTGGGGTGCGCGCTGCCCGCGGGCGCGGGCACGGAGGTGAGCGGCTTGCCGATGTGCTCGGCCCAGGAGGGGTCGATGCCGGCCGGGACCTTGCGGAAGCGGTCGTAGTCGTCCCAGGACAGGATGTGCTCGCACGCCACGCCGCGCCGCTTGATCTCGTCGGCGACGAGGTGCGGCACCATGACCTCGCGGAGGTTGCCCAGGTGGATGGGGCCGGAGGGGCTCAGGCCCGAGGCGCAGACGATCGGTTTGCCGGGGGCGCGGCGCTCCGCCTCGGCAATGACCTCGTCCGCGATGCGGGAGACCCAGTCGGTCTCGGTGCTCTGAGCCACGGTCGGCACGTCCCTTTCCAGCTTCTTCGAGTCCGGCCTCTTCCGAGGCGCCGGATGCGTCGGATGTCGAAGGTGACGGTTCCATTCTTTCAGACCCGGTACGGGCCCGGCGCCTGATATGCGCGAGCCCCGGCCACCACCCCCGTGGGATACTGGACCGATCCGGTAACCGCACTCAGAGGAATGGCATACCTTTCATGGCCTCGGTCCCTTCCCTCGCCGCCACCGTCCGCCAGCGTGTCGCGGAGGCCCTCTCGGCTGCCCTGCCGGAGGCCGCGTCCGCGGACCCGCTGCTGCGACGCAGCGACCGGGCGGACTTCCAGGCCAACGGGATGCTGGCGCTGGCCAAGAAGCTCAAGGGCAACCCGCGGGAGCTGGCGGCGAAGGTCGTGGAGCGGCTGCCCGGGGTCGCCGAGGGCGACGAGGACCGGGTGATCGCCGGGATCGAGGTCTCCGGGCCGGGCTTCCTCAACATCACCGTCGCCGACGAGGCGATCATCCGGACCCTGGCGGCGCGGGCGGCCGACGACCGGCTGGGCGTGCCGTACGCGGAGCACCCGGGCACGACGGTGATCGACTACTCCCAGCCCAACGTGGCCAAGGAGATGCACGTCGGGCACCTGCGGTCCACGGTGATCGGCGACGCGATCGTGAAGATCCTGGAGCACCGCGGCGAGAAGGTGATCCGGCGCCACCACATCGGGGACTGGGGCACGCAGTTCGGCATGCTCATCCAGTACCTCATCGAGCACCCGCACGAGCTGGACCACGCCGCGGACGCCCCGAGCGCCGCCGGCGGCGAGAGCGGCGAGGCCGCGATGTCCCGGCTGGGCCGGCTCTACCGGGAGTCGCGGGCGCTGTTCGACTCCGACGAGGAGTTCAAGCAGCGCGCCCGCGACCGGGTCGTGCAGCTCCAGGCCGGTGACGAGCGCACGCTGGAGCTGTGGCGGAAGATCGTCGACGAGTCGATGATCTACTTCCACGCGGTCTACGACCAGCTCGACGTGGAGATCCGCGACGAGGACGTGGTCGGCGAGAGCGCGTACAACGACGACCTCCACCAGGTCGTGAAGGACCTGGAGTCCAGCGGGGTCGCGGTCCGGTCCGAGGGCGCGCTGTGCGTGTTCTTCGACGACGTCAAGGGCCCCGACGGCAAGCCGGTCCCGCTGATCGTGCAGAAGTCCAACGGCGGCTTCGGCTACGCCGCCACCGACCTGGCCGCCATCCGCAACCGGGTCGGCGAACTGGGCGCCGACACCCTGCTGTACGTGGTGGACGCCCGGCAGGCGCTCCACTTCAAGATGGTCTTCGAGACCGCGCGCCGGGCCGGCTGGCTGCCCGAGGGCGCCGCCCGCCAGCTCGCGTTCGGCACGGTGCTGGGCAAGGACGGCAAGCCGTTCAAGACGCGCGAGGGCGAGACGGTCCGGCTGGTGGACCTGCTCGACGAGGCGGTGGAGCGGGCCACGGCCGTGGTGCGGGAGAAGTCCCAGGGCGCGGGCCTGACCGAGGAGGAGATCGCCGAGCGCGGTGCCCAGGTGGGCATCGGCGCGGTGAAGTACGCGGACCTGTCCACCTCGATGTCCCGCGACTACGTCTTCGACCTGGACCGGATGGTCTCGCTCAACGGCGACACCAGCGTCTACCTCCAGTACGCCTACGCCCGCATCCAGTCGATCCTGCGCAAGGCCGGCGACGCCAAGCCCCTGCCGCACCCGGAGCTGTCCCTGGCCCCGGCGGAGCGGGCGCTGGGCCTGCACCTGGACGAGTTCGCCGAGACGCTGGAGAGCGTGGCCGAGACGTACGAGCCGCACAAGCTGGCGGCGTACCTGTACGGACTGGCCTCGCACTACACGACGTTCTACGACCAGTGCCCGGTGCTGAAGGCCGGGGACGCGGCGACGGTGGAGAACCGGCTGTTCCTGTGCGAGCTGACCGCCCGCACCCTCCACCAGGGCATGGCGCTGCTGGGCATCCGCACGCCCGAGCGGCTGTAGGCCGGACCGCGGACGGACGCGCGCACGGGCCGGACGGTGGGAACCGTCCGGCCCGTGCGCTTGTTCCGGTGCGCCGTCCGGCGCGTGCTCAGCGCTCGCGGTGCACCTTGGTGTTGGACGCCTGGGCGCGGGGACGGACGACCAGCAGATCGACGTTGACGTGCGGCGGGCGGGTCACGGCCCAGGCGATCGTGTCGGCCACGTCCTCGGCGGTCAGCGGTTCGGCGACGCCCTCGTAGACCTTGGCGGCCTGCTCCGCGTCCCCGCGGAAGCGGGTGAGCGAGAACTCCTCGGTGCGGACCATGCCGGGCGCGATCTCGATGACGCGGACGGGCTGCCCGCACACCTCCAGGCGCAGGGTCTCGGCCAGGACGTGGGCGCCGTGCTTGGCGGCGACGTAGCCCGCCCCGCCCTCGTAGGTGGCGTGGCCGGCCGTGGAGGACAGCACCAGCACCGTGCCGTCGCCGGAGGCGGTCAGCGCCGGCAGCAGCGCCTGGGTCATGTGCAGCACGCCCAGGACGTTGACCTCGTACATCGCCCGCCAGTCGGCCGGGTCGGCGGTGGCGACGGGGTCGAGGCCCAGGGCGCCGCCCGCGTTGTTGACCAGCACGCTGCCGGGGGCCAGGGGGCCGAGCCGGCCGGCGAAGGCGTCCACGGCCGCGCGGTCGGTGACGTCCAGGGGGTGCGCCAGGGCCTGGTGGCCGGCGTCGGTCAGTTCGGCGGCGAGGGCCTCGATGCGCTCCGCGCGGCGGGCCGTGAGGACGGTCCGGTAGCCCTCGGCGGCCAGCCGCCGCGCGGTCGCGGCGCCGATCCCGCTGCTCGCGCCGGTGATCACGGCGGTGGGCGCGGCGGACTGCCCGGTCTCGGTGGACGAGGTCATGGACGGACCCTCCCGGGAGGTGGACGGGGGCGGACGGGGGTTGACGTTCCGGTGCCGCTCCGCAGCATAGGTGCCGAAGATCGCCCGGAAGGGGGAGTGGCCGGATCACCCTCCCCGCGGCGCGTACATACTGCGGTCTCCCGGGGGCCACCCCCGGACCCCCGGCCGGATCACCCTCCCCGCGGCGCGTACATGATGACCGCGACCCCCGCGAGGCAGATCAGCGCGCCGAGCACGTCCCAGCGGTCCGGGCGGAAGCCGTCCACGGCCATGCCCCAGGCCAGCGAGCCGGCCACGAAGACCCCGCCGTACGCCGCCAGGATGCGGCCGAAGTGGGCGTCCGGCTGGAGCGTGGCGACGAAGCCGTACGCGCCCAGGGCGAGCACTCCGGCGCCGATCCAGGCCCAGCCGCGGTGCTCGCGCGTCCCCTGCCAGACCAGCCAGGCGCCGCCGATCTCCAGGAGGGCGGCGAGGACGAACAGGAGCGCGGAGCGGGCGACGGACACGGCGGGGAACCGGGACGCGGGGTGCGGGCGGCCGGGCTCAGGGCCAGACCAGGCAGTACGGCTGGTGGCCCGCCTCGTGGAGGCGGTGCGAGAAGTCCTGCCACTCGTGCAGGAGTTGGTAGACGTCGAACGCGTCGCGCGGGCCTCCGCGGTCGGGGACGGTGGACCAGATGAAGGCGGCGGCGCCCACCGACTCCTCGCCGATGCCCCGCAGCGGGTCGACGACCGTCATGGGGAGCTTGACCACGGCGTAGTCGGAGCGGAGCACGACCAGTTCCAGCGGGGGCACCTTGTGCAGGGGTATCCCCTCGATGCCGGTGAGGACCATCGCGGCCATCGTCTCCGGCTTGATCCTGGTGAACATGCCGTGGCCCAGTTCGTCCCCGCCCAGCTCCTCCGGGCGCATCGAAATGGGCACGCGGGCGGCGGTGGCGCCGTCCGGCGCGCCGAAGTACTTGTAGGTCACCCCCACCCGGCCACCCTTGCTGCTCCTCGTCTCTGCCGCCTCACGCCGGTGACGGCCCCGTGCGCGCCTGGGCCCCCCGGGGCTGGTGTCCCCCGTGCCCTCGCCCAGTCCGCCACCACGCTGCATGACACCACCCGACCATCCGCGGCCCCCGCCGCGCAACCCGATCATCGTCTCAGAGACTCCCAAAGACCTCCCCTTCTGGCGGGCCGTGAAACGCCCGGCCGCACATGTGCGCGAGGGTCTCTGAGACCATGGCTTGCGTGAGCTATCCGTACGATGCACCAGTATCGCAGTCGCTGTACGACCGCGCCGCCGTCGTGACGCCCGGAGGTGTGAACTCTCCGGTGCGTGCCTTCCGCGCCGTGGGCGGTACGCCCCGCTTCATGGTGTCCGGTACCGGTCCGTACCTCACCGATGCCGACGGCCGCGAGTACGTGGACCTCGTGTGCTCGTGGGGCCCGATGATCCTCGGGCACGCCCACCCCGCCGTGACCGAGGCCGTCCAGGCCGCGGTGGCCCGCGGCACGTCCTTCGGCACCCCCGGCCAGGGCGAGGTCGAACTGGCCGAGGAGATCGTGGCCCGCGTCGCCCCCGTCGACCAGGTACGGCTGGTCTCCTCCGGGACCGAGGCCACGATGTCCGCGATCCGGCTGGCGCGCGGGTTCACCGGGCGGAGCAAGGTGATCAAGTTCGCCGGCTGCTACCACGGACACGTCGACGCCCTGCTGGCCGCCGCCGGGTCGGGCGTGGCCACCTTCGGCCTGCCCGACACCCCCGGTGTGACGGGCGCGCAGGCCGGGGAGACGCTGGTGCTGCCGTACAACGACCTTCAGGCCGTCGCCGCCGCCTTCGCCGCGCACCCCGGCGAGATCGCCTGCGTGATCACCGAGGCGTCGCCGGGCAACATGGGCGTCGTGCCGCCGCGCGAGGGCTTCAACGCCGGCCTGAAGGAGCTGTGCGAGCGCCACGGCGCGCTGTACGTCTCCGACGAGGTGATGACCGGCTTCCGCGTCTCGAAGGCGGGCTGGTACGGCCTCGACGGCGTCGTGCCGGACCTGATGACCTTCGGCAAGGTGATGGGCGGCGGCTTCCCGGCCGCGGCCTTCGGCGGCCGGGCCGACGTGATGTCCCGCCTCGCCCCCGCCGGCCCCGTCTACCAGGCCGGCACCCTCTCCGGGAACCCGGTCGCGACCGCGGCCGGCCTCGCCCAGCTCAGGCTGCTGGACGACGCGGCGTACCGGAAGCTGGACGCCGTCTCCGCCGAACTCCGCTCCCTGGTCACCGAGGCGCTGGCCAAGGAGGGCGTGGCCCACCGGCTGCAGAACGCGGGCAGCATGTTCTCGGTCTTCTTCACCGACGAGGACGTGACGGACTACGACGCCGCCCGGCGGCAGGAGGCGTTCCGCTACACCGCGTTCTTCCACGAGATGCTCTCCCGGGGCGTCTACCTGCCGCCCTCGGCCTTCGAGGCGTGGTTCGTCTCGACCGCGCACGACGAGCGGGCCGTCGAGCGGATCGCCGACGCGCTGCCCGCCGCGGCGCGCGCCGCGGCGCAGGCCACCGACCCCGCGGAGACCGCGGCATGACGGCCCCGATGGACCCGGCGGGCATGACCGACCCGGCGGACGTGACGGTCTCCGGGGAGACCGCGGGGGAGCGGGAACGCCACGGCGGCGGGCAGCGGACCGTCGTCCACCTGATGCGGCACGGCGAGGTGGAGAACCCCGAGGGGATCCTCTACGGCCGCCTCCCCGGCTACCACCTGTCCGAACTGGGCCGCCGGATGGCCGAGCGGGTGGCCGAGCACCTGGCCGACCGCGACATCGCGTACGTGGTCGCCTCCCCGCTGGAGCGCGCCCAGGAGACCGCCGCCCCGGTCGCGAAGGCCCACGGCCTGGACGTGGCCACCGACGAGCGGCTGATCGAGGCGGAGAACATCTTCCAGGGCAAGACCTTCGGCGTCGGCGACGGCGCGCTCCGCCGGCCCGCGAACTGGCCGCACCTGCGCAACCCCTTCAGGCCGTCGTGGGGCGAGCCGTACATCGACCAGGTGGTGCGGATGATGGCCGCGCTGGAGGCCGCCCGGGACGCCGCCCGCGGGCACGAGGCCGTCTGCGTCAGCCACCAACTCCCCATCTGGACCGTGCGCAGCTTCGTCGAGCGCCGCCGCCTGTGGCACGACCCGCGCAGACGGCAGTGCACCCTGGCGTCGCTGACCACCTTCACCTACGTCGGCGACCGGATCGTCTCGGTCGGCTACTCCGAGCCGGCCCGCGACCTCGTGCCGCCCCACCTGCGGGCGGGCGCGAAGCCGGCCAGGCCGGCCAGGGGAGCCCGGCGGACCAGGGGGTTCGGGGCCTGAGCGGACGGGACGGACACCGGCGAGGGGGGCGCGGAAGATCGCCCGGGAGTGCATGCGAAACTTTTCACATGAGTCAGAGCCGCGCCCCCCGACGCCGCCCCCCGCGTCCCGGCCGCCGTCTCCCCGCGGCCGTGGCCGGAGCCGTGGCCGGTGTGCTCGCGCTGTCCGCGTGCGGCGGTGGCAGTGAGGAGAAGGCCGCGTCCTCGGGCGACACCCAGTTCGTCCAGGGCACCGGTCAGATCACCACGGTGGCCGAGAAGGACCGCAGGCCCCTGCCGGACATCTCCGGCGAGACCGTGGACGGCGAGCACCTCTCCCTGTCCGACTACCGGGGCAAGGTGGTCGTCCTCAACGTCTGGGGCTCGTGGTGCGCGCCCTGCCGCGCCGAGGCCCCCAACCTCGCCAAGGTCGCCGAGGACACCGAGGACGAGGGCGTGCGGTTCGTCGGGATCAACACCCGCGACCTGGACAAGGCCAACGCCCGGGCGTTCGACCGCCGCTACGGCATCGAGTACCCGAGCCTGTACGACCCCAGCGGCAGGCTGATCCTGAAGTTCCCCAAGTACAGCCTCTCCCCGAAGGCCATCCCGTCCACCCTGATCATCGACCGGGAGGGGAGGATCGCCGTGCGCGCGCTGAAGCCGCTCAGCGAGGAGGACCTGCGCTCCGCGCTCGAACCGGTCGTCGCGGAGAAGTGACCTGACATGCCTCCCGACACGCACCCCGGCCCGTTCCTCCTCGCCGCGGCCACCGGCATGAACGAGACCGTGCTGAGCGGCGCGCTGCTGCTGGCCCTGCCGATCGCGGTCCTGGGCGGCCTGGTCTCGTTCTTCTCGCCGTGCGTGCTGCCGCTGGTGCCCGGCTACCTCAGCTACGTCACCGGCGTCAGCGGCACCGACCTGGCCGAGGCGCGGCGCGGGCGGATGTTCCTGGGCGCCTCCCTGTTCGTGCTCGGCTTCACCGCCGTCTTCGTCTCCGGCGGGGCGCTGTTCGGCGGCTTCGGCGCCCTCCTCCAGGAGCACCAGAAGGCCATCTCCAGAGTGCTGGGGGCGCTGACCATCGTGCTCGGCCTCGCCTTCATGGGCGTCATGCCGCGCCTGATCCAGCGCGAGTTCCGCCTCCACACCAGGCCGGCGGTCGGGCTGGCGGGCGCGCCGATGCTGGGGGTGCTGTTCGGGCTGGGCTGGACGCCGTGCATCGGGCCGACCCTGGCGGCCGTGCAGACCCTGGCGTTCAGCGAGGCGAGCGCCGGACGCGGCGCGCTGCTCACCGTGGCGTACTGCCTGGGGCTGGGGCTGCCGTTCGTCCTGGCCGCCGTCGCCTTCCGGCGGGCGCTGGGCGCCTTCGGCTGGGTCAAGCGGCACTACGCCTGGGTGATGCGGGCGGGCGGCGCGATGCTCGTCGCGGTCGGGCTGCTGCTCGTCACGGGCGTCTGGGACCGGATCGTCTACGAGCTACAGGTGTGGTCGGCCGACTTCACCGTTGGGATCTGAAGCCATGAGCGACACGGACTCCACCACCACCGAGAGCCGGACGGCGGACACCGACGAGCTGGACGTCGCCCGCGCGGGCGCGCGGCTGTCCACCGCGCCCGCGGACACGGACGCCGACGCCGGCGGGAGCGGCACCACCCCCTCCGGGGGGCAGGCCGTACCCGGGTCGTTCGGCGGCGTGCGCCGCCCCGGCGCGCTGGGGGCGGCGGCCTGGACCCTCCGCGAGACGGCCGGCTGGCTGCGCTGGTTCTGGCGGCAGCTCACCTCGATGCGGGTGGCGCTGATCCTGCTCCTGCTGCTCTCCCTCGCCGCGATCCCCGGCTCGATGATCCCGCAGCAGGACGTGGACCCCCTCGCGGTCGAGGACTTCCGGCAGCGGCACGAGACCCTGGCGCCCCTCTACGACAAGCTCCAGCTCTTCGACGTCTACAGCTCGGTGTGGTTCTCCGCGGTCTACATCCTGCTGTTCGTCTCGCTGATCGGCTGCATCGTGCCCCGCACCTGGCAGTTCGCCGGCCAGCTCCGCGGCCGTCCGCCGGGCGCCCCGCGCCGGCTGGACCGGATGCCCGCCCACACCACCTGGCGCACCACCGCCGAACCGGAGCGGGTGCTGACGGCGGCGCGTTCGCTGCTGCGCCGCAGGCGCTTCCGCACGGATGCGGCGGACGCGGCGCGCGGCGCCGGGGGCTGGGTGGCCGCCGAGAAGGGCTACCTGCGCGAACTCGGGAACCTCGTCTTCCACATCTCGCTGGTCGTGATGCTGCTGGCCTTCGCGGCCGGACAGCTCTGGAAGTCCGAGGGCGGCAAGCTGATCGTGGAGGGCGACGGCTTCTCCAACACCCTCACCCAGTACGACGACTTCACCTCCGGCTCCCTGTACGACACCGGCGACCTGGACTCGTTCGGCTTCACGCTCAAGGACTTCGAGGCCACCTTCGAGCGCAACGGGCCGCAGCGCGGCACCCCGCGCGAGTTCCGCGCCGACGTGACGTACTGGGAGGGCGCCGACGGCACGGAGAAGAAGGCGAGGATCGAGGTCAACCACCCGCTGGAGGTCGGCGACTCCCAGGTCTACCTCGTCGGCCACGGCTACGCGCCGGTCGTCACCGTCACCGACGGGCAGGGGAACGTGGCGTTCCGGGGGCCGGTGCCCTTCCTGCCGCAGGAGAGCGCCGGGCTCACCTCCACCGGCGTGATCAAGGTCACCGACTCCCTCGACCGGAACGGCAAGCCGGACCAGCTCGGCTTCCAGGGCATCTTCACCCCCACCTACGGGATCGACGAGGTCCGCGGACCCCACTCGACGTTCCCCGAGCTGGACTACCCGGTGCTCTCCCTCAACGCCTTCCACGGCGACCTGGGGCTCGACTCCGGCATCCCGCAGAACGTCTACCAGCTCGACACCGACAAGATGAAGCAGTTCAAGGGCGAGGACGGCGACCTGTTCCGCGCCGACCTGCGTCCGGGCGAGTCCGTCGAGCTGCCGGACGGCGCGGGCACCCTGACGTTCGAGGGCGTCGACGAGTGGGCCAGCTTCCAGGTCTCCCAGGAACCGGGCGAGGGCTGGGCGCTGGCCGGGGCGACCGCCGCCGTCCTGGGCCTGGCCGCCTCGCTGTTCGTCCAGCGCCGCCGGGTGTGGGTGCGCGCCCGGCGCGACGGGGACGGGCTCACCGTCGTGGAGATGGCCGGGCTCGGGCGCAGCGAGTCCGCGAAGGTCCCCGAGGAACTGGCCGACCTGGCCCTCGCCCTGCAGGCCGACGCGCCACCGGGGGAGGCGCCGCCGGAGGACGGTGAGCCGGGGGCCGGCGGCCCCGAGGCCGAAGAGAAGACCGCCGCGGACAGGACCGCGGCCGCACCGGGCGCCGCCGAAGGCGCCGGACCCTCGTCACGAGGAGAGACCGAGTGAACATCGCCGCCGCAGTGAACGAGAACCTGGCCGAGTTCAGCAACCTGCTGATCAAGTCGGCGATGGCCGTCTACGCCCTCGCCTTCGTCGCCCACATCGTGGAGTGGGCGTTCGGCAGCCGCAGCAAGGTGGCCCGTACGGCCGCCGCGCTGACCGCGAAGAAGACCGGGGGGGCCGGGGGCGCCGGGGACGCCGGCGGGGGAGTCTCCGTCACCGTGCGGACCTCCGGCGGCACGGGCGTGCTGGAGAAGCCGAAGGTCGTCACCCGCTCCACCGCGGGCCGCCGGGCCGAGGTGCCGGACGGGCCCGGCGCGGCGGGCGAGGACGAACAGGGCGACCTGTACGGCCGGATCGCCGTCTCGCTCACCGTCCTGGCCTTCCTGCTGCACTCCGGCGCGGTGCTCACCCGCGCCCTGTCGGTGCAGCGCGCGCCCTGGGGCAACATGTACGAGTTCTCGACGGCCTTCTCCATGGTCGCCGTCGGCGCGTACCTGGGCTTCCTGGCCGCCAGGAAGAACGTCCGCTGGATCGGGCTGCCGCTGGTCACCACGGTGCTGCTCGACCTGGGCCTGGCGATCGTGGTCCTCTACACCGAGAGCGACCAGCTCGTCCCGGCGCTCGACTCGTACTGGCTGTGGATCCACGTCTCACTGGCCATCGTCTGCGGCGCCCTGCTGTACCTGGGCGCGGTCTCCACGGTGCTGTACCTGTTCCGGGACCGCTACGAGGCCAAGCTGGAGGCCGGCGGGAAGCCCGGCGCCTTCTCCACCTCCGTGCTGGAGCGGCTGCCCAGCTCCGCCTCCCTGGACACCTTCGCGTACCGCATCAACGCGGCTGTCTTCCCGTTCTGGACCTTCACCATCATCGCGGGCGCGATCTGGGCGGAGGAGGCGTGGGGCCGCTACTGGGGCTGGGACCCCAAGGAGGTCTGGTCGTTCATCACCTGGGTCGGCTACGCCTGCTACCTGCACGCCCGCGCCACGGCGGGCTGGAAGGGACGCAAGGCGGCGTACCTGGCGCTGTTCGCCTTCGCCTGCTTCCTGTTCAACTACTACGGCGTCAACATCCTCTTCGACGGCAAGCACTCCTACGCCGACGTGGACCTGTGAGGACGCCGGAGGCGTGACGCCGGGCGGGAGGGACCGCCCGGCTCAGGCGGCGGGCGGGGCGCTGTCCTCCGGCCCGCCGTTCTCCTTGTTGCGGCTCTCCTGGCCGTGGCGCGGCCCGTCCCCGGAGCGGTCGAGGCCCTCGTCCCCGCCGTCCCCGGACGCCTCCACGGCCTCCGGCGGCTCGGGGGCCGGACGCCGCGTCCGCTCGTTGATGGACCTCAGGAACTCGGGGTTGTCGTCCGGCGCGATCCAGCGGCGCTCGGAGGGCCGGGTGGCGCCGTAGGGGACGTTCCGGCGCGGACGGCCGACGGCGAACCAGGCGATGGGCCCCAGCAGGACCGAGCCGAAGAACAGGATGATGAAGACCCACGCCAGCTTCGGCAGTTTGCGGACCTCGTTCTCGGGGGTGTTGAGGCAGTCGATGAAGGCGTAGATCCACACCGCCAGCACGAGAACGGTCGGAAGAAGCCTGAGCATGGGCAACGCCCCCTGGAAGCGGTAGTGCGGCATGGGTGGGCCCTTGCGGGCCCGTCGGGCCGGGGATGCCGGGCCGGGGCCGGAGAAGGCCCCGCGACACGCCCAGGGTAATAGGTGTCGGATACTTGCCCCTATGGCATACGACGATCTCCGCTCGCTGCTGCGGGCCCTGGAGCGTGACGGTGACCTCATCCGCGTCAAGGCCGAGGTCGATCCTCATCTGGAGGTCGGGGAGATCGTCGACCGGGTCCAGAAGTCCGGCGGCCCGGCGCTGCTCTTCGAGAACGTCAAGGGCTCCACGATGCCGCTGGCGATGAACGTCTACGGCACCGACCGCCGGCTGCTCAAGGCGCTGGGCCTGACGTCCTACGACGAGATCAGCGAGAAGATCGGCGGGCTGCTCAGGCCGGAACTGCCGCACGGTTTCGTCGGGGTGCGGGAGGCCTTCGGCAAGCTCGGCGCGATGGCGCACGTGCCGCCGAAGAAGGTCAAGGAGGCGCCCGTCCAGGACGTGGTGCTCACCGGCGACGACGTGGACCTGGAGAAGCTGCCCGCGCTGTTCACCTGGCCGAAGGACGGCGGCTCCTTCTTCAACCTGGGCCTCACCCACACCAAGGACCCGGAGACCGGCATCCGCAACCTCGGGCTGTACCGGCTCCAGCGCCACGACAGGCGCACCATCGGCATGCACTGGCAGATCCACAAGGACAGCCGCAACCACTACCAGGTCGCCGCCCGCCGCGGCGAGAGGCTGCCGGTCGCCATCGCCTTCGGCTGCCCGCCCGCCGTGACCTACGCCGCCACCGCGCCGCTGCCCGCCGACATCGACGAGTACCTCTTCGCGGGCTTCGTCCAGGGCAGGCGGGTGGAGATGGTGGACTGCAAGACGGTGCCGCTCCAGGTCCCGGCCCGCGCCGAGGTGGTGCTGGAGGGCTGGCTGGAGCCGGGCAGGATGCTGCCGGAGGGGCCGTTCGGCGACCACACCGGCTTCTACACCCCGCAGGAGGACTTCCCGGCGCTGACCGTCGACTGCGTCACGATGCGCAGACGGCCGGTCTTCCAGTCGATCGTCGTCGGGCGTCCGCCGACGGAGGACGGGCCGCTGGGGCGGGCCACGGAGCGCTTCTTCCTGCCGCTGCTGAAGATCATCGTGCCGGACATCGTGGACTACCACCTCCCCGAGGCGGGCGGCTTCCACAACTGCGCGATCGTCTCGATCGACAAGAAGTACCCCAAGCACGCGCAGAAGGTGATGTCCGCGATCTGGGGCGCGCACATGATGTCGCTGACCAAGCTGATCATCGTGGTGGACGCCGACTGCGACGTCCACGACCTCCACGAGGTCGCCTGGCGGGCCCTGGGCAACACCGACTACTCGCGCGACCTGCTGCTCACCGAGGGCCCGGTCGACCACCTGGACCACGCCTCGTACCAGCAGTTCTGGGGCGGCAAGGCGGGCATCGACGCCACCGCCAAGTGGCCCGAGGAGGGCTACACGCGCAACGGGGGCTGGCCGGACATGATCGTCTCCGACCCCGAGACCGCGGCCAAGGTCACCCGGCGCTGGCGGGAGTACGGGCTGTGAGCTCCGTCACCGAGGGCACGGGGGGCACCGAGGGCGCCAGGGAAGCCGCCGAGGGCGCCGGAGGTGCCGCCGGGGCGCGGCCCGCCCGCCCCGCGGGCAGGGTCAGGGCGTTCCTGCGGACGGTGATGATCGAGCACTCGGTCTTCGCGCTGCCCTTCGCCTACACCGCCTCGCTCACGGCGATGTTCCTCAAGGACGGCGGCGTCCACTGGTGGGAGCTGTTCCTCGTCACCGTCGCGATGGTGGGCCTGCGCACCTTCGCCATGGCCGCCAACCGGATCATCGACCGGGAGATCGACGCCCGCAACCCGCGCACCGCGGGCCGCGAACTGGTCACCGGCGCGCTGTCGGTGCGCGCCGCGTGGACCGGCGCGCTGGTCGCGCTGGCCGCCTTCCTGGGCGCCGCCGCGCTGCTCAACCCGCTGTGCCTGGTGCTCTCGCCGCTCGCCGTCGTGCCGATGGTGGTCTATCCGTACGGGAAGCGGTTCACCGACTTCCCGCACGCCATCCTCGGGCTCGCCCAGGCCATCGGTCCCGTCGGCGCCTGGATCGCCGTCACCGGGACCTGGTCGTGGGACGCGGTGCTCCTCGGACTCGCGGTGGGCATATGGATCGGCGGATTCGACCTGATCTACGCCTGCCAGGACGTGGCCGCCGACCGGGCCCACGGAGTGCGGTCCGTCCCGGCGCGCTTCGGCGTGGCCGCCGCGCTGTACGGCGCCCGCGGCAGCCACGTCGTCACCGTGGCGCTGCTGGCCTGGTACGGGGCGGCCACGGGCGCAGGGGCGCCCTACTGGGCGGGGCTGGCGGTCGTGGCGGTGGCGTTCGTCTACGAGCACTCCATCGTGCGGCCCGGGGACCTGTCCCGGCTGAACCGGGCGTTCTTCACCGTCAACGGCTTCATCGGGATGGTCTTCTTCGGCTGCGCCCTGGCCGACCTGGTGGTGCGCGGCCTGACCGTGTGACGGCCGCGGGACGCCGGGGCCGCCGGAAGGGGGTCGTCCGGACCGGCGGCTCAGCCGGTCAGCCGGGCCCGCCGGGACCGGCCGACCGGTGTGGAGCGGCGGAACCAGAACGCCGCCAGCACCCCGCCGACCAGCCCGAACAGGTGGCCCTGCCAGGAGACGCCCGAGGCGGTGGGCAGCACGCCCCACAGGATCGAGCCGTAGAGCAGGACGACCGTGATGCCGACCGTGATGTCCAGCGCGTCGCGGTCGACGAAGCCGCGGACCAGCAGGTAGCCGAAGAGGCCGAACACCAGGCCCGAGGCCCCCGCCGTGATCGAGTTCTCCGGCGCGGTCAGCCAGACGCCGACGCCGCTGACGACGATGATCGTCAGGCTCACGGCGAGGAAGCGGCCTATGCCGCGGACGGCCGCGAGGAAGCCCAGCACCAGCAGCGGCACGCTGTTGGCGGCGACGTGGTCCCAGCCGAAGTGCAGGAACGCCGCCGGTACGACGTCGGCCAGCTCGTCGGTGTCCCGCGGCGAGACGCCGTACGGGTCGAGGGAGTGGCCGGTGGCGACGTCGAACGCCTCCAGCAGCCACAGCAGGGTCACCCAGGCCAGCATCAGCACGCCCGCCGCCACCGCCCTGGACGCGCGCGACGGGCGGGTCGCGCCGGTCGTCGATCCGTACACCATCCGGTCCTCTCCCCGTCCGCCGGCCACACCGCGCTGCAGTGGGTCTGCCCGCTTTCGCCGTCGTGTACGACAACGTCACGGACCGCGCCGGAAGTTCCGGAGCCGTACGCGCCGGGGGCCGGGCGCGTCAGGAGCCGGACGCGTCCAGCTCCCCGTAGAGCGCCGCGGCCATCACGTCCTGCGGGTCCAGCCACTTCGCGCCCTGCGGCGCCTCCACCGGGACCGCCTGCCCGGCCGCGAAGAACAGCGTGAGCGGCAACTTCCCCGAACCCCCGGAGTCCCCGGAGCCCCCGGAACCCTCGGGGTCCTCCGGCCCGGCGAACTGCGCCAGGTCCACCGTCATGCCCGACAGGGCGCCGTCGCGCAGCGCCAGGTCCACGGTGACCTCGCGGTCCGGCGCCCGTTCCAGCCAGGCGAACCCGATCCCGTCGAAGCGCTCCTCCAGCGGGCCCAGCGCCGCCGCCAGGTCGCGGGCGACCGCGCGGGCCGGGAGGGAGACCGTGATGTGCTCGGCGCCGTCGCGCCGCCCGGCGTCCCGGAAGGAGGCGTGCTCGTCCAGGGCCCGGCGCACCGAGTCCACCACGTGGTGCTGGGCCCGGGCGCTCTGCAGGAGGTCCACGCTGTTGGCCAGCCGCTCGGCGCGCTCGCCGTACTTGCCGCCCACCGCCCGCGCGAAGTGGTCGAACTCCTCGGGGTCGATCTGCACCCACCGGCCCTGGAACATGTCCCGGGCCGCGGCCAGGGAGGGCGGCAGCTCGTCCGCCGAACCGGCCAGCTCGGCGGCCTGCGTCACCGTCGCGTGGCCCCAGTTCAGCTCCGAGGCCAGCCGCGTCCAGTCGGCGCGGACGTAGAAGTCGGTGCCGATCGACTTGTAGCCGGCCAGGTCCACGCCGCCGAAGTTCACCATCGTGCCGGAGTCGAGGCGGTCGCCCTCGCCGACGTCCTTCAGCGGCTTGTCCGCGCCGACCGTGATCGCCGTCTCCATCCGGGACAGTGCCAGGGCGTCCGTGCGGGAGGGGAGCGCGCCGCCCTCCCGGCCCCCGAGGCGCCGGAGGAAGGCGTACACGTCGTCGGCCGGGGCCTCGACGCGCGCGGTGACCGACACCGCCTCCCACTCGCCGAGCTTCTCGACGGCCCGGCGGGCCCTGGTCTCCGCGTCGGCCCGCTCGGAGGTGTCGCAGGAGGCGGAGGCGGCGATCAGGAGGGCGCACCCGGCGGCTGCCAGGCTCTTGCGGGTGATGGGCATGTGACGATCCAACTACTCCGGGACGGATGCGGCCAGGACCGGCCGGGAACCAAGGGTGCCCGGTCGGCGGGGGAGGGCGGTACGGCGGCGGCTAGGCTCGGTGCCGTGAGGGACAGTGTGCGACGGCCGTGGATCGTCGGTGTGTCCGGGGCGTCCGGGACGCCGTACGCCGCGTCGGTGCTGCGCGCCCTGCTGGCGGCGGGCGAGGACGTGGACCTGGTGGTCAGCAGGGCCTCCCGGCTGACGCTGCTGGACGAGACCGGCCACCCCTTCCGGGACGCCCACTGGCGCGAGGACCTGCGGCGCTGGCTGGCCCGGGGTGCGGACGGCACGCCGGACGCGTACGACGTGAAGATCCCCGAGCACACCGACGGCACCGCCGACAGCGACGGCAGCGCCGGCACCGGCGGCACCGTGCGGTACTGGCCGGCCGGGGACCTGGCCGCCGGGCCGTCGTCGGGCTCGTACCCGGCCCGGGGCATGGTGGTCGTCCCGGCCTCCACCGCGTGCGTGGCGGGGATCGCGCTGGGACTCTCCAAGGACCTGCTGCAGCGCACGGCGAGCGTGACCCTCAAGGAGCGGCGCCCGCTGGTCGTCGCCGTGCGCGAGACGCCGCTGAACGGCCGGACGCTCCGGCACCTGGTCGCCCTCGACGAGGCCGGCGCCGTCGTGCTGCCGGCCTCGCCCGCGTTCTACGCCGGGGCGACCCACATCCAGGACCTGGTCGATTTCGTCGCCGGCCGGGTGCTGGACGCGATGGGTGTCCCCCACAGCCTTTACCGCCGATGGAAAGGCGAGCTGGGGGCCGCACAAGGCCAGTCGTAGGGCAACTTGCCCGTATGCCTTAGATTCGGTCACAGACATCCGACAGGGCGGAACGACGGAAGGCACCAGGACGCATGGACGCGGTGGACAGGCAGCTCATCCAGGCGCTGCGCGAGAACGGCAGGGCCTCGTACGCCGAACTGGGCCGGCTGGTGGGCCTCTCCGGCCCCAGCGTCACCGACCGCATCAACCGGCTGGAGGCGGCCGGGGTCATCACCGGCTACCGCGCGACCGTCGACGCCGCCTCGCTGGGCCTCGGGGTCACCGCGCTGATCGGCATCCAGTTGTCCGACGCCGTGGACCACGAGGACGTGGCCGACCGGCTGCGGGAGCTGCCGGAGATCGAGGACTGCTGGTTCATCGCCGGCGACGACTCCTTCATGCTCAAGGTGCGCGCCACCGACGTGGACGGCCTGGAGCGGACGATCCGCAGGCTGTCGGGCACCAAGGGCGTCTCCCGCACCCGCACCACCATCGTGCTCTCCACCAAGTGGGAGAACCGGGTCGGCGAACTGCCCGGCGGCGAGGACTGACGCGAGGGGCGGCGGGGGCCCGGTCCGGCCGGGGACCGGGCTGGGCGTAGGCTCGGTGAGCCGCCCGCGGCAGGCGGCCCCGTACAGGACCGCACAGGACAAGGAGGCGGCGACGCATGGACGCTGGGCTCAAGCGTGAGCTGGAGGAGAAGGTCCGCGCCGGTGAACGGCTGAGCCGTGAGGACGGCATCGCCCTGTACGAGTCCGACGACCTGGCCTGGCTGGGCGGCCTCGCCCACGAGGTGCGCACCCGGCTGAACGGCGACGTGGTGTACTTCAACGTCAACCGCCACCTGAACATGACGAACGTGTGCACCGCCTCCTGCGCCTACTGCTCCTTCCAGCGCAAGCCGGGCGAGAAGGACGCGTACACCATGCGCATCGAGGAGGCCGTGCGGCTGGCCAAGGCGATGGAGGGCGAGAACCTCACCGAGCTGCACATCGTCAACGGCCTCCACCCCACCCTGCCCTGGCGCTACTACCCGCGTTCGCTGCGGGAGCTGAAGAAGGCCCTGCCCCAGGTGTCGCTGAAGGCGTTCACCGCCACCGAGATCCACCACTTCGAGACGATCTCGGGCCTGTCCGCCTCCGAGATCCTCGACGAGCTGATCGACGCGGGCCTGGAGTCGCTGACCGGCGGCGGCGCGGAGATCTTCGACTGGGAGGTGCGGCAGCACATCGTCGACCACCGCACCCACTGGGAGGACTGGTCGCGCATCCACCGCCTGGCGCACTCCAAGGGCCTCAAGACGCCGTGCACGATGCTGTACGGCCACATCGAGGAGCCCCGCCACCGGGTGGACCACGTGCTGCGGCTGCGCGAACTCCAGGACGAGACCGGCGGCTTCCAGGTCTTCATCCCGCTGCGCTACCAGCACGACTTCGTGGACATGAAGGACGGCAAGATCCGCAACCGGCTCCAGTCCCGCACCACGATGGCCACGGGCGCGGAGGCGCTGAAGACGTTCGCGGTCTCCCGGCTGCTGTTCGACAACGTGCCGCATGTGAAGGTCTTCTGGGTGATGCACGGCCTGCAGACCGCCCAACTCGCCCTCCAGCACGGCGCGGACGACATGGACGGCTCGGTGGTCGAGTACAAGATCACCCACGACGCGGACAACTACGGCACCCCGGACAAGCTCACCCGCGAGGACCTGCTGGAGCTGATCCGCGACGCCGGCTTCCGCCCGGTGGAGCGCAACACCCGCTACGAGGTCATCCGCGAGTACGACGGCCCCGACCCGATGCGGCGCGAGTCCCCGCAGCCCATGCGGGTCTGACCCGGCGGCGCGGACCGGTGGGACCGATGGGAGCGACGGGAGCGATGGAACCGGCGGGGCCGACGGGGACGGCGCGGTGACACGATGACGCTGCGGTACGTCCTCGATCCCCCCGTCGACCGGCGGCTCGTCGACGGGATCTGCACGCTGTGGGCCGAGGTGAGCAACGCGGGCGGCGCCGTCGGCTTCGTCCCGCCCGTGACCCCCGACGACGTCCGGCCCGAGCTGGTCGGGCACCTCACCGCGATGGCCGAGGGCCGGACGCGGCTGCTGGTGGCGTACGACGAGGACGGGCGGCCGGCCGGCACCGCCTTCCTCACCTTCAACAAACACCGGCTGATGCGACACTGGGTGTGGCTGTACACCGTGATGCTGCATCCCGCCCGCCAGGGCCGGGGCGAGGGCCGCGCCCTCATGGCCGCCGTGGAGGACGCCGTCCGGGGCATGGACGGCATCCGGGGCATACGGCTCACCTGCCGCGGCGGCCTCGGACTGGAGCGCTTCTACGGCTCGTGCGGCTACAAGGAGGTCGGTCGCGTCCCCGGCGCCATCAAGGTCGCGGACGACGACTTCCGGGACGACATCACCATGTGGCTCCAGCTCCGCTGACGCCGGCCACACGAAAGGACCACCACCGTGACCAGCACACCGGAGAACATCCAGGAGAACACCCGGGAGAACGCGCCGGGCCGCGCGCCGCACGCGACGCTCCGCTACACGGCCATGCGCCTCGGCCTCTTCGCCGCCTGCTACGTGGTCGTCTCGGTGCTCGCCTACGTCGGCGTCTTCCCCGAGGCCATCGGCAAGGCCAACCCGCTGTGGCTCGTCATGCTCGCCCTGGTGGTCTCCGCGCCGCTCAGCCTGGTGCTGCTGCGCAAGCAGCGCGACGAGATGTCCGTGCAGATCGCGGCGCGCGTGGCCCGCGCCAAGCGGAAGCTCGCGGCCAACCAGAGCCAGGAGGACGAGGCGGCCTGACCGGCCCGGCCGGTGCAAGCCGGTGCAGGCCGGCGTAATCAGCGTCACACCCTTCCGGGCCCCTCCGCACGCCCCGCCGGGAATACCCCTTCCCCGGCGGGGCGTTGTGCGTCGGCGTACGACCTGCCCAAAGGTGTTCTTTGGGTCCCTCAAAGACTCGGTGTTAGCGTGAGGACCATGACGACCGCGGCCCGCTCTCCCCGCGCCAGGAGCACGATGCTCGTGGCGCGGCTGCACGTCGACCTCTGCCGCTGTCCCGCGGCGGCCTGTCGCACACGCTGAGCGAGCGCGACCACAGCGGCCGGACGTCCCCTCCGGCGCGCCCTTTCCCCCTTCAGAGTTTTCCGGGACCGTCGAGTCCTCCGAGCCCTCGGAGTGCTCCGTCCCCCGACGCCTCACCGGAGTGTGTCCGTGTCATCCAACGTGTCATCCAGCACGTCCGCCGCGCCTGCGCGCCCGTCCAAGGTGCCCAGAGTGCCCTTCTGGGCCCAGATCGTCCTGGGCCTGGCCCTCGGTGTCCTGCTGGGCTGGATCGCCCGCAGCACCGGCGCCGCCTGGCTCGGCACCACCCTCGACCGGATCGGCGAGACCTTCGTCCAACTGCTGAAGCTGGCCGTCGGCCCGCTGGTCTTCTTCGCGATCACCGTCTCGATCACC
Source organism: Streptomyces sp. (assembly GCF_035644915.1). Lineage (GTDB taxonomy): Bacteria > Actinomycetota > Actinomycetes > Streptomycetales > Streptomycetaceae > Streptomyces. The sequence goes on from NZ_DASQNP010000182.1 coordinate 37,416, forward strand.
AACCTGCGGAACGTCTCGAACGCGGCCCGGCTGGCCACCCGCACGCTGCTGTGGTTCATGGCCACCTCGCTGGTCGCCGTCGGCATAGGCCTGGCCATCGGCCTGCTCACCGACCCCGGCGCGGGCACCGGGCTGTCCCGTGAGGACGGCGCCCGGCCCGAGGAGACCGGGTCCTGGCTGGACTTCCTGACCGGGATCATCCCGGCCGACGTCATCACGCCGTTCACCGAGCTGAACGTCCTGCAGATCGTCTTCATGGCCGCCGTCACCGGCATCGCCGCCCTGCGGCTGGGCGAGAAGGCCGCCCCGCTGCTGTCCTTCGGCGAGGCCGCCCTCGCCCTGCTCCAGAAGGCGCTGTGGTGGGTCATCCGCCTGGCACCGCTGGGCACCCTCGGCCTGATCGGGCGCGCGATCAACGAGTACGGCTGGAACCTGCTCGGCCAGTACGCCACCTTCACCGCCGACGTCTACATCGGCTGCCTGCTGGTCCTCTTCGGCGTCTACCCGCTGCTGCTGGCCACGGTCGCCCGCGTCAACCCGCTCCAGTTCTTCCGCGGCGCCTGGCCCGCCATCCAGCTCGCCTTCGTCTCCCGCTCCTCGGTGGGCACCATGCCGCTGACCCAGAAGGTCACCGAGCGCCTGGGCGTGCCCCGGGAGTACGCGTCCTTCGCCGTCCCCTTCGGGGCGACCACGAAGATGGACGGCTGCGCCGCGGTCTACCCGGCGCTCGCCGCGATCTTCGTCGCGGAGATCTTCGGGGTCTCCCTCGGCGTCGGCGACTACCTGCTGATCGCCTTCGTCTCGGTCGTCGGCTCGGCCGCCACCGCCGGTCTCACCGGCGCCACCGTGATGACCACGCTGACCCTCTCCACGCTCGGCCTGCCGCTGGAGGGCGTGGGCCTGCTGCTGGCGATCGACCCGATCCTGGACATGATCCGGACCGCCACCAACGTCGCGGGCCAGGCCGTGGTCCCGGTCCTGGTCGCGGCCCGCGAGAAGATCCTGGACCTCGACGCCTTCGAGCGCGCCCGGAGCTTCGACGTGGACGAGGCCGACGCGGACGGCGCCGACCGTCCCCGGGGCAGCGCCGACCCGGCCGCCGTCCCGGCCTGATCCGGCCGGTCGTCCCCCGGTCCGATCCGGCCCAATCCGGTACGGACGCCCGGACAGCCCGGACACCGGTCCCATGGGCCCACGGGCCCCTTCCACCCCGCGCGCCGGGGGCGGAAGGGGCCCGTCCGCGTCCTCCCGGGCCCCGTGCCCCGGCGCGGCAGGCGGCACGACCGGCAGGCGCGCGGGGCGCGGCGCCGATGCGAAAGCCCCCGGGCGGACGCGGCACCGCGGCCGGGCACGGGGGCAAAGGCAGGAGCCCCCGCCGGGGCGGGGGCTCCTTGGGTACTGCTTATCCGGTCGTCTGCCGGCGCCGCGCCCCCTCTGCCGAGGGGACCGCGCCGACACGGCCAGAGGCCGAGCCGGGCAACTCAGGCCGCGGTGACGTTCTCCGCCTGCGGACCCTTCGGGCCCTGCGTCACGTCGAAGGTGACCGCCTGGTTCTCCTCCAGGGAGCGGAAACCAGAAGCGTTGATGGCGGAGTAGTGAACGAACACATCGGGACCGCCGCCGTCCTGGGCGATGAAACCAAAGCCCTTTTCGGCGTTGAACCACTTGACGGTTCCGGTAGCCATAAGCCCTCCTTGGGCCTATAAGGGTTGCCCTGCTCCAGAACCCACAGGAACTCTGAAAACGACGAGAGCCCGCGGTTACATGCTCCGCAGGCTCTGTACTGCAAGGGAAACCAAACTGCAACTTGCTCCCAGCCTAGCACGACGGCCCCCGGAGAGAAAGAGGATCATGCCGCGGCGTGCCGCCGCCGTGGGCGGACACCCCCCACCGGGGCCGTCCGGACCCCGGCGATAGCCTCGCGAGGTGGAAAGTACTGCCGCTGACCAACCCGTCGCCGCGGCGCCCCGGAGGCGGCCCCGCGTCGGGCACATCCAATTCCTCAACTGCCTGCCCCTCTACTGGGGCCTCGCCAGGACCGGCACCCTGCTGGACCTGGAGCTGACCAAGGACACCCCCGAGAAGCTGAGCGAACAGCTCGTGGACGGGAGACTCGACATCGGCCCGATCACCCTCGTGGAGTTCCTGCGCAACGCCGGCCGGCTGGTGGCGCTGCCGGACATCGCGGTGGGCTGCGACGGACCGGTGATGTCCTGCGTGATCGTCTCCAAAGGGCCGCTGGAGGGCCTCGACGGCGAGCGCGTCGCCCTGGGCTCGACCTCCCGCACCTCCGTACGGCTGGCGCAGCTCATGCTCGCCGAGCGGTACGGACTGGCCCCCGACTACTACACCTGCCCGCCCGACCTGGGGCTGATGATGCAGGAGGCGCAGGCCGCCGTGCTGATCGGCGACGCCGCGCTGCGCGCCTCCCTGCACGACGCGCCCCGGCTGGGCCTCCACGTCCACGACCTGGGGCTGATGTGGAAGGAGTGGACCGGCCTCCCCTTCGTCTTCGCCGTCTTCGCCGTCCGCCGCGACTACCTCGACCGCGAGCCGGCGACCGTACGGGAGGTCCACCGGGCCTTCCTCGCCTCCCGCGACCTGTCCCTGGAGGAGGTCGGCAAGGTGGCCGAGCAGGCGGCCCGCTGGGAGTCCTTCGACGCGACCCTGCTGGAGCGCTACTTCACCACGCTGGACTTCCGCCTGGGGGCCGAACAGCTCTCCGGCATAGCCGAGTTCGCCCGCCGCACCGGGCCCACCACCGGATTCCCGGCCGACGTGCGCGTCGAACTCCTGAGCTGAGCACCGTACTTCGACGGGGGAAGGCGGGGTGCCATGCGGCCGCTGGAGGCGGACGGTCCACGGACCGTCGGCGACCACCGGCTGCTGGGGCGGCTCGGGGCCGGCGGCATGGGACGGGTCTACCTGGGGCGCAGCCCCGGGGGCCGGGCGGTCGCGGTGAAGGTCGTGCACCCGCACCTCGCCGCGGACGGGGAGTTCCGCGCGCGCTTCCGCCGCGAGGTCGCCTCCGCCCGGCGGGTCGGCGGCGCCTGGACCGCGCCGGTGCTCGACGCCGACCCGGAGGCGGCGGCGCCCTGGGTGGTCACCGGCTACGTGGCCGGCCCCTCGCTCCAGCAGGCGGTCGCCGACCACGGGCCGCTGCCCGAGCACACCGTACGGGCGCTGGGCGCCGGACTGGCCGAGGCGCTGGCCGCCGTCCACGCGCTCGGCCTGGTGCACCGGGACGTCAAACCGTCGAACGTCCTGCTGACGCTGGACGGCCCGCGCCTGATCGACTTCGGCATCGCCCGCGCCCTGGACGGCACGGCCTCGCTCACCTCCACCGGCGTCGCGGTCGGCTCGCCCGGCTACATGTCGCCCGAGCAGGTCCTCGGCAGGGGAACGGGCCCGGCCACGGACGTCTTCTCGCTCGGCGCGGTGCTCGCCTTCGCGGCGTCGGGCGCGCCGCCCTTCCCCGGCGACAACCCGGCGGCGCTGCTGTACCAGGTGGTTCACGAGGAACCGGAACTGGGCGGCGTGCCGGGCGGGTTGCGCGAGACCGTCGCGGCCTGCCTGGCCAGGGACCCCACCGCCCGCCCGGCCCCCGCCGAGGTCGCCCGGCAACTGGCGGGCACGGCCGGCGCGGCCGGGCTCGTCCGCACCGGCTGGCTGCCGGGGCCGGTGGTGGAGGGGGTGAGCCGCCGCGCGGTGGAGCTGCTGGAACTGGAGGCGGACCACGACCACGGGCCGCACCCGTCTCCGGCACCGTACGCCGGGCCGTACGCCGGACCTGGGGAGCCCGCCGGGAGCCCGGGCGCCTTCGGGCCGCCGCCCACGTACGGGAGCACCCCGCCCGCGTACGGGAGCACCCCCGGCGCCGTCCCGGCCCGCGACGGCGGGGAGCCGGGACGCGGACGGCGCCGCACGGCCGTCCTCGCCGCCGGGGTGCCGGCCGCCGCGACCGCCGGGGCCCTCTTCCTCCTCCCCGGGGAGGGGAACGGCGGCGGGAAGCCCACGACGGTGCCCGAGGCGTTCCTGGGCACCTGGCGGGGGCAGGTCCGCAGCGCGACCGGCCTGTCCAACCCGACCGTCACCCTCACGATCTCCGAGGGTGGTAAGGGGGACGAGGCCCTGAGGATCGTCTCCGAACTGCTCGGCGAGGAGTGCCGGGCCAAGGGCACGGTCGAGGAGATCGCGGACGACCGGCTGACGGTCACCGACGAGAGCGTCGGCGACTCCCCCGAGGTGCTCGGCGTCAAGGTGTGCACCGGGAACACCTCCACGGTCGTCCTCACCCTCCTCGGGGACGACCGGCTGCGCTACGAGTCCCGCGACGCCGGGGCCGGCAACCCCGCGGGGGAGCTGACCAGAGTGGACTGACCGGCCGGAACGCCGTCCGGGGGCTGGCGTACGCTGGATCGGATCCCGCGCCAGGACGCTGGACCGACCCGACCACCACGTCCCGAAAGGACCGCCCGGTGACCGAGAACGCCGACCTGACGTCCGTACTCGACCGCGCCGCCGGGGGCGGACGGATCAGCGCGGAGGAGGCGTTGGAGCTCTACCGGCACGCCCCGCTGCACGCGCTGGGCCAGGCCGCCGACGCGGCGCGCCGCCGCCGGTACGCGGGCACCGAGCACATCGCGACCTACATCATCGAGCGGAACATCAACTACACCAACGTGTGCGTGACCGCCTGCCGGTTCTGCGCGTTCTACGCGGCCCCGAAGGACACCGCCAAGGGCTGGGTCCGCGACCTGGACGACATCCTGCGCCGCTGCGAGGAGACCGTGGCGCTGGGCGGCACCCAGATCATGTTCCAGGGCGGGCACCACCCCGACTTCGGCGTGGAGTACTACGAGGAGCACTTCGCGGCGATCAAGAAGCGCTTCCCCGAGCTGGTGATCCACTCCCTGGGCGCCTCCGAGGTCGAGCACATGGCCCGGGTCTCGGGCGTGACGGTGGAGGAGGCCATCACCCGCCTCCGGGAGGCCGGGCTGGACTCGTTCGCCGGCGCCGGCGCCGAACTGCTGCCGGAGCGCCCGCGCAAGGCGATCGCGCCGCTGAAGGAGTCCGGGGAGCGCTGGCTGGAGATCATGGAGACCGCCCACCGGCTGGGCGTGGAGTCCACCTCCACGATGCTGATGGGCACCGGCGAGACCAACGCCGAACGCATCGAGCACCTGCGGATGATCCGCGACGTACAGGACCGCACCGGCGGCTTCCGCGCGTTCATCCCGTACACCTACCAGCCGGAGAACAACCACCTGCGGGGCCGCACCCAGGCGACGATCTTCGAGTACCTGCGCATCCTGGCCGTCGCCCGGCTGTTCCTGGACAACGTCGCGCACATCCAGGGCTCGTGGCTGACCACCGGCAAGGAGGTCGGCCAGCTCTCCCTGCACTACGGCGCGGACGACCTGGGCTCGGTGATGCTGGAGGAGAACGTGGTCTCCTCCGCCGGGGCGAAGCACCGCTCCAACCGCATGGAGCTGATCGACCTCATCCGCAAGGCCGGCCGCGTCCCGGCGCAGCGCTCGACCACGTACGAGCACCTGGTGATCCACGACGACCCGGCGAACGACCCGGTGGACGACCGCGTCGTCTCCCACCTGTCCTCCACGGCCATCGAGGGCGGCACCGCCCACCCGGAGCTCAGGCTCCTCGACGCCCAGTAGCGGCCCGGTCGTGCTGACGGTTCACGCCCCGCTCGCCGTCCGCCTCACCGAGGACGGCGAACCGCTGGCCGACCGCGCGGTGGCGGTCGAGGGCGACCGGATCGCGGCGATCGGACCGCTGGACGAACTGACCGCGGCGTACCCGTCCGCCCGGGTACGCCGCTGGCCGGGCACCCTGGGGCCCGGCCGCTGCGCGGCGGACGCGGCGGCATGGCTGGAGGCCGCCTACCACCCCGACCCGCGCGAGGTAGGCCTCCCCGGCATCCCCGGCACCGACCCGATCACGGACGAGGCCCTGTCCTCCCTCCCCATGGACGAGGTCCGCTGGGGCGCGAGCGCCCGCCGGGGCCTCCAGCGCCTCCTCCGCGAGGGCGTCACGTCCGTCGTCGGCCCCTTCACCCGCCCGCCGGTCCGTACGGCCGTCCTCCGCTCCGGCCTCACCGTCCT
>NZ_DASQNP010000183.1:0-141427 GCF_035644915.1 Streptomyces sp.
CGTGTGGACCGTGGTGACGTGCGGGGACACACTGGCGTCGGCCATCAGGCGGTCGACGGCACGGCGCTGGTCGGGCAGGACGAGGGTGACGACGCTGCCGGACTCGCCGGCGCGGGCCGTACGGCCGCCGCGGTGCAGGTAGTCCTTGTGGTCGGCGGGCGGGTCCACGTTGACGACCAGGTCGAGGCCGTCGATGTGGATGCCGCGGGCGGCCACGTCGGTGGCCACCAGGGTGGTGGCGTGCCCGGCCTTGAACTGCTCCAGCGTGCGGTTGCGCTGGGCCTGGGACTTCCCGCCGTGCAGCGCGGCGGCCCGTACGCCGCCGGCCAGCAGGCGCCGGGTCAGGCGGTCGGCGGAGCGCTTGGTGTGCACGAACATGATCACGCGACCGTCGCGTGCGGCGATGCGCGCGGTGGTGGAGTGCTTGTCCTCGGCGGTCACCCGCAGGATGTGGTGCTCCATCGTGGTGACGGCGCCCGCCGGGGGGTCCACCGAGTGGACCACCGGGTCGGACAGGAACCGCCGTACCAGCCGGTCCACGTCACGGTCCAAGGTGGCGGAGAACAGCATCCGCTGCCCGTCGGCGCGCACCCGCGCCAGCAGGGCGGTGACCTGCGGCAGGAATCCCATGTCGGCCATCCGGTCGGCCTCGTCCAGCACGGTGGTGCGCACCCGGTCCAGCCGGCAGTGGCGGCGTTCGACCAGGTCCTCGAGCCGCCCGGGGGTTGCGACGACCACCTCGGCGCCGTCCCGGAGGGCGGCGGCCTGGCGGCCGATGGACAGGCCGCCCACGACCGTGGCCAGCCGCAGGCGTACGGCCCGGGCGTAGGGAGCGAGGGCGTCGGTGACCTGCTGGGCCAGCTCCCGGGTGGGCACGAGCACCAGGGCCAGGGGGCGGCCCGGTTCGGCGCGGTGGCCGGCGGTACGGGCGAGCAGGGCCAGCCCGAAGGCGAGGGTCTTGCCCGATCCGGTGCGCCCGCGGCCCAGGACGTCGCGGCCGGCCAGTGAGTCGGGCAGGGTGGCCGCCTGGATGGGGAACGGCACGGTGACGCCCTCCCGGCCGAGCGCCTCCAACAGGGGAGCGGGCAGCCCCAGTTCGGCGAACGAGGTGGCCGGCGGCGCGCCCGGGGTGCCGGCCGGCGCCGTGAGCCCGTCGAGTGACGGGCCGCTTCCGCGGCCGTGGGCCGGAACGCGGGCCGGGCCCCCGGAGCGGGACGGGCGGCGGCGGGGGGAGCGGGTCGGGGAACTCATGGGGGAAAACCTTCCTCGGAGGGCACGTAACCGAGGAAGACCCCGCGGGCGCAGCCGGGTGGGGAATCGTGGGAACGAGCCGGTGAAAAGACGCGGGTGCCGCCACCGCGGTGCGGTGGGGAAAACGCGCGGCCGACGGACGGCCGTGGATGTCGCGCCGCGGTGGGCGGATGCGGTGACAGGGCGAAAGGATGACAGCGGGAAAGGGTGCCGGGGCGACAGAACGGGCCGGGGCCCGCACCCCTGGGTGCGGGCCCCGGCCTGTGTGGTGCTCCGTGGCGCTGTGCGCCCGGGACCGTCGCGGCGTCAGGCCGGGACGATGTTCTCCGCCTGCGGGCCCTTCTGGCCCTGCGTGACGTCGAAGCTCACCTTCTGGCCCTCCTGGAGCTCGCGGAAGCCCTGGGTGGCGATGTTCGAGTAGTGGGCGAAGACGTCGGCGCCGCCGCCGTCCTGCTCGATGAAGCCGAAGCCCTTTTCGCTGTTGAACCACTTCACGGTGCCAGTAGCCATGTTTCTCTCCTCCATACAGGGGCAGTACCGGAAATCCGCACTGTGCGGATTTCCACGTCGCCGCAATGAGACCCCACCGGAAGAGCCGGACAAACAAAAGGCGCCTGAAGGTCACAAACCGTCAGGCGCACACAAAGTTCATGGGTACCAAAACTGCAACTGGAACTACCGTAACACACCTGTCGTCCCGGCGGACGGTCCGGGAGGATCGAGGAGGCAGCGGCCCCGTGCCCTCCGGTCGGGGCCGGTGTGTGCCATGCTGGCCGTACCGGGCACCACTCCTTCTCATCCCGTCGAGGTCCCATGCGCTGTGTCATCGCCGGCTATCCCTTCGATCTGACCGCGAGTGAGGTGGAGCAGGCGATGAGCGGCGTCGCGCCCGAGGCCGTCACGGGCCAGTCCGTCCGCATCGCCCGGCGCACCTATCCCGCCAAGCAGGTGGGCGCGGTGCTCACCGGCCAGGACCGGCGCGACTTCACCGCCGCCGAGGTCGTCCGCGCGATGAGGCGCCTCGGCTTCACCTGCAACCCGGAGTCCGCGTCCGGTCGGACCTGACCGGACGCGGACGCGTCCGCCGCGGCCCGGGTCACCACCGGGGGATCGTGGGGTCGTAGCCGGGGTCGAGGCGGCACCGGTAGCCGGTGTCGTCGCGCCGCTCGCGACCGGACTCCAGGTACGCCTGGTGGCGCTCCGCCAGTGCCTCACGGTCCAGTTCGACGCCCAGTCCCGGCCCGTCGGGCACCGGGACGCTGCCGTCCACGAAGCGCAGTGCGCCGGGGACGACCACGTCGTCCTCGTGGTTCCACGGGTAGTGGGTGTCGCAGGCGTAGGTGAGGTTCGGGGTGGCGGCCGCGACATGGGTCATGGCCGCCAGGCTGATGCCCAGGTGGGAGTTGGAGTGCATGGACATCCCCAGCCCGAACGCCTCGCAGACGGCGCCCAGTTCGCGGGTGCGGCGCAGCCCGCCCCAGTAGTGGTGGTCGGAGAGGATCACCTGCACCGCGTTGCGTTCCACGGCGGGCCGGACGGTCTCGAAGGAGACGACGCACATGTTGGTGGCCAGCGGCATGTTCGCGGTCGCGGCGACGGACGCCAGGCCGTCGAACCCGGGCGTGGGGTCCTCCAGGTACTCCAGGACGCCGTCCAGTTCCCGCGCGACGCGGCGCGAGGTCTCCGGCGTCCAGGCGTAGTTGGGGTCGATCCGCAGCGGCCGGCCGGGGAACGCCTCGGCGAGCGCCCGGATGGCGGCGATCTCCTCGTCGGGCGGGAAGACGCCGGCCTTGAGTTTCAGGGAGCGGAAGCCGTACAGGTCCACCATCCGCCGGGCCTGGGCGACGATGCCCTCGGGGTCCAGGGCCTCCCCCCACTCGTCGGGGACGGGGCCGCGGCCGTCCTGCGCCGGGTGCTCGGCCCACTTGTAGAACAGGTACGCGCTGTAGGGCACGGCGTCGCGGACGGCCCCGCCCAGCAGGTCGCAGACCGGCCGTCCGGTGATCTTCCCCTGGGCGTCCAGGCAGGCGACCTCGATCGCGGAGAAGACCCCGGCCCGGGCGGTGGTGGGCACCGGCCCGCCGGGGCCGCCGAGCGCGGCGTCGACGGCCCGGCCGATGGCGGTGGTGGCGAAGACGTCCATGCCCAGGACGGCCTCGCGGGCCACCGCCAGCCGTTCCAGGTGCTCCTTGTCGCCGGGGCTCTCGCCGAGGCCGATCACGCCGTCGTCGGTCACCAGCTCCAGCACGCACCGCAGCGCCAGCGGCTCGTGCACCCCGGTGGAGTTGAGCAGGGGCGGGTCCCGGAAGGCGATCGGGGTGATGATCAGGTCGCGTATCGTCATGCGGTCACCGTCCTCGGGCCGTGGTCCACCAGTTCCTCCTGTCCGTCCGGAGCTCCGGCGGGCGTCGGGGCCGGCCGGCGAGGACCTCGCGGCCGTCCGCTCCGCGGGTCCCGGTTCCCCGGGCAACCGCCGCATGGGCGCCGTCTTCACGTACATGAACGTGCTTCAGCTTCGTAAACGCTGGCGGGAACCCTAGGAGGGGCGGCGGGGAGCGTCAAGACAGCGCAACGGCCGGTCCTCTGCGGCTCCTGCCGGGTGCTCCGGAGGACCGGCGGGTTCACACATGCGGACTTCCATGCGGCGTCCCGGCGTGGTGTCGCCGGCGCGGGACATGCGAGCCGGGCATGCGAAGGGGCCGCCCGGCCGGTGCCGGGCGGCCCCTTCCCGCGTACGCGCCCCCAGGGACAGCCTCACGCGGTGTCACGCGGTGTCAGGCGGTGTGCAGTCGCAGGCCGTACACCGACAGGATCTCGTTGACCGGCTGGAACCAGGTCTCGCCGCCGCTGGAGCAGTTGCCCCAGCCGCCGGAGGTCACGCCCTGGGCCTGGTCACCGCTGATGAACGAGCCGCCCGAGTCGCCGGGCTCGGCGCAGACGCTGGTCTTGGTCATCTGGTGGACGGCGCCCTGGCTGTAGTTGACCGTCTCGTTCTTGGCCAGCACCTGGCCGCAGTGCCACTGGGTGGTGGAGCCGGAGCGGCAGATCGAGGCGCCGACCGGGGCCTCGGCCGAGCCGCGCACCAGCACGTCGGGCGTCTTGCCCCAGCCCAGCACCACCGGGACGGTCCACCAGCCGTGGCCGGTGCTCACGAAGGCGTAGTCGTTGCCGGGGAAGGACGAGCCCTGGAACTGCCCCATCTGCGAGCCGTCCCAGCCGCGCACCGAGTCCCCGGTCCGGCCGCAGTGACCGGCGGTGACGAAGCCGCCGTGCACCGAGAAGCCGATGGAGCAGCGGGCGTTGCCGGTGTAGTACGGGTCGCCGCCGACGACGCCCGCGGCGAAGGTGGACGGCGCCTCGGCGGCCGTCTCGCGCACCGTCACCGGTCCGGCCTGCCGCGCGTCGTCCAGGAAGGAGCGCACGGCACCGTCGCGCTCGGTGCCCTTGACGAGGTTGACCACCACGCTGTTGGTGCGGGGGTCGACGTGCCAGCTGCTCACCCCGGCCGGGGCGTCCTTCCGCTCGGCCCGGGCGTCCAGCCGGGCCTTGGCGGCGTCCAGCTCCTTCGCGCTGTGCTCGACGATCCGGGTGGCGGCGCCCGTCGCCCGGACGGCCGCGGCCTTCTCCCGGCTGGTCACGCCGACGACCAGCTTGCCGGTCTTGGCGTCGAACCAGGAACCGCCGAAGGTGCTGCCCGCGGCCCGCTTGGCCCGCGGCGCCACCTCGGTGGCCGTCGCCTCCTGCCGCAGCCGCTCGCGGGCCTGGCTCTCGGTCAGTCCCAGGTCGCGCTCCATGGCGTCCACCAGGGCCTGGGCGGGGGCGGGTGCGTCACCGGTGGGGGCGGGGCTCGCCATGGCCGAGGAGATCCCGGTTCCCGCGGCTGTCAGGGTGCCCAGTACGAGCAGCGCGGACAGGCCCGCGCGCACACCGATCTTGCGTGGCATGACGGTGGTGTTCTCCTTACTGTCGCTCGCCCCGGTGGGAGCGAGGTGGGGTCGGCAGTGGAGACATGAGAACGCTCTCAGGTCTAGTCCAGGGACTCTAAAGGTCTCCCGTCGCCATGTCCATACCAATGAAGACGCTTGATCGCGGACTCCCCGGGCCGCCCTTCCGTCCGGCACGTCCGGCACGTCCGGCACGGTCGGCGCGGCCGGACGGCCCGGGGACGGGTGCCCTCAGCCGTCGGTGCGCACCTCGGAGCGGTCCCCGCCCCAGAGGGTGTGGTACGTCCCCTCCCGGTCGGTGCGCCGGTAGGTGTGGGCGCCGAAGTAGTCGCGCTGGGCCTGGGTGAGGGCGGCGGGCAGCCGCTCGGCCCGCAGGGCGTCGTACGAGGCCAGCGCGGCGGAGAAGCCGGGGGCGGGGACGCCGTACCGGGCGGCGGTGGCCACCACCGTCCGCCACGCCGACTGCGCCTCGCCGATCTCCTTGGCGAACTCCGCGTCGGCCAGCAGGGTGGGCAGCCCGGGGTCGGCGGCGTAGGCGGCGCGGACGCGGTCCAGGAACGCGGCCCGGATGATGCAGCCGCCGCGCCAGATGGCGGCCACGGCCCCCAGGTCGATGCCCCAGCCGTACTCCTGGCTCGCCGCCTGCATCATGTTCCAGCCCTGGGCGTAGGAAGTGATCTTCGACGCGTACAGCGCGTGCTCGACCTGCTCGGCGAAGCGCACGGCGTCCCGTTCGTCGAGTTCCTGGTGGCGCGGCCCCGGCAGCGCCCCGGCGGCCCCGCGCAGCTCGGTGTGGCCGGACAGGGAACGGGCGAAGACCGCCTCGGCGATGCCGGAGACCGGCACGCCCAGGTCCAGGGCGGTCTGGACGGTCCAGCGGCCGGTGCCCTTCTGCTCCGCCCGGTCGGCGACGACGTCGACGAAGGGCCGCCCGGTGGCCGCGTCGGTGTGGGCCAGGACCTCGGCGGTGATCTGGATCAGGTAGGAGTCCAGGCGGCCGGTGTTCCAGGTGCGGAAGGTCTCCGCGATGCGGGCCGGCTCGTACCCGGCGACCTCGCGCAGCAGGTGGTACGCCTCGGCGATGAGCTGCATGTCGGCGTACTCGATGCCGTTGTGCACCATCTTCACGAAGTGCCCCGCGCCGTCGGGCCCGATGTGCGTGGTGCAGGGCGTGCCGTCGGCGGCCTTCGCGGCGATGCTCTCCAGCAGCGGGCGGAGCGCGGCGTAGGACTCGGCCGACCCGCCGGGCATGATGCTCGGCCCGTTCAGGGCGCCCTCCTCACCGCCGGAGATGCCCGCGCCGACGAAGTGGATGCCGCGTTCGCGCAGGTCACGCTCGCGTCGGCGGGTGTCGGCGAAGTGGGCGTTGCCGCCGTCGACGATGATGTCGCCCTCCTCCAGCAGCGGGGCGAACTCCTCGATGACGGCGTCGGTCGGCCCGCCCGCCTTGACCATCACCACCAGGCGGCGGGGCCGCTCCAGGGCGGCCACGAACTCCTCCGCCGTCTCGGCGGGGACGAAGGAGCCCTCGTGGCCGAACCGCTCCACCAGGGCCCGCGTCCTGGCGGTGGTGCGGTTGTGCACGGCGACGGTGTAGCCGCGGCGGGCGAAGTTGCGGGCCAGATTGCTGCCCATGACGGCCAGACCGGTGACGCCGATCCGGGCCGGCTGTGCCGGGTTGCTCATGGCGTGACTCCTGGGAACGGGAGAAGGGGGAACGGGGGAACGTCGGTCGTCCGGTTGTACGGCCGTGATCTCCGATGCTCTCTCGTTCCGGCGCTTCCCGGGAGCGCGAACCGCCCGCCGGCCCGGGGCGTACGTCATCGGCGGGGGACGTCCGCCGCCACCCGGGGGCCGGACCCCGGGCGGCGGGAGGGCCGTCTCCCGCCCCGGAACCGACACCCGCCCGGCCCCGGCCCCGGCGGGTGTGGCCGCCCGCCGCCCCGGGAAGACGGCAACGGCGACCAGGCCGACCGGCGGGAGGGAGCGGGCGTGTTCGACGGCTTCGCACTGGAGCACATCGACGTGGGGGAGGCGACCTTGAGGGTGCGGCACGGCGGCTCGGGACCGCCCCTGCTGCTGCTCCACGGCCATCCGCGCACCCACGCCACCTGGCACCGCGTCGCGCCCCTGCTCGCCGGCGAGCACACCGTGGTCTGCCCCGACCTGCGCGGCTACGGGCAGTCCTCCAAGCCGCCCACCACCGAGGACCACGCGCCGTACGCCAAACGCGCCATGGCCCGCGACTGCCTGGCCCTGATGCGGCACCTGGGGCACGAGCGCTTCGCCGTCTTCGGGCACGACCGCGGCTCCTGCGTCGCCTACCGGCTCGCGCTGGACGCACCCGAAGCGGTGACCCGGCTCGCGGTGGGCGACTGCATCCCCGTCAGCGAACACCTGGCCCGCTGCGACGAGCGCTTCGCCCGCGCCTGGTACCACTGGTTCTTCTTCGCCGTCCCCGACAAGCCCGAGCGGGCGATCCTCGCCGACCCCGCCGCCTGGTACGGCGGCTCGGCGGAGAAGATGGGCGCCGAGGCGTGGGAGGACTACCAGAAGGCCATCCACGACCCGGCGACGGTGCGCGCCATGCTGGAGGACTACCGGGCCGGCCTGACGGTGGACCGCCGCCACGAGGAGGCCGACCGGGCGGCGGGCCGCCGGATCACCTGCCCGACGCTGGTGCTGTGGTCGGAGCGGGACGACCTGGGCGACCTGTACCCGGACATCCCCGGGATCTGGAGCGCCTGGGCGGACGACGTGACCTGCGGCACGATCGACAGCGGCCACCACATGGCCGAGGAGGCCCCCGAGCAGCTCGCCGGGGCGCTGCGGGACTTCCTCGCCCCGGAGCGCGCGGGCCGGGCCTGAGCAGCCCGGACGCCCCGCCCGCGGCGCCTCACTTCGCGTCCGCGTAGCACTCGACCACGGACGTGGTGAACGGGAAGCGCACCGGCGTCTCGCCGAAGGCGGTACGTCCCGCGCGGTCGCCCGCCGCGCGGACCGCCGCCACCACCGCGTCCGCCTCTCCGGCCGGGCAGTGCACGATCACCTCGTCGTGCTGGAAGAACGCCAGTTCGGCCCGCAGGCCGGCCAGGGACTGGCGCAGCGCCGCCAGCACCAGCAGCATCCAGTCGGCCCCGCTGCCCTGCACCACGAAGTTGCGGGTGAAACGGCCCCGGGCCCGGGCGCGGGCCGCCGCGCCGGCCCTCGCGCCCCCCTCGGCCGCGTCCGCCCCCTCCGGGGCGATCCCGCCGTCCTCCCCGGCCCCGCCGTCCGCGTCCGGCGCGGCGGCCGGCGGGCAGGTGCGCCCCAGCCAGGTGCGCACCAGACGGCCCTCCTCGCCGGCCCGCGCCGCCTCGTCCACGTACGCCACCGCCGCCGGGAAGCGGCGCCGCAGATCCGCCAGGTGCCGCAGGCCGTCGCCCGAGGTCTGCCCGTACACCGCGCCCAGCAGCGCCAGCTTGGCCCGCTGCCGGTCGCCGCCGAACGCCCGGTCGGAGAGCACCGAGTACAGGTCCCGGCCGCTGCCGGCCACCTCCATCAGCCCCCGGTCGCGGGAGATCGCGGCCAGCACCCGCGGCTCCATCTGGTCGGCGTCGGCGACCACCAGCCGCCACCCCGGATCGGCCACCACCGCGCGCCGCACCACCTTGGGGATCTGCAGCGCGCCCCCGCCGTTGCTGGTCCAGCGGCCCGAGACCGTGCCGCCGGGCACGTACTCGGGGTGGAAGCGCCCGTCGCGCACCCACGAGCGCAGCCAGGACCAGCCGTGCGCGGTGTACAGCCGGTACAGCGTCTTGTAGCGCAGCAGCGGGGCGACGGCCGGATGGTCGATCTTCCGCAACTCCCACGCCCGGGTCGAGGACAGCCGGATCCCGGCCCGGGCGAACGCCCTGATGACGTCCGCGGGCAGCTCGGGCCGCACCCGCACCCCCGGCCCGAAGGCGCGCGAGACCTCCTCGGCCAGCTCCGCCAGCCGCCGGGGCTCCCCGCCGCCCGGATACCGCTCGCCGAGCAGCTCGTCCAGCAGCTCGCGGTGCACGTCGGCGCGCCAGGGCACCCCCGCCCGGCCCATCTCCACCGCCACCAGCGTCCCCGCCGACTCCGCCGCCAGCAGCAGCCGCATCCGCTCCGGGTGCTCGGCCGCCTCTGTGCGCCTGACCTGCTCGGCGTAGACCTCCAGCAGCGCCCGGAGCGGGTCCGTCCCCGACGGCAGCGGCACCGGGCCCGGCGCGAACAGCGAGGGCTGGGGGTCGGCCGCGGGCAGCGGCGGATCGGCCGGCACCGGCCGCCGGTGCAGCCGCGCCCACGCCGCGGCCAGCGACCGCGGTTCGCCCCACCGCCCCTCGTGCCCCAGCAGCAGCGCCTCGGCCGCCTCGACGTCGTGGCACCGCTCCACCCGCACCCCGGCGTCCAGCAGCCGCGGATACACCTCGGCCGTCGACCGCCACACCCACCGGGTGACCTCCGGCCGTGCCCCGACGGCCCGCGCCAGGTCCGGTTCGGTCACCACCGGCCCGGCCGCGCGGCCCCGCTCGTCCAGCGGGCACAGCCGGGCCGCGCCCTCGGCGGTCACCGCCACCGCCCACCGCACGGGGCGGCCCCGCTCCCGATCCCGAACACCCCGCATGGGGCGAGTGTCGCAGCGGGCACCGACAACCGCGGACGGACACGGCCGGGCCACCGGGAGTGACCCGCGTCCGGCCCGGCCCTCCCACCTGCCCTCCCGCCGGTCTCACACCGTGACGCCGGGCCGCAGATCGGGCATACTCCAATCGCCACAGTCGCTGGTCAGCCGCCCTCGTGACCCGAGGAGGCCGCGTCGGCTGGGCGACCACACTCCGGCGGCGCCGCCCCAACCCGGCCGCCCGCCGCCGCAGCGCCCGACAGGGGTGCCCGAGAGGGAGGAGAGCGTCGCGATGTCCGAATACGGCCCCCAGCCGGTGGAACGCCGGATGCCCACCGAGGAGGCACGGGACCTCCTCGCCTTGGTGCGCGAACTGGCCCAGCGCGAGATCCGGCCGACGGCGGCCGAAGAGGAGGAGGCCGGCCGCTTCCCCCGCGAGATCTTCACCCTCCTGTCGGAGTCCGGGCTGCTCTCGCTGCCCTACAGCGAGGAGTTCGGCGGCGGCGACCAGCCGTACGAGGTGTACCTGCAGGTCCTGGAGGAGCTGGCCGCGGCCCGCCTCACCGTGGGGCTCGGCGTCAGCGTCCACACCCTCGCCTGCCACGCCCTGGCCCACTTCGGCTCCAAGGAGCAGTGCGTCGAGCACCTGCCGGGCATGTTCTCCGGCGGGCTGCTGGGCGCCTACTGCCTGTCCGAGCCCTCCTCCGGCTCCGACGCCGCCTCGCTGCGCACCCGGGCCGTGCGGGACGGGGACCACTGGATCATCGACGGCACCAAGGCGTGGATCACCCACGGGGGCGTCGCCGACTTCTACACCGTCATGGCCCGCACCGGCGGCGAGGGCCCCCGGGGCATCACCGCCTTCCTCGTCCCCGGCGACGCCGAGGGGCTGAGCGCCGCCGCCCCCGAGCGCAAGATGGGCCTGAACGGCTCGCCGACCGCCCAGGTCCACCTCGACGGGGTCCGCGTCCCCGACAGCCGCCGCATCGGCGAGGAGGGGCAGGGCTTCGCCATCGCCCTGGACGCGCTCAACTCCGGCCGCCTGGGCATCGCCGCCTGCGCCATCGGGGTCGCCCAGGCCGCCCTGGACGAGGCCCTGGCCTACACCGCCGGACGCGAGCAGTTCGGCCGTCCCGTCGCCGACTTCCAGGGCGTGCGCTTCATGCTCGCCGACATGGCCACCCAGATCGAGGCCGGCCGCGCCCTGTACCTGGCCGCGGCCCGGCTGCGCGACGCCGGGCAGCCGTTCGCCCGGCAGGCCGCGATGGCCAAGATGTTCTGCACGGACACCGCCATGCGGGTCACCACCGACGCGGTCCAGCTCCTGGGCGGCTACGGCTACACCCGCGACTACCCGGTCGAGCGCCTGATGCGGGAGGCGAAGGTGCTGCAGATCGTGGAGGGCACCAACCAGATCCAGCGGATGGTCGTCGCCCGCCACCTGGTGGGGCCCGAGAGCCGCTGAACGGCCCCGGACGCGGCGGCTCCCCGTGCGGGGGAGTCGCCGCGCCGCGCACCGGGCCTAAGCCCCCGCCCGCACCATCCGCGGCACAGGCGCGGCACACCCTCCGTACGGGCGGGGGTCAGGGCCCGGCGTTTTCCGGGGGAGGGAGGGCCGGGCCGGGGCCTCAGCCCGTCTTCACCTTCTTGCCGTCCTCGGTCACGGCGTGCCAGACGCCGCCCTGTCCGTGCCCGTTGGTGTCGCCCGGCTCGGTGTCGCCGGTGAACCAGTACAGCGGCCAGCAGTCGATGGCGAGCTGCTCGGTGCCGTCGGGACGCTCGTAGGTGCTGAGCAGCTCGGGATCGACGCCCTCGACCAGGGCCTTGTCGACGGGCTTGGCGGGCTTCCACGTCTCCAGGCACTCGCCGGTGCAGTTGGACTTCATCGGCCAGGCGGAGTCCTTGTCGAACCGGTAGAGCGTCCTGCCCCGGGCGTCCACCAGGATCCCGCCGAGCCGCGGATCGTCGGCGACCGAGAGCTGGGCGCCGTTCGTGCCGCCACTCCCGGCCGGGTCCTGCGCCTCGCCGGCTTCGGCACCGTCCTGGCCGGCCTTCCCGCCGTCGGCGGCCAGGGCGTGCCAGGTGCCGCCGATGCCGTGGCCCTTGGTGTCGCCGGGCTCGGCGTCCTTCGCGTAGCGGTACACCGGCCGGCCGCCCAGGGTGAGCTGGGTGCTGCCGTCGGAGCGCTCGACCGAGCCCAGCAGCTCGGGGTCGATCCCGGTGGTGGCCGCGACGTCGTCGGCCGGCACCGGCGGCCAGGCCGTGGCGCAGTCGCCGTCGCAGGCGGACGTGGGCGGGTCGGCGGAGTCCTCGTCGAACCGGTAGAGCGTCCAGCCCTTGCCGTCGGTGACGACCTCGCCCAGCCCGGGGTCCTCGCGCAGGGCCAGCGTCCCGGCCGGGCCGCCGCGGTCCGCGCTCCGGCCGGCCTGCTCGGTGCCGCCGCTGCCGCCGTCCCCGTAGCCGCCGGTGTACCCCGGCGCGGCCGGCGAGTTGTCGCCCGCGGGCTGGACCGTGCCGTCCTGCTGCGAGGAGGCCTGGCCGCTGCCGCAGCCCGACGCCACCAGCACCACCGCGACCACCGCGCCCGCCGCCGCGTACCGCCGATTCCTCATGACCACTCCTTCGCATCGGTCCGGCGGCCTTCCGCCGTTGTCGCGGGGAGGTACGGGAAGCGGTCGGGCGGCACTCAGAACCCGCGGAAATTGTCATCCCGGGACAAACCCGGGACGGGGCCGGCCCTCAGCCTTCCGTGTCCTCCGCGCGCTCCCGGGGACCGCGCCCCAGGCGGTCGATGCGGGCGAGGACGTCGGCGAAGTGGCCGTCGATCGCCTCGGCGGCGCGGTCGGGGTCGCGGGCGCGCAGCGCCTCCACCACCCGGCGGTGCTGCCGCACCACCTGGTCGTGGTCGGTCTCGGGCTTGCCGAGTTCGTGCTCGAGCTGCCGGTAGACGTCCCAGAAGAGGGCGATGAGCTGGAGGACCACGGCGTTCCCCAGCGGCTCGTACAGCAGCTCGTGGAAACGGCGGTCGTGTCCGGCCCGGCCCTCGGCCCCGTCGGCGGCGAGCGCCGCCAGTTCGAGGTCCAGCCGGTCCAGGTGGGCCTCGGTCAGTTCGGCCGCGGCACGGCGTATCAGCCCGCCCTCCAGCAGGGCGCGCACCTCCACGATGTCGCGCAGGGCCTGGTGGTCCCGGCGCTTGACGGCCAGCCGGGTGTGGAAGAGCAGGCCGGGCGCCAGCGACCGCAGCTCGGGGGTGCCCACGTAGGTGCCGTAGCCGTGGCGGATGTCGACGATCCCGAGCGCCTGGAGGCCCTTGAGCGCCTCGCGCACCGAGTTGCGGCTGACGCCGAGCGCGCGCATCAGCTCCTGCTCGGCGGGGAGCGCGTCGCCCGCGTCGAGGTCCAGGGCCATGATCAGCTCGACGAGCTGGTCCTGCACCGTCGGCCGGCGCTCGCGGCGCACCGTGAGCAGGGGGTTGTGGGGCGAGGGCATGGGGTCTATGTTACGCCTGCCCCTAGGACGTCCTACGTCCTACGTCCTGCCTCTGCCGCGCCGCTCGGAGGAGAGCCGCATGACCCCGCCGAACACCCCGCCGGGCACCCCCTCGGACACCCCGCCGGACGCCGCGCCGGACGCCGCGCCGCGCCGGTGGCGCGAGGAGCTGTCCGCGCAGGACTGGAAGGCGTTCACCGCCGCGTGGCTCGGCTACGCCATGGACGGCTTCGACTTCGTCCTCATCACCCTGGTGCTGACCGAGATCGCGCAGGACTTCGGCCTGTCTCCCGTCGCCGCCGCCACGCTGGTCTCGGCGGCCTTCGTCTCCCGCTGGTTCGGCGGCCTGGCCATCGGCGCCCTCGGCGACCGCCTGGGCCGCCGTCCGGCCATGGTGCTGAGCATCACCCTGTACGCCGTCGGTTCCGCGCTGTGCGGGTTCGCCTGGGACTACTGGTCGCTGTTCGTGTTCCGCATGGTCGTCGGCCTGGGGATGGCCGGCGAGTACACCGCCAGCGCCACCTATGTGATCGAGAGCTGGCCGCGGCGGCTGCGCAACACCGCCAGCGGCCTGCTGCTGTCCGGCTATCCGCTCGGCACCGTGCTCGCGGCCGAGTGCTACGCCTGGGTGGTCCCGCACACCAACTGGCGGGTGTTGTTCTGGATCGGCATCGTCCCCGTCGTCCTCGCCGTCTACCTGCGCAAACGGCTCCCCGAGGCGAAGGACTGGCAGGAGGCGTACGGCGCGGGGGAGCGGCCGGTCGGCGCCACCGGCCTGCTGTTCTCCGGCCGTCGGGCCGCCTGGAACCTGCCGCTGTGCGGGGTGGCCGCGCTCGGCGTCTTCCTGGTGCTGCGCGACCAGTCGGTGGCCGTCACGCTGCTGCTGGTCGCCGTCGTCGCGGCGTGCTTCGTGGCGCTGGCGGTGCAGTTCGCCGGGCGGCTGTGGCCGGTGCTGGTGGCCCTGATGGTCACCGTCTTCTGCGCCTTCCTCTACTCGTGGCCGCTGCAGTCGCTGCTGCCCACCTACCTCAAGACCGAACTGCACTACGACCCCGGCGAGGTCTCCGACGCCCTGCTGTACGCGGGGGTCGGCTACGCCGCGGGCAGCGTGCTCGCCGGCCTGCTCGGCGACCGCTTCGGCACCCGCCGCGCCTACGCCGGCATGCTGGTCGCCTCGCTGGTGGTGGTCTGGCCGGTGTTCGCGCTCGACGGGGACGACACCCTGGCGCTGTGGGTGCTGCTGTTCCTGCTGCTGGCCACCGGCCAGGGCGCCTCGGGCATCCTGCCGAAGTACGTCTCCGAGCACTACCCGATCCGGTTCCGCGCCGCGGGGCTGGGCTTCAGCTACAACGTCGGCGCGCTGGGCGGTGCCGCCGCGCCCGTGCTGGGCACCCGGCTCGCCGAGCCGCTCGGCCTCGGCACGGCGATCGCGGTCCTGGCGCTCGGCCTGACCGCCGTGGTGGTGCTGCTGGTGGGCCTGGACGTGCCCGCCCGCATCCAGCGCCGGGCCGACGCCCGCCGCGCCGGGCCGCCGCCCCGTTCGTCCCGGCCGCCGGAACCGAGGAATCCGGAACCGGGGGACCCGGAACCGAGGGAGAAGGTCTGATGTTCCGCGGAGTCATCCCTCCCCTGTGCACCCCGCTGACCGACGACGGCGAGGTCGACACCGCCTCGCTGGAGCGCCTGTGCGGCTTCCTGCTGGACGCGGGGGTCCACGGCCTGTTCGTGTGCGGCTCCACCGGGGAGGTCTCCCAGCTCACCGACCAGGCCCGGGCCACCGCCGTACGCACCGTCGTGGGCACCGCCGCCGGCCAGGTCCCCGTCCTGGCCGGCGCCATCGACACCGCCACCGAACGCGTCCTGGCCCACGCGCGCGCCGCCCAGGCCCTGGGCGCCGACGCGGTGGTGGCCACCGCCCCCTTCTACGTGGGCGTCACCGCACCCGAGGTGCGCGCCCACTACCGCCGGCTGGCCGCGGCCCTGGACGTCCCCCTGGTCGCCTACGACATCCCCGCCAACGTCGGACGCAAGCTGCCCGTCGAGGTACTGGCCGAACTCGCCCACGACGCGGCCATCGGCGCCGTCAAGGACTCCAGCGGCGACCTGGAGTCCTTCCAGCGCCTCCTGGACGCCACCCGCGGGACCGGCGTCGACTGCCTGACCGGCTCGGAGAACCTCGCGGACCTGGCCCTGCTGCGCGGTGCCCACGGCGTCGTCCCCGGCCTGGGCAACGTCGACCCCCACGGCTACCTGCGCCTGCACCGGGCGGCGCGGGCCGGTGACTGGGCCGCCGCACGCGACGAACAGCGGCGGCTGGTCCGGCTGTTCGCCATCACCACCGTCGCCGACCCCGCCCGCGTCGGCCCCATCTCGGCGGCCCTGGGCGCCTTCAAGACGGCCCTCGTCCTGCGCGGCGTCATCGACCGCCCCCACACCCTGCCCCCGCTGCTGCCCCTGACCGGGGCCGAGACCGAACGGATCGCCGCCCACCTCGCCACCGCCGGCCTCCTGCCGGATGCGCGGGCGCAGGCGGAGGCGGAGACACCGAGCTGACCCGCGCGGCGCGCGGAGACGCCCCCCACGGAGGAGGACCGACCATGCCCGTCCACCGACGGCACTTCGCCGCCCTGCCGCTGGCCGCGGCCGGCGCGGCGCTCACCGCCCGTACCGCACACGCCGCCGGACCGGGCCGGGGACGGGAGGAGGGCACCGTCGCCCCGTCCTCCGTCCCCTTCGTCTCCGGCACCGAGGGGTACGACACCTTCCGCATCCCGGCCGTCGTGCGCACCCGGCGCGGCACCCTGGTCGCCTTCGCCGAGGGCCGTGCGGCCTCCGGCGGCGACACCGGCGAGATCGACGTCGTCGCCAGGCGCTCCACCGACGGCGGTCGCACTTGGGGGCCGCTGTACGTGGTGAAGGGGGGCGACGGCGACACCCACGGCAACCCCGCCCCGGTCGTGGACCCGCGCACCGGCCGCATCACCCTGCTGACCTGCCGCAACGCCGCCGCCGTCACCGAGCGGCAGATCATGGCCGGCGAGGCGACGGCCGAGCAGACCCGGCGGGTGTTCGTCCAGCACAGCGACGACGACGGCCGCACCTGGTCGGCGCCCGCCGAGATCACCGCCGACGTCAAGCGGCCCGACTGGCGCTGGTACGCGACCGGCCCCGGCCACGCCCTGGCGCTGACCGCCGGTCCGTACCGGGGCCGTCTGGTCGTCCCCGCCAACCACTCCGCCGCGCCGCCGCCCGGCTCGCCCGACACCGGCACCGAGGCCAGGTACTACGGCGGGCACTGCTGCTACAGCGACGACGGCGGCCGCACCTGGCGCATCGGCTTCGTCGACGGCACACCGGACGGGGAGGTCAACGCCAACGAGAGCACCGCCGCCCAACTGCCGGACGGCCGGGTCTACTTCAACGCCCGCGACCAGAACGGCACCGCGGAGGGCACGCGCTGCGACGCCCACAGCACCGACGGCGGCCGCACCCTGACCGGCCCCTACCGGCCGCAGCCCGCCCTCGTCGGCCCCGTCGTCCAGGGCAGCGTCCTGCAGCCGGCGGGCGGGCCGCTGCTCTACGCCGGCCCCGCCGACCCCGCCGCCCGCGCCCGGATGACGATCCGGGCCAGCACCGACGGCGGCGTCCACTGGACCGCCGTCCACGAGGTGTCGGCGCTGCCCGCCGCCTACAGCGACCTGGTGCAGGTCGACCGGCACACGGTCGGCCTGCTCTACGAGACCGGCGAGGCCAGGCCGTACGAGACCATCGGCTTCGTCCGCGTCCCGCTGCGCGCGCTGCGGCCGGCCGGCTGACGGGCCGCGGCGCGCGGTGCCGCCGTCAGTCCTGGATGCGCAGCGCCAGGGCGGGGCAGCGGCGCACCGCGCGCAGCGCCTGCTGCCGCAGGTGCCCGGGCACGGGGGAGGCGGCCTTCGCCGGGTAGCCGTCGGAGCCCAGCCGGATCACGTCGGGCACGATGTCGGCGCAGAGCCCGTGCCCCTGGCACAGCGTCCAGTCCACGACCAGCTTCTCCGGGCTCTCCTCCGGCTCCGGCCGGGAGGCCCCGCCGCCCCCGGGGGGAAGGGCGGGGAGCGGAAGGGAGCCGGTCTCCGGCGGCAGCGGCAGCACGCCGGCCACCGGCCGCCCGCAGCCCCGGCCGAGCGCGTGGTCGCCGAACTCCTCGGGGAAGGCGTCCAGTGCCGACTTCACGAAGCGGCCGGTGCCGTCGGGGTGGCTGCACGCGCCGCGCCCGGCGACGGTGGCGATGCGCGACCGCACGGCGTCCAGCGCGGCCGGGCCGCCGCCGTTCGCCACCTCGGTGAGGGCGTCGGCGAGCGAGGGCAGCCCCAGGAAGCAGGGCCCGCACTGGCCGGCGGACTCCCGCGCCATCCAGTGCGCCACCCGCGCCGTCTCGCCGACCGGGCAGGTGGTCTCGGGCAGCGGCAGCACCGCGCCCGCGCCGAGCACCGCGCCGAAGGAGGCCAGGGACTCCCGGGAGA
This sequence comes from Streptomyces sp., assembly GCF_035644915.1. Lineage (GTDB taxonomy): Bacteria > Actinomycetota > Actinomycetes > Streptomycetales > Streptomycetaceae > Streptomyces. Next base: position 17,811 of record NZ_DASQNP010000183.1, read on the forward strand.
CCGTCACCGACCAGGCGGCCTCCGGCCCCAGCCAGGTGCCGTGGTAGCCGCCGACGAGCACGCCCTGGCCGACGTCCAGGCCGCACAGCCGCAGGACGTAGGGCAGGGGCACGCCGGTCGGCGTCTCCACGACCACGGACCCGGCCACCGTCAGCAGGACGGTGCCGGGCTCGGCGGGCAGCCCGGCCGAGCGGTACTCCAGCGCGCCGAGGCGGGCGGCGACGGCGAGCTGGGCGAAGGTCTCGGTGTTGGAGAACAGGGTGGGCAGACCGCCCAGCCCGCTGTCGCTGGAGCGGATCCGGCGGCCCGAGGGCAGGGCGGAGCCCTGGCCGATGCCGCTGATCATGGCGCTGCTCTCCCCGGTGACGAACCGCTCGGGCAGCAGGGAGACCCGCACCCTGGGGGAGGCGGGGCCGCGTTCGTCGACGGCCGCCTGGACCGACCGCCGGACGTCCGTCCGCGTCACCCCGATCCACACGCCCTCCGCGTCCAGGGCCGTGGCGGCCAGGACGGCGCCGTCGACGACCAGGTGCGGGGCCTGGAGGAGCAGCGCGGTGTCCTTCAGGCAACTGGGCTCCCCCTCGCTGCCGTTGACCACGACGACCGAGCGGCCGTCCCGGCGCCGGGCGGACTCGACGACGGCCCGCAGCTTGCGGGCGAAGGGGAAGCCCGCCCCGCCGCGTCCGCGCAGGTCGATGTTCTCGGCGAGCTCCACCAGCTCCTGGGCGCGCATCCGCGGCAGCGAGCCGTGCTGGGTCAGGTGCGCGACGCGGTCCAGCCGGGCCGCCTCGTGCAGCCCCGCCAGCAGACGCGGCGGTCCCACCGAGGCGAGCGCGGCGACCGGTCCGGTCACGTCTCCCTCCCGTCCCTCCCGCGGACGGCGGCCGTGGTGGCGCTCCGCGGTCCCACCAGCCGCAGCGCGAGCGCGACCCCGGTACCGGCCAGGGCCAGCAGGTAGCCCGCGACCGCCCAGTCGGCGGCCGCCCGCCCGGAGCGCAGGCCGTGCACCAGCGCCGCGCACCAGGCCAGGTAGGCGCACATGTGCAGGGCGCGCCACCAGCGCGAACGGCCGCGCGAGGCGAAGGCGCTGCGCACCGCGCCGGTGATCGCGGCGACCAGGAACAGATAGCCGGCCAGGGTGCCGAGCCCGATCAGCAGCGGCTTGCCCACGTCGGTGAACGGTACGAGCGCGGCCGTGGCGCTCGTCCGCCCCTCGGCGACCTTCACCCAGATGTGCAGGCCCAGGAAGCCCAGTCCGCCGACGGCCGTCCCCCGGTGCACGGCCTGGGCGAGCAGCCGGTGGCCGGAGTCCAGCAGCATCCGGTCGGTGGCGGCCAGGCCCCACAGCACCGTCGCGGTGAGCGACACCAGCGCCAGCACTCCGGCGCCGAAGTCCAGGAACTCCCGGATCCGCTGGAGCGCGCCCGCGTTGGCCGCGACGATCAGGGCCAGCAGGCCGGCCAGCCCCAGACCGCGCAGCGCGTTGGGCCGCGGCCCCTCGGCGCGCCGCCGTCCGGAGGTCTGCGCGCGCTGGGCGCGGGGCGTGCCCGGCGGACGCGGGGGGCGCTGGGCCCTGCGGGAGCGGGGCGGTGGCATCACGGTGGTCGGGGGCGGGGGTGGCGGGGACAAACGGAACCTCCCGAGCGGGCGGTGACCGACACGTTCCGACGTGTTCGGTCCTTCTCCGGTCGTGAACCGCAAAGGGTGACCGGTCCGTCGGCCGGTCACGTCCGGTGCCGCGGTCTCTACTTTGCGCGACCAAAGAAGTGATGGCCGGGATGCAGAAGCATCCACGAGCTTCGCGGGATCTTCATAGGATTTATCGTGCTGTGACAAATTCCCGCACGTGCGTCGCAGCCGCCCCGACGGCTGAGAATGATGCCGAACCAGGCGAACCGAGCCGTGCCCCACAGACGGCCCGGAACAGTGCGCCCTCCACCCGGGAGGGCGCTGGAGGGCCCTCAACACCCTTGCCGTGACGGGGAAACGGCAAGGGATCTCCCTCCGCGAGCTCGTCCCACCCCACGAGGGGCGGGCTCCCACCCCGGCAGGAACGAGGTAGAGATGTGTGAACTTCTGAACCGCATCTGGTCGCGCCCCCGTGGCGAGTGGACCCGCGTTCTGAGAAAGGAACTCCCCGCGATCGCCGGCCAGGTGGTCGAGGAACTGCAGCACGACCACCGGCTTTCCGCCGGATTTGCGGATATCAAGCGCGAAGACGCACGGGAGGCGGTGGAGCAGGCGCTCCTGACGGCCCTCGGCTACCGGAAGGGCACGGAAGGGAAAACGGAGGAGAAGGCGGAGCAGAGGACGGAGGAGAAGGCGGGGCAGACGGCGGGACAGAGGGAAGAAGGCCGGGCAGGGGGCGGCGAGGGCACTCGGAACGAGTCCCTCGCCGCCCCCGTTCCGATCGACCGGGCGCGCCGCCACCTCTTCGCGGCCCTCACCAGCGACCCGTGCGAACCCGAGAGCTCCCTGGCCGAACTGGCCCGTTCCGCCCGCTGGCCGCTGCCCGAGGCGGTCCGCGTCGTCGTCCTCGCCGCGCCGGCCGAGGCGCTCCAACTGGCGACGGTGCTCGGGGACGTCCTGATCAGCATCGCCGACGGCGAGCCCTGCCTGATCGTCCCGGACCGGGGCGCCGCCACCCGGACCGCCCTGGAGGGCGCCCTGCGCGGTCGCCGGGCCGCGGTCGGCCACCCCGTACCGCCCGGCGACACGCTGTCCTCGCTGCGCTGGGCGCGGCGCCTGCTGCCGCTCGTTCCCGCGCGCGGCGGCGCCGAGCCCGTCCCGGCCTTCGTGGACGACCACCTGTCGATGCTCCTGCTGCTGCAGGACGAGTCCCTCACCCGCGCGCTCTCCGCGCGCTGGCTGCACCCGCTGGACGACCTGACCCCGCGGCAGAGCGAGCGGCTGGAGATGACCCTGCTGGCCTGGCTGGAGGGCGGAGGGGCCCCGGAGGCGGCCAGGACGCTCCAGGTGCACCCGCAGACGGTGCGGTACCGGCTGCGCCAGATAGAGAAGCTGTTCGGACCGGCGCTGAGGGATCCGCGCACCCGGTTCGAGCTGGAGATGACCCTGCGCAGCCGCCGCCTGATGGCGCAGGTGCGGCGCAGGAACCCCCGTGCGGGACGCGGCGGCCGCGCCGTGGCGGCGGGCCTCCGCCCCCTGGCGGGCGCCGCACGGCAGGCCCGCGTCAACGGCCTGTGACCACCGGGCGGTCCGTCCGTTCGTACGCCCCCCGCGAACGGCCCCCGCATCCGGTGACCCGCGCGCCGGTACGGACGGCGCGCGCCGCGAGGCCCCGCACGACCGGCGGCCCCGGACCGAGGGGATCGGTCCGGGGCCGCCGTCCGTCCGGTGCCCTCCGGGGCGCTCAGTGCGCCGCGCCCCCGCGCTCCCCGTGCGCCGGTGCCAGGGCCAGGGGAGGCGCGCCGGTCCGCCCGGCGCCGGGGGCGTCGCCCGCGAGCGCCTCGAAGTCCACCAGCCCGGTGTCCTCCAGCACCGTGATGTGGTCCAGGACGACGTCGTTGGCGCGCGTGGCCAGGGAGCGCACCATCGAGTTGCGGGTCTGCGCCCGCACCTGTGCCACCAGGGCGAAGACCTTGCCGTGGGCGCGGCGCAGCAGGTTGGCGAAGAGCCGGTCGTACTCGTCGCCCCGCGCGGCGTCCATCTGGGACAGCCACTGCCGCTGCTGTTCGCTGGGCTGGTTGGCCAGCTCGATGCCGAGCGCGCGGCCCGTCTCGACGGAGAGCTGGTCCAACTCGGTGTGTCCCTCGATCAGGTGCTCGCCCGCGGTCCTGACCTCCTCCCGCGAACTGCGCTCCTGGGCCTGGCGGCCCGAGGGCAGCTCCCACAGTCCGGCGAGCCGGACCTTGCGGACGAAGTCGCGGTCCATGGGTGTCAGGGGTCCGTAGGGCGTGCTCACCGTCCCGCGGCCGTCGTCCTCCCAGCCCTGCGCCGCGGCCGCGGCCGCGGGGCGGCTGCCGCCGAACAGGTGCACCGGGAGCAGCAGCGCCGTGAGCGTCGCCGCGAGCGCGCCGATGACCAGGACCGTGCCGATCGTCCGCCCGGATGCGGCGGACCGGCCGATGACGGACCGCATGGCAGCCTCCTCGTACTCGTGCGTACATCCCCTCCTGGAGTGCCACCGGACGCTAATGCCGCGGTGGGGGAGGGTGCTGAGGCTTCGTCATCAACCGACAAAGAACGGCCCGCGGCGGCGGGCCGCTGCTAGGTTGCCGCGCGGACCGCACCGCCCCCGGGCGGTGCGCCGGGGCCGGCGCCGCGGCGCACGGACCTCCGCCGTGCACCGCCGGGCGTGCGGCGGGCCGTCAGTGGCGGGGGTGCCGCCCCTGCCGGACGCGCATCGGGTGCGTGCCCGGGCCGCCCACGTGGGAGAACGGCTGCATCCGCCAGTCCAGGCCCTCGGGCAGGGTGAGCAGCGTCGCGGCGTCCTGCTCCTGCGCCCCGTGCGGGGAGCCCTCGGGCGTGGCGTCGTCCACGGAGCGCCCCGATCCCTGACACACCGTCAGGACGAAGGGATTCCACGGAGTCGGGCACAGGGCGTGCTCGGGAAGCGTCTCCTCATCGGCCAGCAGCGCGATCGGCTGCGAGCAGTCCGGGCAGACCACCCGGAAGATCTCGTACGTCTCGTACGCCTCGTAGTCCTCGTCACCCTCCTCGTGGAGTTCGGTGTCCGGGTGACCGGCGTGGAGTGACTTCACAGTGCGCATGCAATCCCCCTTGGACGGGCCGCCGGGCGTCCATGTCCTGGGAGCCCGGGCCACAGCAAGGATTTCCCTGCAGGTCCCGCGCGTAATCGCCGCACCCCCGTGGACAGAGGGGCGTTGATGTGGTGTTCGTCACACGTTCGCGCCCGGGGGGCGCCGACAGCACGTCCGGTGTGCCGGGGTGCGCCCGGCACAGTAGGTTGCCTGGTGTGGAGGAGCTGGATCGTCGCATCGTGGAATTGCTCGTCAAGGACGGGCGGATGAGCTACACCGACCTGGGCAAGGCCACCGGCCTGTCCACCTCGGCGGTGCACCAGCGCGTCCGCCGCCTGGAGCAGCGCGGTGTCATCCGCGGTTACGCGGCCATCGTCGACCCCGAGGCCGTCGGACTGCCGATGACCGCCTTCATCTCGGTCAAACCGTTCGACCCCAGTGCGCCGGACGACATCGCCGACCGGCTCGCCGACGTCCCCGAGATCGAGGCGTGCCACAGCGTCGCGGGCGACGAGAACTACATCCTCAAGGTCCGGGTCGCCTCCCCCATCGAGCTGGAGCACCTGCTGGCCCGCATCCGCTCCCTCGCCGGCGTCTCCACCCGCACCACCGTCGTCCTCTCCACCCCGTACGAGGCCCGGCCGCCCCGCATCTGAGGCCCGGCGCGCGGGGACGCCGCGGCGGGGGACGCCCGGCCCGCCTCCGGACGACCCCGGGCGGCCGTGCGCGGCGGGGGCGGGGGAGACTGGCAGCCATGAGCGACAGCACGGCCCCCCTCGACCGGCCCCGCACCGTCCTGCTGCGCGGCGGCACGGTCCACAGCCCCGCCGACCCCTTCGCCACCGCCATGGTCGTCGAGGGCGACAGCATCGCCTGGATCGGTTCGGAAGGGGCGGCGGACTCCTTCGCCGACGGCGTCGACGAGGTGGTCCACCTCGACGGCGCGCTCGTCACCCCGGCCTTCACCGACGCCCACGTCCACACCACCGCGACCGGCCTGGCGCTCACCGGCCTCGACCTGACCGGCGCGCGCTCCCTGGCCGACGCCCTCGCCCGCGTCCGGGCCCACGCCGAGGCCCGCCCCGCCGACCGGATCCTGCTCGGCCACGGCTGGGACGCCACCGCCTGGCCCGAGGGACGGCCCCCCACCCGCGCCGAACTCGACGAGGCCACCGGCCACCGGCCGCTCTACCTCACCCGCGTCGACGTCCACTCCGCGCTGGCCACCACCGCCCTGCTCGACCTCGTCCCCGGCATCACGTCCCGGTCCGGCTACGCCCCCGACGCGCCCCTGACCGGCGACGCCCACCACGCGGTGCGCGCCGTCGCCCACGCCGCGATCACCCCCGGCCAGCGCACCGAGGCCCAGCGCGCCGCCCGGCGCCACGCCGCCGCCCGGGGCATCGGCACCCTCCACGAGTGCGCGGGCCCGGAGATCTCCGGCGAGGACGACCTCACCGGCCTGCTGCGCCTGGCCGCCGACGAACCCGGCCCCCGGGTCTTCGGCTACTGGGCCGAGCAGGTCACCTCCGCCGAGGACGCCGGACGGGTGCGGGAGTTGGGCGCCGTCGGCGCCGCGGGCGACCTCTTCGCCGACGGCTCCCTCGGCTCCCACACCGCCCACCTGCACGAGCCCTACGCCGACGCCGACCACCGCGGCACCGGCCACCTCGACGCCGACGCCGTCGCGGCCCACGTCGCCGCCTGCACCGAGGCCGGGATCCAGGCCGGGTTCCACGCCATCGGCGACGCCGCCCTCACGGCCGTCACCGACGGCGTACGGGCCGCCGCCGAGCGGGTCGGCGCGGCCCGGGTGCGGGCCGCCCGGCACCGCGTGGAGCACGCCGAGATGCTGACCGAGGCGACCATCGCGGCCTTCGCCGAGTACGCCCTCACCGCCTCCGTGCAGCCCGCCTTCGACGCCGCCTGGGGCGGCGAGGACGGCATGTACGCCCGCCGCCTGGGCCCCGAGCGCGCCCGCACCCTCAACCCGTACGCCGCCCTGCTGCGCGCCGGCGTGCCCCTCGCCCTCGGCTCCGACAGCCCCGTCACCCCGCTCGACCCCTGGGGCACCTTGCGGGCCGCGGCCTTCCACCGCACCCCCGAGCACCGGATCTCCGTCCGCGCCGCCTTCACCGCCCACACCCGGGGCGGCTGGCGGGCGCTCGGCCGCGACGACGCCGGCGTCCTCGTCCCCGGGGCCCCGGCCGACTACGCGGTCTGGCGCGTCGAGGACCTGGTGGTGCAGGTCCCCGACGCCCGGGTCGCCGCCTGGTCCACCGACCCGCGCTCCGGCACCCCGGGCCTGCCCGACCTCACCCCCGGCCGTGACCTGCCCGTCTGCCTGCGCACGGTGGTCGCCGGGCGGACGGTGTACGAGCACCCGGACGGGTGACGGGGGATCGCGCATACCGCCGAACGACGTGCCCCCGCCCGGCCGGCTCCCGGTCCCGCGCTCGTCACTGACCTGCTGGTTTGATGCAACGCCGCAGGTCATGCGGCTGTTGACAGATGGCGGCCGTCGGCGGGTAGGTTCGGCCGGGTCCACCACAGGACGTTCGACCGGGGATCCTCCGCGCGCAGTCGTCGAACGAGCTGGGTCACGGGCGGTGCGTCGCACCGGCGTACGGCCGGCAGCCAGGTCCAGCGCCCGCGGCACGGGAACGGTAGGGGTCCGGCCGGTCGGCAGGTGCGACCCGGGCGGGGGCCCGGACGCTCAGTAGACAACGACTCCCGGTCGACCGCAGCCGGCGGATCGCGGGGTCGGCCCGAAGGGCACCGGGCCCCGCTCCCGCGGGAGGCTCCCACCCCACCCCGTCCCCACGGGGGCGCGCGGGCGTTGTACGGTCGGGCTCGTCACCGCACGATCTGCAAGGAAGGCCGCGACCGTGCCATCGGGCCCCGACACCACCGCCGAAGCCGACACCGGCGGCCCGGCCGCCAGGCGGCCGAGCGAACAGCTGCGCCCTCCGGCGGACTGTGCGTCCGGCGCCGCCGACGCGTCCGGGCCCGCCCCGCGCCCCGGCCGCCGCCGTCTGCCGGCCCGGGCGGCGCGCCTGGCGTACCGCGGGGCCCGCCGCTCGGCGCCGGCCGCCGTCGCCGGCCTCGCCCTGGCCGCCGCCTTCCCGCCGTACGACCTGTGGCCGCTGTCGATCGCCGCCGTCGCCGCGCTGAGCCTCCTCACCCGGGGCCGCACCGCCCGCCAGGGGGCGTGGCTCGGCTTCGCGGCGGGCCTGGCGTTCTTCTGCGCGCTGCTCAGGTGGCTCCACGTCGTCGGCTGGGACGCGGTGTTCGGCCTGGCCCTCGTCGAGGCGCTGTTCTTCGTGCCGCTGGGCGCCGGACTGGCCGTCACCTCGCGGCTGCCGCTGTGGCCGCTGTGGGGGGCCTGCCTGTGGGTCGCCCAGGAGTGGGCGCGCGACCGCGTCCCCTTCGGGGGCTTCCCCTGGGGGCGGCTGGCCTTCGCCAGCACCGACTCGCCGCTGCTGCCGCTGGCCGCCCTGGGCGGCGCGCCCCTGGTCACCTTCGCCGCCGCGCTGGCCGGCACCCTGCTCGCGGCGGCGGTCCTGGCCGCCGGGCGGCTGCGCCGGGCGGGGGAGAGCCGCGCGGGAGGGGGCCGCGCGGGAGGGGGCCGTCCGGGCCCGGCGCGCGCCGCGCTCCCGGCGGTGGGTGCGACCGCTCTCGCCGCGGCCGTCGTCACCGCCGGGTACGCCGTGCCGGTCCCCACCGGGGCCGCCGACACCGTCCGCGTCGCCGTCGTCCAGGGCAACGTCCAGCAGCCCGGCATGGACTTCCTCGGCCGCCCGATGCTGATCCTCGACAACCACGCCGAGGCCACCCTGGAGCTGGCGGAGGACGTGGCGGCGGGCCGGGCGGAGCGGCCCGACCTGGTCCTCTGGCCGGAGAACGCCTCCGACCTGGACCCCTACCGGTACCCGGAGGCGTACGCGGCCATCGACCGGGCCGCCCGGGCCGTCGGCGTCCCGATCCTCGTCGGCGCCCTCGTCGACCACCCCACCCGCGAGGGGTACGTCGAGAACCGGGGCATCGTCTGGGACCCGCAGGCCGGCCCCGGCGCCTCGTACACCAAGCAGCACCCGGTGCCCTTCGGCGAGTACGTGCCCTACCGCGAGCAGCTCAGCAAGGTCATCACCCGCCTCCAGCGCGTCCCGCGGGACTTCTGGCCCGGCGAGCGCACCGGCGTGCTGCAGGTCGGCCCCGCCCGGCTCGGCGACGTCATCTGCTTCGAGGTCGCCTACGACGAGATCGTGCGCGACACCGTCAACGACGGCGCCCGCGCCCTGGTCGTCCAGACCAACAACGCCACCTACGGCCGCACCGGCCAGCCCGAGCAGCAGCTCGCCATGTCCCGGCTGCGGGCCGTCGAGCACGGGCGGGCCGTGGTCACCGCCGCCACCAGCGGCATCAGTGCGATCGTGGCCCCCGACGGCACGGTCGGGCAGCGGACGGAGGAGTTCACCCGGGACGTGCTCCTCGCCGACCTCCCCCTGCGGGACGAGACCACCCTTTCCGACCGATTCGGCCCCGCGCCGGAATGGGTGCTCGCTATGGTGGGCCTCCTGTCCTGTGCCGCGGCATACGTCCTCGGCCGACAGGGGGGACAGGCGGGGTGGAACAGGACAGAGGGGAAGAGGCAGTAGCAGTGAACGACGCCCGACAGAGCCGGAGGGGTCCGCTCGGCCGGATCCTCGTGATCATCCCGACCTACAACGAGGTCGACAACATCCGGTCGGTCGTCACCAGAGTGCGCGAGGCCGTCCCCGAGGCCCACGTCCTCGTCGCCGACGACAACAGCCCCGACGGGACCGGCAAGGTCGCCGACGAGCTGGCGGCCGACGACGAGCAGGTCAAGGTCCTGCACCGCAAGGGCAAGGAGGGGCTCGGCGCCGCCTACCTGGCCGGTTTCCGCTGGGGCATCGACAACGGCTACGACGTCCTGGTCGAGATGGACGCCGACGGCTCCCACCAGCCCGAGGAGCTGCCCCGGCTGCTCACCGCCCTGAAGAACGCCGACCTGGTGCTCGGCTCGCGCTGGGTGCCGGGCGGGCGCGTGGTCAACTGGCCCAGGTCGCGGGAGTTCATCTCGCGCGGCGGCAGCATGTACTCCCGGCTGCTGCTGGGCATGCCGCTGCGGGACATCACCGGCGGCTACCGGGCCTTCCGCAAGGAGACCCTGCTGGGCCTGGGCATGGACGACGTGGCCTCCCAGGGCTACTGCTTCCAGGTCGACCTCGCCCACCGCGCCGTGCGCGCCGGATACCAGGTGGTGGAGGTCCCCATCACCTTCGTCGAGCGCCAGCGCGGCGACAGCAAGATGAGCCGCGACATCCTGGTGGAGGCCCTGTGGCGGGTCACCGCCTGGGGCGTGCAGTCCCGTGTGAACCGGGTCCTGGGGCGCGACGGGCACACTGGATGACATGACGACCCGCGCACCGTACCCGTACCGGCCCCCGCGGCAGCGGCCCGGCGCCGCACCGCGCGCCGAGGGCGCCCCGCCCCGGCGACGGCGCCCGCGGAGCGCCGTCCCGCTGGGCATCGCCGCCTTCGCGGTGCTGGAGGTGTGGCTGCTGACCCTGCTCGCGGACGCCACCAGCGGGCTGGTCGTCCTGGCCGTCCTCGTCGTGGGGGCCGTGGCCGGCGCCGCGGTCGTCAAGCGTGCGGGACGGCGGGCCTGGCGCGGCCTGGTCGAGACCGTCGAGGGCCTCCAGCCGGGCGCCGACCCGTCGGCGCGTACGGCCGCGGACGCCGGACGGCGCGGGGGCCATGGGCTCGCCATGCTCGGCGGCCTGCTGCTGATGCTGCCCGGCCTGGTCTCCGACGCCGCCGGCCTGCTGTGCCTCTTCCCGCCGACCGCGGCCCTGCTGCGCCGGGGCGTCGAGCGCCGGCTCGGCCGGCGCGCCGGCCTCGCCCCCGGCTCCCTCGGCGACGCGCTCCGGCAGGCCCGCGCGGCGGAGGAGCAACTGCGCATCCACCGCCCCGACGGCAAGGTCGTCCAGGGCGAGGTCGTGCGCGAGGAGCCCGGGGAGCGCGGGGAGGCCGTCCGTGACGAGGACGGCGGACGGCGTGGCGGCGGGCACCCCGGACAGCCCGGCCGCTGAGGGCACGCGTGAGGGCCCGGTCACCCCAGGGGTGACCGGGCCCTCACGCGTGCCGGGTCGCGGGCCCTGACGCGTGGCGCCGCCGTCAGGCGGACTTCCGCTTGCTGTCCCGCGGGTGCACGGCGATGTTCATGGTGCCGGAGCGCAGAACCGCCAGCCTCTCGGCCAGCACCTCCTCCAGCTCCTCGCGGGTGCGCCGCTCCATGAGCATGTCCCAGTGCGTACGCGCGGGCTTGCTCTTCTTCTCCTCAGGCCCCTCGCCGTTCACCAGGAGCGCCTGGGTACCGCAGACCTTGCACTCCCACTCCGGCGGAATCTCGGCCTCGACCGAGAACGGCATCTCGAACCGATGGCCGTTCCGGCATGCGTACTCCACGGCCTGGCGGGGTGCCAAGTCGATACCGCGGTCGGTCTCGTAGCTGGTCACCACGAGTCGCGTGCCGCGAAGAGCTCGCTCACTCATGAATCGTGCCTCCCGGGCTTGTCGCCCACAGGACAGGTGTCGCTGTCGTCGTCATCCGGTCAACGTCCGGTCGGCGGTGAAGATTCCCGATCCGGGACATGCGTCGTCCGTCGTGCCGCTGCCTCGTCGAATATGCGGTACCCGCCGGTGCCCGCTTTGTCACATCTGACAGGGGACGCAACTTAACGTTCGCCTATCCATGGCGTGCAGTAACGGTCCATCCGGCGAGCCGAAGGCGTACACTACCCGCCCTTCGTCCAATGGCCTAAATCCGGTCCGGCGTGCTGGCGCTCACCGCCGCCACGGCTCGTTCCACCGGTACCCGCCGTGACGGGACGAAACCCAGGACGGGGAAGATCGCCGAGGAGAAGACCGCCAGGAGGACGATCGCGCCCCGGCGGCCTCCGGCGGGCCGGGCCGCCGGCGCCGCTCAGGCCCAGGCGCCCCGCTCGGCCAGCACCGTGCGCAGCGTCCCGAGGCGATCGGTCACGATGCCGTCCACCCCCAGGTCCAGCAGCGCCCGCATCCGCTCCGGGTCGTTGACCGTCCACACGTGCACCTGCAGACCCCTGCCGTGGGCGTGGCGCACGAACGCCCGGTCCACCACCCGCACCCCGCCGCGCCGCGCGGGGACCTGCGCACACAGCGCGCCGCGGCTCACCGCGCCCGGCAGGCGGTACGAGCGCAGCCGCAGGCCCAGTACGCCGCGCGTGCCCAGCGAGGTGGCCAGGCGCGGGCCCGCCAGCCTCCGGGCCCGGGCCACCCGTCCCTCGTCGAAGGCTCCCACGCACACCCGGTCCCAGGCGCCGGCCTCGTCCAGGACCGCCAGCAGCGGGGCCAGTGCCGCGTCCGCCTTGACGTCGATGTTCCAGCGGGCGCGGGGGAAGGCGCGCAGCAGCTCGGCGAGGAGCGGCACCGGCTCGCTGCCGCCCACCCTCGCCCGTCTCACCTCCGCCCACGGCAGCGCGGCGATCGGTCCGCTGCCGTCCGTCACCCGGTCCAGCGTGGCGTCGTGGAAGGCGACCAGGCGCCCGTCCGCCGTGGCGCGCACGTCGGTCTCCAGGTAGCGGTACCCCAGCCCCACCGCCCGCGCGAAGGCGCCGTGGGTGTTCTCCAGGCCCGCCGCGGCCCCGCCCCGGTGGGCGAAGGCCAGGGGAGCGGGGTGGTCGAAGAAGGGGTGGGCGGGACGCGGGGGCGGCGGGGCGGCGGGCGGTGTCACGGACGCAGTATCGCGTTCCCGCGCCCCCGCGCCACGGTGCCGGCGCCGGTCTCCGTGCTGGTTTCCGTGTCGGTCTCCGTGCCGGATCCGGTGACGACGGTGGAGCGCCCGCCGTCGGGGGCGGGCACGGCGAACACCCGCAGGAAGAGCTGGGACAGCGGCCCGATCGCCAGGGCGTAGGCCACCGTGCCCACCCCCACCGTCCCGCCCAGCAGGAAGCCGGTGGCCAGCACCGTCAGCTCGATGCCCGTCCGCACCAGCCGGATCGACCGCCCGGTGACCCGGTGCAGGCCGGTCATCAGGCCGTCGCGCGGTCCCGGCCCGAAGCGGGCCGCGATGTACAGGCCGGTCGCCATCCCGTTCAGCACGATCGCGGCGGCCAGCAGCGGCACCCGCACCGCCATGGCGCGCGGCTCCGGCAGCAGGGCCAGGGCGGCGTCCATGGCGAGCCCGATCACGAACACGTTGGAGACGGTGCCCAGCCCCGGACGCTGGCGCAGCGGTATCCACAGCAGCAGCACCGCCGCCCCCGTGATGATCAGCACGGTGCCGATCGACAGCCCGGCGCGCTCCGCCACGCCCTGGTGGAAGACGTCCCACGGGTCGAGACCGAGCCCGGCCCGCACCATCAGCGCCGCGCTCGCGCCGTAGAGCACCAGCCCGGCGTAGAGCTGGACGAGACGGCGGGGGAGACGGTCGGCGGTACCTCTGAAGATGGACAAGGCCCCTTCCTTTCTGGCGCGGTGGACCGATGCGTGACACTCTGTGGCCTGTCAGCGGACCTCGGCCATGGCCAATTCCAAGAAGGTGGACTCAAACGATGGCTCAGTGGACCTCGGCGATTGGAGCGTCTCAGCTCGCCCGCCTCCTGGCCCCCCAGCGTGCCGCCGGGTCCGCCGGCGGACCCGGCGGCACCCGGCGCGTGCCCGCCTACCGCGCGCTCGCCGACGGGGTGCGCCTGCTGGTCCTGGAAGGCCGCATCCCCGTCGCCACCCGGCTGCCCGCCGAACGCGAGCTGGCCGCCGCCCTCGCCGTCAGCCGCACCACCGTCGCCGCCGCCTACGAGTCGCTGCGCGCCGACGGGTTCCTCGCCTCCCGGCGTGGGGCGGGGAGCTGGACGGCCCTGCCCGCCGGGAACCCGCTGCCCTCGGGCGGTCTGGAGCCCCTGCCGCCCGAGGCCGCCGGCACCATGATCGACCTGGGATGCGCCGCGCTCCCCGCCCCGGAGCCCTGGCTCACCCGCGCCTTCCAGGGCGCGCTGGCCGATCTGCCGCCGTACGCCCACACCCACGGCGACTACCCCGCGGGACTGCCCGCCCTGCGGCAGGCCCTCGCCGACCGGTACACCGCCCGCGGGGTCCCGACCATGCCCGAGCAGATCATGATCACCACCGGCGCCATGGGCGCGGTGGCCGCCATCCGCGGCCTGTTCGTCCCGCGCGGCGAGCGCGTCGCCGTCGAGCACCCCTCGTACGCCAACGTCCTGCAACTGCTGCGCGAGGCGGGCGCCCGGCTGGTGCCCGTGGCGATGGGCGAGGGACTGTCCGGCTGGGACCTGCCCGCCTGGCGCCGGGTGCTGCGCGACGCCGCGCCCCGGATGGCCTACGTCATCGCCGACTACCACAACCCCACCGGCGCCCTGGCGGACGAGGAACAGCGCCGCGAACTGGTCGCCGCCGCCCGCGCCGCGGGCACCGTGCTCGTGGCGGACGAGACCATGTCCGGCCTCGACCTCGACGCCGTGCCCGGCGAGCGCCCGCCCCGGCCGGTGGCGGCGTTCGACCCGGGCGGCTCGACGGTCGTCACCGTCGGCTCGGCCAGCAAGGCCATCTGGGCCGGGCTGCGCATCGGCTGGGTCCGCGCGGCCCCCGAGACGATCCGCAGCCTGGTGGCCGCCCGCGTGTACGCCGACCTCGGCAGCCCCGTACTGGAACAGCTCGCCGTCGCCTGGCTGCTGACGGGCGGCGGCGGGAGCGGCGGGGAGAACGGCTGGGACCGGGCGATGGCGGTCCGCCGCGAGCGGGCCCGGGAGAACCGCGAGGCCCTCGTCGAGGCCGTCCGGCGGCACCTGCCCGACTGGGAGTTCACCGTCCCGCGCGGCGGTCTCACCCTGTGGGTGCGCACCGGCGGCCTGTCCGGCTCGCGGATCGCCGAGGCGGGGGAGCGGCTGGGCGTCCGCGTGCCCTCCGGGCCGCGCTTCGGCGTGGACGGCGCCTTCGAGGGCTATGTGCGGCTGCCGTTCACGGTCTCCGGGCCGGTCGCCACCGAGGCCGCGACCCGGCTGGCCGCCGCCGCGCGCCTGGTGCTCACGGGGCGGAGCGCGGGTGCCGACACCCCCCGCTCCTTCGTCGCCTGACCGGCCCCGCCGGGCCGCAGGCCGTCACCGGCCGACCCGGCGTCCCGCCCCGGCCACCGGCTCCGTCAGCAGCTCCAGGACCGCCCGCCGCTGCGACTCGCCCGACTCCTCGTCGTACGGGTTGGGGGTGGCGGGCACCTGGAGGCGGTGCACCGGTCCCGAGCCGAGCCGGGCGTAGCCGCGTCCCGGCGGCACCTCGGGCGGCGGCGTGGTGGCCGGGGCCTCGCCGAGCACCGCCCGCACCTGCTCCGGCGTCGCCGCGCCGAGCACCACCCGCGCCCGGGTGTACGCCCGCACGGCCTGGGTCAGGCTCTCCGCGCCCTCGAACCGGTCGGCGAGCACCACGGTCACCCGCACCGCGCGCCCGTACCGCAGGGGCACCTGGAGCAGGTCCTGCGGATCGCGCTGTCCCTCGGAGCGCGCCAGGTGGCTGAGCACCGAGGGCCGGTCCACCAGCACCCACAGCGGGCGGCAGATCTCCTCGGGCGCGTCCCGGCCGGTCTGCCGGGCCCGGTTGGCGGCCAGCAGCCTGCGCTCGGTCTCCCGCGTCACCCACTCCAGCGACGACAGGGCGCCGGCCAGGGTGGGCTCCACCGACAGCACCCTGCCGCGTCCCGCCAGGAACGCGTACTCGCCGGCGCCGCCGCCGTCCACGATCAGGACCTCGCCGTGCCGGAGGGCCTGGAGGGCGATCGACCGCAGCAGCGTGGTGGTTCCCGCGCCGGGCCGGCCCAGTGCCAGCAGGTGCGGCTCGGCGGACCGCGGGCCCGTCCGCCACATCACCGGGGGCAGCTCCCGCGGCTCGCCGCCGTCCTCGACCACCGGCAGCGTGCGCCGGACGGTGTGGGGATCGGTGAAGCCCAGCACGGTCTCGCCCGGCGCGGTGGCGAAGCGCTGCGCGCAGACGCCGGTGGACAGCGGCGGCAGCGCCGTCACGGCCAGCTCTCCCAGCTCCTCGTTCCAGACGAAGTGGTACTCCCGGCCCTGTCCGGCCTTGGCGCACAGCAGCCGCTGGATGCGTTCCCGGGACTCCTTCTCCCCGTCGCCGAAGTGCGGCGGGTAGCGCAGCCGCAGGTGGGCCAGCCGGCCCTCCTCGGTGAACGCGAAGGCGGTGAACGCCCGCCGCCAGTCGCCGTCGTGGGCGTACAGCGGGCGCGGCCGGGGGTCGTCGGGGAGGGCCAGGTGGGGCACCAGCGCCTCGTAGAGGGTCTGCAGCCGCGCGCGTTCCGCCTCGCCCGGTCCGTCCTCGGCCGCGTCCGGGGACCGGTCGCGGCCCTGCCAGGCCAGGGCGCCCGCCAGCGCGACCGCCCCGATCAGCGATCCGTACGGCGTCAGCCACAGGGCCAGCAGGCAGACGGCGACCGCGAACAGCACCGGGTTGCGCCGCTCCCGGGGGGTGCGCTCCCACCACCGCCGCGCCGTCAGGGCGCAGCGGCCCAGGCCGTGGGCGGCCACGGCCAGCGGGCGCAGGACGCCGGGGTTGCGGCCCGCCGCCGGCGACGGGCCCGGCACGGGCACGGGCGGAACGCCGGTGCCCGGCGCGCGGTGGGGGAGGGAGAACTGCGGTGAGGGGAGTGTGCTGGGGAAGGGGCGCCAGGCCACGCCGATCTCCTGCCGTCCGGAGCCCTGGGGCTCGAAGGTGTGGGAACTGTTCCGAGGGGCTAGAGGGTGAGGTCCTCGATGAGGTGGGCGAGGGTCGCGCCGCCCGCCTGGATCCCGGGTGCGATCGCCGATCCCGCGAGGTAGAACCCGAACAACGCGCACACGATGGCGTGGGAGAGCTTGAGGTTGTCCTTGCGGAAGAACAGGAAGACGATCACTCCGAACAGCAGGACACCGGAGATCGACAGCACCATGGGTACTCCCTGTGTGGCGATGGGATGGTCACCGAGTGTGCTTCAAGCTTCACAGAGGGTCCGGTGTGTCGAAAGCGGCGAAAGGGTGATTTAGCACATTTCTTCTGCTCCCGTCGGGGGTCCGGCGGATTGGGTCCGCGGGGACGCGGCATCCTCCGGGTGATGTGTGACGGGCCGTCGGATTCCCGGCCCGATCCGGACCGCGGGGGCGGGTCGCCGGATGCGGCGCATGCCGCCGGGGGCCGGTCGGCGCACTGCCGGGCGCATGCGGGAGTGGAAAGCGAAAGGGAATTGAAAAAGGCGGCAGCCATTCGCTATATTCGCGAGTTCGCGCCTTTCGGAAAACAATTCCGGACAAGCAAATTCTAGCGAATGGGGAGCCTTTTTGTCAAGGCAGGAAATCGACAGCGAACAGCTTCACCTCACCCGCCTCTACCGCCGTCTCGACGAACTCCGCGAGCAGGAGGCCGAGCGGCTCGCGCAGGCCCTTTCGCAGGTCGGCACCGGCCATCAGGCCCTGCTGGAGCGGGATGTGACGGCGGCTCGCTGCCAGGAGAGGATCAGCCGCCTGGACGCCGCGGAAAACGGTCTCTGCTTCGGCCGGCTCGATCTGCTCGACGGCGGGCGCCGATATGTCGGACGGCTCGGCATCCCCGACGAGGACGCGGACCGGGAACCGCTGCTGATCGACTGGCGGGCTCCCGCCGCGCGCCCCTTCTACCTCGCCACGGGATTCTCTCCGCAGGGGGTCCGGCGGCGCCGGCACATCCGGACCAGCGGCCGGAAGGTGACCGGCGTCCACGACGAACTGCTCGACCCGGACGCCGCCGACGACCCCCGGGGACTCACGGGGGAGGCCGCCCTGCTGGCCGCGCTGAACGCCGACCGGACCGGCCGGATGAAGGACATCGTGGAGACCGTCCAGGCCGAGCAGGACCGGGTCATCCGCTCCCCGCGCGCCGGCGTGCTGGTCGTGCAGGGCGGCCCCGGCACCGGGAAGACCGCCGTCGCCCTGCACCGGGCCGCGTACCTGCTCTACCACGACCGGCAGCGGCTGGCCAGGAGCGTGGTGCTGGTCGTCGGCCCGAACCCGCTCTTCCTGCGGTACGTCGGCGAGGTGCTGCCCTCCCTCGGCGAGACCAGCGTGCTGTCGGCGACCGTGGGGGAGCTGTACCCCGGGGTCACCGCGGACGGCACCGAGCCGCCCGCCGCCGCCGAGGTCAAGGGCCGGGCGGTGATGGCGGAGGTCGTCGCCGCCGCCGTACGCGACCGGCAGCGGGTCCCCGACGAGGGCCTGGAGGTCGTCCACGAGGGGGAGACCGTCCGGCTCGACCGGGACGCCTGCCTGCGGGCGCGGGAGCGCGCCCGCGCCACGGGACTGCCGCACAACCGGGCCCGGCCGGTGTTCGTCCGGCTCGTCCTCGACGCCCTCGCCCGCCGGATCGCCGAACGGATCACGGCCGCGGTGCTCGACGGCGTGCCGGACGACCTGCCCGACGACGTCTTCGACGGTGTGCCCGGCGGTGTGCCCGTCGATGGCCCGGACACCCTGCTCGACGAGGGCGAGGTCGAGGACATCCGCCGCGAGCTGAGCACGGACCCCGCGGTGCGCGCGGCGATCGACGAACTGTGGCCGCCGCTCACCCCGCAGCGCCTGCTGGCGGACCTGTACGCCTCGCCCGAGCGGCTGGCGTCCGCCGCCCCCGGCCTGACCCCGGCCGAATGCGCGCTGCTGCTGCGCGCCCCGGGGCGGCCGTGGACCCCGTCGGACGTCCCGCTGCTGGACGAGGCCGCCGAACTGCTGGGGGAGGACGACCGGGCGCGGCGCGCCGCGGCCGAGGCCGAGCGCCGCAGGCGGACCGCCCTCGCCCAGGAGGCGCTGGACATCTCCTACGGCTCCCGCTCCACCGACGCGGAGACCGAGGAGGAGGCGGAGATCCTCTCCGCCCACGACCTGGTGGACGCGGAGCGGCTGGCCGAGCGGCACGAGGAGGCGGACCACCGCACCCCGGCCGAGCGCGCGGCGGCCGACCGCACCTGGGCCTTCGGACACGTCGTCGTGGACGAGGCGCAGGAGCTGTCCCCGATGGACTGGCGGCTGCTGATGCGGCGCTGCCCGGGCCGGTCGATGACGCTGGTCGGGGACATCGCCCAGACCGGCGCCCCGGGCGGCGCCTCCTCCTGGCGGGAGGTGCTCGCGCCGTACGTGGGGGACCGGTGGCGGCTGGAGCGGCTGGACGTCAACTACCGCACCCCCGCGGAGATCGCCGAGGTCGCCGCCGACGTGCTGGCCGCGTCCGGCGCCGCGTGCGACCCGCCGCGGCCGGTGCGCTCCACCGGCACCGTGCCGTGGCGGACGCGGGTGCCGTCCGGCGCCCTGGCCGCCTCCCTGGCCGCCCTGGTGGCCGAGGAGGCGGCCGAGGTGGGGGAGGGCCGCCTCGCCGTGATCGTGCCCGCGACCCGACTGGAGGAGCTGGGCCGCGCGGTCGCGGCGGCCGTGCCGGAGGCGGAGGCCGGTCCCGCCGCGCGGCTGGAGAGCACGGTGGTGGTGCTGGACGTCGGGCGGGCCAAGGGCCTGGAGTTCGACTCGGTCCTGGTGGTCGAGCCGGAGCGCATCCTGGCCGACTCGCCGCGCGGTCCGAACGACCTCTACGTCGCCCTCACCCGGGCCACCCGGCGGCTGGGCGTCGTGCACACGGGCGACCTCCCGGCGGCGCTGGCCCGGCTGCGCCCCCGCCCGGGGTCAGCGGTGAGGCGGGTGCGCCGGGCGGTGACGCGCTCCGGCAGCCCGGCCCCGGCCCCGGCCCGGGGACCACCGGGGCGTACGGGTGCGGGGCCGGCAGGCCGTCGAACCCCACGCCGGCCGGTCGGCGGCGGCCTGCGCGGAGGCTGGCCCCGGGCCGTCCGCAGGCCGCGGTCGATCAGCGGACCGGCGGCGCCCAGGGGCCGAGCGCCTCCGGGGTACGGGCGGCCGGCGGGAGGAAGCCCGCTCCCGCGGCGGCGCGGGCGGCGGCCAGGGCCGGGCCGGTGGGGCCGGCGCCGACGACCACGGCGTCGGTCCGGGCACGGCGTCGGTCCGGGCACGGCGTCGGACCGGGCACGGGCCCGGGAGCTACGGGCGCTCCGCCGTCAGATAGCGCTGGACGGTCGGGCCCAGCCAGGCGACGACCTCCGCGCGCGGCATCCCGACCGCGGGCGGCAGGCGCAGGACGTACCGGCTCACCGCCATGCCCAGGATCTGCGACGACACCAGGGCCGCACGGGTGCCCGCCTGCGCCGGATCGGGGCAGACGGCCGCCGCCACGGGGCCCACCTGCTCCTGGAAGACCGCCCGCATGCGCTCGGCGCCCGCGGCGTTGGTGACCCCGACCCGCAGCAGCGCGGTCAGCGTCTCGTCCTGCTCCCAGCGGTCCAGGAAGTGCGCCACGAGGGCGGCGCCGACCTCCTGGCGGGGCAGGGCGGTCAGGTCGGGCAGGCGGAGGTCGAACTCGCTGGCCGCGGCGAACAGCCCCTCCTTGTTGCCGTAGTAGCGCATCACCATCGAGGGGTCGATGCCCGCGTCCCGGGCGATGGCGCGGATGGTGGCGCGTTCGTAGCCGTCGGCGGCGAAACGCTCCCGGGCCGCCTCCAGGATGGCGGCCCGGGTGGTGTCGGAGCGGCGCGGGCGGCGGCCGGGGGCGGCGTCGGTCGGCTGCATGGCGGCAAGTTTAGGCCAACGCCCGTTGGCCGGCCGGTGCCCGCGAGCCGGTCAGGACGGGGTGGAGGCCGGCCGCGACGGGCCCCGGCCGCGCACCTCCAGCTCGCCGAGCAGTTGCCGGGTCGCCTCGGCCACCGCGTCGACGGCCTGCTCGAACGCGGTGCGGTTGTGGGCGGCGGGCGCGCGGAAGCCCGAGACCTTGCGGACGTACTGCAAGGCCGCCGCCCGGATGTCCTCGTCGTCCACCTCGGGCGTCATGGGCGGTCGGAGTGTCTTGATGCTGCGGCACATGCCCCCAGTGTGGCGCGGGGAGCCGGAATGCGGGGGCGAACGGCGGAGCCGGGCCGTGCGGCGCCGCGACCGGCCCGGAAAACCCTGGTGGACCGTGCGCCGGGCGCCGTAGGCTTGCGGGCATGAGCCAACGACATTGATTCCCGTCGAAGTCCCCCCGTCCCGGGCCGGCGCGCGGGCTCTACGCCTACGCCTTCCTCGACGAGTTCGTCCTGCTGTACCCGGTCTACGCGGTGCTGTTCGCCGACACCGGGCTGTCCGGCGCGGAGATCTCCTCGCTGTTCGTCATCTGGTCGGTCACCTCGGTCGTGCTGGAAGTGCCCTCGGGCGTGTGGGCCGACGCCTTCTCCCGCAGGCGGCTGCTGGTGCTCGCCCCGCTGCCGAACGCCGTGGGCTTCGCGCTGTGGACGTACCTGCCCTCCTATCCCGCGTTCGCCGCCGGTTTCGTGCTCTGGGGGACGAGCACCGCCCTGGCCTCGGGCACCCTCCAGGCGCTGGTCTACGAGGAGTTGGCGCGTACGGGCGCGGCCGGCGACTACGAGCGGCTGATGGGCCGTGCGGAGGCGCTGCGCACCACGGCGGTCGTGCTCGCCACCGCCCTGGCCGCGCCGGTCCTCGCCGCGGGCGGCTACCGGGCAGTGGGGGCCGCCAGCGTGGCCGCGTGCCTGCTGACGGCGCTCGCGGGCCGGTCGCTGCCGGAGACCCGCGGTGCCCGCCGGGGAACGCCCCCGGAGCCGGTGCGGTCCGAAGTGCCGGCCGGCCGCGCCGGGCCGTTCCGCGAGGGTCTGGCCGAAGTGCGACGGAAGCCCGCCGTCCGGCGCCGCCTGCTGCTGGCGGCGGTGCTGTCGGGCGCCACGGCGCTGGACGAGTACGTCCCCCTGCTCGCGGACTCCACCGGGGTCGGCGGCTCCACCGTGCCCCTGCTGGTGCTGCTGGTCAGCGCGGGCACCGCGCTGGGCGGCTGGTGCGCCGGGCTCGGCACCCGCCGGCTCGCGCCCGTGCTGGCCGCCGGCGCCGGTGCCCTGGCCGCCGGGGCGGCCGGCGGCCACCCCGCGGGGATGGTGTTCGTCGCCGCCGCGTTCGGGGTCTTCCAGTGGGCCATGGTCGCGGCCGACGCCCGGCTCCAGGAGTGCGTGGGGGACCGGGCCAGGGCCACGGTCACCTCGATGGCGGGGGTCGGCTCCGAGGTGGTGGCCGTCCTGGTCTTCGCCGGCTACGGCCTGGGCTCGGCCCGCCTGGCGCCGGGTCCGCTGGTCGCGCTGGCCGCCGTCCCGTACCTGGCTGTGGCCCTGGCCCTGGCCCTGGGACCGCGGCGGGGGCGGTGGGGTGACGGCCGGGCACCAGGTGGCCGGGAGGAGCCGGACGACCGGTGAGGGGCGCGTGGCCGCCCGGTGCCGGGGTATCCGCGGGAGACGTCCGTCGATCCCCCTCCCCGCGCCTGGAGTGGATGTGCGAGCACTGACCGTGGCCCCCGAGCGGAAGAACTCCCTGCGGCTCGACACCTTTCCCGACCCCGTGCCGGGGGAGGGCGAGCTGCTGGTGGACGGTCTGGCGGTCGGGGTGTGCGGCACCGACCGGGAGATCGTGGAGGGGAGCTACGGAACCCCGCCCCAGGGGAGGGAGCGCCTGGTCATCGGGCACGAGTCCCTGGGCCGGGTGCGCCAGGCGCCGCCCGGCAGCGGCTGGGTGCCGGGCGATCTGGTGGTCGGCGTCGTCCGCCGGCCCGATCCCGTGCCCTGCGGGGCCTGCGCCCACGGCTACTTCGACATGTGCCGCAACGGTCGCTTCACCGAACGCGGCATCAAGGAGCGCGACGGCTACGCCGCCACCTCCTGGACGGTCGAGGCCGACTTCGCCGTCCGCCTCGACCCGGCGCTGGAGCACGTCGGGGTGCTCATGGAGCCCACCACCGTGGTGGCCAAGGCCTGGGACCAGATCGAGCGGATCGGCGGCCGGTCCTGGTTCGCCCCGCACTCGGTGCTCGTCACCGGGGCGGGGCCGATCGGCCTGCTCGCCGCGCTGCTCGGCAGGCAGCGCGGCCTGGAGGTCCACGTCCTGGACCGGGTCGAGGGAGGCGTCAAGCCCGAACTGGTGCGCCGGCTGGACGCCGAGTACCACTGCGCGGACGTGGAGGAGGTCATGGCGCGGGTGCGCCCGGACGTGGTGATCGAGGCGACCGGTGCCGCGCCGGTCGTCTTCGGGATCATGGCGACCCTGGAGCCCTACGGGATGCTCTGCCTGACCGGGGTCTCCTCCGCCGGACGCAGGCTGGAGGTGGACGCCGGGTACATCAACCGCGAGCTGGTGCTGGACAACTCCGTGGTGGTGGGCACGGTCAACGCCAACCGGCAGCACTACGCCGCCGCGGCCGACGCCCTCGCCCGGGCCGACCGGGGCTGGCTGGACGCGCTGATCACCCGCCGGGTGCCCCTGGAGTCCTTCCAGGAGGCGTTCGAACGGCGGCCCGGCGACGTCAAGACGGTCATCGAACTGCGCCACGGCTGAGCCGGGTCCGGGGTCCGGGTCCGGGAAGGAGGCACGCAGGGCCGGGCGTCACTCCTCCCGCCCGCCGTGCCCGGCCCGTCCGGCGGCAAAGCGGCGCCGGGTCGGGCCCCGCCCGCCGGCCAGGTTCTGCGCGGTGCTGACCAGCGGGATGTGGGAGAGGGCCTGCGGGAAGTTGCCGATCAGCCGCCGGTGGCCGGTGTCGTACGCCTCCGAGAGCAGGCCGAGGTCGTTGCGCAGCTCCAGCAGCCGTTCGAACAGCTCCCTCCCCTCCCGCACGCGGCCCTGCAGGACGTAGTTGTCCGCCAGCCAGAACGTGCAGGGCAGGAAGGCCCCCTCGCCCCCGGGCAGCCCGTCCACGGCCCCGGTGCGGCCGGTCGTCGGGTAGCGCTGGACGAGGCCGTCCTGGACCAGTTCCCGCTCGACGGCGGCCACGGTGCCCCGCACCCGCGGATCGTGCGCGGGCAGGAAGCCCACGGACGGGACGAGCAGCAGGGAGGCGTCCAGGTCCGGGGAGCCGTAGTACTGGGTGAAGGCCCCGCGGCCGGCGTCGTAGCCGTACGCGCAGACCTCCTGGTGGATCTCCCGCCGCAGCCGCCTCCACCGGCCGGCGGGACCCTCCAGGCCGAAGCCCTCCACCGCCTTGACCGCCCGGTCGGCGGCGACCCAGGCCATGACCTTGGAGTGGGTGAAGTCCCGGTGCGGGCCGCGCACCTCCCAGATGCCGTTGTCGGGGTCGCGCCAGTGGGACTCCAGGAAGTCCATCAGCACGCGCTGGACGCGCCAGGCGTCCGGGTCCGGCGGCACCCCCCGGACCCTGGCCTGGTGCAGGGCGTCCATGAGTTCCCCGTGGACGTCCAACTGGCGCTGGCCGGAGGCGGCGTTGCCGATGCGCACGGGGCGGGAGCGCCCGTACCCCGGAAGCCAGGGCAGCTCCGTCTCGGTGAGCAGGCGTTCGCCCTCGATGCCGTACACGATCTGCATGCGCCGCGGGTCCCCGGCCAGCGCGCGCAGCAGCCACTCGCGCCAGGCGACCGCCTCCTGCTCGTACCCGGCGTCCAGCAGCGCCAGCAGGGTGAAGGTGGCGTCGCGCAGCCAGCAGTAGCGGTGGTCCCAGTTGCGCACGCCGCCGAGTTCCTCGGGCAGCGAGGTGGTGGGGGCGGCGACGATGCCGCCGCTGGGGGAGTAGCTCAGCGCCTTGAGGACGACCAGCGACCGCACCACCGCCTCGCGGTACTCCCCGGCGTAGGCGCAGCGGCCGGCCCATTCCCGCCACCACCGCTCGGTGGCCGCCGCGGCGTCCGCCGCCCGTGCCGCGCCGAAGGGGCCGGGCTCCCCGCCGCGCGGTCCGCTCCAGGCCGTCCGGAAGGCCACCCGGTCGCCCTCGCGGACGAAGAAGTCGGCCGTGCAGTCGCCGTCCCGCACCGCGAAGTCCACCCCGGAGTCGAGGACGACCGCGTCCGGTCCGGCGCAGGCGCGCAGCCGGCGCCCCTCCGGACGCAGCCACGGCGGGGTGTGGCCGTAGTCGAAGCGCAGCCGCACCTGGGAGCGCATCCGCACCCGTCCCTGGAGTCCTTCGACGATGCGCACCACCGCGGGGTGTCCGTCGTCGACGGGCATGCAGTCGACCACGCGCGCCCGGCCCTCGGCGCTGGCGTACTCGGTCTCCAGCACCAGGCTGTCGCCCCGGTAGCGGCGGGAGAGGGGGCGGGCCCGGTCGCAGGGGGCGAGCAGCCACCGGCCGTGCTCGGGGCGGCCCAGCAGCGCCGCGAAGCACGCCCCGGAGTCGAACCGGGGCAGGCACAGCCAGTCGACCGAGCCGTCGTAGCCCACCAGCGCGGCGGTGCGCGTGTCGCCCAGCAGGGCGTAGTCCTCGAGCCGCAGCGGCACGGGTCGTCTCCTTCCGGCCCCTCCGGAACCGCCCGGGTCACCGGGTGCGGAGGCGGCGCGGGTCCGGCGGTCCGCGCCGCCCGCCGCGGAGTACCCCACCGGGCCTCCCGCTACACGGCCGGAAACGGAGGGCCGGGTTGGGGCGGCGCGGCGGTGAATTTTCTCGATTCAAATAATTATTGGGCTTTTGTCTGTTTTCTTGGTTTTTCTGCATCTTTCCGGGGTTACCCGCCGCCGTGGACCGAAAGGAACCGTCAGCGAGGGGATCCCATGATCACCAAGGAGCAGATACCCGAGGTGCTGGACCACCAGGTCTACGACGCCGAGGGCAGGAAGATCGGAGAGGCCGGGCACATCTTCCTCGATGACGTGACCGGCGAGCCGGAGTGGGCCAGTGTCCGCACCGGGCTCTTCGGCACCAGTGAGACCTTCGTGCCGATCCACGACGCCGCCCTGGTGGGGGACCACCTGGAGGTCCCGTACTCGAAGGACCAGGTCAAGGACGCTCCCCACGTCGACGTGGACCAGGGCGGCCACCTGTCCGAGCAGGAGGAGCGGCGGCTGTACGAGTACTACGGCATCGAATGGGGCGGCCGCGGACAGGGCGCCGCCGGTCAGGCCGGTACGGCCGAGCGGGGCCGCGCCGCAGGCCGGGCGGAGAGGGTCGGCGGCGACGACGCGATGACGCGCTCCGAGGAGGAGATGCGCGTCGGCGTCGAGCGTCACGCGACCGGCCGGGCCCGGCTGCGCAAGTACGTGGTCACCGAGAACGTGCAGCGTACCGTCCCCGTACGCCACGAGGAGGTCCGCGTCGAGCGCGAGCCCATCACCGAGGAGAACATCGACGACGCCATGAGGGGTCCGGAGATCTCCGAGGGCGAGCACGAGGTGATCCTCCACGAGGAGCGCCCGGTGGTGGAGACCGAGGTGCGCCCCGTGGAGCGGGTGCGCCTGACCACCGACGAGCGCACCGAGGAGGAGACCGTGAGCGGGGAGGTGCGCAAGGAGCGCATCGAGGAGCAGGAGGAGACGATCGAGGACGACAAGCGGCGCCGCCGCCGCTGACCGTCCGGTCCGCACCGCCTTTCGCGGGCCGAGGGCCTGCCCGGGAACCCCGCCTTCCGGACGGGCCCTCTCCCTGCGTTCCGCCGTGCCCGCCCCCCACGGGCAAAAGACGCGCCGCGTGAATGCCGCGGCGGAGGTCGGGTACTTCGGCCGATGTACGGCATTACTCCCATAAGCCCTAAAAAGGGCATAAGCCATAGAGTAACGGGAGGCACCGGTGAGTGAATCTCCGAACGTGAGCAACGGCCCCGCCCAGCAGACGGGCCAGGCCGCGAAACAGGAGACCCGGGCCACGGCCGACCGGGCGAAGGAGGCGGCCGGCACCGTGGCCGGCAGCGCCAGGGAGCAGGTGCGCAACGTCACGGGCGAAGCCCGCCAGCAGGTCGTCAGCATGGCGGACCACCTGAGGAAGCGCGCCGCGCAGGAGGCGGACTCCCAGACCAGGAGGACGGCCGACACCATACGCCAGTGGGCCGACGACCTGTCCGGCATGGCGGAGAACACCCGGTCCGACTCCCCGGTGCGGAACCTGGTCTCCCAGGCCGCCGACGGCAGCCGCCACGCCGCCGACCTCCTGGAGGACCGGGGTGCGGGCGGCCTGGTCGAGGGACTGGAGTCGTTCGCGCGCCGCCGCCCGGGCGCCTTCCTGTTCGGCGCGGCGCTGGCCGGGTTCGCCGTCGGACGCCTGGCCAAGGCGGGCACCAAGGCCGGGTACCAGGAGTCGGGCGGCGCCGGCCCGGAGGAGTACGCGGCCCCGGCGGGGACACCGGGGGCCACCGTCGCGGGCGGCGGGGTCCGGCCGGTGCCGGGCTACGGGGAGTCCGCGTACGGCACCGACGTCCCCCGTCGTCCGGAGGTGAGCTGACATGGCCCACACCACCCGGCAGACGAGCCGCGAAGGCGTCGTGACCGGTGAGGACCGCTCGATCGGCGAACTGCTGTCCGCGGTCACCTCGGACGCCCAGAAACTGCTCCGGCAGGAGATCGAACTCGCCAAGGCCGAGGTCCGCGAGGAGGCGACCAAGGCCGGCAAGGCCGCCGGCATGTACGGCGGCGCGGGATTCGCCGGCTACATGACGGCGCTGTTCGCCTCGCTGGCGGCCGTCTTCGGCCTGGCCAACGTCATGGACTGGGGCTGGGCGGCCCTCATCATCACCGCCCTGTGGGCGGTGGCCGCCCTCGTGCTCTACACGATGGGCCGCTCCCGGATGCGCCAGGTCTCCCCCAAGCCGGAACGCACGGTCCAAACGCTCAAGGAGGATGCGGAATGGGCACGTCACCCGACGCGCTGAGGGCGCAGATCGACACCACCCGGGAGGAGTTGTCCCAGGACGTGAGCAGGCTTGCCGAGCACGCCAGTCCGCGCCAAGCGGTCCGTCGCCGCAAGGAGCGGATGCGCAACAGGATGACCGTAGTACGGGAGCGAGTCATGGGTAGCACCGCCGACAGCGCGCGGCACACCGCCGAGTCGATGCGCCAGGGCGCGGGACAGGCCATGGAGTCGGTGCGCGAGGGCGCCGGACAGACCGTGGAGTCGGTGCGCGAGGGCGCCGGACAGGCGGGCGAGGCCGTGAAGGCCGCCCCCCAGCACGCCGCGCGCCGCACCCAGGGCAATCCGCTGGCCGCCGGAGTGATCGCCTTCGGCGCCGGCCTGCTGACGGCCTCGATGGTGCGCAGCTCCCAGGCCGAGCAGCAGGCGGTCGGCCGGCTCTCGCAGCAGGCGGGCGGCATGGCCGAACCCGTCATGGGCGCGGCCAAGGAGTCCGCGGAGCGCCTGAAGGAGGAGGCCGCCCAGTCCGCGCAGCAGGCCGCCCAGCAGGTCAGGGGGACCGCCGCGGACGCCGCCCGCACCACCGCGGAGGAAGCCCGCGAACAGGCCGGACAAGTCAAGGAGCAAGCGCGCCAGTCCGGGCAGAACGTGACCGAGGAGACCCGCCGCCAGAGCCCCGGCTCACCGCACTGACCGCACTGACCGCACCGCGGACCGTCCGCACGACGACCCGGGAACGTCCGGTGGCCGCCCGTCCACCGCGAGGGCGGCCCGTCCGGGCTCCCGGCGAGGTGTCACCATGGCCAAACACAAGATCCGGCAGCACCAGCAGGAGGGGGCGGACCGGCCCCCCGAGACACCGGCCCGCCTGCCGGGGAAGTCCTGGTGGGGTGTGCTGAAGCGTACGGTCGCCGAGTTCAGGGACGACAACCTCACCGACTGGGGGGCCGCGCTCACCTACTACGGAGTCCTGTCGATCTTCCCCGCGCTGCTCGCCCTGGTGTCGGTCCTGGGAGTGATCGGCAGGTCCGCCATCCAGCCCCTGATCGACAACGTCGCCACCCTGGCCCCGGGACCGGTGCGCGACATCCTCGTGAGCATGCTGCGGCAGCTCCAGAACAACCAGGGCGGGGCCGGGATCGCGCTGGTCATCGGTGTCGCCCTGGCGGTGTGGTCCGCCTCCGGCTACGTGGCGGCCTTCATGCGCGCCTCCAACGCCGTCTACGACATCGAGGAGGGGCGGCCGATCTGGAAGAAGCTCCCGGTGCGGGTGGGCGTCACCGTCGCCCTGCTGGTGATCCTGGCGCTGAGCTCGTTCGCGGTCGTCCTCACCGGCGACCTGGCCCGGCGGGCCGGCGACCTGGTCGGCCTGGGGAACACCGCGGTGACGGTGTGGAACATCGCCAAGTGGCCGGCGCTGGTCGTCCTCGTCAGCCTGATGATCGCGCTGCTGTACTGGGCCGCGCCCAACGTCCGGCACGGCGGCTTCCGCTGGATCTCCCCCGGCAGCTTCCTCGCCGTGCTGCTGTGGATCGCCGCGTCGGCGGGCTTCGCCTTCTACGTCGCCAACTTCGGCAGCTACAACAAGACGTACGGCAGCCTGGCCGGCGTGATCATCTTCCTGATCTGGCTGTGGATCACCAACATCGTGATCCTCCTGGGCCAGGAGTTCGACGCCGAGATGCAGCGCGGCCGGGCCATCCGGGCGGGCCATCCGGCGGACGAGGAGCCCTACGTCGAACCGCGCGACACCCGCGCGTTCTCCTCCGGCTCCCCGGGCTCCCCGGACGACGGGCCCGACCGGCGGGGGTGACCGGCGGGGGCGGACCACGACGACGCCGGGCGGGCGCCCGGAGAGACGAGGAGACCATGACGACGCAGGCCACGCGGGAAGCCCAGGACCTCCACGACATCCGGGACGACGAACGGCCGAGCACGCCGAGCATGGTGCGGCAGGTCGCCGAGGCCGCGGACCGGCTGGCGCAAGAGGCGTCCGACATGCTCCACCGGCAGGTGAGGGAGGCCCGTGACGGGCTGCGGAGCACCGTGCGGCGGGTGGGTCAGAGCGGCGCGCTGCTCGGCGGCGCCGGAGTGTGCGCGCTGCTGGCGGTGGGCACCGCCCACCGGGCGGCGCTGCGGGCCCTGGAGTCCGCGCTGCCCAGGGCGCACGCGGCGGCCGTGCTGGCACTGGTGTACGCCGCGGGCGCCGGAACCCTGGCGGGCCTGGGCCGTGGCCGCCTCAGGAGCCCGAGCCGCGACCGCGCCGCGTCCGGGTGAATCAGTCCATTGCGTACGGGTACGCGCCAGGTGTCCCCGTCCACGGGGCCGAACCGAACACGAGGAGGCTCGCTGTGAAGGGTGAACGCGACAAGGAGGAGTCCTCCGCGCCCCGGCCGGTGCAGTTGCGCACCGGCGGGGAACAGCCGGTGGACCCGGAGGACCTGGTCATGCTGTCCGGCCGCGAGCCCACGCCGGAACGGGTGGAGAGGGCCAGGAAGGAACTGGAGGAGCACGGGGCCGCCGCCGTCGAGCGGTACCTCCCCTAGCAGAGGCCGGTTCCCTCCCGGGACCCGTCCGGCGGCACCGCCCGTCCGTACCCGGCGGGCGGTGCCGCCGTGCGGTGTGCGCGGGGCGCCCGGACGGGCGCCGGAACGGCGACCGGGGCCGGAACACCGCTGATCACGTTGTAAGTTGTAGCCGTGGGTGCCACCCGGCACCGTGACGCCCGGGCGGCACATGCGCCTGCGGCCTCGCCTCAGACGCATGTAACCGTCTCAGGAGCCTGTCCACGTGATCAACATCGCGCTGGGTCCCAGCTGGCTGGACCCGGAGTACCTCATCCAGACGTTCGGCCTGATCGGCATCCTCTGCATCGTCTTCGCCGAGTCGGGGCTGTTCTTCGGCTTCTTCCTGCCCGGCGACTCGCTGCTGTTCACCGCCGGCCTGCTGGTCGCCACCGACCAGTTCCTCCACTACCCGCTGTGGCTGGTGTGCACGCTGGTCGTCGTCGCCGCCATCCTCGGCGACCAGGTCGGCTACATGTTCGGCCGGAAGGTCGGTCCGGCCCTCTTCAGACGGCCGGACTCCCGGCTCTTCAAGCAGGAGAACGTGGAGAAGGCGCACGACTTCTTCGAGAAGCACGGGCCCAAGTCGCTGGTGCTGGCCCGCTTCGTGCCGATCGTGCGGACCTTCACGCCGATCGTCGCCGGCGTCAGCCGAATGCGCTACCGCTCCTTCCTCGTCTTCAACGTCATCGGCGGCGTCCTGTGGGGCGCGGGGGTGACGCTGCTCGGAGCGGCGCTCGGACAGGTGCAGTTCGTCCACGACCACATCGAGCTGATCCTGGTCGGCATCGTCCTGCTGTCGGTGCTCCCGATCGTCTTCGAGTACCTGCGCGCGCGGCGCCAGTCCCGCACCGCCGCCCCCGCTCCCGCCGTCGGCCCCGCGGGCGGTCCCGGGGCCGCCGTGACCGTGGCGGACGGTGCGCAGCCCCCGTTCCAAGAGCCCGGCCGGGGCGCACTGCTGGGTCCGGGGATGTCCCGAAGGTGTCCGGCCGCCGTGGACCCGTCGCCGGACGCGTCGCCCGCCGCCCTGATGCGCGGGGGATAAATCCGATATGATCGCTTTTGTTCGGAGTGGTAAGCGGACATCGTACGGAGGTCGGCAAAACCTCACCCGGATGGGCGTGTGAGCCGTACCGAGCTGGGTACGCGCCGTGCTGCACATGACAGGTCACAAGAGGAGGGCATGATGCGTAGCCTGAGCCCGGAGGTTCAGCTGACCAGTGGTGACGCCCTGCCGGCCCAGGAGCAGGAGACGGCCTCCCCTGATCTGCCGAGAATCGAGGACGCGGGCAAGGTCGCCCCCCGCGATGCCCGACAGCTTTCGAAGCTGTTCTTCGAGCGCCTCAGAGAACTCGAAGAGGGCACGCACGAGTACCAGTACGCGCGCAACACCCTCATCGAACTCAACCTGACACTGGTCAACTACGTCGCCTCCCGGTTCCGCCACCGCGCCGAGCCGATGGACGACATCGTCCAGGTCGGCACCATCGGGCTGATCAAGGCCATCGACCGGTTCGACCTGGACCGCGAGGTGGAGTTCACCTCGTTCGCCGTCCCCTACATCGTGGGGGAGATCAAGCGTTTCTTCCGGGACACGAGCTGGGCCGTGCGCGTCCCGCGCCGGCTCCAGGAGCTGCGCATCGAACTCGCCCGGGCCAACGAGGAGCTGGGCCGCAGGCTGGGCCGCTCCGCCACCACCGAGGAGCTGGCGGAGTTCATGGGCGTGACGGTGGAGGAGGTCATCGAGGGGCAGGTGGCCAGCAACGGCTACGTGGCCGGCTCCCTCGACCTCCCCGTGGGCGACGACGGCAAGGACAGCCCCCTGGCCGACCAGCTCGGGGACGTCGACCCGGCGCTGGAGAAGGTGGAGAACCTCCAGGCGCTCAAGCCGCTGATGGAGCAGTTGGACGAACGCGACCGGCGCATCCTGCGGATGCGCTTCGGCGGGGACATGACCCAGTCGGAGATCGGGGCCGAGCTGGGGATCTCCCAGATGCACGTCTCCCGTCTGCTGAGCCGGGCCCTGGCGCGGTTGCGCGAGGGCATGCTGGCCCAGAAGTAGGCCACCGGGCGTCCGGTGGACACGGCTGCCGGCGGCGGCCGTGTGCTGACGCGGGGTCAGGGCCCTCGGCGGGCCGTGGCCCCGCGTCGGCATTCCCGCGCCCGCCGGCGCGGCGGCGCCGTCCGGGGGAGGGCCGGACCGCCGGGTGCCGGACGGCGTTAGACGGTGGGAGCCGCGGGAACACGTTGCTGCGTCCGCCTCCGGCGGACGCGACAGCGGGTGAGCGAAAGGAAGAGACGACCATGGCACACGGCGGGGACATCATCCACGAGCTGACCACGGACCACCGGGAGGTCGAGGAGCTCTTCGGCAGGATCGAGGCGCTGCCCGCGGGGGACGAGCGGCGCAAGGAGTACGCGGACCAGGCCGTCAGGGAGCTGGTGCGGCACTCCGTCGCCGAGGAGCAGTACCTCTACCCGGCGGTGCGCGACTTCCTGCCGGACGGCGACGAGGTCGCCGACAAGGAACTCGAGGACCACGCCACGGCGGAGCGGACCATGAAGGCGCTGGAGAGCCGCGGCGCGGACGACCCCGAGTTCGACCGGCTCATCGGCGAGCTGATGCTGGAGATCCGCACCCACATCCAGGACGAGGAGGACAACCTCTTCCCGCGGCTGCGCCAGGCGGCGACCGCGGAACAGCTCAACGACCTCGGGGACAAGGCGCGCCGGGCCAAGCAGACGGCTCCGACCCGCCCCCACCCCTCGGCGCCGGACATCCCTCCGGTGAACAAGATCCTCGACGCGGGCGCGGGCATGGTCGACCGGCTCCGCGACGCCCTCACCGGCCGGGGCAGGAACGACTGAGCCGGCCCACCGCCCGCACAGGCCCCGACGACACCCCCGCGGCCACGACCCGTACCGCACGGCGGCCGCCGGATGCCGGCACCGGCACCCGGCGGCCGCCGTGCGCGTCACGGCCCGCACCGGCTACGTCGGGCCCGCCCTCCACTCCGCCGCGGCGGCGTCGGCGGCCGTGTCCCGGAGGAAGACCAGACCGCCGCCGTCCGCCACGTCGACCCGCACCCGGGTGTGCGGCCCCAGCTCGCCGCTGAGCAGCATCCGCGAGAGCTGGTTGTCCACCTCCCGCTGGATGGTGCGGCGCAGCGGCCGGGCGCCGTACTCGGGCTGGTAGCCGTGCCGGGCCAGCCAGTCGACGGCCTGCGGGGTGAAGTCGATCTCCACGTCCTGGGCGTGCACCCGCCGCCGGGTCTCGTCCAGCAGCATGTCGGTGATCCGCCTCAACTGCTCGTCGGAGAGCTGGCGGAAGACCACGATCTCGTCGATGCGGTTGAGGAACTCCGGCCGGAAGTGCTCGCGCAGCGGGCGCAGCACCCGCTCGCGGCGGGCCTCCTCGTCGGCCTCGCCGTCCGCGCCGCCGGAGGTGAAGCCCAGCGCGCCGCCGCGCCCGGTGATGGCCTCCGAGCCGAGGTTGCTGGTCATCACGATCACGGTGTTGGTGAAGTCGACCGTGCGGCCCTGGGAGTCCGTCAGCCGCCCGTCGTCGAGGATCTGCAGGAGGACGTTGAAGACGTCCGGATGGGCCTTCTCCACCTCGTCCAGGAGCAGCAGCGAGTACGGGTGGCGGCGCACCGCCTCCGTGAGCTGCCCGGCATCCTCGTGACCGACGTACCCGGGCGGGGCGCCCACCAGCCGGCTGACGGTGTGCCGCTCCTGGTACTCGCTCATGTCCAGCCGGACCATCCGGTCGTCGGTGCCGAACAGCGCCTCCGCCAGCGCGCGGGCGAGCTCGGTCTTGCCGACGCCGGTGGGGCCGAGGAAGAGGAAGCTGCCGATCGGGCGGTTGGGGCTGGACAGGCCGGCCCGGGAGCGCAGCACGGCGTCGGCGACGACGGACACGGCCTCGTCCTGGCCGACGATCCGCCGGTGCAGGTGCTCCGCCAGGCCCAGCAGCCGGGCCTTCTCCTCCTGGGTGAGGCTGCTGACGGGGATCCCGGTCTGCCGGGAGACGATGTCGGCGACGTCCTCGACGCCGACCTCGGCGATGCGGTCGCCCACCGGCT
Organism: Streptomyces sp.; assembly: GCF_035644915.1. Lineage (GTDB taxonomy): Bacteria > Actinomycetota > Actinomycetes > Streptomycetales > Streptomycetaceae > Streptomyces. The sequence continues at coordinate 51,909 of NZ_DASQNP010000183.1, forward strand.
GGGGGCCGTCGCCCTCCCCGATCCTCCGCTCCAGCTCGGCCAGGCGGTCGCGCAGCTCCCTGGCCCGCTCGTAGTCCTCGTCGGCCACGGCCTGGTCCTTGTCCCGCCGGAGCTGCTCGGCCTCGCGCTCCAGCTCGCGGACGCCGGTGCCCCGGGTGGAGGAGCGCAGCCGCACCCGCGCGCCCGCCTGGTCCATCAGGTCGATGGCCTTGTCGGGCAGGAAGCGGTCGGTCAGGTAGCGGTCGGACAGCTCGACGGCGGCCAGCAGCGCCTCGTCGCTGTAGCGGACCTGGTGGTGGGCCTCGTACCGGTCGCGCAGCCCCCGCAGGATCTCCACGGCGTCGGCCGTGGTGGGCTCGGGGACCAGGACGGGCTGGAAGCGGCGGGCCAGCGCGGCGTCCTTCTCGATGTGGCGGCGGTGCTCCTCCAGCGTGGTGGCGCCGACGACGTGCAGCTCGCCGCGGGACAGGGGCGGCTTGAGCAGGTTGCCGGCGTCCATCGCACCGCTCTCGCCGCCACCGCCGACGCCCACCACCGTGTGCAGCTCGTCGATGAAGACGATCAGCTCGTCGGAGCGGGCGCGGATCTCGTCGATGATGCCGGTGAGCCGCTCCTCGAAGTCGCCCCGGTAGCGGGTCCCGGCGACCACGCTCCCGAAGTCGATCTGGACGACGCGGCGGCCCAGCAGGTTGTCCGGCACGTCGCCGTCGGCGATGCGCTGCGCCAGCCCCTCCACGATGGCGGTCTTGCCGACGCCCGCCTCGCCGATCAGCACGGGGTTGTTCTTGGTGCGCCGGGCCAGGATCTCGATGGTCTGGTCGATCTGCTCGTCGCGGCCGATCACCGGGTCGATACGGCCCTCACGGGCGAGTTCGGTCAGGTCGCGGCTGAACTTGTCGAGGTTCGGCGTGCCGCTGCCCCCGCGCCCCGGGCGGGCACCCGGGGCGGGCTGGGGCTCGCCCGGGCCCGCGCCGGGCTGGTAGTTCTCCGGGAGGCCGGCGCGCGCGTCGAAGTGGGCGGCGTTGAGGATCTGCCCGGCCGCCGAGTCCCGGTTGGCGGCCAGCGCCACCAGGATGTGCTCGGGACCGATGTAGGAGACGCCGGAGGAGCGGGCGACGTCGTGGGCGTCCATCAGCGCGCGCTTCACGGCGGGACTGACGGCGATGGAGGTCCGCGGCGGGCCGTCCCCGGCGTGCCGGTCGATCTCGGCGACGATCGTGTCGGGGTCGCCTCCGGCGCGGGAGACCATGGCGCGGGTCGGGTCGGTGGTGAGCGCCGCCCGCAGCAGGTGCTCGGTGTTGAGGTCGGTGCTGCCGTGCTGGGCCGCGTACGACGCCGCGGCGGAGACGAGCTGCCGGGCGGACTCGCTCATCAGGCGGACGAAGTCGAAGTACCGGGGCCCGGTCCGCTGGCCGCCGGACGACGCGGCGCCCAGGAAGCGCGCGAGGAAGTCTCCGAGCGGGTCCCTGCCGTAGTCCCCGGGACCCATGTACCCGCTGGTCATAGATGTCCATCCCGCCGGCCCGGGCGGGGCCGGGCCGCGCTGTGCTGTCTCGGTGCGTCTGTCTCCCGCCCCGGGTAACCCGCTCGGAGCACGGCGACACGTCCCGATGGTTCCACTTGCCCGGTGTGTCCGCATCCCGGGGCGCTCCGGGACCGTCCGCCGCGCCGCCCGGGAGGAGAGCCGTCCCGGCGGCCGGATCCGGGCGTGCCAGCAGGTGTGAGCCCGGCGGAAGGGGTTATCCGGAGCGTGCAACCCCTTCGGAGGGGCCGCGCCCGGGCCGGACGGCGAGGCCGTACGGACCGCGCGGGCGGCGAGCCCCCGGGCCCCGCTCCGGCTCCCCCCGGGTGCTGCCGGGTGTTTCGTCGGTTCGCGGTCGGAAGGGCACGGTCGATGTCGTTGCTGTCAGGTCTGCGTGTGCCGGTGCCGCCTCTGATCGGGCTGGTCCCGGACGGGGTGACGGCGGGGGCGAGGGGGGCGGTCGGCGCCGCCGGACAGCTCGCCGGGCACCTCGTCGGGCTGCCCCGGCGCTCGGTGTGGTCCCGGCCGGGACGCTGCTACATCGCCGTCCACGGGGTGAACGGCGCGGACGGACAGCGCCTCGCCCGGCGCGTGGAACGCGCCCTGGAGGAGCACCCCGGAGTGCTGTGGGCCCGGGTGAACGGGCCGTCGGGACGGGTGGTGGCGGCCCTGGCGTCGCCCCCGCCGCCCGAGCGCGAACTGGTCGCCCTGGTGGCGCGCGCCGAGGCCCAGGGCCCCTGCGAGGAGGACGAGCACGCGGAGTGGTGCATGGAGCCGCACCACCCCTGCGAGGGGCCGCGGACCCGCCAGTCGGTCACCGCCCTGGCCGCCGACGCGGTGGGACTGGGGCTGTCCACCCTCAACCGGGTGGCGCCCTGGACACCGCTGCCGCCCGAGGTGGCGGCGCTCACCGGGGCCGTCACCCGCCATCCGAAGCTGCGCGAGCTGATCGACAAGGGCCTGCACGACCCGGAGCGGGCCGAGTCGCTGCTGCCGGTGATCACCGCGCTCACCCAGGGCGTGGCCACGCGCGGCGGCGGACTCGCCCTCGACGTCGTCCAGCGCCTGGCCCAGTGGCGGGAGGCGAGCGCGCACCGCCGGGCGTGGGATGAGATGGAACCGAGGCTGGTGCGCGGACCCGAGGACGCCGCGGCCGACCCGGTCACGGTGGAGCGGTTCGGCCGCGACCCCCGCGACTCCACCGACCGCTACGCCGAGCGGTCGATGGGCCTGGGCCTGCTGGCCGGGGCGGCGACGGCGCCGTTCGCCGGGCCGCGGCGCGGACTGGCGGTGGCGCTCTCCGGCGTGCCCAAGGCCCCGGACGCGGGACGCGAGGGCTTCGCGACCGCGCTCGGCCGCGCCCTGGCGCTCAGGGGCGCCACGGTCATGGACCGGGGCGTACTGCGGCGGCTGGGCCAGATGGACACCGTCCTGCTGGACGAGGAGGCACTCACCAGCAGCCACCACGAACTGGCCGACCTGGCGCCGCTGGAGGGGGCGGACCCCCGGGAGACGGCCGAGCGGCTCTTCGCGCTCTTCGTCCCGGAGAGCGCCGGCAGGACGCGCCGCGACGAGGACGGCTGGGTGCTGGGGCCGCTGGAGGAACTGGAGCTGACCGGCCGCACGGGCGCCCAGGCCGCGCGGCGGCTGCGGCGGCAGGGCAGCGAACGCGTCCTGGGCCTGGCCCGCGGCAGGCGCCTGCAGGCCGTGGCGGGCCTGGCCCGGCAGAAGGCGCCGGGCGCCGACGCCGTGGCCGCCGCCGCGCGCCGCGCGGGGGTCCGCGTGGTGCTCGCCAGCGGCCGGCCGGAACCGGCCTTCGGCTTCGCCGACACCGTCGTCCCCGGTGGCGACCGCCTCGCGGACTCCCTGCGCGCCCTGCAGGCGGAGGGCGCGGTGGTGCTGCTGGTCTCGGGCGACCGCCGGGCGCTGGCCGCGGCCGACTGCGGCATCGGGGTGCACCGCGACGGCGAGCCCGCGCCCTGGGGCGCCCACGTCCTGGCCGGCACGGACCTGGAGGTGGTCGGGCTGGTCGTGGACGCGGTGGGCGTGGCCGCCCAAGTCGACCGGGAGAGCAGGATCCTGGCCGCGGGCGGCAGCGGCGTCGGCGCCATCGCCGCCCTCCAGGCCCCCGCGTTCCAGGCGACCGCCCGGGGCGCCGCGGCGGGCACCACCGCCGGGACCGCGGCGTTCTGCCTGGGCACCTGGCGCGCCCGGCAACTGCTGTCCCGCCCCGTCACCCCGCCGGTGGAGACCACGCCCTGGCACCTGATGCCCCCCTCCCGGGTCCTGGAGCGCCTGGGCACCACGGAACGGGGACTGAGCAGGGAGGAGGCCGGGGAGCGGGCGGCGCGGGAGACGACGTCCGAGCAGCCGGCGCGCATCAGCCTCCCGGCGGCGTTCGTCGAGGAGCTGGCCAACCCCCTCACCCCGGTGCTCGCGGCGGGCGCCGCCCTGTCGGCGGCCGTGGGCTCGCGCACCGACGCCGCGCTGGTGGCCGGGATCACCGGCGTCTCCGCCCTGGTGGGCGCCGTCCAGCGGGTGCGGACCGACCGGGCCCTGGCGGAGCTGTTCGCCCGCTCGGCGATCGGCGCCCGGGTGCGGCGGGGCGGGACCGAACGCCTGGTGGCCGCCGGGGACCTGGTGGTCGGGGACGTCGTGGTGCTGCGCTCCCAGGAAGTGGTGCCCGCGGACTGCCGGCTGCTCCAGGCCGACGGGCTGGAGGTCGACGAGTCCTCCCTGACCGGCGAGTCCCTGCCCGTGTCCAAGGACCCGGCGCCGGTGGTCGCCGCGCAGATCGCCGACCGCCGCTCCATGCTCTACGAGGGCACCACCGTCTCGGCGGGCACCGCGGTGGCCGTCGTGGTGGCCACCGGGTCCGCCACCGAGGTCGGGCGGAGCCTGGCCACCGCCCGCCAGAAGGCCCCGACGACCGGCGTGGAGTCGCGGCTGACCGCGCTGACCAAGACCAGCCTGCCCCTCGCCCTCGGCTCGGCGGGCGCGGTCGCCGGAGCCGGTCTGCTGCACGGCCGCCGCCTGGCCGACACGCTCGCCTCCGCGGTGAACCTGGCCGTCGCCTCCGTGCCGGAGGGCCTGCCGTTCCTGGTCAGCGCCGCCCAGCTCGCCGCCGCCCGCCGACTGGCCGACCACGGCGCCCTGGTGCGCAACCCGCGCACCATCGAGGCGCTCGGCCGCGCCGACGTGCTCTGCTTCGACAAGACCGGCACCCTCACCGAGGGCGACCTCCAGCTCGCCACGGTCAGCGACGGCGAGCGCGACCTGCCCGCCGCCCGGCTCGACGCCGTCTGCAAGGCGATCCTGGCCGCGGCGCTGCGCGCCACCCCGCCCGCCCGGACGTCCGAGCCCATGGAACACCAGACCGACCGCGCGGTGGTGATCGGCGCCCGGCGGGCGAAGGTGGCCATGCGCCAGGGGGCCCCGCAGTGGCGGCGCACCGACTCCCTGCCGTTCGAACCGTCCCGCGCGTACCACGCCACCGCGGGCCGCACCTCCCGCGGCACGCTGCTCAGCGTCAAGGGCGCGCCCGAGAACGTGCTGGAGCGCTGCACCCGCCGGCGCGGCGGGGGCCGGGAGGGCGGCGCGGCGGAGACCGCCCTCGACACTGCCGCCCGGAAACGGCTCACCGCCACCGCCGAGGAACTCGCCGGCGCCGGACGCCGCGTCCTGGCCGTGGCCGAGCGCCCGCTGCGCCGGGACGAGGACCTCACCGACGACACCGTCACCGGCCTGACCTTCCTCGGCTTCGTCACCCTCGCCGACCCGGTGCGCTCCGGCGCCGCCCCGGCCACCGCGCGGCTGCGCGCGGCCGGGGTGCAGACGGTGATGCTCACCGGGGACCACCCCGCCACCGCCGACGCCATCGCCGCCACCGTCAGCGAGAACCCCGACCAGAAGGTGTGCACGGGCGCCGAACTCGACGAACTGGACGACGACGAACTCGACGAGCTACTGCCGACCCTGGACGTCATCGCCCGGTGCAGCCCCCACCACAAGGTGCGCATCGTCCAGGCGTACCAGCGCATCGGCCGGGTGGTGGCGATGACCGGGGACGGCGCCAACGACGCCCCGGCCATCCGGCTGGCGGACGTCGGCATCGCCCTGGGGCGGCGCGGCACGCCCGCCGCCACCGCCGCCGCCGACCTGGTGGTCAGCGACGACCGGCTGGAGACGATCATCGCCGCGCTGCTGGAGGGCCGGGCGATGTGGGGATCGGTCCGCGACGCGCTGGCCATCCTCCTCGGCGGCAACCTCGGCGAGGTCGCCTTCAGCGTGCTGGCCGCCGCCCTGACCGGCAGCTCCCCCCTGAACGCCCGGCAGATCATGCTCGTCAACCTCCTCACCGACCTGGCCCCGGCGCTGGCCATCGCCGTCCGCGAACCGGCCACGGAGGCCGGCGAGCGGCTGCTGCGGGAGGGCCCCGAACGGTCCCTGGGCGGCGGCCTGTCCCGCGAGGTGCTGCTGCGCGGCGCCACCACCACGCTCGGCGCGGGACTGGCCTGGGGCGCGGCACGGCTCACCGGGCGGCAGCGCCGCGCCGGCACGGTGGCCCTGGCGGCGGTGGTCGGCACCCAGCTCGTCCAGACGCTGCTGACCGGGGGCCTGGACCGCAACGTGCTGGCCGCCGGGGTCGGTTCGGCCGCCGCCCTGGTGACGGTCATTCAAACGCCCGGAGTGAGCCAGTTCTTCGGCTGCACCCCGCTCGGCCCCGTCGGCTGGGGCATCACCCTCGGCTCGATCACCACGGCCACGGCGCTGGGCGCCGTGGCGACCCCGCTGGTGCGCCGCCTGGTGCCGGACGACCCGGACGCGCCGGAGCCGGAGCCGGAGACGGCGGGGGAGTGAGTCCCGTCCTCCCGTGCCGCCGTGGGCGCGACCGGCCCCGCGGCGGTACGGGAAGGCGCAGGCACCACGCGCCCGCGGACGACCGGCCCGCGCACAGGCCGCGGCCCGCGGGCGCGTGGTGCGCCCGCGGGCCGCGGCGGACACCGACCGGGTGAGGAGCCCTGTGGCCGGCGGTGGTACGGGGCGGGTCAGACCCGACCGCGCCAGGCGCCCGTCTCCGAACCCCGCTCCTCGATGAACTCCTTGAACCGCTTCAGGTCGCCCTTGACGCGGCTGCGGACCAGACCGAGCTTGTCGCCGACGGTGTCCTTCATCCCATCGGGCTCGTGGTCCAGTTGGAGCATCACCTTGGTCCTGTCCTCGTCCAGGCGGTGGAAGGTGACCACACCGGCCTGCCTGGTCTCGCCCTCGACCGTCGTCCACGCCACCCGCTCGTCGGGGATCTGCTCGGTGATGCGGGCGTCGAACTCCCGCTCGGCACCGGCCACCTTCGTCACCCAGTGGGTCAGCGTGTCGGTCTTCTGCTCGACCCGCTCGACACCCTCCATGAACTCGGGGAAGGTCTCGAACTGCGTCCACTGGTTGTACGCGGTGCGCACCGGCACGCGGACCTCGATCGACTCCTCGACGCGAGACATCCAGCATCCCTTCTCTCGACTGCGATGACTGGTATGCGGGAATGTGTTCCGCTTTTTCGACGCGTACCCGACAGAAAGGTGATCACACGGACGGATCGGGCGGACGGTCCCAAGGGCCACGGGGTTCACGGCAGGGGAGTGCCTCCGGTGGCGTTGACGATCTCGGCGGTGATGTAACTCGCCTCCTGGGACGCCAGGAAGACGTAGGCGGGGGCCATCTCGGCGGGCTGGGCGGGCCGGCCCAGCGGGGACTGCTTGCCGAACTCCGAGGTGTCCGGCATCGTCGCGGGGATCAGCGGCGTCCACACCGGGCCCGGGGCCACGGCGTTGACGCGGATGCCCCGGTCGGCCACGTTGGCGGCGAGCCCCTGGGTGAAGGTGATGATGGCGCCCTTGGTCGTGGCGTAGTCCAGCAGGTGGGGGCTGGGCTTGTAGCCCTGTACGGAGGTGGTGTTGATGATGCTCCCGCCCGCGGGGATGTGCGGCAGGGACATCTTGCACAGCCAGAACATCCCGTACAGGTTGGTGCGCATCGTCCGGTCGAACTGCTCGGTGCTGATGCCGTCGATGCCCTCGGACTGCGACATCTGGAAGGCGGCGTTGTTCACCAGGACGTCGATGCGGCCGAACTCCGCGACCGCCCGCTCCACCAGGCGGCGGCACTCGGACTCCTCGCGGATGTCGCACAGCAGGGGCACCGCCGTCCGTCCGGCCTCCTCCACCAGCCGTGCCGTCTCCCGGGCGTCCTTCTCCTCCTCGGCGAGGTAGGTGAACAGCACGTCCGCGCCCTCCCGCGCGAAGGCGAGGGCCACGGCGCGGCCGATGCCCGAGTCGCCGCCGGTGATGACCGTCTTGCGGTCCGTCAGCCGGCCGCTGCCCCGGTAGGACGACTCGCCGTGGTCGGGCTCCGGCTCCATCCGCTCGGTCAGGCCGGGGTGCGGCTGGTCCTGCTGGGGGAACTCCGGCTGCGGGTGGCGCCGGGTCGGGTCCTGCTGTTCCTGGTCGCTCATGTCCGTCCCTGCTCTCTGCTCTCTGCGTTCTGTGGGGTGTCGGTCTTCTCCGTCACGGCCGTGGGCCGCAACGCGGCCGCCCGCTCCCGCCGCCGCGGGAGCGGCGGAGACGAGAACCCGCCCGGAGCGCGGGGCTCCGGGCGGGTGCCGTCCGGCGGGGGCGGTGGGCGGATTCCTGGGGGCTTCCGCCGTCAGGTGCGGTGGCTGACGTCCTCCACGCCCAGGCCGAGCGCCCGGGCGATGTCCTGGACGTTCCGGAACTCCTGGCCGGCCGGCAGCCTCCCGGCCAGGTCCAGCAGGCGGTCGGGCGCGTTGTTCTCGCGCAGCGTCTCCAGTACGGCGTCGCGGTCGGCCGGGTAGAGGCTGCGGCCCAGGTGCCGGGCCAGCTCGTTGCGCAGCTCGACGTCGCCCTGGTCCATCCCCGGGGGCGTGCCGCCGGTGAGCGTGGTGTTCGGCGCGCGGTCCACGTCCGGCTGGTCCTCGCCCGAGGGCTGCGGCTCCTGTTCCTCCTCCATGTGGGTCGACCGGCCCGCGCGGAGCTCGCCCTCCAACTCCTGCTTGAGCTCGTCGTCCCGGACGGGGCCGGTCTTGTTCTTCCCGTGCGTGGCCATGTCGTCCTCCCGAAAGGTCCAGACAGTGGTCGGCGGGTGCGCCCACGTCCGGCCGTGTTCCCGGAGGGGTCGGCATTACACCGTTTGCAAGGGTTTTTCGATCTTCGCGGCGGTCACCCCATGTCGCCCTTCCGCTCCGGGGTGACGTCGGCGATGTCCCGGCGCCCCACGTTCTCGGCCTGGTCGATGGCCGCCACGTCCGGGTGGTGCAGGTCGAACGCCGGGGATTCGGAACGGATCCGCGGCAGGGTGACGAAGTTGTGCCGCGGCGGCGGGCAGGAGGTCGCCCACTCCAGCGACCGGCCGTAGCCCCACGGGTCGTCGACCTCGATCTTCGGCGCGTACTTCGCCGTCTTCCAGACGTTGTAGACGAACGGCAGTGTGGACAGGCCCAGCAGGAAGGCCCCGATGGTGGAGACCGTGTGCAGCGCGGTGAAGCCGTCGGCCGCCAGGTAGTCGGCGTACCGGCGCGGCATGCCCTCGGCACCCAGCCAGTGCTGGACCAGGAACGTGGCGTGGAAGCCGATGAACAGCGTCCAGAAGTGGATCTTCCCGAGCCGCTCGTCGAGCATCTTGCCGGTGAACTTCGGCCACCAGAAGTGGAAGCCGGCGAACATCGCGAAGACCACCGTGCCGAAGACCACGTAGTGGAAGTGCGCCACCACGAAGTACGAGTCGGTGACGTGCCAGTCCAGCGGCGGGGAGGCCAGGATCACACCGGTCAGACCACCGAGGAGGAAGGTGACCAGGAAGCCGATCGCCCAGAGCATCGGCGTCTCGAAACTGAGGCTGCCCTTCCACATAGTGCCGATCCAGTTGAAGAACTTCACCCCGGTGGGCACCGCGATCAGGAAGGACATGAAGGAGAAGAACGGCAGCAGCACCGCGCCGGTGGCGAACATGTGGTGCGCCCACACGGTGACCGACAGACCGGTGATCGCGAGGGTCGCGCCGATCAGACCGATGTAGCCGAAGATCGGCTTGCGGCTGAAGACCGGAATGATCTCGGTGATGATGCCGAAGAACGGCAGCGCGATGATGTAGACCTCGGGGTGGCCGAAGAACCAGAACAGGTGCTGCCACAGGATCGGGCCCCCGCCGGCCGGGGAGAAGATGTGCGACTGGAACGTGCGGTCCGCCTGCAGCGCGAACAGCGCGGCGGCCAGCACCGGGAAGGCGATCAGCACCAGCACGCTGGTCAGCAGCACGTTCCAGGTGAAGATCGGCATGCGGAACATCGTCATCCCCGGCGCGCGCATGCAGATGATCGTGGTGATGAAGTTGACCGCCCCGAGGATCGTGCCGAAGCCGGAGAGGGCCAGACCCATGATCCACAGGTCGGCGCCCACCTGGGGCGTGCGGGTGTCGTCGGACAGCGGTGTGTACGCGGTCCAGCCGAAGTCGGCGGCGCCGTCGGGGGTGAGGAAGGCGCTCACCGCGATCAGCCCGCCGAAGAGGTACAGCCAGTAGGAGAGCATGTTCAGCCGCGGGAACGCCACGTCGGGCGCGCCGATCTGCAGCGGCATGACGGCGTTGGCGAAACCGGCGAACAGCGGGGTCGCGAAGAGCAGCAGCATGATCGCGCCGTGCATGGTGAACGCCTGGTTGTACTGGTAGTTGGTGAGGAGCTGCATGCCCGGACGGGCCAGCTCGGCCCGGACCAGCAGGGCCAGTACCCCGCCGATCAGGAAGAAGCCGAACGAGCTGATGAAGTAGAGGGAGGCGATCTTCTTGTGGTCCGTGGTGGTCAGCCAGGTGACCACCACCGCCCCCAGGCTCCTTTTGGGTGCTTCCTCCTGCTCGGTCCGTTCCGTCTGTACCGCCATGACCCCTGTCCTCCCGACCCGCCGGTTCCGAGGGTTTTCGGCCCTTATGCGAGCGTATGAGAAGAATGCCGTCTTTGCTGCCTTCTGTTGTACGCGTGTGGTCCGCCGACGGCGACGGCACCGCCCCGGCGTCCGCCGCGGCCGGTGGCACGGTCCTCCGCGCCGTGCCCGTGGGCGCTTCCCGGACCGCTTCCCCGGCCGGTCTCCGGCACACCCCGGCGGGCCGGGGTGCCCCGTGGGGAGTGACCACCGGACGGCGGTTGAAACGCACGGATTCCGGTGGAGGGCCGCGGGGGTGCGGGCGACGATCCGTCAGCGGCTCCGCCCGCCGCCCCCCGGCGCGGCCCCCGGAGCACCGGAAGGCGCACCGGAGGACGCACCGGAAGGCGCGAACCGGTGGAGCCACACCGCGAACGCCGCCCCGGTGCCCAGCAGGGCGGCGAAGGCCCAGGTGTTCAGCGCGGCGGACGAGGGCGCGCAGGACGCGGCCAGGTCGTAGACCACGTGCCCGGCGATCAGCGGGGTCAGCCGGCCGGAGCGCAGGTACAGGAAGAGGGCGCACGCGCCCAGCAGCACCAGGGCGACGCCGGGCACCCCCAGGTACAGGTGCCCCACCACCCGCAGCAGCAGGCTGATCGCGCAGACCGCCCACAGCGGACGGCCCGCGGCGTGCCCCAGGACGACGACGGCGCCGACCAGCACCATCTCCTCGGCGACCCCGGTGAACAGGACGTTGGCCACCATGTCGACGGGACCGCGCCAGCCCAGTGCCGCGCTCTGGGCGCCGTCCAGGACGGGCAGCCAGGGCGCGACGGACGGCAGGCCGGCCTGGAGGCGGACCATCCAGGTCACCGTGGTGTAGGCGAGGACGAAGACGGCCCCGAAGACCATCACGGCCGTCAGCCGCCCGGCGAGGGTGCGCGCACCCGGCGGATCGATTCCCAGCCCGCGCCATCCCACGCCGTGCCGGACGGCCAGTTCCCCGCAGAGCCAGGCCAGCAGGGCGGTGGTGGCCAGGCTGCCCACCGCGCCCTGCGCCTCACCGGCCCGCACCAGGTCGACGACGCGTGCGGCACCGGCGACGGCCGTCAGGGCGAGCGCCAGCCGCGGCCGGGACGACGGCCGCCGCGCCGGATGTGCCGGGCGCGCCGGCCGGGCCGCCAGCAGGGCGGTCAGCCAGCAGCCGGCGGCCAGCGAGCAGGCCAGCCGGATCCAGGGGAGCACCGCGCCGGACCAGCCGTGCACCGGTGCGCCGGCCAGCAGCGCGAAGTCGGCCACCGAGCCCACGACCGGCACGGCGCACGTCACCAGGAGCAGGTGCCGCAGGTCGCGGGCCGCCTGCCGGGCCCCCGGGGGGCGGGGCCGGTGGCTTCGGCGGGGCGGGCTCCCCGGCCGGACCGGCCGGCCCGGCGGGTCCGGACGGCTCGGCGGGTTCGGTCGGTTCGGCTGGGCTCCGGCGGGGTTCGGCAGGATCTGGGCCACGGGCAGGTCTTCCCGTCAGGTTCTCATCACGTCGGTGCGGACGCTGCGCTCCTCCCCCTGTTCTCCGGTTAGCCGGTGACGGGCCGCCGACACCTCAGGACGGTGTGTTGGCACATGCCGGTTCGCGCCGGCCCGCCTCAGTCCTCCACGGGGACGGCGCGCTCCGGCATGTTGTACGGGGTGATCACCTGGACGGCGGAGGGGACCGACCTCGGGGTGCCGGGCAGGGCCTTGTGCGCCTGCATGACGAGCTGACAGGCGCGGCGCATGTCCTGGCGCAGGTCGTGGTGGAGCACCGCGGACAGCCTCTGCTCGCGCAGCAGCCGGGTGTTGTCGCCGTCCAGGTCGTGCGCGACGAACACCGGCCGGGCCAGGCCCAAGTCGTCGAAGGCCGTCACGATCGCGTTGTTGCCGCCGCCGATCGAGTAGACCGCCCTGATGCCCGGCCGCTCCCTCAGGACGGCCAGGACGAGGTCGTGCATGGCGGCGTCGAGCCCGTCGGTGTCGTTGATCTCCACCAGGGCCCGGTGCGGGGCCATGGCGCGCAGCGTGCTGCGGAAGCCCATCTCCCGTTCCTCCTCGCCGCGGAAGAAGCCGCGGCTGAGGGTGGTCAGGACGTCCCCGGGCCGGTCGCCCAGCCACTGCTGGACGAGGTAGGCGGCGGTGGCGCCGGCGGCCCGGTTGTCGATCCCCACGTAGGCCAGCCGACGGCTGCTGGGCAGGTCCGTCACCAAGGTGACGACCGGTATCCCGCGCCGGTCGAGCCGCTGGACCGCCTCGTTGACCTCGGGCGTGTCGGGCGCCTTGAGGATCACCCCCTGCGAACCGCGCCGGGCGATCCGGTCCAGGACGGCGACCAGTTCGCCCACGGGTCCGGTCTCGCGGAAGTGGAAGCGCGACCGGATGACGGCCGGGCGCAGCGACGGCAGCACGGCCTCCAGCGCGGCGCGGACGGCGGAGGAGAACCGGTCGGGGGTCTGCATGACGACGTCGACCATGAAGGTGCGGCCCCCCAGGAGCACCTGGCTCTGCTGGCGTTCCAGGTCGGCGATCGCCTGCCGGACCGTCCGCGCGGTGCTGGCCCGCACCCCGCCGCGGTCGTTGAGGACGCGGTCGACGGTCGCCTCGCTGACGCCGGCCTGGAGGGCTATCTCGCGGATGGGGTAGGGATGGCTGCCCATCACTCTCCTTGATGGTTTTTTGATGGGTTTCTGCGGTTGGAATGAAGGATCGCGCTCCCTAGGCTGGCAGACGTTCCGCGGCGTTTCCACGAAGGGACGTGAGGCCGTGACCGCTCCCATCCCGGCTCTCGCCGGCGCCCGCGCCCGGCTGACGGAGGACGACTGCCGGCTGGAGGACTTCCTGGCCGTCGTCGGCGCCACCACCGAACTCGGGGACTACCCGCACGCCGAGGCGGTCGAGCGGAACGCCCTCGTCTACGACGGCGACCGGCTGCGCGAGCACCTGCGCTCACCGGACGCGCGCGAGGAGCTGCCGGCGGAACTGGCCCGCGCCCTGCTGGAGGGCCCCGGACTGGTGGTGTTCAGGCGGGCCTTCGCCGACACCTCGGTCGTCGACCGGGTCACCGAGGCGTTCGAGGCCCTGATCGCCGACCAGCACGCGGCCGGTACGGCGGTGGGCGACCACTTCGCCAGGCCCGGCGCGAACGACCGGGTGTGGAACGCGGCCGAGAAGCTGGCCGTCCGCGACCCGGCGGCGTTCGCCGGGTACTACGCCAACGAGATCGTCGCGCTGGCCGCCACCGCCTGGCTCGGACCGGGCTACCAGATCACCTCGCAGGTCAACGTGGTCAATCCCGGCGGAGCCGCCCAGGAGCCGCACCGCGACTACCACCTGGGCTTCCTCTCCAACCGGCAGGCCGGGCGGTTCCCCGCCCACGTCCACCTGCTCTCGCCCGCGCTGACCCTCCAGGGCGCGGTCGCCCACTGCGACATGCCGGTGGAGAGCGGGCCGACGATGTACCTGCCGCACTCCCAGAAGTACGCACCCGGCTACCTGGCCTGGCGGCTGCCGGAGTTCCGCGACCACTTCGCACGGCACCACGTGCAACTGCCGCTGGCCAAGGGCGACGCGGTGTTCTTCAACCCCGCGCTCTTCCACGGCGCCGGACACAACCGCTCCGCCGGCATCCGGCGCATGGCCAACCTGCTGCAGATCTCCTCGGCGTTCGGCCGCGCCATGGAGAGCGTGGACCGCGAGCGGATGTCGAACGCGGTCTTCCCCGAACTGCTGCGGCTCAAGGCGTCGGGCGCCTCCCCGGACACCCTGGAGAACGTCATCGCCGCCTGCGCCGAGGGCTACGCCTTCCCCACCGACCTCGACCGCGACCCGCCCGTCGGCGGCCTGGCCCCCCTCACCCAGGCCGACCTGCTCCGCCGCGCCGTGCGGGAGGAGTGGACCCCGCAGACGCTGCGCCGACGGCTGGCGGCCCACAGCGAGCGGCGCGGGGCCGGAGCGGTCTGAACGGGGCCCGGCGGAGCGGACCGCCCCCTCCCCGCCACCCGCCCCTCCCCGCCACCCGCCCCTCCCCGACGAAAGGCGCACCCCATGCTGGACATCGCCCTGTTCGGCAGCGGCCGGATCGGCCGCGTGCACGCGGAGACGATCGCCTCCGCGTCCCGCACTCGCCTGTCCTGGGTCTGCGACCCGCTCCCGGACGCCGCCGACCGGCTCGCCGGACGGTACGGCGCCAAGGCCACCCGCGACGCCGGGGAGGTCCTGGCGGACGGCACGGTCGACGCGGTGGTGATCGCCAGCCCCACCCCCACCCACCTCGAACTGATCACCGCGGCCACGGCGGCGGGCAAGGCGGTGCTGTGCGAGAAGCCGGTCGACCTGGACCTGGAGCGGGTCGACGCCTGCTGGGAACGGATCGCGGACTCCGGCCCCCGGGTGATGATCGGCTTCAACCGCAGGTTCGACCCGGCCTTCGCCGAGATCCGCGCCCGGGTCGCCGCCGGGGAGATCGGCCGGCTGGAGCACCTGGTGATCACCAGCCGCGACCCCGAGCCGCCGCCGGCCGACTACGCCCGGGACGCAGGCGGGATCTTCCGGGACATGACGATCCACGACTTCGACACGGCCCGGTTCTTCCTCGGGGACATCGCCGAGGTCCACGCCATGGCGGTCCCGGCCGGGGCGGGCGAACCGGAGGGGGACGGGGAGGCCGACCACGCCGTGGTCACCCTGCGCTCGGCGGACGGACGGCTGTGCCAGATCGCCAACAGCCGCCGCTGCGCCTTCGGGTACGACCAGCGCATCGAGGCGTTCGGCACCGCCGGCATGCTCCAGGCCGCCAACCGCACGCCGACCGGCGTCCGCGCCTACACGGCGGCCGGGGTCGAGACGGCCGCCCCGTACCTGCGCTTCTTCCTGGAGCGCTACCGGGAGGCGTACCGCCGTGAACTGGAGTACTTCGCCGAGGCCGTGGAGAGCGGTGTGCCGCCGAGTCCGGGGTACGCCGACGGCCGGGCCGCGCTCGCCCTGGCCGAGGCCGCGCGCGAGAGCGTGCGCACCGGCCGGACCGTCACGGTGGGCTGACCCGTCCCGCGTCCGGACCCGCCCGGCACCCGGGCCCGCACACGGACCGCCAGGGGCCCCGTCCCCGCGCCGTCCGACCGCAGGGAACACCGTAGAGAACACCGCAGAGAACGCCGAAGAGAACCTGGACACCTGCCATGATCATGGACCGTATCGCCGGAGCCCCCATCTCCTGGGGGGTGTGCGAAGTGCCCGGCTGGGGCCACCAGCTCGCACCCCGCCGGGTGCTCGGCGAGATGGGCGAACTCGGCCTCGCCGCGACGGAGTTCGGCCCCGACGGCTTCCTCCCCGACGAGCCGGAGGAGAAGGCGGAACTGCTGCGGTCGTACGGGTTGCGCGCCGTCGGCGGCTTCGTCCCCGCCGTCGTCCACGACCCGGACCGCGACCCGCTGCCGGGCATCGACGCGGCCCTGGACGGCTTCGTCGCCGCCGGGGCCGGCACCCTCGTCCTGGCGGCCGCGACCGGCCTCGACGGCTACGACGAGCGCCCCGACCTCGACGACACCGGGTGGTCCACCCTCTTCGCCAACCTGGACCGCATCGCCGAGCGCTGCGCCGGACGCGGGGTCTCCCTCGCCCTGCACCCGCACATGGGCACCCTGGTCGAGCGCCGCGAGGAGGTGATGCGGGTGCTGGAGGGCAGCGAGGTGCCCCTGTGCCTGGACACCGGACACCTGCTGGCCGGCGGCACCGACCCGGTGGACCTCGTCCGCCAGGTGCCCCGGCGGATCACGCACACCCACCTGAAGGACGTCGACGCCGCCCTCGCGGCCCGCGTGCGCGGCGGGGAGCTGTCCTACTACGACGCCGTCCGCACCGGCATGTACCGCCCGCTGGGCGAGGGGGACGTGGACATCGCCGAGATCGTCCGCCTCCTGGAGGGCTCGGGCTACCGCGGCTGGTACGTGATGGAGCAGGACACGGTGCTCACCGCCGAACCGCGGGACGAGGGACCGCTGGCGGACGTCCGCACCGGCGTGCGCTTCCTCAGCGGCCTGGACACCGGTCCCGCCGCCGGCTGACCCGTCGGCCCCGGAGCCCGGCCGTCTCCCCGGAAGGAGGACGCGCCGCCTCCCGCGGGGCCCTGTGCGGGCTCCCGGAGCGCTTCGACACCGCTCACCGGGCCCGGATCACCCGGCCGTTCGTCCGGGTGATCCGGGGGAGGGCGGAGACCCGGCCCGCCCGGCGACGGGCCGCACGCCCCGGAGAGCACCGGGGCGTGCGGGCTCTCCCGCCGCGGGGGCAGGCCCGTGGCCGTCACCGGGGACGGGGACGGGCGGAACGGCTGGGCACCCGAGAGGGACGGG
Source organism: Streptomyces sp. (assembly GCF_035644915.1). Classification (GTDB taxonomy): domain Bacteria; phylum Actinomycetota; class Actinomycetes; order Streptomycetales; family Streptomycetaceae; genus Streptomyces. The sequence goes on from NZ_DASQNP010000183.1 coordinate 68,726, forward strand.
CGCTCCCCGGGCACCCCGGGGAGCGCCCCGGCGCAGGCACCACCGTGCCCCCCGTCGCGCGGGCGGCGGGCGCCGCGTGCGCCCCGGCGGCCTCCTCCCATCGGCGGCACCGCCCGACGAAGGGCCTCAGCCGCCCGGCCGGAGCAGCCGCCCGTGCAGCACCAGCGCCCAGGCCAGACAGCCGAACGAGGCGGTGGCCGCCACCGCGCGCACGGTGTTCCAGCGCACCCACCGCGCCTCGAAGGAGGCGCGCACCGCCGCCGGGTCGGCGAGGCCGCCCGCCTCCCCGGCCGCGGCCAGCGCGTCGTTGAGCGGGACGCTGACCCGGAAGGTGACGACCAGCACCACCGCGTACAGGACCAGCGCGGCCACCGTCCAGGACAGCACCGGCCGCTCGTCCCCGCCCGGGTGGAGCGCCGCGGCCAGGGCGCAGGCCACCGGCGCGCCGACGAAGCAGACGGCGAACCAGCCGTTGAGGATCGCCACGTTGATCCGCTGCATCGCCTCCACGAAGGTCCGGTCGTCCGCACGGGCCAGGCCGGGCATGACGGAGCAGGCGTAGGCGTAGAACAGGCCCGCGACGAGCCCGGTGGTCACGGCGGCCACGAGCAGCGCGGCGGTGCGGAGCACGGACATCACGTCCTCCAGGACGGGGATGGGGAACCGGGGCGGACGGCGGAGGAGGGGGGCGGATGCCCGTGTCCCCGCGGCTCCTCCACCGCGGTCCAGTCAAGCCGCGCCCGGCGGGACGGGCCATCGCCGAAAGGCTCGGCCCCATGTCCGCGCGTCTACACTCGGGCCCCATGGACGCACTCACGGGCCTGCTGGACGGCCCCCGCGCCCGGGGAGCGTTCCTGCTGCGCGCCGTGCTGGACCCGCCCTGGTCCGTCCGCGTGCGGGACCGCGCGCCGCTCAGCCTGGTGACCCCGGTGCGGGGCCGGGCGTGGGTGGTCCCGGACGGGGGCGGGGCCGTGCGGCTGGGCCCCGGCGACGTCGCGGTCATGCGCGGCCCGGACCCGTACACCTTCGCCGACGACCCGGCCACACCGCCCCGGGTGGTGATCCACCCCGGGGGACGTTCCGCCACCCCGGACGGCGAGGACCTGTGCGACGCGATGGGCCTGGGCGTGCGCACCTGGGGAAACGCCCCGGACGGCTCGACGGTGCTGCTGATCGGCACCTACCGGATGCCCGGCGAGATCGGTCGCCGGCTGCTGGAGGCCCTGCCCGCGCTGCTGGTCCTCACCGACGACGCCTGGGACTGCCCGCTGGTGCCGCTGCTCGGCCAGGAGGTCGGCAGGGCGGAGCCGGGGCAGGAGGCCGTGCTGGACCGGCTGCTGGACCTGCTGCTGGTCAACGTGGTGCGGGCCTGGCTCGCCCGGCCGGAGGCCGGCACGCCGGCCTGGTACCGGGCGCACCGCGACCCCGTGGTGGGGCGCGCCCTGCGGCTGCTCCACGACGAGCCGGCCCACCCCTGGACGGTGGCCGCGCTGGCCGCCCGGGCGGGCGTCTCCCGGGCGACCCTGGCCCGCCGGTTCACCGCCCTGGTCGGCGAACCGCCCATGACCCACCTGACCAACCGGCGGCTGTCCCTGGCCGCCGACCTGCTGCGCGGTACGGACGCCACGATCGCCTCGGTGGCCCGGCGGGTCGGCTACGGCAGCGCGTTCGCGCTCAGCACCGCCTTCCGCCGCGTGTACGGCGTCAGCCCGCAGCGGTACCGGACGGGACCGGAGCCGGTCCCGGGGACGGGCGGCTCAGACACCCTCCAGCAGGGGCTGCTCGGTCCAGATGGTCTTCCCCGAGGGCGTGTACCGGCTGCCCCAGCGGTGGGCGATCTGGGCGATGAGGAACAGGCCGCGCCCGCCCTCGTCGGTCAGCCGGGCGCGGCGCAGGTGCGGCTGGGTCTGGCTGGGGTCGGAGACCTCGCAGATCAGTGACCTGTCCCTGATCAGCCGCACGCCGATGGGCGGCCCGGCGTAGCGGATGGCGTTGGTGACGAGTTCGCTGACGATCAGCTCGGTGGTGAAGGCCATCTCCTCCAGGCCCCAGGCGTCGAGCTGGGCGGTGACCAGGTCGCGCGCCTGGGCGACGACGGTGGGATCGGCCGTGAACCGCCAGGCGGCGGTGGCCCCCTCGGGCAGGGCCCGCACCCGGGCCACCAGGAGGGCCACGTCGTCGGCCGGGGCCTCGGTCAGGACGTGGTCGAGCACGGTGCGGCCGATCTCGGCGGGGGAACTGCCGGCCGCCATGGCGGCGTCCATGCCCGCGCGCAACCGCCCCATCCGGCTCCCGGCGCGGTTCCCGGTGCGGTCCTTCCCGGCGTCGTGGGCCACGAGCTCGTTGGTGAAGAAGGCCAGTACGCTGCCCGGCCCGAGGTGCAGCTCCAGGGGCTCGAAGGGCATGCCGCCCACTCCCAGGGCCGGTCCCGGCCTGAGGTCCACACTGCGGGTGCGCCCCTGCGCGCTGCTCAGGACGGGCGGCGGGTGCCCCGCGCTGGCCATCGCGCACCGCCCGGTGACCGGGTCGTACACGCAGTACAGGCAGGTCGCGCCGACCACACCGGCCTCGCCGTCGTTCGACTGCGGTTCGGTGGAGGAGAGCCGGATGACGAGGTCGTCCAGGTGGGTGAGCAGCTCCTCCGGGGCGAGGTCCAGGTCGGCGAGGGTCTGGACGGCCGTGCGCAGCCGGCCCATGGTGGCCGTCGCGCCGAGTCCGTGCCCGGCCACGTCGCCGATGACGAAGGCCACCCGGGAGGACGACAGCGGGATGACGTCGTACCAGCAGCCGCCGACGCCCGCCGCGGTGCCGGCCGGGACGTAGGTGCCGGCGGACTCCGCCGCGCTCAGCTCCACCCCCGCGGGCGGCAGCAGGCTGCGCTGCAGGCTCTCGACCGTGCGGAGCTCGGAGGTGTAGCGCCGGGCGTTCTCCACGCTCAGCGCGGCCCGGGAGGCGATCTCCTCGGCCAGGGGGACGTCGCTGTCGGCGAAGGGCGTCCGGTCCCCGGTGCGCCACAGTCCCAGGGCACCCAGCACGTGGCCCCGGGCCTGCAGCGGGACGACCAGCACCGAGCCGGTCCCGCCCGGGAGGTCGGACCGGGACCGCAGCTCGGTCAGGTCGGAGACGAGGACGGACTGCCCCCGGTGCAGGGCGTCGCTCTCGATCTCCCGGGGCCGGAACACGGCCCCCACCGGGTGCATCTCCGGGGGCCACCCGCCGTCCTCCGGCGCCACCGCGATCCGGTGCAGCGGCGTCCCGGCGGAGAACGCACCGGGCTCCTGGCCCCGGAGCATCGTCTCGACCAGGTCCACGGACGCCAGGTCGGCGAAGTCCGGCACGAGGATCCCGGCCAGCTCCTCGGCGTTGCGGGTGACGTCCAGGGTCTGGCCCAGGCGCGCCGCGGCGGCGTGGAGGAGCGCCAGCCGCCGCCGGGCCAGGTACTGCTCGGTGATCTCGGTGAAGACCGCCGCGACCCCGATGACGCGGCCGTGCGCGTCCTGGAGCCGGAAGGCCGACAGGGACACCGCCCGCTCCTGCTCCGGAGCGTTCCGCCGCCGTGCGGAGTGCTCCCAGTCGATCAGCGGTTCGCCGGTGTCCACCACCCGCCGTAGCTGCTCCTCGATCGCCGCGGCGTCCTCCGCCACGAGGACGTCCGCGAGCCTGGTGTTCGACGGGTACCTGGAGGTGCCCGGCAGGGGGGAGAGGCCGAAGGACCCCGGGTCGAGGTTCAGCCGGGTCGTCCGCAGGTCGGTGTCGTGGACGACCAGCCCGATGCGGCTCTGGTTGAACAGGGCGCGGATCAGTGCCTGGTCCTCCGTCCAGCGCCGCCCCAGGGCCGAGGGAACGGCGCAGACCAGCAGCCGCGCCCCGTTCCCGCCGGGCAGCGCCAGCACCTCCGCGTCCACCTCGATCGGCGCGCCGTCGCGGTGCCGCAGGGCCGTACGGATCTCCCGGACCTCCCAGGGGGCGGCGTCGAGCGGTCTGGTCCAGGGGCCGGGGTCCGTGGTGAGGTCCGCCATCCGCCGTCCGCGGACCTCCTGGGCGGAGAGGCCGGTCAGGTTCAGCACCGCGGCCGTGCACCGCAGCACGGTCCCCTCCCCGTCCAGCACGAACACGACCGCGCCGCCCGGCGGGAGATCGGCGTCGTGGGGGTGCGTGCTCGGATTCACTCGGGTGCCTCGCTCCCGGGAGTGCGACGCTGCTTCGGCCATTGAACCCCGACGGGGGCCCGTGTGCATGACGACGGCGGTCCGCGTGCCGGTCCCGACGGGCGCATACCGCGGAAAGCGGGCGGGTACCCCCGACACCGGACGGAAACCGCGCGGGGCCCCGGAAGTGCCGGGGAGGGGAGGAGGCAGGGACGGCATGGCGTCGCCCCCCGCTCTGGTCACCTTCGGGCACGGCACCGCCGGCCGGGAGCGGCTGGCCGGTCTGCTGACGGAGGCGGGCATCGCCCTGGTGGTGGACGTCCGCACCGCCCCGGGCAGCCGCCGCGATCCCGACGTCGCCCGCGACCGGCTCGCGCAGTGGCTGCCGGAGCACGGCATCGGTTACCGCTGGGAGAAGCGGCTGGGCGGATTCCGCCGCCCGCCGCCCGACTCGCCCGACACCGTCTGGCGCAACGCGTCCTTCCGCGGGTACGCCGCCCACACCCGCGACGCCTCCTTCCGGGCCGCGCTGGACGCGCTGCTGCTGGACGCCGCCCGGACCGCCACCGCGGTGATGTGCAGCGAGACGGTGTGGTGGCGCTGCCACCGCCGGCTGATCGCCGACGCCGCCGTCGTCATCCGGGGCGTGCCCGTGCTGCACCTGATGCACGACGGCAGGCTCACCCCGCACACGCCGACTCCAGGGGTGCGGCTGCGGGAGGACGGGCTGATGGTCTACGACGACCTGTCCGCCGCCCGGGCCGCCCCGTGACGGCCCCCGTGGCTGCCCTGTCCGGTCCCCCCGGAGTCCGGGCCCCGGAACCGCCGGGTGGGATCGCTCCCAGGTGAAGGGTTTGTGGGGACGCCGCTTCCGGGGCGGTGCCGCACCGTCCCTCGTGCGGGGACATTCCTGTTCACACGTACATCGCCGTTCACTTACCGGTCAGTTTCTCTTGACGCGGAACCCAGTGCGACTACTCTCTTTGGGAGCGCTCCCATGATGTTCCCGATCCCACGCTCCGGATCGGTGGTCGGTGGCCGACGGTCGGCGTCCACCGTGGCGCCGCACCACCGATCCGGTGACCGCCCCCTCCTGGCCCCCACCGGTCGTCGTCCGCGCCGATGCGTGTCATGAACATTTCCCCCTGCTCATGCCGCGCGGGGCGACGCGCCGCCCGGAGGACGAGCAGCCGCGTCGCACCGCCGGCGGGAGGCGGCCGTTCACATCCCCCCACCGAGGAGTACACATGCTCCGCAAGACCTTTCCCCGGGCGGGCCGTTCGCTCGCACTGGCGGCCGCCGCCGTGACGGCCGCCGCCGCGGCGCTGCTGGCGCCGGGCGGCACCGCGCAGGCCGCCGACTCCGCCGACTCGCCGTACTACGTCAATCCCGACACGCAGGCCGCCCGCTGGGTGGCCGCCAATCCGGGCGACTCGCGCGCGGCCGTGATCCGCGACCGGATCGCGAGCGTCCCGCAGGGGCAGTGGTTCACCACGACCAACACCGATACGGTCCGCTCCGAGGTGGACTCGCTGGTGACGGCCGCCGCCGGGGCGGGCAAGATCCCGATCCTGGTGGTCTACAACATGCCCAACCGCGACTGCGGCGGCGCCAGCGGCGGCGGAGCGTCCAGCCACTCCGCGTACCGGCAGTGGATCGACCAGCTCGCCGCCGGGCTGGAGGGCCGGCCGGCGGCCGTCATCGTCGAGCCGGACGTCCTGGCGCTGATGTCCAACTGCCAGAACGCCTCCCAGCAGGCCGAGACCCGGGCGTCGATGGCCTACGCGGGCAAGGCGCTCAAGGCCGCCTCCCCGGCGGCGAAGGTGTACTTCGACGCCGCGCACTCGCGCTGGCTCCGGCCGGCGGAGATGGCCTCGCGGCTGGTCGCGGCGGGCATCGCCGACAGCGCCGACGGCATCTCCACCAACGTCTCCAACTACAACCGCACCGCCGACGAGGTCGCCTACGCCAAGGCGGTCCTGAACGCCGTCGGCTCGCCCCGGCTGAACGCGGTGATCGACACCAGCCGCAACGGCAACGGCCCCGCCGCCGGCGGGGAGTGGTGCGACCCGCCCGGCCGCGCCATCGGCACCCCCAGCACGGACAGCACCGGTGACCCCCGGATCGACGCCTTCCTGTGGGTCAAGCTGCCCGGCGAGGCGGACGGCTGCGCGGCGGCCGCCGGCCGGTTCGTACCCCAGCTCGCCTACGACATGGCCGTGGCGGCACCGGCGAGGACCCGGTGAGCGGCGGGCCGACGGCTCAGAGAGGACATCCCATGGAACTGTTGGACAGGCACAGGGACCACGTGCTCGCGCTCTACCGCATGGTGGTGGGGCTGCTGTTCGCCTGCCACGGCGCGGCGACCCTGTTCGACGTGCTCGGCGGCCCCCACGGCGGCCACGTGCCCGGGTTCGGCCAGTGGCCGAGCTGGTGGGCGGCGATCATCCAGCTCGTCGGCGGCGTCCTGGTGGTGTCCGGCCTCGGCACCCGGACCGCCGCGGTGATCTGCTCCGGCTCGATGGCGTACGCCTACTTCGTCGAGCACCAGTCCAGCGCGCTCTTCCCCATCCAGAACGGCGGGGAGGCGGCCGCGATGTTCTGCTGGGCGTTCCTCCTCATCGCCGTCCTCGGCCCCGGGTCCTGGACGCTGGGTTCGCTGTTCGCGCGCACCGAGCGCGCGGCCGGCGGCGAGGGAGTGAGGGCCACCGTCGTCTGATGGGTACCGCCGCACGGCGATACCGGACCGGCCGGCGACGCGGGACGCCCCGCGTCGCCGGCCGGCCCCGCCCGGGCCGCCGCTCAGGCGCTCGACGGCTGTACGGGCACGGGCTCGGAGTCGGCCAGGTTGTCCGGCAGGCGCAGGCCCTGGCGCAGCGGTACGAGCTCCGACTGCAGCACCATGGCCGCCGCGCCGATCGCGGGCGCGGTGGCGGCCGACCGCGAGAGCCGGACGGCGACCGGGTGCGCCGCGCGCGAGAAGAACGCGTTGTCCAGCTCCTCCTGCACCACCGGCAGGTACACCGACCCCGCGATGGCCAGGCTCGGACCGGTGAGCACCACCAGTTCGAGGTCCATGATGTTGGCGAGCGTACGGGCGGCCACCGCCAGGTAGCGCGCCGAGCGCTCCAGGAGGGCGCGGGCCCCCGGCTCGCCGCGCCGCGCGGCGCGGGTGACCGCCGCGAAGTCCGCGGTCACCGACGGCGGCCGGTGGCGCCTGGAGTCGCCGGTCAGTCCGGCCGCGCGGGCCAGCGCGGCGTCGGCGCGGGCCGCGGCGACGACCGCGGAGGGCCCGGCCAGCGCCTCGACGCAGCCACGGGCCCCGCACCAGCACTCGGGGCCCTCCACCTCCAGGCAGCTGTGGCCGATCTCGCCCGCGTTCCCGCTGGCGCCGCGGTAGGTGATCCCGTCGACCAGCAGGCCCGCGCCGATGCCGGTGCCCATGTACAGGGCCGCGAAGGTCGAGGTGCCCCCGACGCCGCCGGACCAGTGCTCGCCCAGGGCCGCCGCCGTGGCGTCGTTGTCGGAGACCACCGGCAGCCCGGTGGCCTCCTGGAGCGCGCGGTCGAGCGGGAAGTCCTCCCAGTGCCGCATCAGCGGCGGGGTCAGCCGCATCCCGCTGGTCGGGGAGAGCGGCCCGGGCGAGACCAGGCCCAGGCCCAGCACCCGCTCGCGCTGGACGCCGACGCCGTCGATGAGCGCGTCGACCTCGCTCGCCATGCGCGCGACGACGGCGGGGGGATCCTCGGCGCCCGCCCCCGCCCTGGACATCCGGGCGACGACCGAGCCGCCGAGGTTGGTGAGGACGTAGGTGAGCCCGGCGTGGTCGAGGTGGACCCCGACCGCGTACCGGGAGGACTGGTTGAGCTGGAGCAGGACGCGGCGCTTCCCGCCGGTGGACTCCGCGCGCCCGGTCTCCACCACGAGCCCGTCGTCGATGAGGCGGCGCACGACGGTGGAGATCGTCGCGCCCGTGAAGCCGGTCGCGTTGATGAGGCCGACCCGGCTGATGGTGCCCGCCGCGCGGATCACGTCGAGCACGGCCGCCCTGCTGCTCGCGTGGGCCGTGGCCCGCGCCGGTCCGCTCACTGGTTCCTCCGCCCGCCCCTCGCCGGGGGATTCGCGCTGTCGGTGCGGTCCGCGCGGACCGTGCCGCGCGCCTGCGCACCGTTAGTTTATGTGGCTGTCGAAGGCGGGCAAGCGTCCGTCCCGCCGCCGGACGCGTCCGCCCTCCGCCCGTGCCGCGCCCTCCCGGCCGCCCCGGCTTCTCCCGGCTTCCCCGGAACGGGCCCGGCCGGCCTTTCGTCCCCCGTATCCTTCCTCGCGTCCTGCGGGTCCTCCCGGGCCGCTCCGTGCCCGCCGCGGCCCCCTGTCCGCGCGCCCGCCGGGAGGGCGCGGCACGAGTATTGACTTTCTTTCTTCGGTGACTTAACAATCACCCCACGTGAGCGACCCCCGCCGGTCCGCAAGGCGCCGAACGGCACGCCGGCCCGCCCTCCAGTCACGAGAGGACCCATCCACATGTTCCTGCACCAAAGACGCCGACGTGCGCGTGTCGCAGCGGCCGGCGCGGCCGTGATCGCCCTGCTGGCCACGGCCTGTTCGGGGTCGGGCGGAGGCGGAGGCAAGGACGAGACCCTGGTGGTCTACACGGGGCAGGCGGGCGACTACCAGATCAACTTCAACCCCTTCTCGCCGAGCATGGTCGAGGGGCCGGGCACGATCTTCGAATCGCTCTTCTACTTCAACCAGGTGCGCGACGAGCCGGCGAAGCCGCTGCTGGGCACCGAGTACTCCTGGAACCAGGACGGCACCGAGCTGTCGATCACCCTGCGCGAGGGCGTCATGTGGTCCGACGGCGAGCCGTTCACCGCGGACGACGTGGTGTTCACGCTCGGCATGATCTCCAAGTACAAGGAGATGAACAGCACCGGCTACCGGGGCAGGGCCGAGGCCGTCGACGACACCCACGTCAGGATCACGTTCGACGAGCCGGCCTACATGGACGGGCCGCAGATCCTCGGCAAGATCTTCATCGTTCCCGAGCACCTCTGGAAGAAGACCGAGGACCCCTCCAAGGACGTCGTCAGGAAGCCCGTCGGCACCGGCCCGTACCTGCTGGACGAGTTCAAGGGCCAGGCGTTCACGCTCAAGGCCAACCCCGACTACTGGGACGGCGAGCCGGCCGTGAAGAAGGTCCGCTACCTGGCCCTGTCGGGGAACCAGGCCGGTGCGGACGCGCTGGCGTCGGGGAAGATCGACTGGCAGACCGGCCCGGTCCCGGACATCAAGAACGTCGAGAAGAACTACCCCGGCTACCAGGCCGTCACGGTCCCGCTGAACCAGACCGCCCTGATGACCTGCTCCAACGCCGAGCTGGGCTGCGAGGGCCCGCAGACGGACCCGGCGGTGCGCAAGGCGATCTACTACGGTCTGGACCGCACCCAGCTCAACTCGCTGGCGTTCCAGAACACCTCCAGCCAGATATCGCCCGGGTTCGCCATGGTCGAGCGGGACAAGGAGATCATCTCCTCCAAGCTCAAGGAGAACCTCGCCCCGATGCAGCCGAACGCCACCAGGGCGACGCGGATCCTGGAGGACGCCGGCTACCGCAAGGGCCCGGACGGCATCTACGCCAAGGACGGCCGGAAGCTCTCCATGACCGTCCGGGTGGTCTCCGGCTGGACCGACTACATCACCGCGGTCGACACCATGGCCCAGCAGCTCAAGAAGGTCGGCATCAAGCTGACGCCCCAGCAGTCCTCCTGGAACGAGTGGTCCGAGGCCCGCGGCCGGGGCGAGTACCAGTTGCTGATCGACTCGCTGTACCCGGGGCCCGCGCCCGACCCCTTCTACACCTACAGCTACTTCTTCAGCACCGAGACCACCGCGAAGGTCGGCGAGACGGCCAACCCGAACTTCGCCCGCTACAGCGACGAGAGGGTCGACAGGGCGCTGGAGCGGCTCAAGCAGATCGACCCGGAGCGGACCGAGGAGCGCCAGGCGCAGTACGACGTCATCCAGACCCGGATCGAAGAGGACATGCCGTACATCCCGGTCCTGACCGCCGGCACCACCAGTGAGTACCACGCCTCGAAGTTCGAGGGCTGGCCGACGGAGTACAACCTCTACGCCGTCCCGGCGGTCTGGAGCCGCCCCGACCAGGCGCAGGTCTACAAGGGCCTGAAGCCGGCCGGCGACTGACGGCCCGACAGCGAACGGTTCCGGGGAGGAGACACGGTGACAGGTGGAGACCGGTGAGGTACTACGCCCGGAAGTTCGGGTTCTACCTCGTCGCCCTCTGGGCGGCGCTGACCCTGAACTTCTTCATCCCGAGGCTGATGCCGGGAAACCCGGTGGACACCCTCATGGCGAAGCTGCAGCAACGCGGCGGCGCGGCCGACCCGTCGGTGCGCAGATCCTACGAACTCCTCCTCGGAACCGACACGGGCGAGACCCTGGTGAGCCAGTACTTCTCGTACCTGGCCAACATGGCCGGCGGCGACCTGGGGATCTCGGTCAGCGTCTTCCCGACCGACGTCTCCACCGTGATCGCCGAGGCCCTGCCCTGGACGATCGTGCTGGTGGGCATCGCGACCCTGCTGTCGTTCCTGCTCGGCGTCGGACTCGGCACCCTCGTCGGCTGGAGGCGCGGCTCCTGGCTCGACTCCCTCGTCCCGGCCACGACCGTCCTGGCGGCGGTGCCGTACTTCTGGCTGGCCCTGATCCTGGTCGCGGTCTTCGCCTCGGCCCTGAAGTGGTTCCCCCTCAACGGCGGGTACGACGTGATCCTGGACCCCGGCTGGAACGGCGAGTTCATCGCCTCCGCCGTCTACCACGGCACCCTGCCCGCCCTGACGATCGTGGTCTCCTCGGTCGGCGGCTGGCTGCTGGGCATGCGGAACATGATGGTCTCGACGGTCTCGGAGGACTACGTCCTCACCGCCCGGGCCAAGGGGCTGCGCGACCGCCGCATCATGACCCGCTACGCCGCGCGCAACGCCGTCCTGCCCTCGGTCGCCGGGTTCGCGATCTCCCTGGGCTTCGTGGTCTCCGGATCGATCATCACCGAGCAGGTCTTCTCCTACCCCGGCATCGGATCGAGGCTCCTGCTGGCCGTGGAGAACAACGACTACGCCCTGATGCAGGGGATCTTCCTGGTCATCACGGTGGCCGTGCTGGGCGCCAACCTGGTCGTCGACCTGCTGTACGGCCTCATCGACCCCCGTACCCGCGCCGGCAACTGACGACAAGGGAACCGACACCGTGACGAACACCGACCCGTCCGCCGGGGCCGTCGAGGGCGGCGCGCCGCCGGACGCCCCCGGCGCGACCACCGGCACCGGGGCCCCCGCCGGGCGCACCGGAGCCAGCGGCTGGCGCGCCCTGGTGCCGCGCTGGTCGCCCAAGCTCGGCGTGGGCCTGGGCCTGGTCGCCGCGATCGCCCTCTTCGGCGTCCTCGGGCCGCTCTTCACGGGCGACCCCGCCGCCGTCCGCGACATCGGCATGACCCCGCCCGGCGGCGAGTTCTGGCTGGGCACCACCCAGACCGGCCAGGACGTGCTGGCCCAATTGGCCCACTCCACCCGCGGCTCCCTCCAGATCGGCCTGCTGGTCGGCATCCTGGCCACCGTGCTGTCCGCGGTCTTCGGCGTCATCGGCGGCTACGCCGGCGGGGCGGTGGACGAGGGCTTCTCCCTGCTGTCCAACGTCATGCTGGTCATCCCCGGCCTGCCGCTGGTCATCGTCATCGCGGGCTTCGTCCCCGTGGACCGGCGCGGCTGGTGGACCATCGCGGTCGTGCTGGCGATCACCGGCTGGGCGGCCTCCGCCCGCGTACTGCGCGCCCAGACGCTCTCGCTGCGCAACCGCGACTACGTCGCCGCGGCGCGCGTGGCGGGCGAGAAGCCCTGGCGAATCGTTTCCGTGGAGATCCTGCCCAACCTGCTGCCGCTGATGGCCTCGCAGTTCGTCTTCGCCGTCATCCTGGCGATCCTCAGCGAGGCGGGCCTGTCGTTCCTGGGCCTGGGCGCCTCCAACTCCTCCACGCTCGGCAAGATGCTCTACTACGCCCAGAACGGCTTCGCGCTGCAGTACGGGGCGTGGTGGTGGTTCGTGCCGCCGGGCCTGGTCATCGCGCTGTTCGGCTGCGGCCTCTCCCTGGTCAACTTCAGCATCGACGAGATCATCAACCCCAGGCTGCGCACGGCGCCGGCCGCCGCCCGCCGGGTCCGGAAGGGCGAGGGCGTCCGGAAGGGCGAGGAGGCCCGGAAGGGGAGGGCGCGCACCACGCCCCGGCGCGAGGAGTCCGGCCGGGACGCCGTCCTGACCGTTGCGCACCTCGACGTGGTCTACCGGGGCGAGACGCCCGTACACGCCGTCAAGGACGTCTCGCTGACGCTGGGCCGCGGGGAGATCCTCGGGCTGGCCGGCGAGTCCGGCTGCGGCAAGACCACCCTCGCGTACGCGATCAACCGGCTGCACCGGCCGCCGGCCGAGGTGACCTCGGGCTCGGTCGTCTTCCACGACCGCGACGGCACGGACATCGACCTGCTCTCCCTGGAGAAGGAGGAACTGCGGGCCTTCCGCTGGTCGAAGCTGTCGATGGTCTTCCAGGGGGCGATGAACGCCCTCAACCCGGTGATCTCCGTCCGGGCGCAACTGGAGGACGTGCTGACCACGCACCGGCCCCGGATGTCCGCCGGGGAGCGCCGCGAGCGGTGCGCCGAGGTCCTGCGCCTGGTCGGGGTCGACCCGCGGCGGCTGGACTCCTTCCCCCACGAACTCTCCGGGGGCATGCGGCAGCGCGTCATGATCGCCATGGCGCTGCTGCTCGACCCCCAGGTGATGATCATGGACGAGCCCACCACGGCCCTCGACGTGGTGGTCCAGCGCGGCATCCTGAAGGAGATCCTGCGCTTCCGCGACGAGCTCGGCTTCGCCGTCGTCTTCATCACCCACGACCTGCCGCTGCTGCTGGAGCTGAGCGACCGGATCGCCGTCATGCGCGACGGCGAGATCGTCGAGTGCGCCGCCGCCGAGGAGATCCACCGGCGACCGCGGCACCCGTACACCCGCACGCTGCTCGACTCCTTCCCCAGCCTCACCGGTGAGCGGGGGGCGTTCGTCCGCTCCGGGGAGTCCAGCGCCCGCGAGCGCGCCGAAACGACAGCGAAGGAGGCGGGTCCGCGATGACGACCCTCGAAGTCCGCGGCCTGACGAAGGTCTTCTCCATCCGTTCCGGCCTGCGCCGCTCCGCGCTGCGCGCGGTTGACAACGTTTCCTTCACCCTGACCCCCGGCCGGACCGTGGCGCTGGTCGGCGAGTCCGGGTCGGGGAAGTCCACGGTGGCGAGGATGATCGCCCGCCTGGAGAAGCCCACCGCCGGGAAGATCACCGCCATCCGCCCCGACGGCACCCCGGTGGGCGGCCGTGCCTACCGCGACCACGTGCAGATGGTCTTCCAGGACCCGTTCGCCTCCCTCAACCCCTTCCACACCGTCGAGCACCACCTGGCACGTCCGCTGAAGCTGCACGGCCGCGCCAGGGGCCGGGAGGAGACCCGGCGCATGGTCGAACAGCTCCTGGAACGCGTCAACCTGACCCCGGCGGCCGACATCGCGCAGCGCCGCCCCCACGAGCTCTCCGGCGGCCAGCGCCAGCGCGTGGCGATCGCCCGGGCGCTGGCGCCCGGCGCCCGGGTCGTCATCGCCGACGAGCCGGTCTCCATGCTGGACGTCTCCATCCGGCTGGGGGTGCTCAACCTGCTCGCCCGCCTCCAGCGCGAGGACGACCTCGCCGTCCTCTACATCACCCACGACCTCGCCACCGCACGGCACTTCTCCGACGACATCCTGGTGATGTACCGCGGGCGCGTGGTCGAGAGGGGACCCGCGGACGAGGTCATCCTCAACCCCCGGCACCCCTACACCAGGATCCTCGCCGCCGCGGCCCCCGACCCCGACGCCCGTGACCGCGCCCGCCTCACCGAGGTGCCGGACCCGGAGCCGGCGGGCGGCTCCGCCCTCCCCGGCGACGATCCCGGATGCACCTTCCGGGACCGCTGCCCCTCGGCGATGGAGATCTGCGCGCGCCTGCCGGAGGACGTCGCGGTGGGCCGCGACCACCACGCCAGGTGCTGGCTGCACGCCGGGGACGGCCACGGGGCGCGGCCGGCGGCCGGCGGCGCGACCGCCGAACGGCCCGCCTGACGCTCCCGCCCCCGGAGGGCGGCGGTCGAGGGGCGGTCGCCGCGCCCCGCCGTCCGGGCCGCGGCCCGGACGGCCCGGCTCACACCCGTGTCGCGCGCAGCAGCACCAGCCGCTCGGGGTAGAGCACCGGCGCCTGGAGCCCGGCGGCGGCCAGCACCCGGCCCGGCAGGCGGACGCCCTCCGGTGTCCACCAGGGCAGGTGCGCGCCCCAGTGGTGGGCGTTGCCGTCGGGCAGGTCGCCGGGGGCCTGCGGCCGTACCCGGTACACGGCCCCGGGGTCGAGGCCGGGCAGCCGCACCGGGCCGGGCGGGTACAGCGCGGAGGAGGCCGTGGCGACGAGGGCGTACACCGCGTCCGAGCCGTCCTCGGCGACCACGCCGTGCAGGTGGAGGGCCGGGTCCGGGTGGTCGGCGTGGACGGCCGTGCCCGTGTGGAGCAGGCCGCGCAGCTCCTTGTGGAGGGACACCCACTCGGCCAGCCGGGCGAGGTCCTCCGGGGCGGCCGCGGTCAGGTCCCACTCGATGCCGAAGTGACCGAACAGGGCCGTGCCCGCCCGGAAGTCGACCGGGTGGCGGCGCCCGGTGGTGTGCGCGGTGCCGGAGCCCACGTGCGTGCCCATCAGCTCCAGCGGGATCAGCGCGTTGGTCCAGCGCTGGATCCACTGGCGCTCCAGGGCGTCGATGCAGTCCGACACCCACACCCGGTCGGTGCGCTGGAGGATCTCCAGGTCCACCCGCCCGCCGCCGGAGGAGCAGGACTCGATCTCCACCCCGGGATGCCGCCGGCGCACCTCGTCCATCAGCCGGTAGACCGCCAGCGTCTGGCCGTGCACGCCCGCGCGGCCGGTGGGCCGGTGCCCGGCCTCCACCAGGTCGCGGTTGTGGTCCCACTTCAGGTAGGAGATCGGGTACGTGCCCAGCAGGTCGTCCAGCCGCTCCAGGATGTACGCGAACGCCTCGGGGCGGGCCAGGTCGAGCACCTGCTGGGAGCGCGCCGCGCCGGGCAGCCGCCCGCCCGTCGCCATGATCCAGTCGGAGTGGGCGCGGGCCAGGTCGGAGTCCTCGTTGACCATCTCCGGCTCCACCCACAGGCCGAACTGCATCCCCAGCCCGGTCACGTGGTCGGTCAGCGGCCCCAGCCCGTCCGGCCACACCTCGTCCGAGACGTACCAGTCGCCCAGGCCCCGCCGGTCGTCGCGGCGCGAGCCGAACCAGCCGTCGTCCAGGACGAACCGCTCGGCGCCCACCGCGGCGGCGGCGTCGGCCAGATCGCGCAGCCGCTCCAGGTCGTGGTCGAAGTAGACGGCCTCCCAGGTGTTGAGCGTCACCGGCCGGGGGGTGGCGGGGTGGTGCGGCCGGGACCGCAGCCAGCGGTGGAAGCGGGCGGACACCTCGTCCAGGCCGGTCCCGTACGAGCCGTACTGCCACGGCGAGGTGTAGGACTCCCCGCCGGCCAGCTCCACCTCGCCGGAGAGCAGCAGTTCGCCGGAGCCCAGCAGCGAGACGGAGTGGAAGGTGCGCTCGGCGAAGGTGCGGTGGTTGCCGGACCAGGCGGTGTGCACGGCCCAGACCTCGCCCGTGCGGTTGCCGAAGCCGGCGGTGCCGGCCGCGAGCAGGTAGGCGGTGTCGTAGCCGGTGCGCCCGGTGCGGTTCTCCCGCATCCGCAGTCCCTGGGTGAAGGCGGTGCGCTGCGGGCTGCGCTCGCGCAGGTGGTGCCCGGTGAAGTCCAGCAGCTCGGTGGCGACGGCGGGCACGGGCAGGGTCAGGTGCACGGCGTCGAGGCGGAAGGGGGAGGAGCCGCGGTTGGTGACCGTCGCGCGCTGGCGCACCAGACCGGACGCGGTCAGCTCGATCGTCAGCTCCAGCTCCAGTCCGGCGGCGGGGTCGTGGGCGAGGACGGTGACGCCTCCGCCCCGCTCGCCGCCGGCGGGGGACCGTCCGGCCGGGGGCGCCGGCGTCGGCGTCGCCCCGCGGACGGTGAAGGCCGTGGAGAAGTCACGGCCGCCGCGGTTGCCCACCAGGCCGGGGGTGCCGAGCCAGCCCGCCGACTGCTCGGGCAGCACGGCCACCTCGACCGGTCCGTCCACCGGGAAACCGATGGGCTGCGGCGCCCGCGCGAGCCGGAGGTCGCGCAGTTCCGCGGGGCCGAGCGCACCGAGATCGGCCCCCCAGTGCAGCACCCGGGGGAGGGTGCCGCCGGTCAGGTCCAGCACGAGGCCGACCCCGGCCGCGCGCAACTGCATCACACCGGAGGGGACTTCGGGAGGGACATCGCGGGGGAGGGGAGCGGAACGTGGTGCCACGGTGGTGCCTCCGTCCTGGCCAAGCGGACGCCGGAGGCGCCGTTGACTTACTTAATTCGGTGGCGTAAGAATCGCGGGCGACGATACTCGGCCCACGAGGGAGAAATCCACCGGTGGCCGACCGCCCTCCCCGTCTCCAGACCGCCTTCCAGATCCGCCGCTCCGCGCAGTGGAGCCGACCGAGGAGTGAGCGCCGATGATCCGCCGAACCCTGCACGACGGCTGGCAGTTGTCGGCGACCGCGGGACCGGTGCCGGAGCACATCGCGGGGCGGACCGTGCCGGCCGCCGTGCCGGGCAGCGTCCACCTGGACCTGCTGGCGGCCGGCCTGATCCCCGATCCCTACCTGGACCGCGTCGAGGAGGAACTGGTCTGGGCGCACCGCACCGACTGGCGGTACGCGCTCGCCTTCGAGGCCGGCGCCGCCGGCCCGGGGGAGCGGGTGGACCTCGTCTTCGAGGGCCTGGACACCGTGGCGACGGTCGAACTGGACGGACGGGTGCTCGGCAGCACGGCCAACATGCACCGCGGCTACCGGTTCGACGTCCGCGACGCCCTGCGCGACGGCGGCCTCCACCACCTCACCGTCTCCTTCCGCTCCGCCCTGGAGTACGCCGAGGAGGTCGAACGGCGGCTCGGCCGCCGCGAGCACGTCTACCCGCACCCCTTCAACATGGTGCGCAAGATGGCCTGCAGCTTCGGCTGGGACTGGGGCCCGGACCTGCAGACGGCGGGCATCTGGAAACCGGTGCGCCTGGAACGCTGGCACACCGCCCGCCTGGCGCGGGTGCGCCCGCTGGTGACGGTGGACGCCGACGGCACCGGCCGCGCCGAGGTGCACGTCGACATCGAGCGCTCCGGGCCGGACGGGGACGGCGGGGACACGGAGCTGGAGCTGACCGTCACCGTGGCCGACCGCTCCGAGCGCGTCACCGTCCCCGCCGGCGGGACCACCGCCACGGTCACCGTCACCGTTCCCGGCGCCCGCCTGTGGTGGCCCGCCGGCCACGGCGACCAGCCCCTGTACGACCTGACCGTCACCCTGCGCGCGGCCGGCGCCGACGGGGACCTGGACGCCGCCGGACGCCGCATCGGCTTCCGCACCGTCACCGTGGACACCACCCCCGACGAGATCGGCACCCCCTTCACCGTCGTGGTCAACGGCAAGCCGGTCTTCGTCAAGGGCGCCAACTGGATCCCGGACGACCACTTCCTCACCCGCATCACCCGCGAGCGCCTCCGGCGCCGCATCGACCAGGCGGTCGGCGCCCACCTGAACCTGCTGCGGGTGTGGGGCGGCGGCATCTACGAGACCGACGACTTCTACGACGTCTGCGACGAGCGCGGCGTGCTGGTCTGGCAGGACTTCCCCTTCGCCTGCGCCTCCTACCCCGAGGAGGAGCCGCTGTGGAGCGAGATCGAGGCCGAGGCCCGCGAGAACGTCGCCCGCCTCGCCTCCCACCCCTCCCTCGCCATGTGGAACGGCGCCAACGAGAACATGTGGGGCTTTTGCGACTGGGGCTGGTCCGAGAAGCTCCGGGGACGCACCTGGGGCCTGGGCTACTACACCGAGCTGCTGCCCCGCATCGTGGCCGAACTCGACCCGACCCGCTTCTACTCCGCCAACAGCCCCTACAGCCCGGGCTTCCCGCTCGACGAGGTGCACCCCAACGACGAGGACCACGGCACCCGGCACGAGTGGGAGGTGTGGAACCGGATCGACTACACCCACTACCGCGACCACATCCCGCGGTTCTGCTCCGAGTTCGGCTTCCAGGGCCCCCCGACCTGGGCCACGCTCACCACCTGGATCCACGACGAGCCGCTGACCCCCACCTCGCCCGCCTTCCTGCTGCACCAGAAGGCCGAGGAGGGCAACGACAAGCTGGACCGCGGCATGGCCCCCCACCTGCCCGTCCCGAGGACGTTCGAGGACTGGCACTGGGCGACCCAGCTCAACCAGGCCCGCGCCGTCGTCTTCGGCATCGAGCACTTCCGCTCCTGGTGGCCGCGGACCGCCGGCGCGGTCGTCTGGCAGCTCAACGACTGCTGGCCGGTCACCTCCTGGTCCGCGGTGGACGGCGACGGGCGTCCCAAACCGCTGTGGTACGGGCTGCGCCACGCCTACGCGCCCCGGCTGCTGACGGTGCAGCCCCGCGACGGCCGCCCCGCCCTGGTCGCGGTCAACGACCACGACGAGCCCTGGCGGGGCGAGCTGCTCCTGGAGCGGCAGACGTTCGCGGGCCGGACACTGCGGAGCGTTAAGCTTTCCCTCGACGTACCGGCCCGTTCGGTCACCCACAGCGAACTGGCCGAGTCCCTGACCACCCCGGAGAACCCCCAGGAGGAGGTGCTGGTGGCCACCGCGCCGGACGCACGCGCCGTCCACCTCTTCCGCGAGGACCGCGAGCTGGACTACGACCCCGCCCCGCTCACGGCGGAGGCCGTCGCGGTGCCCGGTGGCTACCGGGTGGACGTCCGGGCCTCGTCGTTCGCCCGCGACGTCGCCGTCCTGGCCGACCGGGTCGCGCCGGACGCGGTCGTGGACGAGATGCTGGTGACGATGCTGGCCGGGGAGTCGCGGTCCTTCACCGTGCGGACCGCGGCCGACCTCGATCCCGCCGCGCTGACGGGGCCGCTGGTGCTGCGCTCCGCCAACGCCCTGAGCGCTCCGGTGGTGCGGTACTGAGTGAACGCCTCGGAACACGGCCGGCCGGCCGGCGCCGGCTTCTCGGGAGCCGTCGGGCTGGTGCTCGCGCGCCCCGCGCGGCTGCTGGGGATCGAACCGTTCTTCATGGAGTTCATCGCCGGCATCGAGGAACGCCTCGCCGAACGCGACCTGTCCGTCCTGCTGCACGTCGTGGCCACCCAGGAGGCGGAGATCGCCGCCTACCGGCGGTGGGCGGAGCGGAGGCTGGTCGACACGGTCGTGGTGGTCAACCGCACCGTCGACGACAGGCGGCTCCCCGTCCTCCGCGAGCTGGGGCTGCCCGCCGTCCTCGTCGGCGCGGGCAGCGACGCCACCGGTGGCGCCGCTGCCGACGCCACCAGTGACGCCGGCGGCGGCCCGGCCATGCCCGCGGTCCGCACCGACGACGCCGGGCCGGTGCGCGAGGCGCTCGCCCACCTGCTCGACCTCGGCCACCGGCGCATCGCCCGGGTCAGCGGCCCCGCCAACCTGCTGCACACCCGGGCCCGTACCGCGGCGCTGGTCGAGGGGTGCCGCGAGGCCGGCATCGAACCGGTGGTCGTGGAGGGCGACTACTCCGAGGAGGCGGGCGCGAAGCTGACGACGGCGCTGCTGCGCCGGCCCGAGCCGCCCACCGCGATCCTCTACGACAACGACGTGATGGCGGTCGCCGGTCTGGGCGCGGCGAAGGAGATGGGCGTCGCCGTGCCGGACCGGCTCAGCCTGATCGCCTGGGACGACTCGACCATGTGCCGGCTGGCGTCCCCGCCGCTGACCACCATGAGCGTGGACGTGCACCAGTACGGGGTGCTGGTCGCCGAGTCGGTGCTGGAGCTGATCGACGGGGTGCCGGTCGCCGAGCGGTGGTCCCCCGCCGCCCGGTGCGTGCCCCGGGGCAGCACCGCGCGCTGCGGCGTCCCGTTCACCGCGTAGCGGCGGCACCCGCGGACACCCGCGGAACGGCACCGCACCAACGCCGAGACCCCCGGGGAGAGCCCGTACGAGAGCTCCCCCCGGGGGTCTTCGGTCCGACCCGGGAGGGCCGGACCGGAACCGGGCCGGTGACGTCAGTAGCCGCCGCCGTGGTAACCGCCGTTGTGGCCGCCGCCGTTGTAGCCGCCGTTGTGACGGTCGTCGTGGCCGCCGTTGCGGTGGTCGTCGTGACGGTCGTTGCGGTGGTCGTTCTTCCGGTGGTCGTCGTGACGGTCGTTGTGACGGTCGTCGCGGTGGTCGTTCTTCCGGTGGTCGTCGTGACCGCCGTTGCGGTGCTCATCCTTGTGACGGTCGTCGTGACCGCCGTTGCGGTGGTCGTTCTTGTGACCGCCGTCGTGCTTGTCCTGCTTCTGGTCCTGCTTCTGGCCGCCGTCCTGCTTCTTGCCGTGGTGGTCGGACTGGTTGATGCAGGTGTTGCCGTACGCCGGGTTCAGCGCACCGACGAGGCTGACGGTGTTGCCGCAGGCGTTGATCGGGACGTGCACCGGAATCTGGATGACGTTGCCGGAGACGACGCCGGGGGAGCCGGCGGCGATGCCCTGCGCCCCGGTGTGGGCGGCAGCGGCCCCGGCGGAACCGACCAGGGCGGCACCGGCGGCGGCCGTAACGGCGGCAGCCTTGGCAATACGGGACATGGAAAGTCACTCCTTTTAATGAACATTCACCCATCCGCCCAACTCGTGGCGGTGGTGCCGTGACCAACGCCTGATCCGTTCGGAGGTCACCGTGATTAGGCCGAACGGTGACCCGGCCGGTGCCGTCCGCGCCCGGGAACCCCTGCGAACCTCCCCCGGAACACCGCAGTTTCACGGGGAAGGCCCCGGGTACCGGGGGGCCGGGGCACGGACGGTTTCCCGTTCCGGCTCCTTTCGCGTCTCCGCGTCCGCCGACCGGACGCCCCGACCGAGCCCGGACCAGGAGGTCTGATGAACGCGCACAGCGAAACCGCCACCCGCGTCGCCGTGATCACGGGAGCGGACTCGGGAATCGGCCGCGCCACCGCCGTACGCCTGGCCGAGCAGGGCATGGACATCGGCATCACCTGGCACGAGGACGAGAAGGGCGCCCGGGCCACGGCCGACGAGGTGCGCGAGCACGGCCGCCGGGCGGCGGTCACGCGGATGGACCTCACCGACCTGCCCGGTGCCGCGGACGCCGTCGACCGCCTCGCCGACGAACTGGGCAGGATCGACGTCCTGGTCAACAACGCCGGGACCGGCACCGCCACCCCCTTCGTCGACCTCGGCTTCGACACCGTCCGCCAGGTCCTCGACGTCGACCTCCTCGGGCCCTTCCTGTGCGGGCAGCGCGCCGCCCGCCGCATGATCCGGCAGGGGGACGGCGGCAGGATCGTCAACGTCACCAGCGTCCACGAGCACCAGCCGCGGGTGGGTGCCGCGCCCTACTGCGCGGCCAAGGGCGGGCTGGGGCTGCTCACCCAGGTCATGGCCCTGGAACTGGCCGGGGACGGGATCACCGTCAACGCCGTCGCGCCGGGCGAGATCGCCACGCCGATGACCGGCCAGGAGGACGTCGACGTCCGCACCGAGCGGCGGCCCGGCATTCCGGCGGGACGGCCGGGTGACGCCCGCGAGGTGGCCGCCGTGATCGCCTTCCTCGCCGGACCGGACGCCTCCTACGTCACCGGCGCGTCGTGGGCGGTCGACGGGGGAATGCTGCGGATGGGGCCGCAGGCCGGCTCCCACCTGGAGGACGACTCCTGGCGCCGCCCCTGACCGGTGGCGGCGGCGGAGCCGTACCGCCGTGCCCGGGGCGGGTGTTGCTCCGGTTGGTGGACACCGGTTTCCCTGCGGGGGCGCGAGCGGGCAGCATCGGTGTCCCGGGAAGGGGCCGCCGCCGACCGCCGCGTCCTTGCGCGGACCCCGACCAGCCCTCCACGAGCCGACGGCTCGAACGAGACACAGTGTGGTGATCGGCCGTGATGGAGACCGCGCGTGCGCTGCATGGCGCTCCCTGCTGGGTCAGCCTGCTGGTTCCCCACCTGGAGGCCGCGCAGAGCTTCTACGGTGAGCTGCTGGGCTGGCGGTACCGGCCGGGTTCGCAGAAGCTCGGCCACTACGAGGTCGCGCTCTCGGGCGGGACCCCGGTCGCCGGGCTGGGCGAGGCGCGGGACAGCCTGCGGACCCTCGTCGCCTGGACCCCGTACTTCGCCTGCGAGAGCGTCGACGTCGTCGCCGGGCGGGTGCGGGAGCGCGGCGCCACCGTCGCGGTGGGGCCGGTCAGGTTCGCCTCGGGCCGCGTGGCGTGGGCGGCCGACCCGGCGGGGGCGGTCTTCGGTATCTGGGAGGGCGGCATCGACCCGACGTGGAAGGTGGGCGGCCGGATGAACGCCCCGGCCTGGCTGGAGCTGCGCACCCGCGACGCCTTCGCCGCCGCCCTGTTCTACGGCGAGGTCTTCGGCTGGGACCGGGCCGACCCCGAGCACTACGACATCCGCTACGAACACGAGCGGGTGATCCTGCGCATCGACGGGGAGACCGTGGCGGGGCTGAGCGGCGGCGCGGTGGAGGACGCGCCCGACCCGCGGATCCGGCCGCACTGGCACGTCCACTTCCGCGTCGAGGACGTCGAGGCGTCGGCGGCGAAGGCGGCGTCCCTGGGCGCCGAGGTGGTCTCCGCCCCCGCCGAGTCCCCGTCGGGGCGGCTGGCGGTCATCCGCGACCCGCAGGGCGCCCTGTTCTCCATCGAGAGCGCCGCGCCCTGAGCGGCGGGACGGCCGGCGCGGTTCAGTCGCCGGGGCGGTCGGAGAGGGTGAGCAGGCCCTGTCCGACCACGGCCTCCAGCGACAGGGTGCGGTAGCCGACCGTGTCGAACAGGACGGTGATCCGGTCCTCCTCCTCGCTCATCACCAGCCCCTCGCCCCACTCCCGGTGGAGCACCCGCGCCCCGGTGCGGAACCGGCCCGCGTCCGGCCGCGGCTCCTCCTCGGCGCGGTCGCCGCGCTGCCGCGCGAGGCGCCCGAACTCCTCCCGCTCCTCCTCCTGCCGCCGCTGTGCCAGGCAGATGTCGCAGTTGCCGCACGGCGGCTCGTACTCCTCGCCGAAGTAGGCCAGCAGGAAGCGGCGCCGGCAGCCGGTGGTCTCGGCGTAGCCGCGCATCATCTCCAGCCGGGACCGCTCCAGCCTGCGCCGCGCCTCGGCCGTCCCGGCCGCGTGCTCGGCGGCCTCCCGCGGGCCGAGGTCGCCGGCGGGCAGCAGGTCGCCGCCGGGGGTGGTGGTCAACGCGCCCGCCTCCTCCAGGAGGTTGACGGCGGCGGTGAGGCGGTTGGCCGACAGACCGGTCAGCTCGCGCAGCCGGGCGGTCGACAGCGGGGCGCCGTGGCGCCGGACCCGTGCGGCGACGTCGGCCAGCGTCCCGGCGTCGGGACGCCCTCCGGAGAAGAACTTCCGCAGCCCCAGGTCCTCGGGCCGGTAGTGCAGCACGGCCAGCGCCGGGGCGCCGTCGCGGCCGGCCCGGCCGATCTCCTGGTAGTAGGCGTCGGGGGAGCCGGGCACGGAGGCGTGCAGCACGAACCGCACGTCGGGCTTGTCGATGCCCATGCCGAAGGCCGAGGTGGCGACCACCACGTCCAGTTCGCCGTCCAGGAACGCGTCGTGCACCCGGGAGCGCTCGGCCGGGCGCATGCCCGCGTGGTAGGCGACGGCCGACAGACCCGGCTCCGCCAGCCGCGCCGCGTACTCCTCGGCCTCCCTGCGGGTGGCCGTGTAGACGATGCCGGGCCCGGGCTCCGCGGCGGCCCGCTCCACCACGGCCCGGCGTTTCTCCTCGTCGTCCTGGAAGCGGCGCACCTCCAGCCGGAGACCGGGCCGGTCGAAGCCGGCGACGATCCGGGCGGGACGGTCCATGCCCAGGCGCTCGACGATCTCCTCCCGCACGGGAGGGGACGCCGTGGCGGTCAGGGCGAGGACGGTGGGGTGGCCCAGCCGCTCCACCGCGTGCCCCAGCCGCAGGTAGTCGGGGCGGAAGTCGTGGCCCCAGGAGGAGACGCACTGGGCCTCGTCGACGACGAACAGCGAGGGGCCGGTCCGTGCCAGCCGCTCCACCACCTCGTCCTTGGCGAGTTGCTCGGGGGAGAGCAGGAGGTACTCCGCGTCCCCCTCGTGGACGGCGCGCCACGCCTCGGCGGTCTCGCCGGCGGCCTGACCGGAATTGACCGCGACGGCCTCGGGGGCGTCGCTCCCCGACAGTCCCTCCACCTGGTCCCGCTGGAGCGCGATGAGGGGCGAGACCACCACGGCGGGGCCGGGCAGCAGCACCGCGGGCACCTGGTAGACGGCGGACTTCCCCGCGCCGGTGGGCATCACCACCAGCGTGTCCCTGCCGCGCAGCACCTGCTCCATGGCCTCCGCCTGGCCCGGACGCAGTTCGTGCCAGCCGAAGACGTCGGCGGCGATGCGTCCGAGCCGGGCGAGGGCGGTCCCGGTGCCGGCGTCGGCCGGTCCGGAGGCGTCGGCCATGGCCGGTCCTCCTCTCACGGCTCGGGGGGCCGGGGCCCTCAGCGGGCGGCTTCGGCCAGGACGCCGGCGTCGCGGTCCGCCCCGGCCTCCAGGTGGTACACCGCGAAGGCGCGGCGGATGACGGGCTGCGCCACGTTGCGCACCCGCACCCCGCCGCTGGTGAGGCCGCGCTCGCTGCCGGCGTGGGCGTGTCCGTGGACGGCCAGGTCCGCGCCGGCCTCGTCCACCGCCTCGGCCAGCAGGTAGCTGCCCAGGAAGGGGTAGATCTCCGGCGGCTCGCCGGCGAGCGTGTCGGGCACGGGGGAGAAGTGCGTCAGGGCGATGCGGACGGCGCACCCCCGCTCCCGGAGGTCCTCCAGGGAGGTCCGCAGGCCGTCCGCGCAGCGGCGGGTGTAGCGCATGAACTCCTTCATCACCGGCTCGCCGAACTCGCTGCCGCTGCGTCCGACGAACCCCCCGCCGAACCCCTTGGTCCCCGCGACGCCGACGGCGGTGCCGTCCACGTCGACGACCGTTCCCTCGCCCTCCAGGACGGTCACGCCCGCGTCGCGCAGCAGGGCGGTGACCTCCTCCGGGCGCTCGTCGTGGTGGTCGTGGTTGCCCAGCACGGCGACCACCGGCACCGGCAGTCCGGTGAGTTCCTCGGCGACGACCTGCGCCTCCTCCGGAGTGCCGTGGCGGGTCAGGTCTCCGGCGAGCAGCAGGAGGTCGGCGCACTCGGGCAGGGACTCGAAGGCGGGACGGAGCACCCCCTTGCTGTCCGGTCCCATGTGGATGTCGCCGACGGCTGCAATGCGGATCATGCCAGTTCCTCCGGGCGGTCGGGGGCCGTGGCGTCGGCCACGACGACGTCGGTCCGTACCGGTATGCCGGCCAGTTCCTCCTCCACGATGCGCTCGACGGTCTCGCGGCACTCGGCCGTGGGGACGGTGCCGGTGACCAGCACCGCGTCGCCGCGGGACTCGATGCGCATGCCCAGCTCGGCGATCTCCTCGCGGACGAGCCGCTCCTGGAGGTGGGCGATGCGGTACTCGGTGTTCACGGCGGACCCGGTGGCGCCGGTGCCCTCCGCGCGGCCCGTCCGGTGGGCATCACGGTCCGTCATGGGAATCCTCCTCCGGTTCGATGACCTGCAGGCGTTCCAGCAGGTAGAGGAAGGCGTCGGGCATCGGCGCTCCTCCGCACTCGCGCCGCACCCTGGACCAGTCGACCTTCTCCCGCAGGGCCCGGGCGATCGGCAGGACGGCGCCGAAGTCGCAGTGGTGTTCGGTGAAGGCGTTCAGCAGGCCGGCCAGCAGGTCGGTCACGGCCAGGACGGGCATGTGGACCGACTCCACGGGAAGCTGCTCGGCCCGGTCCAGCAGTTCGCGGGTCACGGGCTGCCGCGCCAGCTCGAAGATCAGGTCGATGTCCTGCCCCAGGCACCGCGCCTTGAGCAGCCAGTCCTCCGGCGGCGTGTAGACGTGCAGCCCGGCCTTGCGCAGCGTCGTGGCCACCGCCTCGGCGTCCTCGGGCAGGATGCAGAAGTCGGCGTCGTGCTGCAGGTTGTCGGGGCCGCCGTGCGCGTAGACGGCGACGCTGCCCGCCAGGGCGAAGGGGTGCCCCGCGGCCTTCAGCAGGGAGCCGACCTGTTTGGTGGCCTCCAGGATGGCCTGGGTCAGGTTGGGGGGCAGGTCCTCGCTGCCCTCGTCGAGGCCCCGGCGTCCTTGCCCGCGGCCGGTACCGGCTGCCGGGAGCAGACCGGCCGGGGTGTTCTCCTCCACCGGTGCGGCCTCGCCCGGATGCTCCGTCACAGTCACTCCGCTCTCCACGTCGTCTCGTCGTTTCCCGCCGCCGTGCCGCCACGCGCCGCGTCACCGTGTCGTCGCGGTCGTCGCGTCGTCGTGTGCCGCCGCTGTGCGGCCCCGGTTCTGCGGGTACCGGTCCCGGCTCCTCCGGTGTCCGTCCGGAGGTCCGGGAGCCTTCCACGAGAGCACCGGTACCCGCCGCGGCCGGATCGATACCGGCGGATGGTGACGGCACGGGCGTGCGGAGCGGCGGGCGCTCCGGGGGCTCAGGGAACAGTCGGGGCGATGCGCCGCAGCTCCTCCAGCGCCGCGGCGACGGCGGGACGCTCCCGCCCGCCGCCGCGGGTGCAGGTGAGCAGCCTGCGGCTCGGGCTGCCCGCGCAGGGGACGCGGGTGACGGGCAGGTGCGGCGGAAGCCGCACCAGGCGCGGCACGAGCGCGACCCCGAGCCGGTGCGCGACGACGGCGGCGATCGCGTCCCAGGCCAGCGCGTGGTGGGCGACGGCCGGGGTGAACCCGGCGGCGCCGCAGGCGGCGAGGGTGTGCGCGTGGCAGGTGCTGTCCGGGGGCGGGACGACCCAGTCCTCGCCGGCCGCCTCGGCGAGGTCGAGCTGCCGGCGCCGGGCGAACGGGTGGGTGTCGGGGACGACGAGGTCGAAGGGGTCGTCCAGCAGCGGCTGTTGGTCGAACCGGGTGTCACCCGGGGGAGGCGTGTCCGGGGTGGCCTCGACGACCGCGAGGTCGGCCTCCCCGTCGAAGAGCAGGTCGAAGCTCTCCAGCGGCTCCGTCTCCCGGATCCGCACGGCCAGCCGGGGATGGCGGGCGTGCAGGGCCGCCGCCAGCGGGGCGAGCAGGGCCGACACGGCGACCGGGAGGCCGCACACCCGCAGCGGCCCGGCCGGCTCGTCGCGCTGCGCGCGCAGTTCGGCCTCCGCCTGCTCCCAGCGCGCCTCGATCGCGTCGGCGTGTGCCAGCAGGCTCCGGGCGGCGGGCATGAGCCGGACCCTGCGGCCGTGCGGTTCCAGCAGGGTGACGCCCAGCTCACGTCCGAGCCGGCGGATCTGCTGGGACGCGGCCGACGGCGTGAAGCGCAGGGCCCGGGCGGCGGCGGTGACCGTGCCGTAGTGGGCCACCGCCCTCAGGACGCGGAGGCGGCGCAGATCGATCATGTGGGCAACACTTCACGGTCCGGTGGAGAGGGATGGCGTGGACATGGACGGCCTCCGGCCCCCGGGCCGGTCCGTGACGGCGGCCGGAAGGCGGCGGAAGGCGGCGGAAGGAGAGGAACGGGGAGTCGGGACGGCGAGTCGGTGCCCGCACCGCGGAGGGCCGGACGCGCGCCCGGTCCGGGTGGTCTCCGGCCGCCGGACGTCCACCGGTCCGACGGCGTGGACCCTGTGCGCCCGCGGTTCGCTCCAGGTGCGTGCCGTGGACGGGACAGGGGTCCGGATCGCCGCGTGCGGTCGTCCGGACCCCCGCGGACCGGGGACGG
The DNA here is from genome assembly GCF_035644915.1 of Streptomyces sp. Classification (GTDB taxonomy): domain Bacteria; phylum Actinomycetota; class Actinomycetes; order Streptomycetales; family Streptomycetaceae; genus Streptomyces. Next base: position 96,826 of record NZ_DASQNP010000183.1, read on the forward strand.
GCCGGCCCGCTCCATCTCCCGCTCCCCGGGCCGCTATCCGGGGGCCGCCGGGAGCGGGAGCGTCACTCGTCGCCCTCGTCGTCGGTCGGGCACTTCTTCCAGGCGAGCTGGTAGGTGGTGTTGACGGAACCGTCGGCGGAGTCCATGGCGATGAAGCTGGTGGTCTCCTTGGTGTTCGAGGTCCCGGCGTTGACCCGCAGCTCGGTGTTGATGTTGAAGTTCCGCAGTTCACCGCAGGGCGCCCAGACCAGGGCGCCGATGGGCGTCACGTCGTTCGTCTGCCAGTTGTCGTCGAACGGGCCCTTGAAGTTGTGGATGCCCTCGTTCGTCTCCTCCTGGCCCTGGAAGTAGTAGTGGGCCTTCTGTGTGGCGGTGGCGCCGTTCTCCAGGTAGGCGTAGCCGCGGTAGTCCACGCTGGCGACCGCGTAGGTGAAGCCCTGCGGGACGCGCACGGCCAGGTTGAGCTGGCAGTTCTTGCGGAAGTCGGTCGGCTTCGCCCCCACGCCCACCTGGGCGAGGTAGTTGCTGTAGGTCACGGTGAAGGCCGTGTTGTCGGGGGAGACGGCCACGGCCGCCGTGCCGAGCGGGCAGCCCGAGCCGTTGACCGTGACGACCTCGATCACCATTTTGTCGGTCGGCGCGTCCTCGAAGTAGGGCGGCGTGGCGATGACGTTGGGGGAGAACGACGAGGCGAATAACGCCGCAATCGCACCACCCACGGCAAGTGCTCCGGACATGGTTCTCCAATCGAGCGTCTGTGGGGCGCGAGGGGACAGAGAATCCCGACGCGTTTGCTGAGTGGAACTCGCCGGTTCGCGTCGCACCGCGTCGTCGGCACATGCCGATCGCTGAACACGCGCAGTGCGGTGTGGAGAGAAGAGCCGGGGGAACGGATTCCCCCGTGTTCATCGGGGCCGAGAAGCGGTCCGGAATCCCACGGGGGATTAACGGGGCGGGTCTTCACCGTCCCGGCGACGACGGTCGCCGGGAAGCGGATGCGACGGCCCGTTCTCCGGCTTTCCGTGCCTGGGACGGTCCTTTTCCCGGGTGTTCGGGGGCAGGCGGCCGAGAGCGGTGGTGCTCGGCACCGGTCATCGGCCCGGCACGTCCGGAAGACGGCGTGCCCGGAACGGGAACCGACCGTCCCCGGGGGAATTCCGCCTCCTGCCCGCGAACGGGCCGGACGCGGTCACGCGTGGACCGTGCGAATCAGCTCTCGCACTTCTTCCAGGCGATGTGGTAGACGGTGCTGACGGCGCCGTCGGTGGAGTCCATGGTCATGAAGCTGGTGGTGTCCTTGCCGGAATCGCCGCTGTCGACCCGCAGCTCGGTGTTGATGTTGAAGTTCCGCTCCACGCCGCAGGGCGCCCAGACCAGCTCGCCGACCTCGGTCTTGTCGGTGGTGTGCCAGTTGCTGTCGTACGGGCCGGAGAACCTGTGCGTCGCCGAGGCCGTCTGGGCCGAGCCCTGGAAGTAGTACTGCGCCTTCTGCAGGCCGGTGGCGCCGTTCTCCAGGTAGGCGTACCCGCGGTAGTCCACGCTGGCGATCGCGTAGGTGAAGCCGTGCGGAACGCGCACGGCCAGGTTGAGCTGGCAGTTCTTCCGGGCGTCGGTCGGCGCGGCGCCCACGCCCACCTGGGCGAGGTAGTCGCTGTAGGTCACGGTGAAGGCCGTGTTGTCGGGGGAGACGGCCACGGCCGCCGTCCCCGCCGGGCAACCCGAGCCGTTGACCGTGTTGATGCCGACCTGGATTCTCTCGGAAGGAGCCGTGGGAGCCGGCTCCAGATCGAGGGTGGGGCCGGCCAGGGCCGAGGCGAATAACGCCGCGGCCGCTCCGCCGGCGAGAAAGACTCCGGACATGATTCTCCAATCGGTCGTCATGGACGCGACGTAAGGGAGCGGTTCCGGTTCCGTCGGTCCACGGGCGTGAGATGTGCGGGTGGTGCCATCCGGGCTTCCAGAACTCCTCTGCGGGGTCGGGCGCGGCGGCGCGGCCCGGCACTCGAAGGCAGCCGCTCGGCGGGGTGCGTCCGCCGGCGCCTTGCGTCCGCCGGGCACACGTCCGGCCGGGTTGCGGCCGGAGCGGTCCACGTGCCCGCGCGGACGGGGTGCGAGTGATCGGGGCGTGCGCCTGCGGGGCGGGAGGGCGAGACGGCATCGCGCAACCAGGCGGTCGTCCCTGACCCGGCCTCCTGCCGACCCGTAGGGGTAGAGGTGGGAGCGCTCCCACAGTAAGGAGCGGCAAGCGGCCGGGCAAGGGGCCGGACAACGCCCGGTGAACACGGCCGAAAGAAAACCTCTGTGACCGTGCCACTCAATCCGACATGCGATCCGGAGTCCGTGGGAATCGTTCGCGCATGGGGCATTCTCCGGGGCGATTCCGGCTTCCGGTGCGCCGCTTCGGGCTTCCGGACCGAGGCGGGGCACCGGAGGGCCGGCGGCGGTGTCCGATACTCAGTTACCCGCGTACCGGACAATGGTGCCGGTCTTCTGCCGCCGTATCCGCCGCGGAGGCTTGCGAGCGTGAATTCCGGCCACCGGTGGGGGCGCCGGCGCCGAAGAAACCGCTGCCCGTGGGCGCCGGAACGGAAGGATGCTGTCCCCGTCCTCCGCTACCGGTCCGGCCGATCGCCGAGGCATTTGCCACCGGAATGCCTTTCGAGTCCGTGCTCCCATCGTGAAGGGGAAAGGCTTCCTTCGGGGAAAGGGGTTCCCCCGGATCGGGGGCGCGAACGTCCTTTTTTCAGGAGCCGTTGACGGGCCGTCGGCCCCGGCGGGTGAGCCGGCGGTACACCGCCCCGAGCACGGCCGCCTGGACCAGCGCGGCCACCGCCAGACCCGGTGCGAGGAGCCAGGGGCTCCCGGCGGCGAGGAACGGCAGCGACGCCGGCATGGTCAGCGCCAGCACCCACACCGCCGACAGCGAGGCGTCGGGATGCCCGGCGAGGAGGGCGTCGCCCGCGGCGAAGAGTCCGGCCGCGGCCACGAGGCCGAGGTAGCCGAGGGCCACCGGGTTTCCGTAGGCGTGCCGCGTCCAGGCGCGCACCCGGCCCGTACGAGTCATCTCCGTCCGTCCTTCCGGCCGTTGGGGCGTGTCCCCCTCCGGATGCCCCGTGCGCCGGAGCCGCACCCGGCGCGCCCCCGCCGGGCGCGCGCCCTCTCCCGGCCATGGGGTGGCGGTTTCCGGGGCACAGGGAGAGGGAGGTTCTCCGGAGCGCTTTGGAGGTGCACGTCCGATGGCCGGACCCGCCAGGCCCCTACCCTCCCTCTCGTCGCGGTGGCTCGTCCTCCCGCTGCTCCTGGTGCTCCTGGCGGCCGGAGCCCTGCTGGCCGGACAGCTCCGCCTGCTCCCGGAGCTGAAGAACCCCTTCGCCACCCGCACCGAGGACCGCACCGGCCCCGCGCTGCTGAAGTCCCTCAAGGACATGAGCCGTTACGAAGGGGCCTCCGGCACCTTCCAGGTCGTCGTCGATTTGGAGAAGGACGCCAAGTTCCTGCCGGACGCGGTGCGCGGCAGCCGGACGCTGTTCGTCGGCACGGGCAGCGTCGGCGCGTACGTGGACCTCGGCGGCCTCGACGAGGACGCCGTCACGGTCACGGACGACCGCAGGAGCGCGACGGTGCGGCTGCCGCGCGCCCGGCTGGAGAAGCCCGCCCTGGACGTCGAGCGCTCCTACGCCGTGACCAAGGAGCGCGGACTGCTCGACCGGCTCGGCGACGTCTTCTCCGACAATCCGGGCGACGAGCGCGAGGTGCACCGACTGGCCGTGCGGCGCATCGGCGAGGCGGCGAAGGAGAGCGGCCTGGCGGCGCGCGCCGAGCGGAACACCGTGGACATGCTGGAGAACCTGCTGCGCTCGCTGGGCTTCGAGCGGATCTCCGTGGAGTTCGCGGAGCCGGAGGGGCGGGACTGAGTCGAGGGCGCCCGCGTCCGCAGGCCGTCGTGGGCCGTCCCTCCGCCGTACGGCACCGGAAGGAGGGGCGTCCTTCCCCGTTCCCCGGAGCCGGCCGCCCCGCTATCGTACCGACCGGCCGGTAGGCCACGGCCGCCCGCCGGGCGGCTCCGTACGGTCCGGCGGCGCACGGTGCCGCGGCGGCCGGCGACCACCCGCCCGGAAACCGCCCGGGCCGTCTTCGAGGGAGGCCCCGATGCCGCGCGCCCTGGCCGACGGGATCGAGCTGGAGTACGACACCTTCGGCGACCCGGCCCGCCCGGCCCTGCTGCTGATCGCGGGGCTCGGCGCGCAACTGACCTCCTGGCGGCCGGAGTTCTGCCGGGCCCTCGCCGACCGGGGCTTCCACGTCATCCGCTACGACAACCGCGACTGCGGCCTGTCCGCCTCCTTCGACGGCGGTCCGCCGCCGGACATCCGGGCCATCTCGGCGGGCGACACCTCCACGGCCCCCTACCGGATCGCGGACCTGGCCCGGGACGCCGCGGGGCTGCTCGACGCCCTGGGAGTCGGAGCCGCGCACGTCGTCGGCGCCTCGATGGGCGGCATGATCGCCCAGCAGCTCGTGATCGACCACCCGGACCGGGTGCTCTCGCTGTGCTCGATCATGTCCACCACCGGTGACCGCTCGGTCGGCAGAGCCACTCCCGGGGCACTGGCCGTACTGGCGGCGCCGCAGGCCCGCAACCGGGAGGAGGCGGCGGAGCGGGCCGTGCGCGCGGCCGCCGTCATCGGCTCCCCCGCCCATCCCACCCCCGCCGGGGAACTCCGCGAACGCGCCGCGGCCGCCTACGACCGCGCCCACCGGCCGGAGGGCTTCCGGCGCCAGTACGCCGCGATCCTCGCCTCGCCCGACCGCACCCCGCGCCTGCGCGCCGTCACGGTCCCGGCGCTGGTCGTCCACGGCGCCGACGACCCCCTCGTCGACAGCAGCGGCGGCGAGGCGACGGCCGCCGCGATACCCGGCGCCGAACTGATGGTGATCCCCGGCATGGGCCACGACCTCCCCGAACCGCTCTGGCCGGTGCTGCTCGACGCCGTGGTCCGCAACGCGGCCCGCGCCGACGGCCACCGCGCCGACCGCGCCACCGTCTCCGGGCACGGCGGCTGACGCCCGCCCCGTCCGCCCGATCGCCCCCGCACCGCCCGCGGGCAGCGGCCTTGAACCCGACACCGTGCCGGGCCCCGCGTGGGGAGGCGCCGTGTCCACCATCGGAGACTCCGCCGGACACGGCCGCGTGCCGACCCGCATGCTGCGGCACCACGGCGCGATCGGGCCGCTGCGCCCCGTCCGGGCCGACCCGGTCAGCGGCCACCGCTTCCACGAGGCGGCCGGTCCGTCCGGCTCGACCGCGTCATCGCCCTGAAGGGGCTCGGCCTCACCCTCCGGCAGGTGAGGTCGGTCCCCGGCGAGGAGGTGAGCACCGGAGAACCGCGCGGGACGTTCCGGCTGCGGTGGGCGGAACCGGAGGCGGCGGTCGCGGCCGCCACCACGCGGCCGGCCCGTGCCGAGGCGAGGCTCCGGACGGCCGGGAGCGAGGGACGCACGCCCACCGACGACGTCGCGGCCAGGAGCGTTCCGCCCGTCCGGGTGGCGAGCCGGCCGTCACCGCCGACAGCTACCGGTCCGAGGCCACCGGGCCGGTCAGCGGACCGGTGTACGACGAACTGTGCCGCCGCCCGGACCGTGCGGGGGTGACCCCGGCGGGAGCGGGCACCGCCTGCCCCGAGGACGCCCCGGGGAAGGAGGGCGCACACCGCGGTGCCGCCACCGCCCGTACCGCCTCGGCGAAGGCGGCCGCCGCTGCCGCGGCGACGTCGATCCGCTCCGGGGGACGCGCCACAGCCGCCGGGCGGCGCCACGACCGCCGCCACCGCCGCGGGGGCGGTGCGCCGCGGCGTCCCCGCCAGGCGGACCACGGCTCCCGCCGCCCTCACGGCCAGGAGGGCTCGGTGCGCGGCACCACGACCAGTTCCGGCATCACACTGCCCCGCGGCACCGACAGCGCGCACATGACCGCGTCCGCCACCACGTCCGGGCTCTGCAGCTTGGAGGTGTCGGCGTCGGGGAACCGCTCCAGCACGAACGGGGTCTCCATGCCGCCCGCGATCACCCCGGTGATCCCGATGCCGAGGCAGTCGCGCTGCGCCTCCTTGAACAGCGTGTGGGTGAAGGCGCGCAGCCCGGACTTGGCCGCCGAGTAGGGGCCCGCCTCGGTCCAGGTGCGGTTCGACGCCGTCGACAGGACGTTGACGATGTGGCCGCCGCCGCGGGCCACCATGCGCCGGTAGACCTCCAGGCACAGGTACATCGGGCCCAGCAGATTGGTGGAGACCACCCGGGTGACCTCCTCGGCGGACAGGTGCTCGATCGGCTTGGAGACGTCCACGGCGGCGTTGTTGACCAGCACGTCCAGCGGCCACGACGCCTCGTCCAGCCCGCGGAAGACCGCCGCGACCGCGTCGGGGTCCCGTACGTCCAGCTCGAGGAAGCGGACGTCGGCGCCCTCTTCCTCACTCAGCCGGGCGCAGAACTTCTCGCCCGCCTCGCGCCGTACGTCCGCCACCCGCACGGCGGCCCCGGCGCGCGCCAGGCGGCGGGTGATGGAGGCGCCCAGACCGCGGACACCGCCCGTCACCAGCGCGCGTCTGCCCTCCAGGTCCGGATGTACCGAATCGCCCACGGCGTCCCTCCTCGGCTCGGCCCTCTGGCCCGGCCGGTGCCGGCCGGGCCGCGTCCGCCCGCGCCCAGCGGCACGCCTGTGGCCGCCCGCGGCGCGCGGGGCACGCCGGGCGGAGGCCTCGGGGCGGGGTCGTCGCGTAGCCGGGCTGCCCCCGCCGCGGGCGGGGAAACGGACGTCCACCCGGCCGCGGAGGGACGGCCGCCCGGCCGGCCCACGGCGGCCGGCCGGGCGGGGGACACGGGCGGGCGGAGGACGGCAGCCGGTGCCGCGGTCGTCCCGCGGTCACCTCTGTCCCTGTGCGGCGGCCTGCTCCCGCATGGCGGCGAGGTCCATGTGGAAGACCTCCCACAGGTGGCCGTCGGGGTCCTGGAAGCTGCGCCCGTACATGAAGCCCTGGTCGTCGGGCTCGTTCGCGGGCGACCCGCCGACGGCCAGGGCCTTGTCGGCCAGCTCGTCGACCTCTTCCCTGCTGTCCAGGCCCAGGGTCACGATGGCCTCGGTGCCGGCGGAGGCGTCGGCGACCTTCTTGGGGGTGAAGGTCTTGAAGAACGGCTCGGTCAGCAGCATGACGTAGCCGTCGTCGCTGATGACCATGCACGCGCCCTTGTCGTCGGTGAACTCGGGGTCGAAGGAGAGACCGAGCGCGGTGAAGAAGTCCATCGAGCGCTTCAGGTCCTTCACCGGGAGGTTGACGAAGATCTTCTTGGACATGTGAGCCCCTTCTCTGCTGAGTGGTGGTCCGTCCGGACCATCCGGCCTCCGCGGCGCCCCCGGGAGTCCGGGGACCGCCCGTCCGGGGACGTGACCCGCGGAAGCGGCCTTCGCAGGGGTGGACGGTCCGGCGGCGGAGAACTCATCGCTCCACCGCCGCCGATTCGCATCGATTTCCGCGGTGCCGCCCGTACCCGCCCCCGCGTCACCGTCGGTACCGGTGTCCGTGCGGGCGGCGATGAGTTTCGCCCGGCCGGCCGGTCCTTCCTGATGACGCCCAGGACAGGAGGCCGGCCTTGGCCGCTCACGAGGAACCGCAGACACCCCGCACCGACGGTCCCGTGCCGGGCCCGGAGACGATCACGCTCGTGCTCGCCGCCGACGCTCCGATCACCCGCGCCGACATCCCCCGGCTGTGCGAGCGCCTGCGCCGTCTGCTGTCCGCCGGCCGCGCCGGTCCGGTCGCCGCTCCGGTCACCGTGGAGATGGGCGAGTTCTCCGCCGCCGACCTGGTCACGGTCGAGGCGCTGGCCCGGCTCCAGCTCACCGCCCGGCGCCTCGGCCGCCGGCTCCGGCTGGGCCGCGCCGACGGCGAACTGCGGCGCCTGCTGACGTGGACGGGGCTGTACGAGGAGGCGTTCGCCGCGGAACCGGGAACGGGACCGCGGCGGGACCCGGCCCCGGACCGGTCAGCGGGGGTCGAGCCGCGGGGGCAGGCCGAACAGCGGGAAGAACCTGGCGGTGTCCAGGAACGAGTTGAGCCCGGTGATCCGCCCCCCTGAGACCTCGATGACCTGGAGCGCCCAGGGGGTGAAGCCCCCGTCCGGAGCGGGCCGGTACTGCCCGAACCCCTGGCAGCCGTTCACCATGACCGGGACCAGGCGTGACCCCCGGCAGCCCGAGCCGTGCCCGGTGAGCCACGCCAGGACGTCGGCGCGGCCGCGCAGCCACAGCTCGAAGGGGGGCATCGACAGCGTCGCGTCCTCGTGCAGCACCGAGGTGAGGGCGTCGAGGTCGTACGCCTCGAAGGCGCGGACGTAACGGGCCAGCAGCTCGCGCTGCTCCTCGTCCATCGCGTCCGTGCTGCCGTCGGCGGTGACGTCGGCGGCGGCGAGCGTCGCCCGTGCCCGCTGGAGCGCGCTGTTGACCGACGCGACCGAGGTGTCCAGCAGCTCGGCGACCTCGCTCGCCCGCCAGCTCAGCACCTCGCGCAGGATCAGCACCACGCGCTGCCGGGGCGGAAGGTGCTGCAGCGCCGCGACGAACGCCAGCCGCACCGACTCCCGCGCCACGGCCGTCTCGGCCGGATCGCCCCCGGCGGGCAGCACCCGGCTGTCGGGCATCGGCTCCACCCAGGTGGCCTCCGGCAGCGCCGGGCCGGGCGGCAGCTCCGCGCCCGACGGGGACGACAGGTCCATGGGCCGGGCGCGCCGCTGACTGCCCCCGAGCATGTCCAGGCACACGTTGGTGGCGATGCGGTACAGCCACGACCGCAGCGAGGACCGGCCCTCGAACCGGTCCAGGGCGCGCCAGGCCCGCACCATCGTCTCCTGTACGGCGTCCTCCGCCTCGAAGGCCGAGCCCAGCATCCGGTAGCAGTAGCCCGTCAGCTCCGACCGGTGCCGCTCCAGCCGGGACTCCGGCTCCACCGGCTCGCGCGTCGCCGCGCTCTTCGCGCTCTCCGTCGTCGCGACGTGACTCATCGAGGCCCCCTGTAGCCCTTGGCTCGCACCCGGCCGGTGCCCCGGCCGACCACTCACCAGCTAACCACCGGCCACTGACAATCGCCCCCGGAAGCGGCCCGGGGCGCGGTCAGACCTCCGTCCGCCGGGAGTCGGGGCGACGGCGGCGCCGGGAGCGGGGCAGCCGGAACCGGCGCTTGAGCTCGTACAGCACCGGATGCCGGTCGCGCTCCTCGCGGGTGTAGCGGTCGAGTTCCTCCGCCAGGCGCGTCGAGCGCTTCTCCACGTCCAGCTCGTCCAGCAGCCGGTCGGCCTCGGTCAGCAGCGCCCCCAGCAGGTGCCACTGGTCCGGGTGCTTCCTGACGCGGGCGAGCATCAGGTGCGCGGCCTTCTCGCGGCCGGCGTGGCCGGCCTCCAGTGCCTCGGCCAGCCGGTCCTCCGCCTTCTCGGAACTGCCGCTGCTGGGGCTGGTGACCAGGACGGCGAAGTTCTGCACCGCGTCGGCCAGGTGCCCGAACAGCTCCTCCAGCGCCTCGGCGACGTCCGACGGGAGCAGCGGTTCGCCCCTGCGCTCCCTGGCCAGGTCGGTCAGGGTCCGCGCCATCACCCTCGTCACGACGGTGCAGATCTCCAGGGTGTCCAGGCCGGTCCGCAGCACCACGCGGGACAGCAGGGCCTCCTTGACCCGGGGGTTGAAGCGCAGGCTCTCCTCGGCCTGCACGAGCGCGGCGTCGACCTGCGCGATGTCGTTGTCCAGCCGGCGTGCCTCGTGGAGCCGGGCGGCGGCCCGGCCCACCGGCCTGGGGGCGTCCATCGGCTCGCTCATGTGCAGCAGCAGCCGCCGCATCCGGTCGGCCAGGCCCAGCAGCGCCTCCTCGGCGGGCTGCACCCACACCGGGGGTACGAACAGGAGGTTGAACAGCAGGCCGACCGCCGCGCCGATCACGGTCTCCAGCACCCGGCTCAGCGCCAGGTCCGTCGCGTGGGACACCCCCAGCACCAGCATCGCGCTGATCGCGACCTCGGGGATGAAGTCGCCCGCCCGCACCAGATGACCGACGACGAGGGAGACCAGGATGAGCAGGCCCAGGCTCCACCAGGTCAGTCCCACCAGAGCGCTGAAGCCGACCGCGACCGTGACCCCCGCCACCACCGAGTTGACCCGGGCGATGCCGCTGGTGAGCGTGGCGTAGAGGGTGACCTGGACGACCAGCAGCGCGGTCAGCGGGGCCAGCAGCGGGGCGCGGGCGTCGGTCAGCCACAGGGCGGCGACGTAGGCGAGCGTGGCGGCGGCCGTCGAGCGGAGGGTCTGCACGACCACGGGCTCCCTGCGCCGCTTGACCAGCTCGATCACGGGTTCGGGAACTTCAGGCACACTGTGGCCCTTCCCGGCTGGAGAAGATCGACACCGGCCGTCCTTACGCCACCCACACCTCCTTCCGTGGCATTCGTCACATGCGCGCCCGGGCGGCGCGGCGGGGAGTCACTGCAGGGCCCGTACGACCGCGCCGAACGTCCCGGGCAGCCGGGAGGCCGCGGGCACCACCAGGCGGGCCGTGCCCTCCCGGCCCGCGGCCTGCACCAGGGCCGTCGTCAGCAGCCGGTGACGCCGCGACAGACGGCGCCAGGCGGCCTCGTACGCGGCGGGCCGCCCCGCGGCCAGGCAGCGCACCGCCGCCTCCGCCGACGCCAGGGCCAGCGCGACGCCCTCCCCGGTGAGCGCGTCGACGTAGCCGGCCGCGTCGCCGACCAGCAGCACCCGGCCCGCCACCCGCCGGCGCACCCGCTGCCGCAGCGGCCCGGCGCCCCGCACCGCACCGGCCGGCGGCCCGGCCAGCCGCGCGGCCAGGCCGGGGAACCGCTCCAGGTGGGCGTCGAAGCCGCAGCGCACCGGGCTGAGCACCGCGACCCCCACCAACTCCTCGCCGACCGGCGTCACATACGCCTCGCCGCGCGCCGACCAGTGCACCTCGACGAAGTCCGTCCACGGCGCGACGCGGTAGTGGCGGCGCAGCCCGTACCGCCGCGTCCCGCACCGCCGGGCCTGGAGCCCCAGCGCCCGGCGGACGGGGGAGTGGAGGCCGTCGGCGGCGATCATCCAGCGGGCCCGCCACCCCGCGGCCGACACCGCGCCGTCCTCCTGTCGCACGTCCCCGACCCGGCCGGGGACGATCCGCACCCCCAGCGCGGCGGCCCGCAGCCACAGCGCGCGGTGCAGCGCGGTACGGCGCACCCCCAGCCCGGTCCCGCCGCGGAACGCCGCCTGCACGCTGCGGGCGCCGTCCAGGTAGCGGATGCCGCGCAGTTCGCGTCCCCCGGCGGGACCGAGGTCCACGCCGAGTTCCCGCAGGGCCCGCACCCCGCTGGGCATGACGCCCTCGCCGCACGCCTTGTCCACCGGCGCCTCGCGCGGCTCGACCACCACCGTCTCCATGCCCGCCAGCGCCCCGTGGACCGCCGCCGCCAGCCCGGCCGGGCCGCCGCCGGCGACCAGCAGGTCGATCACGCCGGGGCCGCCGAGGCCAGGGCGGCGTTCTCGCACCGGACGCGGACGGCCAGCAGGGCCGCGTTCAGCACGGTGAAGACCGCGGCGGTCACCCAGGCGCCGTGCACCAGGGGCAGGGCGGCGCCCTCGGCCGCCACCGCCGCGTAGTTGGGGTGCCGCAGCCACCGGTAGGGGCCCCGGGCCACCGGGGGGAGCCCGGGGACCACGATCACCCGGGTGTTCCAGCGCGGCCCCAGCGAGCCGACGCACCACCAGCGCAGCCCCTGCGCGGCCACGACGACGGCGAGCATCGGCCCGCCCAGCGCGGGCACGAAGGGGCGCCCGGCGGCCCACACCTCCAGCGGGGCGGCGACGAGCAGCCCCGCGTGCAGCGCCACCATCGCCGGATAGTGGCCCCGGCCGTGCTCCACCCCGCCGCGGGCCGCGCTCCAGCGGGTGTTGCGCCGTGCCACCGCCAGCTCGGCGGCCCGCTCGGCCGCGACGGCGAGCACCAGTGCCGCGTACCAGACCATCTCCGCTCCCGTCCTCCGTGACCCGCCCCCGGTTCCCCCGTGCCGCCGCCCGTCGCCGCCGGTGCGGCACCTACCAGCGCAGCAGGACCAGCTCCGAGCAGAAGCCCGGTCCCATCGCGAGCAGTACGCCCGGCGCCCCGCCGCCGGCCGGGCGGCGGACGAGGGTCTCCCGCAGGACGTGCAGCACCGAGGCGGAGGAGAGGTTGCCGACCTCCGCCAGGGAGCGCCAGGTGACCTCCAGCGCGCCGTCCGGCAGGTCGAGCGCCTCGGTCACCGCCTCCAGCACCCTGGGTCCGCCCGGATGGCACACCCAGGCGGCCACGTCCCGCCGCTCCAGGCCGTGGTCGCCGATCAGCCCGTCGACGTCGTCGGCCAGGTGCTTGCGCACGACCTCCGGCACGGCGGGGTCCAGCACCACCCGGAAGCCGGAGCCGGTGACGTCCCACCCCATCACCCGTTCGGTGTCCGGGTAGAGGTGGGAGCGGGTGTCCACGACGGTCGGGCCGGAGGCGGCGGCGCGCCGGCTGCCGCACAGCACCGCGGCGGCGGCGCCGTCGCCGAACAGCCCGCTGGCCACCAGGTTCGCCGGGGAGGGGTCCCGGCGCTGGAAGGTGAGGGAGCACAGCTCGACGCAGAGCAGCACGGCGACGTGGTCCGGATGACCGGCGAGGTAGTCGTGCAGCCGGGCGATCCCGGCCGCCCCCGCGACACAGCCCAGGCCGAAGACGGGCAGCCGCCGCACGTCCGGTCGCAGGCCCAGGCGCCCGGCGAGCAGGGCGTCCACGGACGGGGTGGCGATCCCGGTCACCGAGGTGAACATCACCAGGTCCACGTCGCGCGGCGAGAGACCGGCCGCCCGCAGCGCCCCGGAGACCGCCTCGGCCCCCAGCTCCACGGCGGTGGCGACGAAGACGTCGTTCGCGGCGCCGAAGTCCCCGAGCGCCGCGTAGGCCTCCAGCGGCAGCGCCGTGTGGCGGTAGCGCACCCGCGCGCCGGTGTGGAAGCGGTCCAGCGGGCGGCGGTCGGCTCCCTCGGGCAGGCAGAGGCGGGCCACCAGGTCGGTGATCTCGCGCTGGCTGTACCGGTGCGGCGCCAGGACCGAGTGCACGGCTGCGATGCGGCTCATCGGCTTCCCGGATCGGGGGCGTGGGACACCTCCGGGATACCTCCGGGAGGTGTCCCGCATGTCCCCCCGCACCTCCTGCCACCCGTCCGGACGACGCCGTACGCGCCGGGCGGCCGGAGCGGGGGACCGGCCGGAGGCCCGGCCCTACGATCGGGGAATGCGTCCCACGGACCCCTCCACGGACCCCTCCACGGACCACCCCGCGGACCGGACGCGCCCCGCTCCCGCGCCGTCGGCGGCGGCGCTGGCGGCGGCGCTGGCGGGGTCCTGCCACCCGCTCCCCACCGCCGCGGTGACGGTGCTGGTGACCGCGCTGGCGGCGGCAGCCGGACGCTCCGCCCCCGGCTGCGCGCTGGTGGCCGCCGCCGTCCTCACCGGCCAGCTCTCCGTGGGGTGGTGCAACGACGCCGTCGACGCCCCCCGCGACCTGCGCGCCGGCCGTACGGACAAGCCGGTGGCCGCGGGTGCGGTCACCGTCCGCGCGGTGTGGACCGCCGCCTGGTGCGCCCTCGCCCTGTGCGTGCCGCTCTCGCTGGCCTCCGGCGTCCTCGCCGGGGCGGCGCACCTGGTCTTCACCGCCGCGGGCTGGGCGTACAACCTCGGGGTGAAGGCCACGTTCTGGTCCTGGCTGCCGTACGCCGCGGGCTTCGGGGCCCTGCCCGCCTTCGTCACCCTAGGCCTGCCGGGAGGGCCCTGGCCGGCCTGGTGGGCCACCGCCTCGGCGGCCCTGCTGGGGGTGGGCGCCCACCTGGCGAACGTCCTGCCGGACATCGGCGACGACCTGCGCACCGGTGTGCGGGGCTGGCCCCAGCGGATCGGCCCGGCGGGCGTACGGCTGCTGCTGCCGCTGCCCCCGGCGGCGGCCACGGCCCTGCTGGCGGCGGCCCCGCCGGGCCCGGCCGGCGCGGCCGGGTGGGGCGCCGTCGCGGTCGCGGTCGCGGCGGTCGCGGCAGGGGCGGTGGCGGGACGAGGACGGCCCGGGGCGCCGTTCGCGGCGGTCATCGCCGTCGCGGTGGTCGACGTGGCGCTGCTGCTGGAGCGGGGGGCGGCATTCGGTTGAGGCGTCCGCAGGCGGGGGCCGCCGCCGTTCGACGGGCGGCCGGCCGTTCACCGAGGCGAAATGTCTGGAATTGCGAGCACGGGGTAGTCGGCACTGCCTGACGGCACCTGCCGACGGGCCGGTGCGGCCACGCGCGGACACCCGGGAGGACCGGGCGGAGGGGCGGTGAGGCGCGGTGAGACCACCACGGGCGATCGGGCACCGACCCGCGCGGCGAGAGGGCGGCGAGGCGATGGACACGATCGACCGGGCACGGGAACCCGGCGTCCTACGGGCGATCTTCGAGGACCTGGGGGCGGGGGTGTTCGCCACGGACGCCTCGGCGCGCGTCATCGCGGTCAACCACCGCGCGGAGCAGATCGTGGCGCGCTCCGCGGCGGAGCTGCTCGGCCAGGACGTCCACGACGTGCTGCACCGCAACGCGGACGGCACGAGGATCCCGCGGGAGCTGTGCCGGCTGGTGAGGGTGCTCGCCGACGGCCGTCCGGCCGAGGGCAGCGACGAGTTCCTGCTGCGGGGCGACGGCACCACCGTCCCGATCATCTGGGCGGCGTCCCCCCTGCGGCTGGCGGGGGAGCCGGACGGCCTGGTGTTCGTCTTCCACGACTTCAGCGTCCGGCGGGCCGCCGAGGAGCAGACGGCGGCCCACCTGGCGGCCCTGGAGACCCTGACCGCGCGGCTGACGCTGGTGGCGGAGATCTCCACCGTCCTCATCTCCAGCCTGGAGGTCCCCCGGGTGCTCCGGCGGCTGGGCCACCTGCTGGTGCCGGAACTGGCCGACTGGACCGCGGTGGACGTGTACACCGGACAGCGGGGGGAGGTGCGGCGCGTCGCCGTCCACAGCGGCAGCGACCCGGCGGCCGGTGAGCTGGAGGGGACGCTGCCGCCGCTGCCGGAGGCGTCCGGTTCGGCCCTGGTGCGCGCCCTGCGCGGCTCCCGCCCGGTCCTGCTGGACGCCGCCGACCTGACGCGGGAGCCCGACTCACCGCTCGCGGCCGCCCACCGCGGCCTGTTCGACCGCCTCGGCGGGCACTCCGCCGTCGTGGTGCCGCTGCACAGCCGCCGACAGGTCTTCGGGGCCCTGACGGTGGCCCGCACCGGGGACTCCCCGCCGTACAACGACGACGAGGCGATGGTGCTCGCCGACATCGGCCGCCGGGCCGGACTGGCGATGGACAACGCCCAGCTCTTCGACCAGCAGCGGCACGTCGCCGAAGCCATGCAGCGTCAGCTCCTCACCCCCCTGCCGCAGGTCGACCACCTGCAGATGGCGGCCCGCTACCGGCCCGCCCTGGTGGCCGCGGAGATCGGCGGGGACTGGTACGACGCCTTCCTGCTGCCCGACGGGGTCACCGCGATGGTCATCGGGGACGTGGTCGGCCACGACCTGCAGGCGGCCGCCCACATGGCCGAGGTCCGCAACATGCTGCGGGCCCTGGCCTGGGACCGCCAGGAGCCTCCCAGCGTGGTGATGCGCCGCCTGGACGAGGCGATGACCCACACCAGCGACGCGCCCATGGCCACCGTCGTCTTCGCCCGCATCGAGGGCGCCGAGGGCGGCCCCTGGCTGCTGCGCTGGGTCAACGCCGGGCACCCCCCGCCCCTGCTGGTCACCCGCGACGGCCGCGCCCACTACATGGAGGGCAGCCGCGGCCCCCTCCTGGGGGCGAGTTCGGCCCTGGAACTGGGGCTGTCCTGGCCCGACGTCCATCAGGACCTCCCGCCGGAGTCGACGGTGCTGTTCTACACCGACGGCCTCGTGGAGAACCGCACCCGGCCGATCGACACCGGCATGGCCCTGCTGCGCCGCCACGCCGCCGACCTGGCCCGCCGCGACGTGGAGGACTTCTGCGACGAGCTGCTGAAACGCCTCGACCCCGGCGGCGACGACGTAGCCCTGCTCGCCCTGCGGCTGCCACCGCTCGGCGCGGGCGCCGAGGGCGACGACACTCCGCCGCCGTCCCGCGGCCGGCGCGCCCACAGTCCGGCCGCCCCCTCCCGGTCGGCTCCCGGGGCCGAGGCGCTGGGCGCCGACGAGACCTTCTCGGACGCTCCCCGCCGGGACGAGGGCCCGCCGCCCCGCTGAACCGGGCCCGCGCCCGGGGCGTTGCGCCGGGTCAGGTGCCGGGGTCGCTGGTCTCCAGCATCCCGAGCCGGTCGGCGAGGTGGCAGACGGCCAGGAGGCGCAGGGCGGGGAAGGGCTCGGGGTGGTGGGGGTGCCAGCCGTTGGCGTGCAGCTCGTCCAGGAAGCCCAGGAGGTAGTCCGTCAGGTGCTGCCGGGTGAGCGGCACGGCGTCGCGCAGCGCGGCGGCGTGCTGGTCGACCGCGGCCAGCAGACCGGGCTTCCGTGCCAGCAGCGGCAGACGGGGACCGTAGTGGGCCGCCAGCCACGCCAGGGGATCGCGGGCGTACGTCGAGAAGGACACGCCCACACCATAGTGACGCCCCAAAGGTCCCGAACGCCGCATTCGGGGTGGTGGTGGTCACATTTCCGCCGGCACGGCGTCGGGCCCGGCCGGTGCGGCCGGACCCGACGGTCGGTGACGGTGTTGGTGACGGTGTTCGCGGGGGCGGGACACGAGCCGGTGGCCGGCCGCGGACGGCTTACTGGCCGGGGGCCCGGTGGGAGCCGGACTGGCCGCGGGTGGTCTCGGCCGTGGGCCGGGCGGCGCCGGTGGCATCCTGGCGACCGCGCTGGTAGGCCTCCAGGTGAGTGCGGGCCTTGCTGCTCTCCTGCTCGGCGGAGGTCAGCCAGCGCTCCCAGCGCTGCTGCATGGGCCTGACCATGCCGCCGCCGATGCCGACGACCAGGATTCCCCCGAGGGTGGCCAGCACCGCGATCAGCACCGGCATGGTGACCGCGACGGCGACGCCGATCTGGTTGAGCGCGGCGATGAGGCCCAGGCCGACGACGAACACCGATGCGACGGTGGCCAGCAGGTTGCCGTAGGACAGGCCGCCCAGCGCGCCGCGGACCAGATCCCTGACGGCGGAGGCGATGGCGGCGGCCACGACCACGATGACGATGGCGACGACCGCCCTGGGCAGCCAGGCCACCACACCCCTGAGCAGGTCGCTGACCGGGTTGGGGCCGAAGACCGAGAAGGCGATCTGCAGGGTGATCAGCAGTATCGCGTAGTAGATCAGTTTGGCGATGATGTCCGAGGCGTCGTACTGCGTCCTCTCCATCGCCCTGGCGATGCCGCCGCGCTCGACCGCCCGGTCGAAGCCGACCCGTTCGAGTACCGCGTTGACGGCCTTGGCCAGCAGTTTGGCGATGACCCAGCCGATCAGCAGGATCACCAGGCACGCGACGAGCCTGGGTACGAACGCGGCCACCGACCGCCAGGCGTCCTCGATGCCCTGGCCGAAGTCCACGGCGTTGAGTGAGACCGGTGATGTTGTCATTGCCATTGCGCAGTCCTGTTCCTCGGGGGGCGGACGCGGCGGGAAGACGGAGCCCGGCGTGGGCCGCCGTGCCTCCCCGGCCTGGCGTGTGTTTCCCGTGCGCGTTTTTCACTCTGATGGCAGCCAACATACTCCCATGAATGGAGCATTTCTCGCTTAGTAACCAAAACGGAGTAATACCGCTAGATCGGACCAATGGGTGTGCCGTCCGCGGGTGTGGCGTCCCGGCGGACGCGACCCCGTGCCCCGCCGGGGAGTCAGCGGTCCGAGGACGGCCACACGTACGGCAGGTCGTCCGGGACGTCCGGGAAGAAGGGCCCGTAGTGGGCGGGGTCCTTGCGGACCAGGGCGGAGCGGTGGCTGCGGTGGAAGCCGGGATCGCCCAGCCAGGGCGGCAGTTCCCCCGCCCGCGCCAGGTCCTCCTGGGAGCGGGGCGCGGAGATGCCGACCGCCCGCCGCAGGTCGGTCAGCATGGTGACCTCGCAGGTGTCGTTGCGTCCCCCGAGGCGCCAGTGGCGGCAGATCTCCATGCCGTAGCGGACCAGGGCCTCCTCGTACCCCGTCCACATGCGGACGGCCGGGTGCCGCGCCCAGCCGTAACCGGGCACGGTCAGGGCGCGCAGCACCTGCAGGGCCTCGACCCGCTGCTTCCCCAGGCGCCGCACGTCGAGCACCCGGGCCGTCGCGGCGAAGTCGGGAAACGGCAGGAACGTCTGCACGGTGTCCGATCCGATCTCTCCGGCCCCCCTCGGCGCGGACTGCGATCATCCCAGCCGGGCCCGGCGCCCGCAGCCCGGACCGGGCCGTGCGGGTGCCGGGCCCGGTACGGTCGCCGGGGCCGGAGGGCCGGAGTCACTTCCCGCGCTCGTCGACGACCCGGCGGATCTTGCCCACCGAGCGCTCCAGCGTCTCCGGATCCACGATCTCCACCTCGACGGTGACGCCGACGCCGTCCTTGACGCCCCGGGCGATCGCCCCGGCCGCCGCCTCGCGCTGCTCGGGCCCGGTGCCGGGACGGGCCTCGATCCGCACCGTCATGCGGTCCATCCGGTCGCGGCGGGTGAGCCGGATCTGGAAGTGCGGGGCCACGCCGGGGGTGCGCAGCACGATCTCCTCGATCTGGGTGGGGAAGACGTTCACCCCGCGCAGGATGATCATGTCGTCGCAGCGGCCGGTGACCTTCTGCATGCGCCGGAAGGCGGGCCGGGCGGGGCCCGGCAGCAGCCGCGTCAGGTCGCGGGTGCGGTAGCGGATCACCGGGAGGGCCTCCTTGGTCAGGGAGGTGAACACCAGCTCGCCCTCCTCGCCGTCGGGCAGCACCTCGCCGGTGATCGGGTCGACGACCTCGGGGTAGAAGTGGTCCTCCCAGATGTGCAGGCCGTCCTTGGTCTCCACGCACTCCTGCGCGACGCCGGGGCCGATCACCTCCGACAGCCCGTAGATGTCCACCGCGTGCAGGCCGCCGCGCTCCTCGATCTCGCGGCGCATCTCCTCCGTCCACGGCTCGGCGCCGAAGATGCCGATGCGGAGCGAGGAGGCGCGCGGATCGACGCCCTGGCGCTCGAACTCGTCGAGGAGGGTGAGCATGTAGGAGGGCGTGACCATGATGATCTCGGGGCGGAAGTCCTGGATCAACTGCACCTGGCGGGCCGTCATGCCGCCGGAGGCGGGGATGACGGTGCAGCCCGCCCGCTCGGCCCCGTAGTGCGCGCCCAGCCCGCCGGTGAACAGCCCGTAGCCGTAGGAGACGTGCACCTTGTGCCCCGGGCGGCCGCCGGCCGCCCGGATGGACCGGGCGACGAGGTCCGCCCACACCGACAGGTCGCCCTCGGTGTAGCCGACCACGGTGGGGCGGCCGGTGGTCCCGCTGGAGGCGTGCAGCCGGCGCACCCGGGACATGGGCACGGCGAACATGCCGAAGGGGTAGGTGTCGCGCAGGTCCGCCTTGGTGGTGAACGGGAAGCGCGCCAGGTCCGCCAGGGAGCGACAGTCCTCGGGGGTGACCCCGGCCCGGTCGAACGCGCGCCGGTAGTGCTCCACGTTGTCGTACGCGTGCCGCAGGGTGCGGCGCAGGCGCTCCAGTTGCAGGGCCCGCAGCTCCTCGCGGCCCATGCGCTCGGCCGCGTCCAGGAGCCCGGCGTCGGGGGCCTCCCCCAGGCGGGGGGACGGCGCGGCCGGGGCCACGGGAACCGTCAGATCGCTGCTCATGGTGTCTCCTTCCGGCCCGGGAGGCCGCGGTCGCCGATGGTGCGGCTGCGCCCGCGGAACTCGGCGATCACCTGCTCGTCCCGCAGGACGGTGACGTCGTAGATGCCGCTGCGGCCGAACCTGGTGCGCTCCTCGGCGACGGCCACCAGCACGTCGCCCTCGCGGGCCGGGGCGACGAAGGTGATGTCCGCGCCGGCCGCCACGGTCACGGGGCCGTGGCTGTTGCAGGCACAGGCGAACGCGGTGTCGGCGAGCAGGAACAGGTAGCCGCCGTGCGCGGTGCCGTGCCCGTTCACCATCTCCGCGGTCACCGTCATCCGCACGGCCGCCGTGCCGTCCCCGGCCCGGAGCAGCTCCATGCCCAGGCCCCGGGAGGCCCGGTCGGCGGCGAACATCAGGTGGGCGGGGCCCTGACCGGTGTCGGTGACCTGTGTCATGCGCTTCCACCACTCCGTCGTGGGTCCGGGGCGATCGGCCCCGCGGGCCGTCGCCGGCCACCCTTGAGCCCGACCGACCATTCGGTTAGCGTTGCGGCGACGTCAGGTAAACCGACGTGCGGACCGCCTGTCAAGGGGTCGGACGTCCGCCGGGTGCGGACGGCGCCGGCCTTTCGCCGCCCAGCCCTCCGCGGGCGGCGCACGGGCGGCCGCGGGGCACGCGCGCACGGACGCACGGGCGCGCACGAGGAGACGAGGAGAGGGCATGGCAGCGGCACCGGGAACCGTCGGTGTGGTGGGCGGCGGACGGATGGGCGCGGGGATCGCCCAGTCCTTCGCGGCGGCCGGTTCGGCCGTGGTCGTCGTGGAGAGCGGGGAGGAGGCCGCCGCGGCGGCCCTGGACCGGGTCGCCGCCGGCCTGCGCCGGGCCGCCGAGCGGGGCAGGCTCGGCGAACCGGTCGAGCGGGTGCTGGAGCGCGTCACCGTCACCGCCGCGGTGGAGGACCTGCCGGCCGGCGCCGACCTGGTCGTCGAGGCCGTGCCGGAGGACGCCGCCCTCAAGGCCCGGGTGCTCGCCGCCGCAGAGAAGGCCGTGGGCGAGGAGGCGGTGCTGGCCACCAACACCAGCTCCCTGTCGGTCACCGAACTCGCCGCCGCCCTGGCCCGCCCGGAGCGGTTCCTGGGCATGCACTTCTTCAACCCCGTGCCGGCCTCGGCGCTGGTGGAGCTGGTCGTCACCGGGCAGACCGCCGACGCCACCCTGCGGGCGGCGCTGGAGTGGACCCACGCCCTGGGCAAGCAGGACGTCGTCGTCAAGGACTCGCCCGGCTTCGCCAGCAGCCGCCTGGGGGTGGCGCTGGGCCTGGAGGCGATCCGGATGGTCGAGGAGGGCGTCGCCGAGCCCGAGGCCATCGACGCCGCCATGACCCTGGGCTACAAGCACCCGATGGGGCCGCTGCGCCTGACCGACCTGGTCGGCCTCGACGTGCGGCTGGCCATCGCCGAGTACCTCCACGCCACCCTGGGCGAGCGCTTCGCGCCGCCGCGGCTGCTGCGGGAGAAGGTCGCCCGCGGGGAGCTGGGCCGCAAGACGGGGCAGGGCTTCTACACCTGGCAGGAGTGACCCGGCCCGGCGGGAGTGACCGGCCGGGGCGGGCGGAGGCTCCCGGCCGGAACGGCCCGCCGGGAGCGCTCCCACGGGGAAACGTCGCCAACCGCTGCCGTCCGGACACCGAACGTGGCATCCTCTCAGTTCCGGCGGCGGTGTTCCGCCGACGGCTGCGTTGTCACGGGGGAGGGACGGCGGAGTGGCGGAAGCCGGAACGGGAATGGGGATGCGGGGGCGCAGCGGCATCATGGCCCTCGTCGCCGAGTGCCTCGACCAGCCACCCGGCACGGAGCGGCCGGTGACGATGCTGGTCGGCCCCCGGGGCAGCGGGGCCAGCGAGGCCCACGGCGCCATCATGGGCCGGTTCGGGGTGGACCACCCGTTCGCGTACCTCAACTTCGCCTCCGGCCAGGCGCTGCTGCCCCGCTACGCCCTCGCCCTCATCGCCCGCCAACTGGAGCGCAAGCTGCCGCAGTACCGGGTCTCGCGCTTCCCCCGGCTCACCCTCGGGCTGCTCGCCTCGGACCGCGAACTGCGGATGACCACCCGCGCGGAGGGGCGGCGCGCCATCCAGCGCCAGCTCGACCAGTTCCGGCAGCAGGCCGAGGAGCGGTACGGCGACTACCTCGCCGCCTTCCTGGAGGTCGCGGGCAGTGCGCTGGGCGCACCCAACGGCGCCCCGGCGGTGGTCGCCACGATCCTGCGGGACGCGGCCCGCGGCGGCGGACGCCGGCTGCCGGGGCGGAACTCCTCCAGCGCCCCGCAGTGGTTCGCCGACCATCCGCTGGTGCCCTCGCACAACCCCTGGGACGCGCTGTTGGAACTCAACATGTGGCGGCACAACGGCACCGAGCAGGAGAAGCGGAACCTGGACCGGGTGCTGTTCGCCGCGTTCCTGGACGACCTGCGCCACGACACCGCCCGCTGGTTCGCCCCCGGCTCGTACCTGCTCCTGCTCGACAACTGCCACACCGACCACGGGCGGCTGTTCCTGGAACTCCTGATCGGCGCCCGCCGCGACGCCGCGCTGGCCGGCACCCCCTGCGATCCGCTGACGGTCGTGGGCAGCTCCAACCGCTGGCTGGACAACTGGGGTTCCTCCTCCGGCGACCAGTGGCCCTGGCGGCTGCGCGGCCCCGACCGGGCCTCGCTCGACGACTGGCGCGAGCGCCGGCCGGCCCACGACAGCGACGACTCCTGGTGGTACCCGCTGCGGCTGCGCGACCTCACCCTCGACGAGGTGCGCACCGGCATCGAACTGGCCTCGCCCCGGCACTCCGACCTCGCGCCGTTCGTCTACCGGCTGACCCGGGGCCTGCCGGTGGCGGTGCGGCAGGTGATGGACGCCCTGGACCTGCCCAACGCGCCCCGCCGCGGCGGTGAGGAGTTCGACCTGTGGCTGCGCTCCCTGCCCGGCCACCAGGTGCGCGGCACCGCGCACGCCACCCTGGCCGACGCGGCGCTGGACCACCTGCTGGAGGACTTCTCGGCGGCGCAGCGCGAAGCGCTCGTCAGGTGCGCGGCGGCCCGTGACCTGTCCATGGGCAGCCAGGTCCTGGGCGCGGTGACGCCGGGCGGCACCGGCGAGTCGCTGTTCAACGAGGTGCGCTCGCGGTGGCTGCTCCACCCGGAACGGGCCGAGCCGCGCCTGCACCCCTGGCTGCGCAGGCTGCTGCTGTGGCGGCTGGCCGCCCGGG
The DNA here is from genome assembly GCF_035644915.1 of Streptomyces sp. Taxonomy (GTDB): domain Bacteria; phylum Actinomycetota; class Actinomycetes; order Streptomycetales; family Streptomycetaceae; genus Streptomyces. Next base: position 119,918 of record NZ_DASQNP010000183.1, read on the forward strand.
ACGAGTGGAACGCCGTCCACGAGCTGATGGGCGAGCACTTCGAGGCGGAGGGCCGGCCGGCGGAGGCGATGTACCACCGGCTGGCGGCCGGGCACGTCGACGAGGTGGTCGCCTACCTGGCCGCCCGCTTCCGCGACCGCAGCGCAGCCGACTGGATCGCCCTGGTCAACGCGGTCACCACCGCGCCCAACCGGCTGCCGTCCGACCGCCCGCCGCTGGCGCTGCTGGGCGACCTCGCCCCCGAGGAGCCCGCACAGTCGATCACCGACACCTCGGTGATCCGCGGGCTGGTGTGCGCCCGCTGGCTGTGGAGCGATCCGCTCGGCGATCCCGGGCTGCGGCTGAACAGCGTGATCGCCGCCAAGTACGACCGGCTGTCCGAACTGAGGGGGAGTGACATCGTGGCCCTGTACGACGAGGCCGAGCGCTACCGCCACTGGCGCCATCCGCTGACCGCCGCGGACGGGGGGTGAGGGGCGTGGCCGGACGCCGGATGTCCCTGCGGACCGTCAAGCGCGCGGTCACCGCGGCCGTGGTGCTGGCCGTCCTCGCGGTGGCGCTCCCGGTGGCCTACGACTGGTGGGACGACCGCCGCTCCCGGTGCGCGGAGGGCGTGGTGCGGATGGAACCGGACGGCGAGTGCGTCGGGGTGACCGACGGCTCCCACACCTTCGCCGACCACCTCGACGAGGTGACCGACCGGATCAGGGAGGCGAACGAGAAGGTCGTCGGCGAGGACGGCGACGCGTACGTCAGCGTGGCGTACATGACCTCGTTCACGGTCGGCGAGGCGGACAGCAACTCCGAGGAGTCGGTGCGGCACGAACTCCAGGGCGCCTACCTGGCGCAGCAGCGGCACAACGAGTTCTCGGCCCCGAAGATCAGACTGCTGATCGCGAACACCGGCAGCGAGTCCAGGCACTGGAAGCACACGGTCGGCGAACTGGTCCGGCGCAAGGACAACGGCGAGCGGCTGGTGGCGGTGACCGGCCTGGGACCGAGCACGGGACCCAACCGGGAAGCTCTGAACGAGTTGTCCAAGCACGAGCTGGCCATGGTCGCCAGCACGATGACCGCCACCGACTTCCACGGAATAGAGGGCTTCGTGCGCGTGGCGCCGACCAACGTCGACGAGGCCCGGGTGGCGTCCGCCTACCTGCGGCAGGAGGGCTTCCACACGGCGATGGTGGTCCAGGACGTGGCGAAGAAGAACCCGTACGCCAGGACCCTGGGCCGCGCCTTCACCGAGGAGTTCCCCAAGGGAGGCGGGGGCCACCGGCTGGTCGCCCGGAAGAAGACGTTCGACTCCTCGGTCTCCGGCAACTGGAGAGTGGAATTGCGCTACCTGTCCGACCAGTTGTGCATCCACAAGCCCCAGGCGGTCTACTTCGCCGGCCGCGGGCAGCACCTCACCCACTTCCTCAACGCGCTCGCCAACCGGGCGTGCCCTGAGTGGGGCTTCACGGTGATGACCGGGGACGACACCAGCAACCTCACCTCCGAGCAGGTCAGGAAGGCCGTGGACAGCGGCGTCCAGGTGTTCTACACCGGGCTGGCCCACCCGGAGATGTGGAGGGGCGATCCCAAGGGCCCACCCCGGAGGCTGCAGAACGCCTTCCGGAAGGGCGGGCTGCTCGACCAGTGGTTCGCAGGGGAGTCGCACGCCGACGGCCAGGCGATGATGGCGCACGACGCGGTGCTGACCGCCGCCGAGGGGGCGCGGATGGTGAACCACGGGAGGAGCCAGGTGACGGGCGAGGCGGTCAGCCGCATGTTCCACCAGATGCAGGACAACATGCGGCTGAGGGGCGCCAGCGGCCCGCTGTCGTTCGAGAGCGACGGCGACGCGTACGACAAGGCGGTGCCGATCCTGCGGCTGGACCCCAACGGCACCCCGGTCTTCGTCACGGTGCTCTCCCCCGGGGAATGAGGGAGCGCGGCGCCCGGGCGGGCGCCGCGCCGTCAGACCCGCGGGGAGCTGAACCGGTCGCCGACCGGGCAGATGCGCAGGGCACGGGCGACGACGCGCTCCCGCTGGTCCCCGGCGGCGGGCAGGGAGACGTCGGCCGTGGCGTCGAAGGTGTAGTTCTGGGCGCCGCTGTTGCTGAGCCGGACCCGGACGGTCACCTCGCTGCCGGAGGGGGCGACGCCGGACTCGGTGGCGGCGATGACCACGGCCTGGTGCAGACAGGTGGCCAGGGCCGCCGCGTACAGCTGCTCGGGGTCGTACCCCTGCCCGCTGCCGCCCAGCTCCTCGGGGGCGCCGACCGGGAGGCCGTCCCGCCCGGAGATGTCCACCCGGCCGGTGCCGTGCCGGGAGCGGGCCTGGGCGCTGTACAGATCCTGTTCCGAAGGGGCCATGGGGGAGGCCTACCCGGGCGCCTCTCCGCCGAGGCGCCCCCAAACGGCTGACCGGGCCCTTCCGGGGGCGCGGAGCGCCCCCGGAAGGGCGAGCCGGTGGCCCTCAGCCGGCCTGCTCGCCGCGCATCCGCACCTCCTCGGCCAGCCGCTCCAGGCTCCGGTCCAGAGAGGCGTGGACGGCCTCCCTCGGGGGAGCGTGGTCCTCGTCGAAGAAGGACAGGTGCACGGTCACCTCGCTCGCGCCGCTGCCGATGCCCGCGACCTGGAGCCAGCCCGCGTACGAGCCCTGGTCGCGGGTGCCCCACTCCGCCCGGAGCTGCTCGGGCCGGACCTCGAACAGGGCCCGGACGTCGTGCCCGGTGCGGTCCTCGTGCACGGTCACGGCCGGAGGGTCCTCCACCTGGGCGTGGAGGTCCTGCGGGAGCCAGCGGTCCAGCCGGTCCAGGTCGGACACCTGGTCGAAGACCAGCTCGGGCAGGGCGGGCATGGTGCGGGAACGCTCGTATTCGCTCACCGGTCTCACTCCCGGGGTCGGTCGCGTTCAAGGGACGCAGAACGGCGTACCCCGGTCGGGAGCGGGCATCCACCGGTGGCCGCGGGTATCCGCCGGTGTCCGCGGTGTCACCCGCCCGCCGCGGCGGGCGCCCGTCAGAACCCGCCCGCCGCGTCCAGGAGCCGCTCGGCCACCCGCACCGAGTCCACCAGCGGGTGCAGGGCCAGGGCGCGCAGCGCCGCGCGGCGCGAGCCGCTGTGCGCCGCCTCGATGGCGGACCGCTCGACGGCCTTGACCGACAGCATCAGCCCGAGCTGGTCCGGGGCGACGGGACCGGTCGCCAGCGGACGGGCGCCGGTGGCGTCGACCAGGCACGGCACCTCGACCACCGCGTCGTCGTCGAGCCCGGGCACGGCGCCGCGGCCGGGGACGTTGAGGATCAAGGTGGTGCGCTCGCCCCGGGCGACCGCCCGCATCAGGGCCAGCGCGACCCGGTCGTAGCCGCCGCCGTCCAGGTCGCAGCCGTCGCGCTCCCACCCGCCGGTGGCCTCGCGGTTCTCCGCCAGGTAGGTCTCCTCGCGCTCGCGGCGGGTGCGCTCCCACTCCTCGTACGCCCGGGCCGGGTCGTCCGGCCGCGCCCGCTGGTAGAAGCGGGACTGCTGGCCGAGGAGGAACTCGCCGCGGGTGGCCGCGGCGGAGCGGACGGAGGCGAGGGCCTCCCGGTGGAAGTAGTAGTAGTGCAGGTACTCGTTGGGCAGCGCGCCCAGCGCCCGCAGCCAGTCGGCGCCGAACAGCCTGCCCTCCTCGAAGGATTCGAGCGCGGCGGTGTCGGCCAGCAGCTCGGGCAGCCGGTCGCGGCCGTCCACGGTCAGGCGGCGCAGCCAGCCCAGGTGGTTCAGGCCCACGTAGTCGTATCCGGCGCGGTCCGGGTCGGCGCCCAGGGCGCGCGCCGCGCGGCGGCACAGCCCGACCGGGGAGTCGCAGATGCCGATGACGCGGCCGGCCAGGCCGCGCTCCCGGAGGACCCGGTCCATCGCCTCGGTCACCATGCCCGCGGGGTTGGTGAAGTTGATCACCCAGGCGTCCGGGGCGAGGGCGGCGACCCGCTCGGCGATCCGTACGGCCACCGGCAGGGTGCGCAGGCCGTACAGCACCCCGCCCGCGCCCACCGTCTCCTGCCCCAGCAGGCCCTCGGCGAGCGGGATCCGCTCGTCGCGGACGCGGCCGGGAAGGCCGCCGACCCGGATCGCGGAGAAGACGAAGTCGGCACCGCGCAGCGCGTCGTCGAGGTCGGTGGTGGCCCGGACGGCGGGGGCCGGGCCGGTGTGGTGTTCCCGCTGGTGGGCGAGGACCGCGCCGATCGCGTCCAGCCGGGCGCGGTCGGTGTCGTACAGGACGAGTTCGGTGCAGCGGGCCCCGTCCCGGGAAGGGGATTCCCCCGCGTCGTCGAGCAGCGCCCGGTGCACCAGCGGAACCCGGAACCCGCCGCCGCCCAGCACGGTGAGCCTCATGCCCCGGTCACCCCCGGCCCGGCGTCCACCACGGCCCTCACGGCGTCCACGATCTCCACGGCGTCCACGCGTCACCCCTTCCCGCCCCGCGGGACTCGGCGAGGCCGGCTGAGATGGTCGCACACCGCCGCGTGTTCCCGCGCCCCGGACGGGCCCGGGCTTTCGGGGGCGGCCCGTCCGGGGCGCGGGGCGGCGGCCGCTCAGCCGTGGTCGACCAGTTCCCGGTAGCCCTGCACGCGCGCGCAGTGGGCACAGCAGAAGAACCGCCCGTCGGACGACTGCAGACCGTGGCCCAGGATGCGGCACTCGCAGTTCTCGCAGATGGGAGCCATCCGCTGGGCCGCGCACTCCAGGCTGTCGAAGACGTGGACGGCGCCCGCCGCATGCACCTCGAACGCCATCTCGTAGTCGTTGCCGCACACCTCGCACACGCTCATGAAACGTTCCTCCTCCGCTGGTTCGGTCAGCCGCAAGGATGGGGCGGGCGCCCGGCGGCGGCTCCCGCGACGCGGCGGCCGGTCTCCGACCGGCGCACCGCAACCACCCGCCCGGCTCACGCGCCGGGGAGGAAGCCGGGAGGAAGGGCTTCCGGCCGCTATGGCATGCCCCCGACAATCCAAACCGGGGTCCGGACATTCCCTCCCGCCCGGCGGGGCATGAAGGGCATGGCGGGAGGGGCGACGGCGACCGGAGGGACGGACGATGACGGCAACCGCGCAGGCCCGGACCGGGGACGGCACACCGTACGCCGCGCGCCGCGCGCTGGTGGCCGGATCGGTCGGCAACCTCATCGAGTGGTACGAGTTCGGGGTCTACGGCTACTTCGCCACCGTCATCGCCGCCAACTTCTTCACCCCCGAGGGTGCGGGCGACCTCGAGGCCCTGGTGAAGACCTACGCCTCCTTCGCCCTGGCGTTCTTCTTCCGCCCGGTGGGAGCCGCCCTCTTCGGCCGGGTGGGGGACCGGATCGGCCGCCGTCCCACGCTGATCCTCGTCGTCCTGCTGATGACCGCCGCCACGGCGGCGATCGGCCTGCTGCCCACGTACGCCGCGGTGGGCGCCGCCGCGCCGTGGCTGCTCACCCTCGTCCGCGTGGTGCAGGGGCTGTCGGCGGGCGGCGAGTTCGGCGGCGCGGTGTCGGTGATGACGGAGTTCGCGCCGCCCGGGCGGCGCGGGCTGTACGGGGCGTGGCAGTCGTTCACGGTGGCGCTGGGCCTGCTCGCCGGCGCCGGCCTGGCCGCGCTGCTGGCCACGGTGCTGAGCGAGGACGACCTCCACCGGTGGGGCTGGCGGCTGCCGTTCCTGCTGGCGGTGCCCCTGGGGCTGGTCGCCCTGTGGCTGCGGCTGCGCCTGGAGGAGACGCCTTCCTTCCGGCGTTCGGCCCGGGGGACGCACCGGGGGACGGGCACCGGGGAAGGGGGAGGCGCGCCCGCGCCGGAGACCGCCCCCGCGACCGCGCCGCCGTCGGCCGCCGCGACGGGCCGGGCCGTCGCGCTGGGGATCGGCCGCCTGATGGGCTGGTCCGCGGCCGGGTACACCTTCCTCGTCGTGATGCCGTCCTACCTCCAGACCACCCTGGGGGCGTCCTTCCGGCAGGCACTGGTCGCCACGGTCGTGGCCAACGCGGGCTTCGCGCTGGCCATCCTGCCCGCCGGAGCACTCAGCGACCGGATCGGACGGCGGGCGGTGATGGTCACCGGAACGGTCCTGCTGGTCCTGCTCGCCCTGCCCCTGCTGAACCTCCTCCAGGACCCGGACGCCTCGGCGGCGGCCAAGTCGGCGGCGGTGTTCGGCGCCGGCGCGGCGGTGGGGCTGCTGGCCGGGCCCGGACCGGCGATGCTCGCGGAGATGTTCCCGACCACGGTCCGCTACACCGGCCTCGGCCTGGCGTACGCGCTGTCCAACGCCGTGTTCTCCGGCTCGGCCGGACTGGTCGTCACCGAGCTGATCAAACGGACCGGGGACGCCGACATCCCCGCGTACTACGTGGTGGCCGTCTGCGCCGTCGGCCTGCCGGCGCTGCTCGCCCTGCGCGGCGACGACCACCGGCGCGCGCTGCGGGACTGACGGACGGGACCGGTGGGCGGAGTTGACGGCCCGGAGGGGGAGAGCGGATGAGGGTGATCGGGCTGATGTCGGGCACGTCCTGTGACGCGATCGACGCGGCGGCGGCCGATCTGGCGATCGAGGGGGACACCGTCGTCCTGGCCCCGCTCGGCGCCCTCGACCACGCCTTCCCCGACGGGCTGCGCCGGGACCTGCTCGCCGCGCTGCCGCCGTCGGCCACCACCATGGCCGACGTGTGCCGCCTCGACACCCTCCTCGGGCAGGCCCTCGCGGCGGCCGCGGCCCGCGCCGACCGCGAACTGTGCGACGGGCGGGCCGAGTTGGTCGTCTCGCACGGGCAGACCTGCTACCACTGGACGGAGGGCGGCCGGGTCCGCGGCACCCTCCAGCTCGGCCGGCCCGCCTGGATCGCCGAGCGCACCGGCCGCATCGTCGTCTCCGACCTCCGCCCGCGCGACGTCGCGGCCGGCGGGCAGGGGGCGCCGCTGGTGAGCACCCTGGACGTGATGTGGCTGCGCGACCGGCCCGGGGTCCCCGTCGCCCTGAACCTGGGCGGCATCGCCAACATCACGGTGGTGTCCGGGGCGCGCGGCCCGCGGGCGTACGACACCGGGCCCGCCAACGTCCTGCTCGACGAGGCGGTCCGGGAGCTGACCGGCGGCCGCGCGGACCGCGACACCGACGGAGCCCTGGCCGCCGCGGGCACCGTCCACGCGCCGCTGCTGGAGCGGCTGCTGGCCGAGCCGTACTACGCCCTGCCCGCTCCCCGGACCACGGGCAGGGAGCTGTTCAACCCGGCCTATCTGCGGGCCGCGCTGGCCGGCTTCGGCCACCTGGCCGCCGAGGACGTCCTGGCCACGCTCACCGAGCTGACGGCGCGGACGGTCGCCGACGCCGTCCGCGCCGAAGGGGGCACCGAGGTGATCGCCTCGGGCGGCGGCACCCGCAACCCCGCCCTGATGGCCGCGCTCGGCCGGGCGCTGGACGGCGTCCCGGTGCGCACGTCCGACGACCTCGGCCTGCCCTCCGGCGCCAAGGAGGCCCTCGCCTTCGCGCTCCTGGGCTTCCTGACGGTCCATGGCCTGCCCGGCACGGTCCCGTCCTGCACCGGCGCGCGCCACGCCAGCGTGCTGGGCTCCATCACCCCCGGCCGGTGCGGGCCGTGCCTCCCGGCCCCCGGCGGGGAGGCGCCCACCCGGCTGCGCGTGGCCGGGACCGGACGTTCCCGCGCCCCCGAAATTCGCATCCCAGATGCCAATTGATACGGTCCCGGCATGCGGCTGACGAAGTTCACCGACCTGGCGCTGCGCGTCGTGATGCGCCTGGCGGTCGCGGACGGCGCGGAGACGCCCACCTCCCGGCAGGTGGCGGAGTCCGTGGCCGCGCCGTACACGCACGTGTCCAAGGTGGTGAGCCGCCTGCAGCACCTGGGGGTGCTGGAGGCGCGGCGCGGACGGGGCGGCGGACTGGAACTCACCTCCCGCGGCCGCGGTGCCTCGATCGGCTGGCTGGTCCGCCGGCTGGAGGGCGACGGTGACGTGGTGGGCTGCGAGGACCCGTCCACGCCGTGCCCGCTGCGCGGCGCGTGCCGGCTGCGGGCCGCGCTGCGCGACGCGCAGGAGGCGTTCTACGCCTCCCTCGACCCGCTGACCGTCCGGGACCTGGTCGGCGAGCCTCCCCGGCCCGCGCTGGTCCGGCTGCTCGCCGGGCCGCCGCCCGCGGACCGGCGCCCGCCGGGCGGACCCCGCTCCCGGCCGCCGGCCGATCCGTAGGGCACCGCTCGCAGGACCCCGCCCGCAGGACACCGGGGATGCCCCGGGACGGCCCCTGTGCGTCCGAAAATTCGCATGTGAGATGCAGATTATGGAGGCAGTGATGCTGTCCGAGAAGTCCACCGCCGTGGTGCGAGCCACCCTCCCGGCCGTCGGCGCCGCCATCGCCGACATCACCCCGCTCTTCTACCGGAAGATGTTCGCCGCCCACCCCGAGCTGCTGCGCGACCTGTTCAACCGGGGCAACCAGGCCAACGGCGCCCAGAGCCGGGCGCTGGCGGGATCGATCGCCGCCTTCGCCGCCCTGCTGCTGGAGCACCCCGACGAGCGCCCCGACCGGATGCTGGCCCGCATCGCCCACAAGCACGCGTCCCTGGGCATCACCGCCGAGCAGTACACGATCGTGCGCCGGTACTTGTTCGAGGCCATGGCCGAGGTCCTGGGCGACGCCCTGGACGAGGAGGCCGTCACCGCCTGGGACGAGGTGTACTGGCTGATGGCCGGGGCCCTGATCGCCATGGAGGCGCGGCTGTACGCCCGTGCCGGCCTCGACGACGGGGACGTCTGGCGCCCCTGGCGGGTGGTGGGCCGGATGGAGGAGACCGCCGAGGTGGCGACCTTCGTGCTGCGCCCCGCCGACGGCGGCCCCCTGCCGCCGTTCCGGCCGGGACAATACGTCTCCGTACGGGTCACCCTGCCGGACGGAGCCCGGCAGATCCGCCAGTACAGCCTGGCGTGCGCCCCCGGCGGCACCGACCGCTGGATCTCCGTCAAGCGGGCCTCCGGCGACCCGGCCGGCGAGGTCTCCACCTGGCTGCACGAGCACGTCCGCGAGGGGGACGTGCTCACCGTCGGCGCGCCCTTCGGCGACGTGGTCCTGGACGACGGCGACGGGCCCGTACTGCTGGCCTCGGCGGGCATCGGCTGCACCCCGATGATCGGCATGCTGTCCCACCTGGCCGCCACCGGTGCGCCGCGTCCGGTGATCGTGGTGCACGGCGACCGCCGCGAGTCCACCCACGCCTTCCGGGAGCAGCTCGAACTCCTCACCGCCAAGCTGCCGGACGTGACCACCCACGTGTGGTACGAGCAGCCCGAGGGGCCCTGGCCCGCCGAGCGCACCGGGCTGGTCGACCTGTCGGGCGTCGACCTCCCCGACGGCGTCCGCGCCTACCTGTGCGGGCCGCCGCCGTTCATGCGCTCGGTGCGGGGCCGACTGCTGGAGCGCGGCGTCCCGGCGTCCCGCATCCACTACGAGTCCTTCGGTCCCGACCTGGGCCTGGACGCCGACGGCTGACCGCGGGCGTCCACCGCTCCCCGCCGCGCCTCCGCCGCCGCGCCTCACCGCGCGGCGGCGGAGGCGCGCAGGGTGGCGACCACCTCGTCGTCCCCCACCTGGGAGAAGTCCTCGTACCACTGCCCGACCCCCTGGAAGGCCGCCGGCCGGTACGGGCACACCAGGCGGTCGACCTCGCGCTCCAGCGCCGCCGCGGCCTGGGGGGAGGACACCGGGACGGCCAGGACCAGGCGGGCCGGGCCGAGCGCGCGGACCGCGCGCAGCGCGGCGCGCGCGGTGACGCCGGTGGCCAGCCCGTCGTCGACGACGACCACCGACCGGTCCCGGACCCCGGGGGCCGGACGGCCGCCGCGGTACAGCTCCTCGCGGCGGCGCAGCTCCGCCCGCTCCCGCTCGACCCGGGGGGCGAGTTCCTCGGCGGTCAGGCCGAGCACGGCCAGCGACCGCCCGTCGAAGAGCGGGGGGCCCTCGCCCGCGAGGGCGCCGACCCCCAGCTCGGGATTGAACGGAGCGCCGATCTTGCGGGCGACCAGCACGTCCAGCGGGGCGTGCAGCACGCGGGCGATCTCGGCGCCCACGGGAACGCCGCCGCGGGGAAGCGCCAGGACCAGCGGACGCTCCAGCTCGCCGCCGAGCTGGAGGTCGCGCAGCGGCTCGGCGAGCCTGCGGCCCGCCTGCCTGCGGTCGTGGTAGCGCATGGTCTCTCTTCTCTCCCTTCGCCCCGGCCCCGGTTCCTCCGAACCCTTCGAGGCCGCGGCGGAACGCCGTCACCGGGCCGCCGTCACCAGGACGCCTCCCGGCGGGACATGCGGGCGAACCAGTCGCGGGCCGCGGCGGCGACCTGGTCCAGGGCTCCGGGCTCTTCGAACAGATGGGTGGCGCCGGGCACCACGTGCACCGTGCACGGGGCGGACAGCCGGGCGGCGGCCCGCTCGTTCAGCCGCAGGACCTCCCGGTCCTCGCCGCCGACGATCAGCAGGACGGGGGCGCCGACCCGGTCCAGGGCGTCGCCCGCGAGGTCCGGCCGGCCGCCGCGGGAGACCACGGCCCGCACCTCCCCGGGCCGTTCGGCCGCCGCCACCAGGGCCGCCGCGGCCCCCGTGCTGGCACCGAAGAGGCCCACCGGCAGCCCGGCGGCGGACGGGTGGCCGACCAGCCAGTCGACGGCCGCCACCAGGCGCCGGCCGAGCAGGGGGACGTCGAAGCGGTGCTCGGCGGTGACCCGGTCGGTGCGCTCCTCGTCCTCGGTGAGCAGGTCGAACAGCAGCGTGCCCAGACCCGCCTCCCGCAGGACACCGGCCACCGCGCGGTTGCGCGGGCTGTGCCGGGAGCTGCCGCTGCCGTGGGCGAACGCCACGACGCCGCGGGCCCGGTCGGGCACGGCGAGGTCTCCGGTCAGGACGGCTCCCGAGTCGGTGGCGATCCGGGCTGTCTCGGGGAGCATCACTACCTCCCGCACTGCGGACGTCCGTGCCCGGCCGGAGGTACCCGCCGGCGGCGGCGGTATGCGCGGCGCATCCGGGAGGGCGGCGGCCCGTACCGGGCCGGCCGGAGGTGCGCCATCATGGGACGGGCCGGACGCGCACCGGACCCCTGCCGGCGGTACGACGCCCCTCCCCGCCGCCGGCCCCGCCAGGCACGCACCCACACCACGCCCCCACCACGTCCCGGCCGCCCGGACGCATCCCGGACCGCATCCCGGACTCCAGGAGGAACCACGTGCTCCGCCGCCCCGCCGACCAGGCCCCGACCCCGGTGGACGCCGGGCACCGGGACCCCCTCGCCGCGGCCCCGGACCCGCTGTTCGCGTACGGGACGCTGCGGTTCCCCGAGGTGCTGCGCGCGCTGCTGGGCCGGGTGCCCGCCCGTACCCCGGCCGGCGTCGCGGGGTGGCGCGCCGCGGCGCTCGAAGGACGCCCCTATCCCGGCCTCGTCCCCGCCGGGGGGACGGCGACGGGCCTGCTCCTCACGGACCTGACACCCGGCGAGTGGCGCGTCCTCGACGCCTTCGAGGGCGAGGAGTACGAGCGGCGGCGTCTGTCCCTGACCGACGGGCGGCACTGCTGGGCCTACGTCTGGACCGGCGGGGGCGTGCTCCCCGGGGACTGGAGCGCCGGGGACTTCGCGGAACGCCACCTCGCCGCCTACGCCGCCCGGTGCGCGCCGCCCGCCGCGGGACGGCACGGGCCGGCCGGCCTCCCGGCCGGTTCGGAAACCGGGTGAACGCGCGGAGCGCCGCCCCTAGGGTGGCGGGCATGCCGACGCCCTCCCACCCCCCGAAGCCGCGTCCGGGCGACCGGATCGCCGTGCTCTCGCCCTCCTCCGGCCTGCCGGAGCTCTTCCCCGTCCCGTACGAACTCGGGCTCGCCCGGTTGGAGCGGGACTTCGGCCTGGTGCCGGTGGAGTACCCGACCACGCGCACGATGGACGCCACCGCGCGGGAACGGGCGGAGGACATCCACGCGGCCTTCGCCGACCCCACGATCAGGGCCGTGATGGCCAGCATCGGCGGCGACGACCAGATCACCGTCCTGCCGCTGCTGGACCGGGAGCTGATCCGGGCGAACCCCAAGCCGTTCTTCGGCTTCAGCGACAACACCAACCTGCTGGTGCACCTGTGGAACACCGGTGTCGTCGGCTACCACGGGGCGAGCGTGATGACCGAGCTGGGCCGCCCCGGCGCGGTGCACCCGCTCACCGCCGAGTCGCTGCGGGCCGCGCTGTTCACCTCCGGCCCGTACGAGCTGCGCCCGGCCGAGCGCTTCCGCGACACCGACTGCGACTGGACGGATCCGGCCGCCTTCGAGACCGAGCCGGAGACCCGGCCGGGCCGGGGCTGGACCTGGCACGGGCCCGAGAGGGTCGTGGAGGGGCGCGGCTGGGGCGGCTGCCTGGAGGTCCTCTCCTCACTGCTGATGGCGGACCGCGAGATCCAGCCCGACGAGTCGGCGTACGACGGCTGCGTGCTCTTCCTGGAGACCTCCGAGGAGATGCCGTGCGCCGAGGAGGTCTTCCGCGTCCTGCGCAGCATGGGCGAGCGCGGGTTGCTGCGGCGCTTCCCGGCCCTGCTCATGGGCCGCCCCAAGACCTGGTCCATCGACCGCCGCACCACCGCCGAGGAGGGCGAGCGCTACGCGCGGGAGCAGCGCGAGGCGGTGCTGCGCGTGCTGGAGGCGTACGCACCCGACACGATGGCCGTCTTCGACGTCGACCTCGGGCACACCGACCCGCAACTGGTGATCCCCTACGGCGGCCCGGTGCGCGTCGACGGGCCCGGGCGGCGCATCACCGTGACCTACTGAAACTCCTGCTGACCGGGAATCCGCGAAGCCGCGGTCCGGCCGGACCGCCCGGACCGCCCGGCCCGGCCGTCCGCCGGGGCGGGCCCGCCGTCCCCGAACAGGGAGACCGTCCCGAACACCCCGTCGTAGCCCGGGTCGCGCCGCACCCGGTGGGCGCGCAGCCGCTCGATCGCCTCGGCCGTCTCCGGCTCGCCGGCCTCGCGCACCTGCCGCGGGGGCACGTCGAGCAGCAGGGGCAGCTCCGGACCCAGCGCGGCGGTCAGGGCGTCGACGGCGCGCTCCACGGTCTTGGTCTTCGGCCCGACCCCGAGGACCTCGGCCGCGATCTCCGGCAGCGGGACGATCTTCAGCGCCTCGCCGGCGGTGGACGGCCGCCGCCCGGCGGGGTGGTCGGCCAGTTCCTCGACCCGGTGGAGCACGCCGACCGTCAGGCGCCTGCCGCACACCGGGCACTTCCCCTGGTGCGCCCTGGTCTCGGCCGGCTCCAGCCGTACGCCGCACCCGCGGTGCCCGTCGAGGTGGTACTTGCCCTCCTCGGGATACAGGTCCACGGTGCCGGCGTACCCCTCGCCGGTCATGAGGGCGCGGCGGATCGCGAAGTAGTCCAGCTCGGTGTCGAACACGGTGGCGTTGCGGCCCAGGATGGGCGGCGAGTGCGCGTCGGAGTGGCTGACCAGCCGGAAGCGGTCCAGGGAGGACACCCGCCAGTTCATCTCCGGGTCCGAGGAGAGGCCCGTCTCCAGCGCGAAGACGTGGTCGGCGAGGTCGCCGTAGCACTCCGCCACGCCGTCGAAGCCGGACTTCGAGCCGAGGACGCCGAACCAGGGGGTCCAGGCGTGGGCCGGGACCAGGTAGGAGCCCTCCCCGGCGGACAGGGTGGCCTCCAGCAGGTCACGGGCGTCCATGGCCAGGGCGGGCCGCCCGTCCGAGGCGAGGTCGCCGAACCGGGACAGGCGGCGGGTGAGTTCCCCGGCCGCGTCGAAGTCGGGCACGTGGCACAGGTGGTGGATCCTGCGGCCCCGGCCGCCGCGCGCGTAGGTGGTGGAGACCTCCACCTGGAGCGTGAACCGCAGGGGGCCGCGGCAGGTGGGCGGCAGGGTCCGCAGCACCTCGCGGTCGATCTCGTCCCGCAGCCGGAACAGGCCCGGCTCCGCCGGCACCAGTGCCTCGCGCAGTTGCCGCGCCCACTTAGGGTGGGTGAAGTCGCCGGTGCCCAGCACGGTGATCCCCTTGCGCCGGGCCCACCAGGCCAGCCGCGGCAGGTCGCTGTTGCGGCTGCAGGCCCTGCTGTACCGGGAATGCACGTGCAGGTCGGCGTAGTAGCGCATGGACGGGCCTCCCACGGTGGTTCCTCCGGGCGGTGTGCACCGCCGGCTCACCGGCGCGCGGGGGATGCCGCGCCGGGTGCCCGCGCGCCCTTTCCGTCTCCACGCGTGCCCCGGAACCGCGCGGACATGGGCGGCGGACCCGGGCGTCGGCCTGGGTGTTACGGTGGCCGCGGTGCTCCCGGCGCCCCGGACGAGCGCGTCGTACCCGGCAGGACAAGACGGCGCAGTCATACGTGGTCACGCATCCTCGACACCGCGGAGGTCGCGCCCATGGCATGGGTCGTGCTGGTCGTCTCGGGAATCCTGGAGGCGGTGTGGGCCGCCGCCCTGTCCGCCTCGCGGGGCTTCACCCGCCTGTGGCCCAGCGTCCTGTTCCTCGTCGCCATCACCTTGAGCATGGGCGGTCTCGCCTACGCCCTGCGGGGCATCCCCATCGGCACCGGATACGCGGTGTGGGTGGGCATCGGCGCCGTCGGCACGGCCCTGTACGGGATGGCCGTGCTCGGCGAACCCGTGACCGCCGGGCGCATGGTGTGCCTGCTGCTGATCATCGCCGGTGTCGTGGGGCTGAAGGTCCTCCACTGAGGCCGTGCCCGGTGCCGTGCCCGCCGGTGCCGGGTGCCGTCCGCACCGTGGGGCTCCCCGGTTTCCGGACGGACCACGGGCCCCGCCGCCCCGGCGTCGGTCGCCGTGCCGGCGGGGGCCCGTGGTCCGCCGCGCGTCAGGTCCCGTCGTGGCGGTCCTCGGTGTCGGAGCCGCCGGGAGCGGCCGTCCGGCCCTGGGAGGCGTCCTCCTCCGGCGAGGTCTTCCGCCGCCTGGAGCGGTCGGTGGTGGCCGGGTCGGTCCGGCCCGCCGCGGTCTCCCCGGACAGGTGGCGGACGTGCTCCTTGGCGACCTCTTCGAGCCGCTTCTCCCGTTCCTTCCGGTGGCGCTTGAACATGGCTGCCTCACTCTCCGTCCCGTACGGGCGTCCGGCGTCCGGCCACCGTGCTCCTCCGTCGGCCCGGATGCGTCAAAAGCCCGATATGCGGATACCGTGCTACGCGGTTCCCCCGCCTCCGGTGCCCATGCCCTCCGGGTGCGGGGAATCCGGCACCCCGCCGTGCGGCGGTCCGGGGGAGGGGAATAGGGGTGAGCGGCGGGGCGTTCGACGGGGTAATTGAATAATCAACTAGTTCGGATGTGAGCCCAGTGAGCGCAGTGCAGTTCGGGATCTTCACCGTGGGTGACGTCACCCCCGATCCCACCACGGGCCGGACACCCACCGAGCACGAGCGGATCAAGGCGATGGTCACCATCGCGCTCAAGGCGGAGGAGGTCGGTCTCGACGTCTTCGCCACCGGCGAGCACCACAACCCGCCCTTCGTGCCGTCCTCGCCGACGACCATGCTGGGATGGATCGCCGCCCGCACCGAACGGCTCATCCTGTCCACCTCCACCACGCTGATCACCACCAACGACCCGGTGAAGATCGCGGAGGACTTCGCGATGCTCCAGCACCTGGCCGACGGCCGGGTGGACCTGATGACGGGCCGCGGCAACACCGGCCCGGTCTACCCGTGGTTCGGCAAGGACATCCGCGACGGCATCCCGCTGGCCATCGAGAACTACGCGCTGCTGCACAAGCTGTGGCGCGAGGACGTGGTGGACTGGCAGGGCCGCTTCCGCACCCCGCTGCAGGGGTTCACCTCCACCCCCCGGCCGCTGGACGGCGTCCCGCCGTTCGTCTGGCACGGCTCCATCCGCAGCCCGGAGATCGCCGAGCAGGCCGCCTACTACGGCGACGGGTTCTTCGCCAACAACATCTTCTGGCCCAAGGAGCACTTCCAGCGCCTGGTCGACCTGTACCGGGAGCGCTACGCCCACTACGGCCACGGCACCCCCGAGCAGGCGATCGTCGGACTCGGCGGCCAGGTGTTCATGCGGCGGAACTCCCAGGACGCGGTGCGCGAGTTCCGGCCGTACTTCGACAACGCGCCCGTCTACGGCCACGGACCCTCGCTGGAGGAGTTCACCGAGCAGACCCCGCTCACGGTGGGCAGTCCGCAGCAGGTCATCGAGCGGACCCTGGCCTTCCGTGAGTACTTCGGCGACTACCAGCGCCAGCTCTTCCTGATGGACCACGCCGGCCTGCCGCTGAAGACCGTGCTGGAGCAGCTCGACATGCTCGGCGAGGAGGTCGTGCCCGTGCTCCGCGAGGAGTTCGCGTCCGGCCGCCCGGACACCGTCCCGGACGGCCCGACCCACCGGGCCCTGGTCGCCCGCCGCGACGCCGGGGCCGCCGCGGCCTGACGGCCCGCGGCCCGTCCGGGGCGCCCCACGCGCCCGTCCGCCCACCCCGCCGGACACCGCGGGACCACACGCAGGAGAGGAACATGGAACCCATCCGCATCGTGGCCGTCTCGGCCGGACTCGGCCGGCCGTCCTCCACGCGCCTGCTGGCCGACCGGCTGGCGGACGCGGTCGAGCGGCATCTGGCGGACGGCGAGCGCCCGGTCGAGGCACGGGTGATCGAGCTGCGCGACCTGGCCACCGGCATCGCCCACACCATGGTCACCGGTTTCCCCGGCCCCGCCCTGCGGGAGGCGACCGGGGCGGTGGCGGAGGCCGACGGCCTGATCGCGGTCACACCGATCTTCAACGCCTCCTACAGCGGGCTGTTCAAGTCCTTCTTCGACGTACTGGACAACACCGCCCTGCGCGGGAAGCCCGTGGCCGTCGCCGCGACCGGCGGCACACCGCGCCACTCCCTGGCCCTGGAGCACGCCCTGCGCCCGATGTTCGCCCACCTGCGGGCGGTCGTGGTGCCCACCGCCGTCTACGCCGCCACCGAGGACTGGGGCGCCGGGGACGCCCGCCACGACGAGCTGTCCGGGCGGATCGAGCGGGCGGCGGAGGAACTGGCGGACCTGGTGCGGGCCCGGCCCGCGTCCGCCGGGCGCCCGGACGGGGAACCCGTCACGCCCTTCCGGGAGCAGTTGGCCTCCCTCGGGCTGCGGTAGCCCGGCGCCCGGCGCCGGAGCGGATGCCGGGCCGTGGGACCGGGTAGACGTCCGGTCCCACGGCCTGCACCCGGACGGGAGAACCGCGACATGACCACCACCGCAGGGAACCCCGGCAGCACCACCGCCGAGTACGAGCGGTCGCCCAGCCACTTCACCGACCGCATCACGGCCGACGGCGCGGACGGCTGGCCGGTCGAGGCGGGACGGTACCGGCTGGTGGTCAGCCGGGCCTGCCCCTGGGCGAACCGCGCGCTGATCGTACGGCGCCTGCTCGGCCTGGAGGACGCGATCTCGCTGGCGGTCACCGACCCCCTGCAGGACGAGCGGAGCTGGCGCTTCACCCTGGACCCGGACGGCCGGGACCCGGTGCTGGGCATCGCCTACCTGGGCGAGGCCTACGCCGCCCGCGAGCCCGGCTACCGGGGCGGGATCAGCGTCCCGGCGATCGTCGACGTCCCCAGCGGCAGGCTCGTCACCAACGACTACCAGCGCATCACGCTGGACTTCAGCACCGAGTGGACCGCGCTGCACCGCGCCGGAGCGCCGGACCTGTACCCCGAGCCGCTGCGCGACGAGATCCACGAGGTGATGGACGCCGTCCACCGGGACGTCAACAACGGCGTCTACCGGGCCGGCTTCGCCAAGTCCCAGCGGGCCTACGAGCAGGCGTACCGCCGGCTGTTCGAGCGCCTGGACCGGCTGTCGGAGCGCCTGTCCACCCGGCGCTACCTGGTCGGGGACACCATCACCGAGGCCGACGTGCGGCTGTTCACCACCCTGGTCCGCTTCGACGCGGTCTACCACGGCCACTTCAAGTGCAACCGCAACAAGCTCAGCGAGGACCCGGTGCTGTGGGCCTACGCCCGCGACCTGTTCCAGACCCCCGGCTTCGGCGACACCGTCGACTTCGACCACATCAAGCGGCACTACCACCAGGTCCACACCGACATCAATCCGACGCAGATCGTGCCGCTCGGCCCGGACCTGTCCGGCTGGTCGGCCCCGCACCACCGCGAGGAACTGGGCGGCCGGCCCTTCGGCGACGGGACCGCCCCCGGCCCGGTGCCCGCGGGCGAGGAGGTCCCGCCGGAGGGCCGGGCGGAGGAGCGGTAGCCGCGGCCGGCCCGCGTTCCCCCCGCCCGGCCGGGGTACTCCCGGCCGGGCGGGGGAGACCGCAGGAACCCACACGGAAGCCAGGTGATCACCGTGCTGGCTGGACGGCTCGACGTGAGGACCCGCGCCTTCGCCGTGGAGGACGTGCCCACTCCGCGGCCGGGGCCGGGCGAGGTGCTGGTGAAGGTCGAGGCGGCGGGGGTCTGTCTGTCGGACGCGCATCTGGTCGACGGCACCCTCACCCCGCCGTACCTGTCCGGGTACACGGTCACCCTCGGTCACGAGGTGTCGGGCGTCGTCGCCGAACCGGGCGGGGGCGTGACCTGCTGGCGGCCGGGGCAGCGCGTCCTGCTCCAGACCGGGGAGGAGCACGGCGACGCGGTGCGGACCCGGGGCGTGGACTGTGACGGCGGCTGGGCGGAGTACGCGGTGGCGAGCGAGTCCGCGCTGGTGGAACTGCCGGACGACCTGCCCTTCGAGCAGGCCGCGATCATCCCGGACGCGGTGTCCACCCCCTGGGCCGCCATCACCACCACCGCCCGCGCCGAGCCCGCGCGGCCGGCCGGCGTCTGGGGCGCGGGCGGCCTCGGCGCGCACGCCGTACAACTGCTGCGCCTCGTCGGGGCGGCCCCCGTCGTCGCCGTCGACCCCCTGCCCGAGGCGCGCGAGCGGGCCCTGGCCTTCGGTGCGGACGCGGCCCTCCCGCCGGACGACCCCGAGCTGCCCGCCCGGGTGCGGGCCGAGGCCGGCGGTGCGGGACTGGCCGTCGCGTTCGACTTCGCGGGTGTCCCGGCCGTACGGGAGCAGGCGGTGGCCTGCCTGGCCCGGGGCGGCAGGCTGGTGCTGGTCGGCCCCGTGGACGGGCCGCTGACCATCGGCGACGGCACCGCCTTCAGCCGCCTCGGGCAGCAGGTGCTCGGACACCACGGCTCCACCGGCGTACACGTCCGGCAGCTCGTCTCGCTGGCGCGGCTGCACCGGCTGGAGCTTTCGAAGTCGGTCAGCGGCGTGCTGCCGCTGACCGAGGCCCGGGAGGCGGTGGACCGGCTGCTGCAGAAGGAGGGCAATCCGGTCCGGCTGATCCTCAGGCCCTGACGCGCGCCGGCGCCCGGCGCGCGCCAACTCCCCGTGGCGCGGGCGGAAAGGGCCGGACCGGTGCGGAACGGGCCGTCGGCCCCGCATCCGTGGGGGACGATGCCGGGCCGACGCGGGGGTGCCGGGGGCTGCCGGGTGGACGAGGCCGCCCGGACGATCAGCGGGACTTGATGGAGAGTTCCTTCTTGAGGGCGCTCAGGGCGCCCGCCCACAACTGGTCGACCCGGCTGCGCTCGGCGGCGTTCGGGTAGGCGTTGGTGCAGGACGGGCCGGGACCGCCGCCGGACATCAGCTCGCTGCACGGGCCGGAGTAGTGGTCCGGCAGGCCGAGCACGTGGCCGGTCTCGTGCGAGGTGACGCGGGTGGAGTTGTAGACCTGGTTCTGCCGGTAGTCCAGGAAGATGTAGCCGTTGCCGCGGCCGTCGGTGCTGGCGTA
This sequence comes from Streptomyces sp., assembly GCF_035644915.1. Classification (GTDB taxonomy): domain Bacteria; phylum Actinomycetota; class Actinomycetes; order Streptomycetales; family Streptomycetaceae; genus Streptomyces. The sequence continues at coordinate 139,698 of NZ_DASQNP010000183.1, forward strand.
GGAGCCGCGCGAGTCGTTGCCCTCGTAGTAGCGGAAGTCGGCGTTGCTGCCCGACACCAGCCGCACGTTGCTGACGGACGAGTTCCAGATCTGCGCGCTGCGGGCTATCTGGGTGGCGAACGTGGGGGCCCGGCTGGCGTCGTAGACGACGGTGACGGCCTGGGCGCCCGTGACGCGCTGCTTGGACAGCGCCGACTCCATCACCGCCTCGAAGAACGCCCTGGTGTTGGTCTTGTCGGCGGCGGAACCGGAGTACGCCGCGATCGAGGCCGGGAGGCGGTCGGCCACCGGGGCCGGGGCCGCGGACGCGGGCACCGAGGCCAGGCTCATCGCGAGACCGAGGCCGAGGGTGACGGAGAGGGCCAGTCTGGAGGACTTCATGTGGGGGGACTCCTTGCCGTCCGTGAACCCGGCGCCGGAAAGAGTTGAGGGAGCGGCCGGATTCTGCGGAAGAACTTCGGACGGCCAGAATTCTGTTCGACCTCCGTACCGCCGGGATGATGTCAAATGGTGATAGCACTAAGGCATCACCCCTTCGCCGACGGGACATCATCCCCGTGTCATCCCGTGGCGTCCCCGCGTGCCGACGCCCCGTCACGATCCGCCCGGCCGTGCGCGCCGGGAGCGCCGGGCATGCCGTTTCCATGGGGGTTGGCCATCTGGTGCGCGTAGTTGGCACGTCGTTATCCTCCAGGCGTGGAGCTCGAGGTGAGGCATCTGCGCGTGCTGTGCGCCATCGCCGACGCGGGCAGCATGCGCAAGGCCGCGCTGCGACTGGGGATGTCCCAGCCCTCCCTGACCACACAGCTCCGGCGCATCGAGAACACCATCGGCGGACGGTTGTTCACCCGGGAGCGCACCGGCAGTCGTCCGACCGCCCTCGGGCAGTCCGTGCTGTGCCGCGCCCGTCCGATTGTCGCGGACATGGCGGCACTGGTGAGCGAGGCGAGGAACGCGGCGGCCCTGGCGGGGGAGACCCGGCTGAGGGTCGGCAGCACGGCCAGCCGGGCCGTGGCGGGCTGGATGCGCAGGCTCCGCGCCCGCTACCCCGGCGACGACGCCACGATCCACATCGACGCCTCCGCCAACTCGCTGCTCCAGGCGGTCGCGGACGGGCAGCTCGACGTGGCCTTCGTCCACGAACTGGAGGGATTCCCGCTGCGGTTCCCCACGGGCTTGGAGCGGCACGTCCTGGTCGCCCGGGAGCCGCAGTTCATCGCCCTGCCCGCGACCCACCCGCAGGCCGGACGCCGGGTGGTCGACATCGCGGACCTCTCCGGCGACCAGTGGATCGTCGACTTCACGGCGGACGACGAGTGGGTCGCCACGCGCCGCGTCCTGGAGGCGGCCGGACTGCGCCCGCGCATGATCCACGTGTCCGACAACACCACCGCCGCGGTGCTGATCGCCGGAGGCGAGGCGGTGAGCCTGTGCCAGCCCGTCTCACAGCCGCGCCAGGGCATGGTCATCCGCCAGTTGCGCGACGACCCGATGGGAGTCCGGCTGCTGCTGGCCTGCCGCCCGGACAGCCGCGCGGCGGCGGAGATCGACGGCATCCACGCCGACCTGCTGGCCTCCTACGCCGAGGCGGCCTGGGCCAGCACCGCCTACCGCCGGTGGCTGCTGCGCAACGGCAGCCCGCTGCTGCCCCCGCCGGGGGACCGCCTCCCGCCCGGGGACGGGGTGTCCGCCGTGGTCCCGGCGCAGCCCGGACCCGTCGGCCCCGTCGG
>NZ_DASQNP010000184.1:0-7668 GCF_035644915.1 Streptomyces sp.
GTCGGGGGCTGGGGCTGGGCGGGCGGTTGGGGTCCGGGCTGGGGGAAGCCGTAGCCGCCCTGGGGCGCCGGTGCGGGGGGCATCGGCTGGGACGGTCCGGGCTGCGGCTGGGGGAAGCCGTAACCACCCTGCGGCGCGGCCGGGTCGGGTGCGGGCGCGGGTGCGGCCGGAGGCTGCTCCGGCGCACCGGACCAGCCCGCCGCCGGGGCCGGTGCCCCGGCCGGGGGAGTGGCGGGCCGGAAGTGCGGCGGCAGCGGCGGCAGTCCGGCCGGGGCACCGCCCTCCGGCACGGGCTGCCACGACGGCTGCTGGGCCGGCGGTTGCGGCTGGGCCGGCGATTGCGCGGCTGTCGGCTGCGGGTCGGAACCATGCGGTTCGCCGTCGCCGGCCGCCGCTCCGGTCTCCCCGGACTCCTCCTCGGGTGTTTCCGCGGGCTCCTCCGCGGCTTCCCCGGCACTCCCGGGCTCTTCGCCGGCCGCAGCCGAAGGCGCCTGCGGGGCCTCCTCGCCGGACGGTGCGGCGCCGGACGGCTCGCCGTCCGCGGCCTCGGGCCGGTCGTCCCCGCCCTCCGGCGACTTGGCCGCCCGGCGCTCGGCGATCTCCTGGCGCAGTGCGGCGGCGGAGATGCGCATGGTGGCACCGCTGACGAGGTCCCCGGCGCCGGGCCGCTCCTCCTGCCCGTCCCGGGCGTCCTGTCCGTCCTGCCCGCCCCCGGCCGGGGTGCCGGGCGCCGGAGCGGGGAACGCGGGCGGTGCGCCCGCGTCGGCCCCGCCGGACGTCCCACCGGTGCCCACCGGGGACTGGGCGGCGGGATCGGCGTTCCGCGTGTACCAGGCAGGCGGTGTGTAGTCGATGGTGAACTCGCCCGTGGCGTCGGTGTCGTCCTCCTCGGGCAGGTCGTCGCCGGGTGCGATCCCGTCGACGCGGATCTCGTCCCGGTCGCTGTTCACAATGCCTCCTGCTGATCTGGTCGAGCACCCGGTCGGGGCGCGCGGACCGTCCGTCGCCGGCGCCGGTTCCCCCGCCGCCACGGGCCTCCGGCCGCTTCTCCCGAACTGTCCTGCCGCGCGCAGCCCACCCTAATCGCCGCGGACGCGGATACGGCATGCCGGTCCTGTCCCACTCGGACAACGGACCGGTGACGGAGGAGAGGGACCGGGAGGAGACGCGGGGTCAGTCCAGTCGGCGGGCAGCGCCCAGCAGCCCCAACTCCGCGTCGGTGGGCCGGGTCAGCACGAACTGCCGTTCCCGCCCCGCACACCACAGCGTCACGCCGTCGGCGAGGGTGGACAGCGCCTCGACCTCCTGCCGCGTCAGGGACAGGATGCGGCCGACCTGTTGCGCCTCCTCCGGGGAGACCTGCTGTATGCCCGCGAGCGAGGCGCCCCGGAGCAGCCGGGGAGCCACCGGGCTCAGATACGGCAGCAGGGTCAGCACCGACTGCCAGGGCCCCGAGGAGACCCGGCCGCGCGGCGGCTTCATCCCGCAGTCCCGGATCACCACCACCGGCGAGACGGCCGTCGCGCCCATCGGCGGCACCCGGCCGACCTCGTGCAGCGTCATGCACTGCTGGTCGCCGCCCGCGGCCCGGGCCAGACCCGTCCACACCTGCGGTCGGCCGGTCTCGACGGCCACCCGTGCGCCCGTGCCGGCCGCGCGCAGCGCCAGCACCTGGGCCGTCCACAGACCGCCGACCAGCACCACGTCGTACGGGACCGGATGGTGCAGCCCGAGGACCGCCGGACGGTCCTGGACGTCCACACCGGCCACCACGCCGTCGTCGCCGACCGGCAGGGCGAGCGCGTCCACGTGCTCGACGGACAGCACCTGACGGGCCATCCGTGGACCGCGCAGCCCGAAACCCCTGCGGGGCCGTGCTGCGGTGCGTACGGAATCCGCGGAACCGGGCATCAGCGCGTCCCTCCCAGTGGCAGCGTCGCCAGCACTCCGGGCACCTGCTCGCGGTCCAGCCGTACGATCCCGACCCGGTGCTCGCGCGACAGCCGCTCCAGCGTGTGCCGGGCGGCGACCAGTTCGTCGTCGCTGCGGGCGGTGATCCGTATGTGACCGCTCAACGCCACCGAACGGTTCTCGCCCCGGCTCAGGGTCAGGCTGAACGTGGTGGCCAGCGCGCGCAGGTTCGTCAACTGCGCCACCAGCGACGGCAGTGAGGCGGCACCCGGTCCCACCTCGGGCCAGCGGGACACCCCGTACGTGGTGTGCCAGCGGTCGTCGCACCGCCAGGCGCGCGCCCTCTCCTCGGTGCGCCGCGCGGGCGCGGAGTCGGGCCGTCCGGCCCGTGCCGTGGCCATCGGGCTGGCTCCGGCCGACGTCGCGAGCGCCGTGACCAGCTCCTGCTCCGACAGGAGCGTCGCCCGGAACCCCGCCCCGGCCAGCCGGCTCGCCAACTGGTCCGCGGCCCGCACCAGGCACCGCTGCGCGCCCTCCAGACCGTCACCGCGCGCCTGGACCGCCTCCCGGCACAGCTCGGGGTCGAGCTTGAGCGCGATCCAGGTCAGCCGTACGGCCGGGGCGCCGCAGGTGGCCTGCAGCGGGCGGTAGCTCGTCGCGGCCACCGACTGCTCGGGGAGATGGGGCGCGGGCGCGGGCTGGGTGTACTGCACCGCCTGCACCGACTCCAGCCGGATGCCGTCCACCTCCAGCACGTCGGACAGCAGCCGCAGCGGCAGCGGACGCTCCGCGGGACCGGTGCGCAGGGCCGCGGGGCGCGGCTCGACGCGCAGCACGGCGGTCAGGAACGTGCCGTCCCCGACCATCCCGATGCCGCGCCGGTCCCGGTCGGTGTACGACAGGCTGTGCAGGGCGGGATCGCACTCGACGGCGGGGGCGAGCCCCGGATCGAGGTCCGGGGGGAGGACCTCGGCGGCGGCCTGCCGCCTGCGGCGGCGCAGCGCCACGACGGTGCCCAGCCATTCCGGCAGCGGCCGGCCGCGCCGCCGCACCACCGCGACCAGGACCAGGGCGACGGCGACCACCGCCGCCGGAACCACCAGGACGCCGTCGACGGCCATGGCACCCACCACGATCGCCGCGGCCAGTTCCACCAGAACGAGCTGCCGCAGTTGGAACGGCCCCAGACTGCGGTGGCGTGCCTCCGTGCGCGGCGCGGCCGTGCGCGCCGGGCGTGACCGTGTGGGCGCGGGGCGCGCGCCGTCCGGCTCCGAGTTGTCGGGCGCGGACGTGGTGGTCCGGGCCCGCGTGGCGGTCCCCATCCCCTGAAGATCCCCTTGTGTCCGTAATAGCCCTGACTCTCAAGGGCGTTGGTCGGGCGATCACCCTACCGGAGCAGCGGAGGGCTGACGCCAACGGGCATAGTAGGGGCCCGGTCCGACAATCGGCATCAGTGGCGGTGCCCCAGGTACCCGGGGACACCGGGCCGACCAGTGGGGAGAAGCATCAAGACATGGCATCACGGCGGGACGAGCTCAACGCCTACACCTTCGCGAAGAAGCGGCTGGTCTCGGCATTCCTCCAACCCTCGCCCACCGGGACCGAGGAGGGTGCGCCCAGCCCGCTGCGGGCGGTGCTCCCCGGAGTGATCGTCGGAGTCGTGGTCCTGGCGGGCTTCGGAGCCTGGGGCATGTTCAAGCCGAAGGCGCCCAACGGCTGGGACAACCCCGGCGAGAAGGTCATCATCGGCAGCAAGTCCACCACCCGCTACGTCGTCCTGGAGACCAAGGGCAAGAAGCAGCTCCACCCGGTGCTCAACCTGGCCTCCGCCAAACTCCTCCTGGACCCGAAGAAGTTCGACATCGTCAAGGTCGACGAGAAGGTCCTGGACAGCGGCAGGATCCCGCACGGCGCCACCCTCGGCATCCCCTACGCCCCGGACCGGCTCCCCGAGGCGGGCGAGGCGACGAAGGCGAAGCGCTGGGCCGTGTGCACCCAGCCCGGCGACGACGGCGCGCAGAAGGCCGTCTTCGTCCTCGCCGACCGCGACGAGGGCAAGGTCGAGGGGAGGAACCGGCTGCGCGGCGGCGAGGTGATGTACGTGCGCGGCCCCGGCGACAAGCTCCACATCATCGACCGGAACGGCACCGCCTACCCGATCGCCGCCGACGGGGCGCTGCTGCGCCTCGTCGTCGGCAACACCGAGCCCCAGGACGTCACCGAGGACTGGCTGCGGACCTTCGAGCAGGGCGACGAGATCCGGTTCCCGACCCTGGATTCCGCTCAGATCGGGCAGCCGGCCGGCGCCGCCGGCAACCTGGACGCCGAGGCCAACCGGATCGGCATGGTGCTGCGCGCGTCCTCCGGCGCCGGCCTCCAGCACTACGTGGTGCTCAGGGGCCAGGTCAGGCCGGTCACCGACTTCATGGCCAAGCTCCTGCTGAACAGCCCGCAGGCCACCCGGCTCGGCCAGCAGGGACAGGCGCGGAACGTCAACGCCGGAGCCATCCAGCCCGGCGACACCTTCTACGGGAGCAGCCTGAACTGGCCCGAGGAGGTGGCCCGTACGGTCAACCTGGCCGGCAGCGGCCGGGACACCCTGTGCAACGTGCTGCGCGACGTGGACGAGAAGAAGGGCACCACCGAACTCAGCACCTGGGCCGGCGACAACTACCCCGCCACCCTCCCCAACGGCGCCACCAACGCGTACGTCACCCCCGGCTCGGGCCTGCTCTTCCGCCAGGTCAAGGGCCAGGACACCGGCTCCGGCGGCGTCTTCCTGGTGACCGACACGGGCCTGCGCTACGCGGTGCAGGCCAACACCGACAGCGGTCAGGACGAGTCCGAGATCGGCACGGACGGCAAGAAGAAGGACCCGGAGCAGGCGCTGCAGGAGGGCAACCAGGCGCAGATCCGGCTCGGTTACGAGGACGCCCAGCCCGTGCCGGTGCCCGCCACCTGGTCGGGCTTCCTCCCGACGGGACCGCGACTGAGCACGAGCGCGGCCAAGCAGCCGCAGGGCTCCTGACACGGGGGAGACACACGCCATGACAGCCAGGACCGCCGGAACCCGGCGCACCACGAGCACGTTCCGCCACAGGCGCCGCGGGTGGACGGCGCTCCCCACGGCCGTGGCGGTCGGCCTGTCGGCCCTCGCCGCGTTCGCCCCGTCCCTGGCCTGGGCACCGCCGGCGGCGGCCGACGCGGGACAGTGCACCTTCCCCGCCAAGCCCTTCGAGGGCCGGCCCTGGGCGCTCAAGCGAGTGCTCCTGGACCAGTTGTGGGAGAAGACCAGGGGCAAGGGGGTCAAGGTCGCGGTCATCGACACCGGCGTGGACGACGACCACCCGCAGTTGAAGGACGCCGTCGACACCGGGCTCGGCAAGAACCTCATCCCGAGGAACCCCAAGAAGGACCGGTACGGCAACGTCCCCGAACGCGGCGCGGAGAACGGCACCGACGACACCGTCGGCCACGGCACCAAGGTCGCGGGCATCATCGCGGCACGCCCGGCCGGGAACACCGGCTTCGTCGGTCTGGCGCCCGAGGCCACCATCATCCCGATCCAGCAGAACGACGCGAACGGCAGCGGCAACACGACCACCCTGGCCGCCTCCATCGACTACGCGGTGGAGGCCGGCGCACACGTCATCAACATCTCGCAGGACACCGCGAAGCCCCTCGAGCCCAACTCCGCGCTCGAACAGGCCGTCAACAGGGCGGTGGCCGCCGGGGTCGTCATCGTGGCCTCGGCGGGCAACGACGGCCTGGGCGGCAACGTGAAGGAGACCTACCCGGCCTCCTACGAGGGCGTCATCGCCGTCGCCTCCTCCGACCGCAACAACGAGCGCGCCCCCTTCTCCCAGTCCGGCGAGTTCGTGGACATCGCCGCGCCGGGCGTCGACATGATCTCCACGGTGCCCAAGGGCGGCCACTGCGCGGACAACGGCACCAGCTTCTCGGCCCCGTACGTCGCGGGCGTCGCGGCGCTGCTGGTGGCCGAGCACCCGGACTGGAAGCCGCACCAGATCGCCGCCCAGCTCGAACAGACCGCGGAGCGCTCCGTCCCCGGGCACGACCGCCACGTGGGCTGGGGCGTCATCGACCCCGTCCGCGCCCTCACCGAGGACGACAAGCCGATCGACAAGCCGGTGGCGCGCGAGGGCATCGACAAGGGCGAACCGCCCACCCCGGCCGAGCTCCAGCTCGGCGAGACCACCCAGGAGCGCAACGAACGGCTCGGCACGTACGCGGTGGTCGGCGGGGGCGTCCTGGTGTCGGTGATAGCGGGCGGCTCCCTGGTCCACCGCGACTGGCGGCGCCGGCGCGCCGCCGGGCAGGCGGCCGGGTAGGACGCCGACGGGCCCGCGCCCCCGCGCGAGGGGCGCGGGCGGCCGATGGTTACAGAACCCTTACATCGGCCGCGGAAGGCGCACGGAACGCCCTCGCCGGGGGCCGATGGGCGTTTCGCCGCCGTTTCGGCCACGGGATGATTCATTCCTGTTGCAGAGGACGGGTTGACACGGAGACCTGTCCCTGTCCCACGCGTCCCGCCCGGTCCGCACGCCAATTCCCTTGCCGCGATTCGGCGTTGGAACTGTCAGAGGCGGTGGCTAGAGTGAGGAGGGCACAAGGGCAGATGTGTGTGCGATCAACGGGTGGAGGGGGAACCTGATGGCCGGCTCCAGCGGGGGGCTCAAGGGCGAACTCGAATCGCTCAAGGACTTCAAGAAGCGGGTCGACAGGATTCTCGACGACCTCGAAAGCTCCCCGGCCTCTCCCACCAAGGTCAAGCAGCAGCAGGTCAGCCGGTCCTCCTTCGGGGGGAACTTCGCCGAGGCCGACGGTCTCTACCGGGAGTACAACCGGGTCCACGCCCAACTGACCCGTCTCTCCCAGGTGCTGGGGGCCCAGATCGAGGCCATGCGCATCGCCGTCCACGGAGCCGACGTCGGCTTCGGCAACCTGGAGGACGACCTGAAGCGGCGCTTCTGGCAGCTCCAGAACCGGGCGTACGACTTCCAGCAGGAACAGCAGCGGCGGTCGGAGAAGCAGAAGCCGAAGGCCGACGACACCGAGGTCACCTACTGACGGGGGGAGGCACCCATGACCGACGAGAACAAGCAGGAGAGGCCGGACGAGCCGATCGTCGCCCCCCAGCTCCTCATCACCGATCTGAGGCGCAACGGGATGTTCCTCCCGTTCGGCATGGGCGAGGCGCTGCGTGCCGGCGTCATGGGGTCCACGAACTTCGAGAACAAGGACCTCGAAGAGATGCTGGCGCTGGTGAGGGACGCCAACCCCGGCGACCTGGAGAGCGCCGCGGACACCCTCTGGAAGGCCGGGGGCGACATCCGGCAGATCGGCGAGGACCTCAAGGCGCACATCGACAAGGTCGACTGGGAGGGCGAGTTCGGCGACAGCTTCCGCGAGTGGGGGCGGAACCTCAGCAAGAACACCCTCGTCCTGGCCGACTACACCGAACGTGCCAGCACCCAGTTGAAGGCGGCCGGGGTCGGCCTCGCCGCGGTGAAGGGCGGCATGCCCGACGAGGACCCCGCCGTCCTGGCCGCGCCGCGGCTGGAGGACATCCCGCCCGAGGAGCGGGTCGAGACCAACGAGAAGTACAAGCTGGCGAAGAAGAAGGAGGAGGACCGCCAGGAGGCCATCAACCAGATGAACCGCCTGGCCTCCTACTACAAGGTCTCGCACGAGAACATGCAGGCCGCGGAGGAGCCGACGTTCGGCCCCATGCCG
>NZ_DASQNP010000185.1:0-34825 GCF_035644915.1 Streptomyces sp.
CCCCTGACCGACACCCCGACCGACACCCCGACCGACATCCCCGACCGACATGGAGATCTCCTTCCACAAGCTCCCCGGTGACCGGTACGAGATCGTCGTGCGCGGCCGCCGGGGCCCCGACGTGCGCCTGCCGCCCCGGCCGACCGGCCCCACCATCCCGCACGACCTGGTGCACGCGGCGGTGGAGGAGGCGCTGGGCCTCACCGACGGGTTCTGGGACGCCGTCGCCCAGGGCGCCGCCTTCGAGGGGTTCGAGCCCCTCGCCCCCGGCCGGCACCGCGCCCCGGGCCCGGGGGTGCTGCGGCGCAAGGGCGAGGCCGTGATGCGGGCCGAACTCGCCGTGGCGTGGGCGTACCGCGTCTGGTCCGGGCCGGCCGGGGAGTGCCGGGGCGTCGGCCGGGCGCCCATCGACGCGGCGCAGACCGCCGTCGCCCGCGCCGCCCTGGACGAGGCGGCGACCCGCTGGGCGGCGGTCCCCGAGGGCGGAGTGCTGCGCTGGGAGTGGTGAACCCGGCGCGTTTCGGCGCATGTGCGCCGGGCACGAGCGCCGCATGAGTGCGCCCCGTCACCCCGTGGCCGACAACACCCTGGCCCTGCTCGCCCGAGGCTATGCCTGGCTGCCCGACCGCATGCGCCGTACCGCGGCCCCCCTCGTCCGCACCCGGCTGCTGGGCCGCCACGCGGTGGCCCTGCGCGGCCCGGACGCGGTGCGGTTCCTCTACGACGAGCGCCACGTGCGGCGGCACGGCGCCCTTCCGGAGCCGGTGCGGAGCACCCTGTTCGGGCACGGCGCGGTGCACACCCTCGACGGGGAGGCGCACCGCGTGCGCAAGGCGATGTTCCTGTCCCTGCTCACCGGTCCCGACCGCGTCGCCGGGCTGGTCGGCCACACCACGGCGGCCTGGGACGAGGCGGTCGCGCGGTGGGCGGACCGCCCGCGGGTGGTGCTGTTCGACGAGGCGAGCCGGGTGATCACCCGAGGGGTCTGCCGGTGGGCCGGGGTGCCGCTGGAGGACGCCGAGGTGGCGCCGGTGGCCCGTGACCTGGTGGCCATGGTCGACGGCTTCGCCACCCCGGGCCCGCGCCACTGGCGCGCCCGGGCGGCGCGCGGACGCCGGGAGGCGTGGCTGGCCCGCCTGGTGGAGGGGGTGCGCGACGGCTCGGCGAAGGCGCCGGAGGACTCGGCGGTCGGGGTGGTGGCGCGGCACCGGGACGCCGACGGCCGGGAGCTCGGTCCGCGCACGGCCGCGGTCGAGCTCCTCAACATCCTGCGCCCCACCGTCGCGGTCTGCTGGTTCGTCTCCTTCGCCGCGCACGCGCTGCACCGGTGGCCCGAGCACCGGAAGCGGCTGCGCGAGGACGGGAGGGACGGCGAGGGCGCGTACGCGGAGGCGTTCGTCCACGAGGTCCGCCGCTTCTACCCCTTCGCCCCGTTCATCGCCGGCCGGGCGGCGACGGACCTGTCCTGGCGCGGCCGGCCGATCCCCTCCGGCGCGCTCGTCCTGCTCGACCTCCACGGGCAGGACCACGACGCCGCGCTGTGGGAGGACCCGTACGCCTTCGACCCGCGGCGCTTCCTCCACCGGCCGCCGGGGCGGGACGAGCTGGTGCCGCAGGGCGGCGGCGACCGGGCCACCGGCCACCGGTGTCCGGGCGAGGACGTCACCGTCGCACTGCTGCGGGCCCTGGTGGCGCGGCTGGCGCGGCTGGAGTACGAGGTGCCCGAGCAGGACCTGTCGATTCCGCTGCGGCGCGTGCCGACCCGGCCGCGCAGCGGCTTCGTCATCGCCGACGTGCGCCCCTCCGGCGACTGACACCGGGGGCTCAGCCGGCGCCCGGCCCGTCTCCCGGCCCGGTGTCCGGCCGGACGTCGAAGCCGCCGCGGCCGTCGAGGCGCACCTCCCACACCGCGTCGAACCCGTCCGACCGGCGTGGCCTGCGCAGCCGCCGGAGCGTGTCGAAGAAGCCCACCTCCGGCACCCGCTCCCCGCCCCGGCGCGCGGCGTTGCGCGCCAGGGCGTTCGGCACGTCCGGCGGGAACCAGTACGCCACCACCCGCGCGCCGTGCGCGCGCCCCGCGGCGATCAGGGGCGCCCACTCCGGCGGCGAGGGGTTGGTGTTGTCCACCACCACCGACCGTCCCCGCTCCAGCGCCTCCGCCACCAGGCGGAGCTGCCGCCGCTGCTTGTGCCGTGCGGCGCGGGGGAACAGGTCCTTGCTGACCACGACGTGGGTCGTGGCGAGGCACCGGGCCCGGAACGTCGACTTCCCCGACGCCTGGAGCCCCACCAGCACGGCCAGCTCCGGACGGGGCGGCGCGTCCGGCCGGGGCGTGTCCGGCGGCACCACCGGTCGCCCCCTTCAGCCCTCGGCCTTCTGCTGCGTCAGGCTCCAGGCGTACTGCAGCCAGTCGGAGACGGCCACCGCGCCCAGGCACGAGGTGACCAGGCGGGTGGCGCGCGGGGCCGTGGCGTAGCCCATCGTGAGGGCCCCGGCGATCCACATCGAGACGCAGAAGGGGCAGGCCAGCAGCTCCCCCACCGTCTTGTGCAGCCCGTGGCCCCGGGGTTCGTCCATGACCTCGGCGCCGCCGATGGTGCCGGCGCGCCGGGTGAAGGGGGCGCGCAGGAAGCTGGTGACCTTGTCCTTGGTGATCAGCCGGGAGCTGCGGTAGGTGGCCACCCCCATCAGGAGCAGGTCCAGCGGCGGCACGCGCTCGGGCAGCGGCCGTCCGGACGCCCGCATGCGCCAGGCGAACAGCCCGGTGCCGGCGGCGTAGACGCCCGCCAGCGTGGCGAGTCCGCGGAGCGAGACCTCCCCGTCCGGGGCGTACCCGTCCGCGCCGGTGGCCCGGCCCACCGTCTCGGCGGCCTGGTCCATCGCACCACTCATCGGCTTCTCTCCTCCTCGTCCTCGTCGGCCCCGGCGGGCCCCGCCTCAGGGCCTGGGGTTCGTACGCCGCCACCGGGGACGCGCGTCGGGCCCCCTCCGTCCCGCCACCGAGGCGCACCGCGGGCACACCCGCTGGACGCGGTCGGCCGAGCCGCCCGACTCCGGGAGGATCTCGGGCCACGCCACGTGCGGGAAGCGGCCGAGCCGGGAGCGGCTCAGGGAGAGCCCGCACACGGTCTGGTTCATGCCCTGCTCCCACGCGTGCGCCTCGCCCGCGGGGAGCCGGACGCCGTCCTCCTCGTCGGTCCACTGCCCCGACGCCGCCACCGCATAGCGCTTGCGTACTGCCACGGACTACGGGGTTCCCCCCACACCGGCGCCCACACCCGTCCGGAGGCCCGCCGACCGGCGGGGCGGCGAATTATTTGGCACAACCCGCGCACTCCTGAACGGCCCCCTGGACCGCCCCGTATGTACGAGGAGCTTCTCCCCATCCGGAAGGCCGATCCCGGAGCACCGGAACGACACAGAGGAGTGCTGAGGAGTTCCATGAAGCAGAAAGCGCACAAACGCCCTCCCGTGGTCAGCAGAGCGGTCGCCGCGGCGACCGCCCTCCTGCTGGGAGGAGGCGGACTGGTCGCCGTGAACGTCTACGCCAACGCCGGCACCTCGCAGCGGGAGGGAGCCCCGCGGGAGCGGGCGGACGAGCGGGCCCGGGGCGCCATGACCATCGACTGTCCGGAGGTGGTGGACGAGCTCGCCGAGGTGCCCCGCCGGGTGCGCCGGGAGGTGGACCGCGACCTGGCACTGCTGGACACCCAGGTCGCCCGGGCGTACCAGCGTCTGGCCAGGTCCCGGGAGCGGGCGGCGAGCGACCCGGCCTTCGTCCGGAACGCGGTCCTCGGCCCGCTGGAGAGCAAGCGGCTCGCGGCGATCGGGCGGATCGTGAACGCGATCGACCGGGTCGCCGAACGTCCCGCCGGGCTGGAACGGCTGGCGCGGTGCACGGTGCGGGAGGACAAGGGCGGCACCGGACGGCCGGGGGCCGGGGAGCAGAGCCCGCCGCCCCCGGAGCAGAACGGCGGGCAGCAGCAGAACGGCGGGCAGGACCAGGGCGGGGGCCCCGGCCGGGGCGGGGGGCAGGACGGGAACGGTCCGTCCCCCGACGACTTCGTGGACATCCGGAAGGTGCGCCCGAACTTCTCCGAGCCGCGGGCCCGGGAGGGCGCCTCCACCGGCACCTTCACCACCGACTGCGGACGCAACGAGAACGGCAGGTTCAACTCCGACAACGTCATCGCCGCCCCCGGCGTCACCAACGGCGCCCACCACATGCACGACTACGTCGGCAACCAGGACACCAACGCCCTCTCCACCAACGACTCCCTCGCCGCCGCCGAGACCACCTGCGCCGACCCCGACGACCGGTCCACCCACTACTGGCCCGTCATCCGCCTGCGGAACGGCACGCAGGAACAGGACGCGAACGCCCCCGGCGGCGGCACCGAGGGCAACGTCGGCGAGATCCAGACCCCTGCGAGCGTCACCCTCACCTTCCGCGGCAATCCCACCGCCGAGGTCGTGGAGATGCCCCGCTTCCTGCGCATCATCACCGGTGACGCCAAGTCCTTCACCAACGGGGACGCCAACGCCAACGCCTCCTGGAGCTGCACCGGCTTCGAGGACCGCCAACTGCGCGACAAGTACCCCCTGTGCCCCCGGGGCAGCCGACTGGTGCGCACCTTCCGCTTCCAGAGCTGCTGGGACGGGCAGAACACCGACAGCGCCAACCACCGCACCCACGTCGCCTTCGCCGCCGACGACGGCAGTTGCCCCGAGGGCTTCCGGCCCGTCCCCCAGCTCGTCCAGCGCATCACCTACGACCTGCCCCGGGGCGTCCCCTTCGCCGTCGACTCCTTCCCCGAACAGCTCCACAAGCCCGTCACCGACCACAGCGACTTCATCAACGTCATGACCGACGAGCTCATGAGGGAGGCCGTCGCCTGCATCAACGAAGGCCGCGACTGCCGCTGACCCGCCGGCCTCCGGCAGGCGCCAGTCGCGGCATCGGGTCCGCTGCGCGGTCAGCTCCCGCCGTGCCCCCGGTGTCCGCCGTGTCCGGCTCCGCCGGAGTGCGACGCACCGCTCCGTACGGCGCCGCCGAGCCGGCCGCGCAGCTTCCCGAGCACCTCGGGTTCGCCCACGGCGACCCACTTCTCGCCGACGAGGTAGGTGCCGCCGTACGGCTCGGCCTCCGCCAGCCAGTTCCGCTGCCCCTCGGCCGTGGCGAACGTCGCGAGCACGTACCGGCCGTCCTCCGTCGCGCAGACCCCCTGCCGCAGCTCCGCGGCGTCGGTCTGCACGTCGGGCTCGCACTCCGTGCGCGCGGCGAGCTGTTCCAGGCTGCCCGTGGCGGTCCTCGGCGCCTTCCGCCCTCCGCCCCGGTCCTCCCCGTCCGCGGCGCCGCCGGCTCCGGAGCAGCCGGCGGCGAGCGCCAGCGAGCCGATCAGCGCGGCGGCCCGGAGCGCGGCACGTCGTGTGGAACCCATCGGTGACCTCCTGGGTGGGGGACGGACGTCACCCCCCGGTACGCACGGCGCCGGTCACCGTCTCACCGGCCGCCGTCACTGCGGGTCCTGTGCGGGCTCCTGCAGCCGGTGGAGCTTGCCCCCGGTGCGGAAGGCGTGGATCTCGTGCCCCTGCTCGCCCGCGGTCTGCATCACCTGCTCCCAGCTCAGCGCCCGCTGTCCCATGGCGAACAGCGGGCCGCTCTCCCGGGCCCCGACCAGCCGGCGCAGCAGCTCGGTCGCCCGCTCGCTGAGGTTTCCCCCGCCCTCCGGCACCGCCTTGCCGCAGACGCCCGTCACCTGTCCCTGCTCGAGGTCCACGTCCCCGATCTCCAGGGAGAGCAGGTCCAGGACCTTCAGCTCGCCCTCCCACAGCAGCAGCCACAGCACCCGGTGGGCCAGGTCGATGGAGTCGTCGGCGAGCAGTTCCTCAAGGCGTGCGGCGGTGATGCGGTCGTCGGTGAGCGTCATGACCAGGCAGTATTCCGCCCGGACGGCGCCGAGGGTAGGGGTAGGAAGTTTCCTTCCGGTAAACGCGCCGCCGCGCCACCGCCCGCCGCGGGGGCGGCGAGGGCGGTGACGCGGCGGCCGGTCGGCTCAACTGCCGTGTCAGCAGCTCAGGTTGTCACCCGGGGTGGTGCCCAGGATCTGGACGAACCGCTGGTAGTTGTTGATCCGGCTCTGCACCTGGGCGGGGTTCCTCCCGTTGCACTCCAGGGAGCCGTTGATGCTGCGGATGGTCTCGCCGAAGCCGCGACCGCTCACCATCGCCTGGTGCGGGGTCATGGTGCCCGGGCCGCTCTGGGTGTTCCAGTACCACAGGGCGGTCTTCCAGGCGACCGCGGAGTCCCGCTCCACCAGCCAGGGGTTGCCCAGCAGGTCGATGCCCAGGGCGTCGCCCGCCGCCTTGTAGTTGAAGTTCCAGCTCAGCTGGATCGGGCCGCGGCCGTAGTACGCCGCCTGGCCCGCGGGGCAGCCGTACGGCTGGCCGCTGTCGCAGTAGTGCGGGTAGTTGGCGGTGTTCTGCTCCACGACGTGGACCAGGCCGCCGGTCTCGTGGCTGACGTTGGCGAGGAAGGCGGCGGCCTCCCGCTTCTTGGTGGTCTCGTCACCGGTGTTGGCGAAGCCGGGGTAGGCGCTCAGGGCCGCCTTCAGGCCCTGGTAGGTGTAGAAGCTGTTCCGGTTCGGGAACATCTGGTTGAACTGCGCCTCGCTGACCACGAAGCCCGACGGGTCGGGGTTCGTCGGGGTCGTGCCGCCGCCGCAGGCGCCCTTGTCGGCCCAGACGCCGGAGTTGCCGGGAGGCGCCTCGTTCTGGGTCCACCACTTGGCGGTCCAATTGCGGCCGTTGTGGGAGACGGTGTCACCGTTCCAGTAGGTCGCGGAGGAGTTCCAGGCGGGGGCGCAGTCGGCCGCGGATGCGGACGGTGCCGGCAGGGCGACCGCCAGAGCGCCGGCGAGCGTGGCCGCGGCGGCGCCCGCTATGACGCGAAGTCGTAGCACCTGACCATCCCTTCATGTGTGGGGGGTTGTTGGTCAGGGGATACTCAAGCGTCTTTGGTATGTACCAGTCAAGGTATAGACCAAAGTCACACCAAGCGGGCCCCGCCGGGCGGTATCCGGTCACACCGCACGGCGACCCGTACGCCCGCGCGGTGCGCGCCGTCCGCGGGGGCGGGCACCGCGGGCCCGGCCGCGGCGACGGCGGCGACCGCCGGGCGTGAACGGGGAAACGGCGCCGGCTCCGCGCCACACGGACGGATTCCCCGCCGAACGAACGGCGTGTTCCACCGGAACGGAAACCCGGCGAGGAAATCCCCCTCGGTTGTCCCGCCGTACCACGGGAGGGAAAATATTAAAAGAACCGGATCGACAAGGTTCCCTCACATTCCGCCTTCCCCGCCTTCCGCTTGGTGCGCCGTCATTTCCCAGGTCACCGGCGTCTCTTGCGACTCGTCCGCACCAGGAATCACGAGCGAGGACGGTGAACGATGGGATGAGGGGAAGGTCATTCAACCTATATGGTATGGCTTAACGCTTCACCCGAATGCCGGTCGTCCGGCCCCGTCCCGCCTTCGTTGTTGTGGACGTGACTTCACCAGATCTGCTTTCCACATCCGCGGCCCGTCGCTCCGGGTGGGGCTGCCGTGAATGACCAGGGTCAGTACTTCGATCCGTACGGCATGCCGACGGCGGGCGAGGATCCGGGCGGGTACCGGACCACCGCCCACCCCGAGTTCGGCCCGGGGCCCGCCCCGGAGCAGATGTCCCCGGGGGCGCCGGAGGTGGACGTCCTCGATCCGTCCTGGGACTTCGAGGCCGAACTGGCCCAGTTGCTGCGCGACTCCGACCGGTTCCAGGCCCATCCGCACTCCCCGGACCAGCCCTCCGCCCCGTCGCAGCCGCGGACCGCGGTCCCGGACGACGGCGTGGACGAGGCCACCCGGGTGCTGCGCCGCATCGACGCGGACGAGGAACCGGACCCGTCCGCCGGGGAGTCCGAGGCCCCGACGGCACGCTCGCCGTCACGTTCGCCGACCGACCGCCGCCACCGCCGCCGTCGCCGGACCCACCGCCCCGAACTGTCGTGGCTGCACGTGTTCAGCTTCGCCGTCGCCGCGCTGACGGCCGGCATCGTGGCGACGGTCAGCGTCCTCGGCGGGCTGGTCTCCTACGCCCCTCTGCGCCTCCTGGCCGGTCCCAGTGTGCCCGGCGACCTCGCGCGGTGGTGGCCCCTGCTGGTCTACGGGCCGTGGCTGGCCGCCTCGCTGTCGATCCTGCGCGCCACCGTGCTGCGGCGCCGCGTCCGGCACTCCTGGGCCGTGGTGGTGCTCTTCTCCACCGTCGCGGTGGTCCTGTGCATCGCGCACGCGCCCAAGACCCTGCCCGGCGTGGCGGTCGCCGGACTCCCTCCGATCACCGCCCTGGCCTGCTTCCACCAGCTCGTGGGGCAGATCACCCTCACCCAGCCCCGGCACGCGCTGCCCCGCCGGCCCGTCCCGGCGCAGCCGCAGCCGCAGCGCGGCGTGCTGCCCCGCAAACGCACCACGCGCCACGGCGCCGGCCGCGGCTGACCGGCCGTGGGAGGACCCGCGCCCGTACGAGCGGACCCGGTCGATCCGCAGGCTCTCCGGCGGTCCCAGGTAGCTCGGCTCCAGACCCCCGGTGTCCACGACGATCCGCTGCACGATGACGGTCGGGTCGACCATCCACAGCTTCAGGGTGTGCGTGCCCGGCTTGCCGACGGTGTGCCGGGTGGAGGTGCGGTTGACGTTGTCGGAGGTGTTCCTCGCCCACTGGACGTTCATGTAGGTGTCGTCCGCGCCCGTGGCCGTGGTGACGTTGACGGTCTGCGGCGGCGCGTCGTCGATCGACACGGCGTACCGCAGTCCCTCGGTCGGCAGGACGTTGTTGCGCGGCGACAGGTACACCCAGACCTCGACCTCCCCGGCCGTGGTGAGGGTCATCTCGTACTCCAGGCGCGGGCCGTGGCCGCCCGGCGTGCGGCTGGGCGCGGTGACCGGGTAGGGCTCCATCCCGTCCTCCGCCCGTCCGATGTCCGGGAGGCGCTTCCAGCGGACGCCGGCGCCGCCCACGGCCCGGGTGCAGTGCGCGGCCTCCATGGAGACGTAGCCGCCCGCCTCGATGAAGCCCCGCAGCCTGCGGCGCGGAATCCTGGGGTGCTCCACGACGGCCTGGACCTCCACGGTGGCGCCGTCCGGCCCGTGGACGGTGATGGGCACCCGGGTGACGCCCCTGGGCGCCCGGTCCCAGTCGATGCGCACCACGGCGCGCACCTGCTTCTCCACCCGGCCCCGGCTCCGCTCGACCTTCACCCAGGGCTCGGCCGGGACGATCCGGTAGTCGAACGGCCTGGTGCCGCGGTTGAAGACCTCGATGTACTGGTCCGGCCGGGTCTGGTACGGGCTGAAGGCGGGGAGCACCGCCGGGCCGTCCGCCCCGGGCCACCACAGCTCGGAGCCGTCGACGGCCACGCCCAGCTCGGCGCGGTCGGGCAGGTCGATGCGCTTGACCGCGGGGAAGACCTCGTCGGGCAGGGCGACGTGGTTCGGGGTCTGGGGCTGCTGCCAGGACGCGTCGGGCCCGTAGCGCTCCTTGTCGCCGTAACCGATCTTCGGCTGGGTCTGGAAGCCCTTCCACTTCCCCCCGGCCAGGGTGTTGTTGTAGTGGTCCGACATCGCCTGGTCGTCGGCGAAGCGGGCGTCGGTGAGGTCGGCGTAGTCGTTGGTGGCGGCGCGGCCCTGCTTGGCGTACAGGAGGTTGGTGAACTCCGCCTCGCGCAGCTCGTAGAGGTTGGCCGTCGCCTTCACCTGGTACAGCACCAACTGGTAGTAGGCGTCCTGGTCGGCCCGGGGCAGTTTGCGGCCGATGGCCTCGGCCCTCTTCGCCAGCTTCCGCCACTCCTCGGTGACCCGTTCCGTCTCCCGGTAGTGGGTGAGGTGGAAGGGGCTGGCCTGGTCGTCGTAGATCACCGCGGAGGGGTCCTTGGACAGGTCCTTCTCCGGGTCGACGGTGATGCGGCGGTTGAGCAGCTCGGGCTTGCGGCGGGCCTGGAGGACGCCGTAGGCGTGCAGGACGTCGGCGATCTCGCCGGCGTGCTCGGGGCCGAAGTTCTGCGCGGCGTACTGCCGTTCCCACTCCTCCAGCCGCTCCAGCGGCCAGCGCTCCGGGTCCCAGGCGTAGTCCAGGAAGAACTGGGTGGGCATCTCCTCGGCCTTCAGGTCGCCCACGTTGACCACCCACAGGCGGTCCACCCCGTACGCGTACGTCAGGTGGAGCTGTTCCCAGGTGCTGACGAGGTTGATGGTGTCGACCCACTTGTAGTTGCGGCCGACGCCCACGTAGTCGAAGTGGTAGTACATGCCGTAGCCGCCGCTGCGCTCCGGGAGCGACCGGTCGGGCAGCTTGCGCATGTTGCCCCAGTTGTCGTCGCAGAAGACGACGGTGACGTCGTCCGGCGGCCGCAGGCCCTTGTCCCAGTACCGCTGGACCTCCTTGTAGAGCGTCTGGACCTGTGGGATGCCGGTGACGTCGGACCTGCCGGTGACCTCGGCGAGGATCTCGCGCTGGCTGTCGAGGATGGACCGCATCAGCTCGATGCCGTCGCCGTCGGGCAGGCTGGTGTCGCCGTTGCCCCGCATGCCGAGGGTGACCACGCCCTCGAAGTCCTCCTCGACCATGCGGCGGATGCCGTCGGCCCAGTACTTCTTGACGGCCTCCGCGTTGCGGACGAAGCTCCACTCGCCGGTGCCGCCGTAGGGGTCGTGGCCGGGTTCGGTGATGTTGCCCGCGCCGTCCCGCTTGGCGGGGACGGCGTGGCGGTTCCACTCCTCGATGCCGCGCATCATGGGCGCCTCGTGGGAGGTGCCCATCACGATGCCGTACGCCTTGGCCGTCGCGTGGTTCTCCGGGTCGTCCTCGGCGAAGGCCCGGCCCCACACCGCGGGCCACAGGTAGTTGGCCTTGAGCCGGAGCATGGTCTCGAAGACGGCCGCGTAGAACTTGCTGTTGAAGCCGGCCGGGAAGCCGGGGGCGTGCCCGGGGCCGAAGTACCCCGGCGCCCAGGTGCCCAGGGCGGGGTTCTCGTCGTTGATGAAGAAGCCGCGGTACTTCACGGCCGGGGTGCCCTGGGTGTGCCGTCCGGGCAGCACGTACAGCTCGTCGTGGTGGCGCGGCGGGACGTCGTCCCAGAAGTGCCAGGGGGACACGCCCATCTGCCTGGTGGTCTCGTAGATCCCGAAGATGGTGCCGCGCTGGTCGCTGCCGGCGATCACGAAGGCCCGGCGCACTCCCGGCAGCGGGTTCTCCACCACCTGTTCGAGGGTGGTCTCCCACTTCCCCGCGATGCCCGACACGTCCAGCCTGCCGCTGGTGACGAGCCGGTCGATGAGCGGGCTCCGGCCGATGGTGCCGATCAGGACGACCTCGGAGTGCCGCGGGGGCACCTCGTCGTGCGCGACGGCGGGCTCGGCGCCGGTGACCCGCTTGATGTCGTTCCGCAGGTCGCCGACCGCCCGGAGCACACCCGAGTGGTCGTCGCCGCTGACCACGAGGGGCACGGCCCTGCCCCCCGCGACCAGCGGGAAGCCGCCGGGGGTGCGGGAGAAGGCGATGTAGGTGTCGGGGCCGCGGCCGGTCCTGTCGCGCTCCCGGTCCGCCGCCCGGGCGGCGGGCCCCGCGATGGCGGGCACGGCGGTGGCGGCGGCGGTCAGCGGGAGCAGACTCAGGAACGTCCGCCGGCTGGTGTTCTCGGGGACCTGCGGGCCGGTGTGGGGCCTTCTCATTGCTCAATCTCCGCGAGGAATGGACGGGAGAGGGACGGGAGAGAATCGTGCGCCGATCGTTTCCGGAATGGTTCCGGAAAGAAAATCACCAGGGCATGCTCGGGTCAAGGGTCTGACTCGGGGAAGTTGCGTGTATGTGAAAGCGGTTCAGCCGCCTCCTGGAAGGAGGCGGCTGAACCGGATTCCGAAAACTTTCGGTGATGTGACGGAGTGGCCGAAGGTGGCGGGGCGTCAGAGCGCGGCGGCCATCCGCCGTACGGCCTCGGTGAGCACCTCGGGCGAGGTGGCCAGGTTCAGCCGGACGTGCCCGGCCCCGCCGGTGCCGAAGTCCGGGCCGGGGTTGAGGGCGACCCGGCCGCGCTCCAGGAACACCGCGGCCGGGTCGTCGCCCAGGCCGAGGGCGCGGCAGTCCAGCCAGGCGAGGTAGGTGCCCTGGGGCGCGCGGTACCGCACCCCGGGCAGGTGCCGGGCCAGCAGGCCGGCCAGCAACCGGCGGTTCTCGTCCAGCCCGGCCAGCAGGGCGTCGAGCCACTCGCCGCCGTGCCGCAGCGCCGCGCTGTGCGCGATGACGCCCAGGTGGCTGGGCCCGTGGCTGACCTCCTCGGGCATCCGGGCCAGGTCTCCGGCGGCCTCGGGGCCCGCCACCGCCAGCGCCGCCTTCAGCCCGGCCAGGTTCCACGCCTTGGAGGCCGACATCAGGCTGAAGCCGTTCGCGGAGCCGCGCACGCTCAGATAGGGCACGTGCTCCGCCCCGGGCAGCACCAGGGGCGCGTGGATCTCGTCGGCGACGACGCGGATCCCGTACGCCTCCGCCAGTTCGGCCACCCGTTCCAGCTCGGCCCTGGTGTGGACGGTGCCCGTCGGGTTGTGGGGACTGCACAGCAGGTACGCCGCCGGCCGCCCGCCCGCGGTGGCGCGGGCGAACGCGGAGTCGAGCGCGTCGGGGTCCAGCCGGTGGTCCTCGCCCAGGGGCGCCTCGACGATCCGGCGGCCCAGGTGTTCGACGAACGGGTAGAAGGGCGGGTACACGGGCGGGTTGACGACCACCGCGTCGCCGGGACCGGTGACGAGCTTCAGCACCTCCACCACGCCCAGCATCACGTCGGGGACGATCGCGGTGTGCCCCGCCCCGGGGCGCCAGCCCCAGCGCCGTGCCGTGAAGTCGCCCAGCGCGTCGGCGTACTCCTCCCCCACCGGGTAGCCGGTGTCCCCCAGGGCGACCGCCTCGGTGAGCGCCCGCACGACGGGCTCGGCGAGCGGGACGTCCATCTCGGCCACCCACAGGGGCAGCACGTCCTCGGGGTGGGCGCGCCACTTGATGCTGGTGCGCCGCCTGAGATCGTCCAGGGTGAGCCGGCGCAGGGGGTTGGGCACCGCCGTCGGACCGGACCGGGGGGAGTGCGGGAACGCCAAGGGGAACCTCCGTGGATGGTCGTGGGACCACCGTAGGCGGCCGTCCCCCCGCCGCGGCAGCCGGTGGTGGAGGTCTTCGGCGCGGCCGTCACCGGGCCCGGGGCGGCGGGAGGACCGGGACGTGCGGTACGGCCGGAGCCTCCGGCGCGTACGGCCGCGAACGCCGGCGGCGGTCGCCCGGCGGGAGTCCGCCGGCGACCGCCGCCCCGGGCCGGTGCCGGTTCAGCCCGGCCAGCTCCCCGTCACCTTGCGGACGACCACGGCGCCGCCGCGGTCCACCGCCGCCCTGACCACCGAGAAGATCACTCCCTGGATCGCGGCGGCCAGCAGGATCTCGGTCAGCTTCCGGTCCTCGTCACCGGGGTCGGGGGTGTCGTCCTCGTCGCTGATGGCCTTCCACACCTGCTTGAAGGCCGCGCTCGCGACGGCGCCGCTCAGCGCGCCGAGCGCGAGGCCCACCGGCCTGTACAACAGCTTCTTCTTCTTTTTCCTCATGACCGGACCTCTCCTGCCGGGTTCTCCCGGCGCGGCCGTCCGGGCCGCGCCGGGTGTGTCCACGGGTTTTCCGCTTCCCCGTGCGCGGCCCGCCACACGGCGGCGCGTGCGCCGGGCGGCGGGCCGGCCGGCGCCGGGGTCAGCGGGTCACCACGTGCCGCTGGTCGGGGACGCAGTGCGTCATGGTCAGGCCGGACACGTCCCGCGGCGGGTTCTTGCCCAGATTGGCCAGGCGCTCGCGGTCCTCTTCGGTCAGTTGCTGGTCCGGCAGCGGCTCCAGGTGCGTCACGTCCTGCGGGGAGATGCCGAGCCCCTCGCCGACGCGGAGTCCGAGGTCGTTCTCGACGAGCAGCAGGTGCCAGACCATCCGCTCCTGGATGTGCCGGGGGCACTGCGCGAGCTGGTTGGTGAAGTTGGCGACCAGGTCGTCGCGCTCCCAGTCCTCCATCAGCAGGTAGCGCTGCCCGGCCTGCAGGTAGTCGTTGGTCCGGGGGATCCGGCTGCGGGTCAGCCGGCCGCGGATCTCCGGGCCCTGCTCGCCGTGGCCCGGCCCCTCGGCCTCGCGCAGCCCGCCCAGGGTGGAGGGCTCGTAGTTGACGTGCGGGTTCTCGCCCCGGGAGCCGGACTCGTACGCCATCGGCCCGCCGTGCTGGTTGGTGCGCACCGGCGCCTTGGGCCGGTTCACCGGCAACTGGAGGTAGTTGGGGCCGACCCGGTAGCGCTGGGTGTCGCTGTAGGAGAAGGTGCGGCCGACCAGCATCTTGTCGTCGGAGAAGTCGAGGCCGTCGACCAGCACGCCGGTGCCGAAGGCGATCTGCTCGTTCTCCGTGAAGAAGTCGTCCGGCATCCGGTCGAGGACCATGCGGCCCACCGGCTTGGGCGGGAAGTCCTGCTCCGGCCAGGTCTTGGTGTCGTCCAGCGGGTCGAAGTCCAGCTCGGGGTGCTCGTGGTCGTCCATCATCTGCACCAGGAGTTCCCACTCGGGGTAGTCGCCCCGCCCGATCGCCTCGTACAGGTCCTTCGTGGCGTGACCGAGGCTGTGCGCCTGGACGTTGGCGGCGTCCTCCTCGGTCATGCTGCGCACGCCCTGCTTGGGCATCCAGTGGTACTTGACCAGTACGGTGCGGCCCTCGGCGTTGACCCACTTGTAGGTGTTGACGCCGAAGCCCTGCATGTGCCGGTAGTCGGCGGGGATGCCCCGCGGGCTGAAGAGGTTGACGAGCATGTGCATGGACTCGGGCGTCTGCGACATGAAGTCGAAGATCCGCTCGGGCCGTTGCTCGAAGGTCACCGGGTCGGGCTTGAGGGCGTGGATGACGTCGGGGAACTTGATCGCGTCCCGGATGAAGAAGACGCCGAGGTTGTTGCCGACCAGGTCCCAGTTGCCGTCCTCGGTGTAGAACTTCACCGCGAAGCCGCGGGGGTCGCGGGCGGCCTCGGAGGAGTCGCGCCCGCCGATGACCGTCGAGAAGCGGACGGCCACCTCGGTGCGCTTGCCGCGCTCCTGGAACAGCTTGGCGCGGGTGTAGCGGCTGATGGGCTCGTCGCCCCAGGAGCCGTACGCCTCGAAGAACCCGAAGGCCGTCACGCCGCGCGCGTGCACCACGCGTTCGGGGATGCGTTCCCGGTCGAAGTGACTGATCTTCTCCAGGAAGTGGTAGTTCTCCAGCGTCGCCGGTCCCCGGGCGCCGACCGTGCGCTGGTTCTGGTTGTCGTGGACCGGATGCCCCTGCCGGTTGGTGAGCACCGGCCGGTCGTCGTTCCTGGCGGGGTCCGGCTTGGCCGTGTCGGTCACAGTCCTGGCCTCCTTCGAACGGTGGATGCGGGTCCGAGCCCGCCGCACCCGACTGCCTCTACCCCGATCTACGTTATTCGTACCATCACACCACCATGGGATGTTTTGTCCTCCGGTGACGCGAGTGAGTGGTGGGACAGGGGAATCGGGTGAGCCGTGGCCGGGTACGCGCGCCCGCATGGGTGAGGTGCTGGAGGCAGGAGGCTGGGGGCTGCTGGCCGGTTCCGCGCTGCTGGTGGGCGCCGTACTGGGGTACGCGGCGCCGATCCCCCACCGGGTGACCGCGTCGGTGATGGCCTTCGGCGCCGGGGTGCTGCTGTCGGCGGTCTCCTTCGAACTGGTCGCGGAGGCGTACGAGCGGGCGGGGATGCTTCCGGTGGCGGTCGGCACCGTCGGGGGCGCGACCGCCTACACCGCGGGCAACGTCGTCCTGGCCCGCCGCGGGGCGCGGCACCGCAAGCGCTCGGGACACGTGCGCGGCCAGCCGTCGGAGGCCCAGCAGGCGGGGTCCGGACTGGCGCTCGCGCTGGGCGCGCTGCTGGACGGCGTGCCGGAGTCGGCGGTCATCGGGGTGGGCCTGGCCCAGGGCGGCGCGGTCAGCACGGTGACCGTCGCCGCGGTGTTCATCAGCAACGTGCCCGAGGGGCTGTCCAGTTCGGCGGGGATGCGCAGGGCCGGGCGCGGCAAGGGACACGTCTTCGGCCTGTGGGGGTCGATCGCGGCCGCGAGCACGCTGTCGGCCGTGTTCGGCTACGCCGTCGTCGGAGGGCTGTCGGCCACCGTGGTGGCCGTGGTGACGGCGGTCGCCGCGGGCGCCGTCCTGGCCATGGTCGCGGACACGATGATCCCGGAGGCCTTCGAGGAGGCCCACCTGGCCATCGGTCTGATCCTCGTCGCGGGCTTCCTGGTCTCCTTCGCGCTCTCGCGGATGTGAGCCGCGGACGCGGGCCGCGCGGGACCGGCCGGTCCGCGTCCGCCCGGACGGACGCGGACCGGCGGGCGGGCTCAGCGCTCCAGGTCGGAGCGCATGGCCACGAAGAGCTTCCCGGCGTCCGCCACCGTGCTGTCCGGGAACAGGGCCACCGCCGCGGTGCTCTCGTCCGCCCAGCCGCAGATCACGTTGCCGTCCTCGGTGATGGAGGCCAGCAGGCACTCCACCGATCCCCCCAGCGGGCCCGGGTCCACCGGCCGCGCCTCGGGCTGTCCCAGCTCCGGGTCCCATTCGATGTGGTCGAGCATGCCGCGGAAGAGGTGTTCGCGGCGCTCGTTGGTGTCCTCCGGCACGTGGTCGACGCCCTCGAAGCGGATCGGGTCGCCACCGTCGGGCGCGGCGAAGTTGCCGACCACCAGCCGCATGCCGTCGCGCATCTCCCCGGGGTCGGCCGGGACGTCCGTGGCGGCGCCGTCGCCGGTGTGCCTGCGCAGTCCGCCCGCCTCCTCGGCGTCCACCAGGGTCCGCTCGCCGTCCGTCGCGGCGGACGGCGAGGCGGTGCCGGCGGACGGCGAGGGGGGCGGCGGGACCGCCGCGTCCTCCGGCTGGCACCCGGTCGCCGTCGCCGCGGCCAGGACCGCGGCGACGGCGGTCAGGCGCAGCGAACCCCTGGATGTCCGAAACATAGTGGTGTCCCCCCTGTCCGAGGCCGTCCCTGCGACGGCCGCGATCAGGGGACGCGCAGGTGAGCGGGGTCGGTTCCCGCGTTCCGGCCGTCCCTCGCGGAATCCGGTGAGGCTGACCGGAGTTGCGCTGTCCCCGTCGGCCGTTCCGGGGTACGCATGACATGGAGGACAGGACGAGACAGGACGAGGGAGCCGTACCACGGGGGCCTCTCCCGGCGGGCGGCGAGAGGAGACCTTTCCCGTGCTCACCGAGACCGACTCGCACGCTTGGCGGGGGCATGACAGCTCCGGCACCGGCGGTGCGCCCGGGCCGGAACCGGCCGACGGGGTCGGCTGGTGCGCATGGGTCGTCGGCGACTGCTGGCTGTGGTGCCGTCGCACCGGCACGGCGGTGACCTGGCTCGGGCCGGTGATCTCCTGGGGCACCCACGCACCGCTGTACGCGTGCGAGGAGTGCATCCGCCGGCTGGAGGAGCAGGTGCGCACCTCCCCCGCCCACCAGGACTCCGTCTGCTGGCTGTGGTGCCAGCGCGGTGACGTGCCGCTGGTCCGACTCGCGGAGGTCGAGCACCGGGACGGGACGACCGTCTTCTACGCGTGCGAGGAGTGCATCGGCCGGCTCAAGCAGAAGGTGCTGGACCTGGCCATGGACAAGGACACGGCGAAGCGCTAGCGGCACCGGCCCCGCCGGGCCGGTGCCGGTGTCGGTGTCGGTGCCGTGCTCAGGCCGCCGTTCTGCGCACCGCCTCCGCCACCACGGCGCTCAGGTCGCCCGTGTCGTCGAAGACGGCGCGCTGGAGGTCGGCGCCGTTGCCCCTGCGGAACAGTTCCTCCACCCCCTCCTTGACCAGGGCCAGGTCCCCGGCGTCCGAGAGGGCCGGGGCGGCGTGGTCCAGCAGGGCGCGTACGACGGTCTCCGCGGGGGCGGGTTTGAAGGTCACCGGGTGCACCAGTTCGCCGGAGAGCCCGGAACGGCTCGCCCGCCACGCCGCCAGCCGCAGCAGGCCGACGCTGACCGGCGCGGGCGGCTCGCCCGCGCGCCAGGCGCGCGCCGCGGTCTCCACCAGCGCGCGGGCCAGCGCTGCGATCACCACCGTGTCGCGGACGTCGAGGCACACGTCGGCGACCCGTATCTCGACGGTGGGATAGCTGCGCGACAGCCGTGCGTCGAAGTAGATCATCCCCTCGTCCAGCAGCGCCCCGGTCTCGATCATCGATTCGACCCGCTCGTGGTAGCGCTCGGCCGTGCCGAAGGTCTCCACCGGGCCCGCCGACGGCCACCGCCCCCAGACCCGGTTGCGGTAGCTGGCGTAGCCGCTGTCGCCCCCCTGCCAGAACGGCGAGTTGGCGCTCATCGCCACCAGCGGGGAGAGCCACGGCCGGATCCGGTCCAGCACCGCCACCCCCTCCTCGTCGGACTCGACGCTCACATGGACGTGGCACCCGCAGGTGAGCTGCTCCTGCACGGTGAGCCCGTACTCCTGCGCCATCCGCCGGTAGCGGTCGCCGGGACTGAGCGAGGGGTGGACCTCCAGCGGCGAGGTGGCCAGCGCCGCGACCTCCGCGCCGGCCGCCCGGGCCCGCTGCGACGCCGCGCCCCGCCACCGGCGCACCTCCACCGCGAGGTCCACCATCTGCGTCCGGGGACGGGTGCCGGTCTCCACCTGCTCCCGCTGCAGTTCCTTCTCCAGTTCCTCGTCCTCCCCCGCGGAGGCCAGCACGGCCCCCGAGACGGCCCGCGGCTCGCCGCTGTCCGCGTCCACCAGGAGCAGCTCTTCCTCAACGCCCACGCTTCGCATCGCCACAGCCTCCTCAAGGGGTCGTCCGGTCCAGCGGATTCCCCGCCCCGGCCGGGCTACGCCGCCGCCTCCGGCCATCTTGTCGGGCCCGTCCCTCCGGGCGGGGCCCGCGAGCCCGCGAGCCATGGACGGGCCGAACGGGGGAAGGAGGAGGACCGCCGCCGACGCCGGTGTCCGCGCCGGCGGCACCGAGTTCCGTAACGAGGCCAGGGAGGATCGCGTGCGTCTGCGTCACACCCGGCCCGGTGGCCCCGGCTACACCCGCAGGCGTCACGGCCGCGGCTTCCGCTACCTCGACGCCTCGGGACGCCCGCTGCGCGACCCGGCGGAGCTGGAGCGGATCAAGTCCCTGGCCATCCCGCCGGCCTGGAACGACGTGTGGATCTGCCCCCGGCCCAACGGCCACCTCCAGGCCGTGGGCACCGACGCCGCGGGCCGCCGCCAGTACCTGTACCACCCGCAGTTCCGCGCGGAGCAGGAGCAGGCCAAGCACGAGCACGTGCTGGACGTCGCCGAGGCGCTGCCCCGCATCCGCGAGGCCGTCGAGGCCCAGCTCAGCCTGCGCGGGCTGCCCCGGGAACGGGTGCTCGCCACCGCGGTCCGCCTGCTGGACCTGGGCTTCTTCCGCGTCGGCGGCGAGCGCTACGCGGAGCTGAACCACTCCTACGGCCTGACCACCCTGCTGCGCGAGCACACGAGCTGCGGCCGCGGGGAGGTGACCTTCAGCTATCCCGGCAAGCACGGCAGGGAGCTGGTGCGGGCCGTGGCCGACCCCGCGACCTGCCGGGCCGTACGCTCGCTGAAGCGCCGCCGCGGGGGCGGCGAGCGGCTGTTCGCCTACTGGGACCGGCCCGTCTGGCGCGAGGTGACGGGTGAGGAGCTCAACGCCCACCTGAGGGACCTGGGCGGGGTGGACATCACCGCCAAGGACTTCCGCACCTGGCACGCCACCGTGCTGGCCGCCGTCGGCCTGGCCGTCTCGCGGTTCGCCGACCGGAGCAGGACCGCCCGGCGCCGTGCGGTCACCCGCGCCGTGAAGGAGGTCTCCGAGTACCTGGGCAACACCCCGGCGGTGTGCCGCGCCTCGTACATCAACCCGCGGGTCATCGAGCTGTACGAGGAGGGGGTGACCATCGCCCCCGTCCTGGGCCGCCTCGGCGACCAGGGCGCCTTCGGGGTGCCCGCCACCCAGGGGGCCGTCGAGGAGGCCGTGCTGCGGATGCTGCGCACCGGCCGTCCGCCGCGCGCCTGAGGGCCGGTCCGGGAGCCGGGGCCGGGCGCGGGGGGCCGCGGTCGCGCGGTCAGAAGTCCTCGCGCATCTCCCGCAGGACCCGCTCGGTCTCCTGCACCGGGACGGCCTGGGTGACCATGCGGTCGAGGGCCTCCAGGTAGGCGGTGACCTCGGGGCGCTCGTCGATGTAGACGGCGCCGGTCAGGCTCTCGGTGTAGACGACGTCCGGCAGCTCGGGATAGCTGAACCGGAAGAGCTGGAAGGGGCCGAACATGCCGGGGTGCGGTCCGGCGCTGAAGGGCATGATCTGCAGGCTGATGTTCGGCTTGGCGTTCTCCTCGATCAGCCGGTCGATCTGCGCCCTCATCACGGCGGCGTCGCCGACCGGCCGCCGCAGCACCTGCTCGTCCAGCACCATCCACAGGCGCGGCGCCTCGGCCTTGGTGAGGAGCTGCTGCCGTCCCATGCGCAGCGCCACCCGGCGGTCGAGTTCCTCCTCGTCGGCCCCGGGGAAGCCGGTGCGCAGCAGGGCCCGGGCGTAGTCCTCGGTCTGGAGGAGGCCGGGGACGCAGTGGGGCTCATAGGCCCGGATGAGGCTGGCCTCGCTCTCCAGGCTGACGTAGAGGCTGAACCAGTCCGGCAGGACGCTGCGGAAGCGGTGCCACCAGCCGGGTCTGTTGGCCTTCTCCACGAGGGCGAGGAAGGCGTCGATCTCCTCCTTCTCGACGCCGTAGCTCTCCAGCAGCGCCTTGACGTACAGGGGGCGCAGGCCGACCTCGGCCTTCTCCATGCGGCGGACGGTGGAGGTGGTGACGCTCAGCACCCGAGCGGCGTCCTCGAAGGAGAATCCGGCTCTTTCCCGCAGGTCACGCAGCCGCAACCCCAGGACGATCTGTCCCACGGTCGGCGCCGACCGGGACTCGCCCATGGTGTCTCCCTCCCTGCCGCCGTCTCACAGGCAGAGCAGTGTGTCACGGCCTCGGTGCCACAGCCAGGTTGCCAGTTAAATCTTGCAAATTGCAGAACTCTTCTTGCCTTTTGCGTACACCAATGAGCATAGTAGCCGGGTGATCCAGTTCACGACGCGGCCGCACCAGCGTCGATCCGTCCCGGCACGCGGACCATCCTGCTCCACTCGCGGGGTCCGCGCACCCATCGTCCTCCCGTGCCGCGACGCGCTGGATGCAGTGACTGGTCAGCGGGCGTTTCCGAGCGCCGGACTGCCGTACGGGCCCGGTCCCGGGTTCGGATCGGTGCCTCCGTCGCCCACCGGCATACGAAAGGCGAGCCTCTGATGGCTCTTCTCCCCCATTCCGCGCGCATCGCCCCCATGCTCCCCGCCGTGCACCCCCAGCGGCCACGGCACCGGGCGGAGTTCGAAGTGCCCGCCCAGCACTCCTCGGTGAGCGTGGCGCGGCACCTGCTCGTGGAGTGGCTGCGCCGCTGGCACTGCCCCCAGGAGACCATCGACACCGCGCAGCTGGTGATCTCGGAATTCGCCACCAATGCCGTGCTCCACACCGCCAGCGACAGAATCGTGTGCTGTCTGCAGCAGACCGAGCGGCGGCTGCGCATAGAGGTCCGCGACCAGGGCACCGGCACCCTCGGTCTCACGCCGCGTTCGGCGAACACCGACGCCACCAACGGGCGCGGCCTCCAGCTCGTCGACGCCCTCGCCGACTCCTGGGGGGACCGCCCCGCCGGACGGGCGCAGGGGCGGATCGTCTGGGCGGAACTGCGGCTGGACCGCGCCTGAGGCACCCGGCGCCGGCCGCCTCCTCCCCCGCTCCCGTCCGTTCGTCCAGGTCCCCGGCCTTCCGCCCGTGCGGCCTTCCGCCCGCGGGCGCTACTCGGTGACGGGCACGTCCGGCGGCGTGCCGTACCAGACCGTGGTGACGTTGCAGAACTCGCGGATGCCGTGGCCCGACAGCTCCCGGCCGTAACCGGAACGCTTTACTCCGCCGAAGGGCATCGCCGGGTGTGACGCGGTCATGCCGTTGAGGTAGACGCCGCCCGCCTGCAGGTCCCGCACGCAGCGCTCCTGCTCCTCCCGGTCCCGGGTCCAGACGTTGGAGCTCAGGCCGAAGGAGGTGTCGTTGGCCACCTCGATCGCCTGGTCCAGGTCCGCCACCCGGTAGACGGTCGCCACCGGTCCGAAGGTCTCCTCGCGGTGGATGCGCATCCCGGGCGTGATGTCCGCCAGGACCGTCGGCTCGTAGAACCAGCCGGCCGGGTGCTTCGCGGGCCGCCGTCCCCCGCACAGCACGGTGGCGCCGCGGTCGCGGGCGTCCTCGACCAGCTCCTCCAGGTCGGCCCTGCCCCGCTCGCTGGAGAGCGGGCCGACGTCGGTGGAATCGTCCATCGGGTCGCCGACCCTCAGGGCCTTCATGCCGTCCACGAAGAGCCGGGTGAACTCGTCGTACACCTCCCGGTGCACGATGAAGCGCTTGGCCGCGATGCAGGACTGGCCGTTGTTCTGGGTCCGCGCCGTCACCGCGACCTCGGCCGCCCTGGTGACGTCCGCCGAGGGCAGGACGAGGTAGGGGTCGCTGCCGCCCAGCTCCAGGACGGTCTTCTTGATCTCGTCGCCGGCGATCGAGGCCACCGAGCGTCCGGCGGGCTCGCTGCCGGTGAGCGTCGCGGCGGCCACGCGCGGGTCGCGCAGGACGCCCTCGACGGCGCCGGAGCCGATCAGCAGGGTCTGGAAGCAGCCTTCCGGGTATCCCGCGCGGCGGAAGAGGTCCTCCAGGTAGAGCGCGGTCCTCGGCACGTTGGACGCGTGCTTGAGCAGGCCGACGTTGCCCGCCATCAGCGCGGGCGCGGCGAAGCGGATCACCTGCCAGAGGGGGAAGTTCCACGGCATGACCGCCAGGACGGGGCCCAGCGGGCGGTAGCGCACGTACGCGACCGTGCCGCCGCTGTCCTCGACGTCCGCGGGCGAGGGGTGTTCGTCGGCCAGCAGCGCCTCGGCGTGCTCGGCGTACCAGCGCATCGCCTTCACGCACTTGGCGGCCTCGGCGCGGGCCGCGGTGATGGGCTTGCCCATCTCGGTGGTCATGGTGCGGGCGATGTCCTCCTGGTCCTTCTCCAGCAGGTCGGCCGCCCGGCGCAGCAGCTCGGCCCGCCGGCCGAAGCCGGTGGTGCG
Source organism: Streptomyces sp. (assembly GCF_035644915.1). Classification (GTDB taxonomy): domain Bacteria; phylum Actinomycetota; class Actinomycetes; order Streptomycetales; family Streptomycetaceae; genus Streptomyces. The sequence continues at coordinate 23,260 of NZ_DASQNP010000185.1, forward strand.
GTACTCCGCGAAGGTGGTGCGGGCCCGCTCCAGCCGTGTCTCGATCTCCTCCGCGCCCAGGGGTTCGAAAGTCTGCAGCGTCTCCCCGGTCGCCGGGTTGATGGTCGCGATGGGCATGGGGTTCCTCCTCGGGAAGCGGTGGAGGCGGCGCGGCCTGCGGCCGACGGCCCGTGGGTCCGCGACCCGCGTACCCGTGCGCGGCGGTCTCAGTCGGCGAACGGCGCGCCCCGGTGGGGAGGCGGGTCCTGCCCGGGGCGCGCCGTGGCGGAGGGGGTGCCGGCCGGAGGTCAGCGCCGGGAGCCGCGGGGGCCGTTCCCGGCGGTCCCGGCGGCCACCGTCCCGCCGTCGCCGCTCGCGTCACCGCCGTCGCCGCCCGTGCCCGTGCCCGCGCCGAGCTGCGCCCCGGTGGCCTCCAGGGCGGTGGTGACCGGCTGGAAGAAGGTCTCGCCGCCCCGGGTGCAGTCGCCGCTGCCGCCGGACGTCAGTCCCACCGCCGCGTCGCCGGAGAACATCGCGCCGCCGCTGTCGCCCGGCTCGGCGCACACGTCGGTCTGGATCAGGCCGTTGACGATGTCGCCGTTGCCGTAGTTCACCGTGGCGTCCAGACCGGTCACCGTGCCCTCGCCGACACCGGTGGTGCTGCCGCTGCGCTGCACCCGCATGCCGACGCCCGCCTCGGCGACCCGGGTGATCTCCCGGGTGGCGCCGTCCTTGAGGTCGACCGTGCCGGGGGCCGGGGCGGCGGGGTCGTCGTAGACGACCAGCGCGAAGTCGCCCACGGGGAACTGCGACCCCACGACGGTGCCCAGCGGTTGCGCGCCGGCGGCGTCGGCCGTCCAGGTCTGCGAGGCGTTGCCGCAGTGGCCGGCGGAGCAGTCCGTCGTGGGTGAACGCGGCCGGCCCCTGCCAGGACGGCCCGTTCGCGTGACCGGCGAAGGCGTGGTCCCCCGGCCTGAGCCTCTCCACGGCGACGGTGTGGCCGTTTGCGCCCTTCCCCAGGGCCACGTCGTGCCGCCCCTTCGCGCTCGGGGGATCAAGGTGGCTGCACGGCATCACGCTCGGTGGTCGCCCATACGGAGTGACTGTCCGCCTCTGCACCCGGTGACGGGAGGGGAGCGGAATTCCGCGCGGTGTGAACGCTTCACCCCACCGCGGCGGCCCCCGGGGGACGCGTACGGCCTCCGCCCCGCCGCCGGGCGCCCTCCCACGGGCCGCGACGGCGGGCCGCGGCGTCCGGGACGTCCCGGGCGGCGGCGCGGAGGGAGGCCTCAGGGCCCGGCGGAACGTTCCCCGCGGCCGGTCATCGCTGGGCGAGCCGCAGCCGCACCTCCACCTCCTGGTCACCGGAGATCCGGGGTTCGGCCGTCACGTCGTAGAAGCCGGCCAGCGCGTCCTTGACCTGGCGCACCGCGTCGGGGCTGCCGCTGAGGTCGGCTTCCGTCGGCTCGTTCAGGTCCAGGGTGCACTCCACGTCACCGTGTGTGCTGACATCGACCGTCCCCACCCAGAACCGCCGCTTCTCCGCGCCGTCCGCCCCGGCCCGGTCCTGGCCGTTCCCCAATTGGGGCGACCGCGGGAACGCGGACCTCAGCACGGCGAAGACGGCCGCGGCGTTCGAGGCGGTGCAGTTGGGGAGCTCGACCTCGACGAGGTTGGCGCTCTCTTCCATCCGTTCAGTGCTCATGGTCCCTCCTGTACCCCGGCGCGAGCGATGGTCACAGTCCGGAACGGTCCGTGCGGGTGCCGGCGGAGCCCGGAGCGCCGTCCGGCCCGGTGGCCGGACCGAACAAGGCCCACGAACCAGACGAGACACCCCGTACAGAACATCAGCGCCCCGGTACCGGGTACCGGGACAACCGGACGGCGCGGGCGGACGGCGTCCCCGTCCGTCCCCGTCGCCCGGGTCCGGTGAACGGGCCCGACGTCCGAGTCCGACGAACGAGGAGGATCCCGATGGCCCGGAAAGTCCGCGAGGTCATGACGGCCGACCCGGTCACCACCTCCCCGCAGACCACCCTGAACGAGGTCGCGCGCCTGATGCGGGACCGCGACATCGGCGACGTCCTGATCGTCGAGGGTGACGAGCTGCGCGGCATGGTGACCGACCGCGACCTGGTGGTGCGCGGCATGGCCGAGAACAGCGGCGGGGACACCGCCGTGCGGGAGGTCTGCAGCGACACCCTGGTGACCGCCTCCCCCGACGACGAGATCACCCGGGCGGCGCAGCTCATGCGCGAGCACGCCGTACGGCGGCTGCCGGTCGTGGACCACGGCCACCCGGTCGGCGTGCTGAGCATCGGCGACCTGGCGGTGGAGCGCGACCCCGATTCGGTGCTCGCCGACATCAGCGCCGGCGCACCCAACCGCTGACCGCGCCCCCTCCCCTCCGCACCCTGCGTACGGTCCCGCCCCGTGCCCCGCCCCGCCCGGTGGCGGGGCGGGGGGCTCCGCGTCCGGAGCCGGTACGGGTCCGGCCGCGGTCCACCGCCGCGAGCCGCTCACCGCACCGCCGCCCGCAGGATCTCCGCCTCCCTCTCCGGGCTCAGGCCGACCCGGGGACGGTCAGGGCGCCGAGGCGGCTCGCCGCCCAGGCCGCGCAGCCAGGCCCAGGTGTCGGCCACCGTCCGCGCGACGGGGCGGCAGCGCAGCCCCGCGGCGACGGCCCGGGAGACGTCCGCCCGGTGCAGGGCGTCGTGCAGTTCGCCCGGCGGGGTCCAGACCGGCAGGTCCGTCCACGGCTCCACCCCGGCGGCGAGGATCGTCTCCGGGGCGGTCCAGCGCAGTTCGGCGCCGGATCCGGTGACGCGCACGCAGTTCTCCAGCAGCCCGGCCATGGTGGTGTGGCCGGACGGGCTCACCAGGTTGTACGGGCCGCCCAGCCCGCGCTCGGCGGCGTCCAGCGTCCAGGAGGCGAGGTCGCGGACGTCCACGTACTGCAGGGGCAGGTCGCGGGGGCCGGGCGCCAGGACCTCGCCGCCCCGGGCGATGCGCAGCAGCCACCACGGCAGCCGTCCGATGTTCTCGTAGGGGCCGATGATCAGCCCCGCCCGTACCAGCAGCGCCCGGTCCCCGAAGGCCGCGAGGGCGGCCAGTTCCCCTCCCCGTTTGGCCCGGGCGTAGTCCACGTCGCCGTCGTCGGGAGAGGCGTCGACCAGCGGGCCGTCCTCGTCCAGGCCCGCCGGGGGCGGGTAGGCGTACACCGAGCGGCTGGAGACGTAGACGTAGCGCTCCGTCCGCGGCGCCAGCAGTTCGGCGGCGGAGCGGACGGCGGACGGCGCCCCGCTCCAGGTGTCGATCACGACGTCCCACGCGCCACCGGCCGCCGCCCGTTCCAGGGCGGCCAGTCCGCCGTCGCCCGTGCGGTCGCCCAGCAGCGCGGTGACGCCGGGCGGCGGTGCGTGCCGCCCCCGGTGGAAGACGGTCACCCGCCGGCCGCGGGCCAGCGCCTCCTCGACGACCGCACGGCCGACGAACTCCGTTCCGCCCAGTACCAGAATCCTCATGGGGTGACTCTGCACGCCGCACCGGCGCGGCGGAACGGCTCCCTGCCCTCGGCGAATTCGCCCAGGGCCGAACCGTGCCGGGGGCCGGACCGGCGGGCCGGACGCGCCGACGGCGCGCCGCGGAGGCTTCCGCGGCGCGCCGTCACCGGAACTTCCGGACCCGTACGGGGATCGTCACCTCACGCGCCCGTACCGCACGTTCTTGGTCCAGATCTTCTCTTTCCGCACGGTCTTCCCCGGCTTCGGGGAGTGCCAGATCCGCCCGTCACCGGCGTAGATGCCCACGTGGTAGACGTTGCCGCCGGAGTGGAAGAACACCAGGTCGCCCTTCTTGCGCGACGTGGCGGAGATCTTCTTGGAGCGGTTGTACTGGGCCGCCGCGGTGCGCGGCAGCTTCTTGCCCGCCTTCTTGTACGAGTACTGGGTGAGCCCCGAGCAGTCGAAGCGGCGCGGGCCGGCGGCACCGTACTGGTAGGGCGCCCCCTTCTTGGAGGCCGCGACCTTGAGCGCCTTGCCGGCGGGGGTGAGCGCCTCGGCCTCGGGGGTGGCGGCCGGAACCAGCGCCGTTCCCGCCAGCGTCGCGGCGGTGACGGCGGAGGTGACGGCGGCCCGGGACATGAGTCCGGGTATACGTGCGTACGCGGACATGAGCTAACCCTTCGTCATCCGCCTGCGAAAGATGACCTGTCGGGTTCGGGCTGGCGAAGTGGCCCGGCCACATACGTGGCTTCACCCCAAGGGCCGCGTCGTGCGCGGCCCGGTCGTGCTGGGTCTCCCGCTCCTGCCGAATTCCTCGTGATGTGTGTCCGGCCCGTGCGGCGGCAGGATTCGGCGTCCGCCCGGACCGCCCCGCCCGGTGGCGAGGACTTGTCGTTCCCTACGGATACTGCGTCAAGAAGGGCTGCGATTGGGAATTCTGATGACTTATGTGAAGTTATTCACTCCTGTTCCGTCCGGAGTATCCGGCCATGTCCCCGGTCGGGCCGCTCCGTTCCGAAACGGCCGCTGAGCAGCGGTTGTTGGACGCGCTTCCCGAGCGTACCGACGCGGCGGACGCCCCTTCGGCGTACTGCGCGGGCCGGCACGATCAGCCCAGATGGCCGCCCCCGTGTCGGGTGACCGCGGAGGGGCGGCGGGCGCGTACGGGGCGGACCACCGGCTCCGGACAGAGGGCGGCACGGCGCGCGGTGCCGCACGAAGCGGACTCCACGGACAGGAAATCACCTTCCTTTGGTAAGAGGTGCGTCACCTTCGGTGTCCACCCCTCACACCCCTCCCAACCTCCCGCTACGGTCATCCCTTCACGAAGCACACATGGGGGGACGCATGTCCCGGGACGACCAGCAACCGCCGCAGCAGCCGCCAACACCGCAAGGGGGACAGCCGGCGCCCCCGCCGGTGCCACGGGTCCGGCCGGGCTGGGCGCGCAAGCGCATCGCCCTCCCGGTCGCCGGCGCCGTGTTCCTCTTCGGGGTCGGCGTCGGCGCGGCGGGGGCGGCGAGCCGGAGGCGGAGGCCGGCGCGAAGCCCGCACCGACGGTCACGGTGACGAAGACGGCGAAGCCGAAGGCCGCGAAGCCGGAGGCGCCCGCCGGGGAGGGCGAGGACGAGGCCCCGGACGGCGAGGCGGTGTTCAAGGTGTGGGGTCCGCGCCGGCCGGTGTGGAGATCACCTATGGCAGCGACGGGGAGAACCTCGACGGCGACGGCCTTCCCCTGACGGAGACGCCGGGCGTCAAGGAGGACGCCCTGTAGTACCAGGTGACGGCCCAGTTGCAGGGCGGCGGGGACATCCGGTGCTCGGTCACCGTCGAGGGCAGGACGAAGACGGGACGCGCCCGCGGCGACTACAACATCTGCAGCGCGCAACTGAACTCCGACTTCCTGGGCGGCTTCGGCCAGGCCGTGCGCGAAGCGGCCTTCCGGCCGGGCCGGCGCCGGGGCCTCCCGCCTGAGAGGGGGATTCCGGCGCCGGTCCGTACGCGCCCCGCCGGCGCTCCGGGGCTACCGGATCTGCATCCCCGAGATGCTGCGGGCGATGACCAGCCGCTGGATCTCACTGGTGCCCTCGAAGATCGTGTAGACCGCCGCGTCCCGGTGCATCCGCTCCACCGGGTACTCCCGGGTGAAGCCGTTGCCGCCGAGGATCTGCATCGCCTGGGCCGTGACGGCCTTCGCCGTCTCCCCGGCGAACAGCTTGGACATCGAGCCCTCGGCGGCCTCGAAGGTCTTGCCCGCCGCCGCCATCCACGAGGCCCGCCACACCAGCAGGCGGGCGGCGTCGATGCGGGTGCGCATGTCGGCGAGCTGGAAGGCGACGCCCTGGTTGTCGATGATCGGGCGGCCGAACTGCACGCGGGTCCTGGCGTACTCCAGGGCGGTCTCGTACGCGGCGCGGGCGATGCCGACGGCCTGGGCGCCCACGGCCGGACGGGACGCCTCGAAGGTGGCCATCGCGGCGTTCCGCACGCGCTCGCCGCCCTTCCCGGCGCGTTCGCGGGCACGGGCCAGGCGCTCGTCGAGCTTCTCCTTGCCGCCCAGCAGGCAGTGGCCGGGTACGCGGACGTCGTCCAGCACCACCTCGGCGGTGTGGGAGGCGCGGATGCCGTGCTTCTTGAACTTCTGCCCCTGGGACAGGCCGGGGGTGTTCGGCGGGACGACGAAGGAGGCGTGTCCCTTGGCGCCGAGCTCGGGGTCGACGACGGCGACGACGACGTGGACGCCTGCGATGCCGCCGTTGGTCACCCAGGTCTTGGTGCCGTTGATCACCCACTCGTCCTTGGCCTCGTCGTAGACCGCGCGGGTGCGCATCGCCGAGACGTCCGATCCGGCGTCCGGCTCGGAGGAGCAGAAGGCGGCGACCTTCACGTCGTTCTCGTCGCCGTACATCTGCGGGATCCAGGTGCCGATCTGCTCCTCGGTGCCGTTGGCGAGCACGCCGACGGCGGCCAGGGCGGTGCCGACGATGGACAGGCCGATGCCCGCGTCGCCCCAGAACAGCTCCTCCATGACCACGGGAATGCCCAGGCCGGTGGGGTCGAAGTACTGCTGGGCGTAGAAGTCGAGCGAGTAGAGGCCGATCTTGGCCGCCTCCTGGATGATGGGCCAGGGGGTCTCCTCGCGCTCGTCCCACTCCGCGGCGGCGGGCCGCATGACGTCGGCCGCGAAGCCGTGGACCCAGTCCCGCACGGCCTTCTGGTCCTCGTTGAGGTCGAGTGCGAACTCCGCCATGGAAGCCCTCCATCCGTTGTTACTGGGGGTAACGTGAATATGTTACCGGTCAGTGTGGTGTCAACCTCCGGCATCCGCCCCGCCCCGTGCCGCGCCGCGGGTGTTACGTTGCGCGGAGGCCGCAGCGAGGCGTCACGGACGGGGAGGCCAGGGCAATGGGCACCACACAACGGGAGGAGCAGCGCAGCGCGACGGAGCGCCGCCGCAGGGAACTGCTGGAGGCCGCCGAGCGCGTGGTGCTGCGCGACGGTCCCGGGGCCTCGATGAACGCCATCGCCGCCGAGGCCGGGATCACCAAGCCCATCCTCTACCGGCACTTCGGCGACAAGGGCGGGCTGTACCGGGCCCTGGCCGTACGGCACACCGACGCCCTGGTGGACTCCCTGCGGGCCGCGCTGGACGCCCCCACCGATCGGCGCGAGCGCGTGGAGGCCGCCCTGGACACGTACCTGGCCGCCATCGAGGCCCGCCCGCAGGTCTACCGCTTCCTGATGCACCCCGCCGAGGACCCCGGCGGCGACCGCGGCTTCGACGTCGGGCAGCACTCGGCCCCCCTGCTGCGGCGGCTCGGCGAGGAGCTGGCCACGGTGATCGCCGAACGCGTCGACCTCGGCCCCGGGGGCGAGGAGCGGGCCCGGGTGTGGGGGCACGGCATCGTCGGCATGATGCACGCGGCCGGCGACTGGTGGCTGCGCGAGCGGCCCTGCCCCCGGGAGAGGCTGGTGCGGCACCTGGCGGACCTGCTGTGGGGCGGCCTCGCCACGGCGGACGACCGGGCGGGCGGTCCCGGCTTCTGAGCGCCGGGGCACCGGCGGCGCCCGGCGGCGTCCCGGTGCCCCGGCGCGGCGGGCTACCCGCCCGCCGACCACGGCGCCCGGCGCACCGCGCGCAGCGCCCGGCGGCGCCTCAGCCCCGTGAGGCGGTCGGTGTACACCTCCCCGCCGAGGTGGTCGCACTCGTGCTGGAGACAGCGGGCGAAGAAGCCGGTGCCCTCGATCCGCACCGGCGCCCCGGTCCTGTCGTACCCCTCCACCACGGCGCGGTCGTGGCGCGGCACGGCCGCCTCCAGGCCGGGCAGCGACAGGCAGCTCTCCGGGCCGCGCACGGTGACGCCGCCGGTCTCCACCAGGCGCGGGTTGACCACGTGTCCGAGGTGGCGGCGGTCCTCGTCGTCGGGGCAGTCGTAGACGAACACCCGCAGGCCGACGCCGATCTGGTTGGCCGCCAGGCCCACGCCGTCCGCGGCGTACATCGACGCGAACAGGTCCTCCACCAGCCGTGCCAGCGCCGCGTCGAACGACGTGACCTCCGCGCACGGCGCGCGCAGGACCGGGTCGCCCAACAGCCGCAGGGGGTGGACAGAACCGGAACTTCCGGGAATCGTGCCGCGGTTCATGGAGGTCAGCCTATGCCGTGGTGATCATCCCGGGTGGCGGGATTCGGGACCGGAAGCGGACCTCGGTAGGCTGATGCCCGATCCAGGGGCAAGGAGGAACAAGGACGATGGCAGGCAACACGGAGCCGTTGCCGCCGCGGGCCAAACTGGCCGTGACGGCGGGCAAGGCCGCAGCGGCGGTGTCACGGGCCGCGGGTCGCGGCAGCGGATCGGTGATCGGCGGGCGGGTGGCACTCAAACTCGACCCCGACCTGCTGGCACGGCTCGCGCAGAACCTGGACGTCGTCCTGGTGTCTGCGACCAACGGCAAGACCACCACCACACGACTGATCGCCGAGGCCCTGCGGGCCGTCGGCCCGGTCGTCTCCAACGCGCTGGGCGCCAACATGCCCGCGGGCATCACCGCCGCGCTCGCCGGGGGCGGCGACGCCCGCTACGGCGTCATCGAGGTCGACGAGAAGTACCTGCCGGCGGTCGCCCGCGACGTGACGCCGAAGGCCATCGCCCTGCTCAACCTCTCCCGCGACCAGCTCGACCGCGCCGCCGAGACGCGGATGCTGGCCGAGAAGTGGCGCGAGGGCCTGTCCGGCTCCAAGGCCGTGATCGTGGCCAACGCCGACGACCCGCTGGTGGTGTGGGCGGCCTCCTCCTCGCCCAACGTGGTGTGGGTGGCCGCCGGGCAGGAGTGGAAGGACGACGCCTGGTCCTGCCCGGCCTGCGGCGGCGTGATGCAGCGCCCCGGCGACGACTGGTTCTGCGGGGAGTGCGGCTTCCGCCGTCCCACCCCGAGCTGGGCGCTGTCGGGCGACCACGTCCTGGACCCGCACGGCTCGGCCTGGCCCATCCGGCTCCAGCTTCCCGGCCGCGCCAACAAGGCCAACGCCACCACCTCGGCGGCCGTCGCCGCCGCCTTCGGCGTCCCGCCCCAGGTGGCGCTGGAGCGGATGTACTCGGTGACCGCGGTGGCGGGCCGCTACGACGTGGTGTCCTACCAGGGCCGCGAGATCCGGCTGCTGCTGGCGAAGAACCCCGCGGGCTGGCTGGAGACCTTCTCGCTGATCGACACCCCGCCCGCGCCCGTCATCCTGTCCGTCAACGCACGCAGCGCGGACGGCACCGACACCTCCTGGCTGTGGGACGTGGACTACTCCCGGCTGGCCGGGCACCCCATCTGCGTGATCGGTGACCGCAAGCTGGACCTGGCGGTCCGCCTGGAGGTCGCGGGGGTCGACTTCCAGGTGTGCGAGAACGTCTCCGAGGCCGTACGGCAGTGCCCGCCCGGCCGGATCGAGGCGATCGCCAACTACACCGCGTTCCAGGACCTGCGCCGCGTCGTCGGCAACTGATCACGAGCCCTTTGACAACACGGCCGAACACACGGCGAGGATGGCGAGCATGAACGAGAGCGGTCTGCGCGTGGTGTGGGTCTACCCGGACCTGCTGAGCACCTACGGCGACCAGGGCAACGTGCTGGTGGTGGAGCGGCGCGCGCGGCAGCGCGGGCTGGCGGTGCAGCGGATCGACGTCCGTTCCGACCAGCCGATCCCCACCTCCGGGGACATCTACCTGATCGGCGGCGGCGAGGACCGGCCGCAGCGGCTGGCCGCCGAGCGGCTGCTGCGCGACGGCGGGCTGACGCGGGCCGTGGACAACGGCGCGATCGTCTTCTCCGTCTGCGCCGGCTACCAGATCCTGGGCCACGAGTTCATCAACGACCTGGGGCAGCGCCAGCCGGGGCTCGGCCTGCTGGACGTGACCAGCGCCCGCGGCGAGGGCGAGCGGTGCGTCGGCGACGTGCTGGCCGACATCGACGAGCGGCTGGGACTGCCGCAGCTCACCGGGTTCGAGAACCACCAGGGCGTCACGCACCTGGGTCCGACGGCGCGGCCGCTGGCCCGGGTGCGGCTGGGCAGGGGCAACGGGACCGGCGACGGCACCGAGGGCGCCTGGAACGAGACCGTCTTCGGCACCTACATGCACGGACCGGTGCTGGCCCGCAACCCGCAGATCGCCGATCTGCTGCTCAAGCTGGCCCTGGACGTGAACGCGCTGCCGCCGGTGGACGACCGGTGGTACGAGGCGCTGCGCGCCGAGCGGATCGCGGCGGCCACGCAGCCCGCCTGAGGCGTCCCGCCGTCCGGCCACCCCGCCCGGGGATCCGGGCGGGGTCGGCTCTACCCTGGTTCGAGCGGGCAGGTACGAACCGGGAGAGTTACGGATGGACCACGACGGACACGGCACGATGGCGGACCTCCCGCCGTTCACCCTCGGACGTGGTCTGGAGTTCTCCGGCGAGCCGTTCTTCCTGGTGAGCTGCCTGCTCGCGCTGGCGCTCTACGGCTGGGGGGTCCTGCGGCTGCGGCGGCGCGGCGACGCCTGGCCGGCGGGCCGCACGGTCGCCTTCGCGCTGGGCGTGCTGACGGTCGCGCTGGTGATGTGCACCGGGCTGAACGACTACGGCATGGTGCTGTTCAGCGTCCACATGGTGCAGCACATGGTGATCAGCATGCTGTCGCCGATCCTGGTGCTGCTGGGCGCCCCGGTGACGCTGGCGCTGCGGGCGCTCCCGGCCGCCGGACGCGGGCACAGGGGCCCGCGCGAACTGCTGGTGGCCCTGCTGCACAGCCGCTACATGCGGGTGATCACGCATCCGGGGTTCACCATCCCGATGTTCATCGCGAGCCTGTACGCGCTGTACTTCACACCGCTGTTCGACTTCCTGATGGGCTCGCAGGCCGGGCACACCGCGATGATGGTGCACTTCCTGGCGGTGGGCCTGGTCTTCTTCTGGCCGATCATGGGGGTGGACCCGGGCCCGAACCGTCCCGGCTACGTGATGCGGATGCTGGAGCTGTTCGCCGGCATGCCCTTCCACGCGTTCTTCGGCATCGCGCTGATGATGGCCGCCGAGCCGATGGTGGAGACGTACGCGCACCCGCCCGCCTCGCTCGGGGTCAGCGCGCTGTCCGACCAGCACGCGGCGGGCGGCATCGCCTGGGCGTTCAGCGAGATTCCGTCGGTCATCGTGCTGATTGCCCTGGTCTTCCAGTGGTACTTCTCCGAACAACGACAGGCTCGGCGGAACGACCGGACCGCCGACCGCGACGGCGACCGCGAACTGACCGCCTACAACGCCTATCTGGCGTCGCTCCAGTCCCGCGACCGGTAGCGCGGGGCCGCGGGCCGGGCGGGCAGGGGCGGCCGGCCGCGACGGGCGGCCCGGCACCGGTCCCCCGACGGCAGGAGGGTGCGAGCGATGACGGACACGGCGAAGGCCATGACGGTGACCACCATGGCCGCTCTGGTGCTGGTGACCGCCTACTCCGTGGCACTGGGCGGCAACGGATGGCTGTGGTTCGCCTGGGTGGTCCTGGGCATGGTGACCCTGGGCATGGTGACGGCGCGGGAGCGCTGACCGGGCCGGGCGGGGCGGGGCCG
>NZ_DASQNP010000186.1:0-41997 GCF_035644915.1 Streptomyces sp.
CCTGAACCCCGTCGTCGTCACCGAGGCCGCCGCCGCCGAGCGCGCGGAGGCCATCGGGCAGGGCCTCGCCGGTTCCATGACGCTGGGCGTCGGCCAGTTCTGCGTGAAGCCGGGCCTGGTCTTCGCGCCCTCCGGCGACGCGGGCGACCGCCTGGTGAAGTCCCTCACCGACACCGTCGGCGGCACCGGAGCCGGTGTCCTGCTCGACCACCGCATGCGGGACAACTTCGTCGCCGGTGTCGCCGAGCGCGCCCAGCTCCCCGACGTCGAGGCGCCGGTGGCCCCGGGCGCGGGCGACGAGCACACCGTCAGCCCCGGCTTCCTGACCGTGCCGGCGGGCCGGCTGGCCGAGGAGGGCGAGCACGACCTGCTGCTGGAGGAGTGCTTCGGCCCGGTCACCGTGGTGGCCCGCTACCGCGGCACCGACGAGGTCGGCGCCGTGCTCGCCAGGCTGCCCGGCAACCTCACCGCCACCCTCCACCTCGGCGAGGAGGAGGCCGGGGACGAGGGCGGCGCCGCCGCCCGGCTGCTGGCCGAGCTGACCGCGCTGGCCGGGCGGGTCCTGGTCAACGGCTGGCCCACCGGCGTGGCCGTCGCCCCCGCCCAGCACCACGGCGGCCCCTACCCGGCCACCACCTCCACCTCCACCTCGGTCGGTGCCACGGCCATCGAGCGCTGGCTGCGCCCGGTCACCTACCAGGACACCCCGCAGGCGCTGCTGCCGCGGGAGCTGCGCGAGGACAACCCGCTCGGCCTGCCGCGCCGGGTGGACGGCCGGCGCGAGGGCTGAGGGCCCCGCCGGGGAGGGAGACCGTCCGGGTTCCCGGGTCCCGCCCGGGGGAGGGCCGGGGCCCGGAGCGGGGAGCATAAGGACGGCTTGGCCTTGCTCCAAGACAATTCGCCATGGACAGGGGGGAACCGGGGCGGGACAGTGGCGTTCATGGAGAACTACCTGTCGGGCGCCGAGTTCGCGCCGCGCACCACCTACCTCAACACCGCCTCGCACGGCCTGCTGCCCGCCCGTACCGCCGACGTGCTGCGGGCGGCGGTCCAGGACATGGCCGACGGGCGGATCGACATGATGGACTGGTTCGCCACCATCGAGGAGGCCCGGGCCCGCTTCGCCCGGCTCGCCGGAGTGTCCCCGGACCGGGTGGCGACCGGTTCGGCCGTCGCCGCGCAGGTCTCGCTGGTCGCGGGCTCGCTGCCGCCCGGCGCCGAGGTGCTGGTCGCCGACGGCGACTTCAGCTCCCTGGTGAACCCCTTCGCGATGCGCGCCGACCTCAAGCTGCGCACCGCGCCCCTGGAGGAGCTGCCGGACGCCGTCCGCCCCGGCACCGCCCTGGTCGCGGTCAGCGCCGTGCAGTCGGCGGACGGCCGCGTCGCGGACCTCGCGGCCGTCGCCGCGGCGGCCCGGGCGCACGGTGCCCGCACCCTCGTCGACACCACCCAGGCCACCGGCTGGCTGCCGCTGGACCACGGCGCCTTCGACTACACGGTGTGCGGCGCCTACAAGTGGCTGCTGGCCCCGCGCGGGGTCTCCTTCCTCACCGTGCCCGAGGACGGCGGCGGCCTGGTGCCGGTCCAGGCCGGGTGGGTCGCGGGGGAGAGGCCCTGGGAGAGCTGTTACGGCACCGTGGGGGAACTCGCCCGCTCCGCCCGCCGGTTCGACATCGCCCCGGCCTTCCTGCCGTACCTCGGTGCCGAGCCCTCCCTGGCGCTGATCGAGGAGACCGGTCCGGAGGCGATCGGCGCCCACAACCGCGCGCTGGCCGACCGCTTCCGCACGGGCGTGGCGGAGCTGGGCCACCGGCCGGTGCCCGGCGACTCGGCGATCGTCGCCGTGCCCGGACTGGGCGAGGCCGCGGCGGCGCTGGGGGAGGCGGGCGTGGAGGTCTCGGTGCGGGCGGGGAACCTGCGCGCCGCGTTCCACCTGTACAACACGGCCGAGGACGTGGACCGGCTGCTGGCGGTGCTGGCGCGGGCCTGAGCCGGCCGGAGTCCGGGGAGTCCGGGAGGAGATCCGGCCGCCCCGGCTCACCCCGTACACCCCGTACGACGAGGGGCGGGGCCGCACCCGCGGCCCCGCCCCTCACCCCGCGTCACCTCACCGCACGGGGGTGAAGTCCCGCGCGCCGATGAACTCCGGACGCCTCACGGGCGCCGCGAACGGCTCCTGCGCGGCGTTCTCCACGCTGTTGAAGACGATGAAGACGTTGCTGCGCGGATACGGGGTGATGTTGTCCCCGGAGCCGTGCATGCAGTTGCAGTCGAACCAGGTCGCCGAGCCCGGCCTGCCGGTGAACAGCCGGATGCCGTGCTCCTCGGCCAGCTTCGTGAGCGCCTCGTTCGACGGCGTGCCCGCCTCCTGCATCTGCAGCGACTTCTTGTAGTTGTCCTTCGGCGTGGCCCCCGCGCACCCGAGGAACGTCCTGTGCGACCCCGGCATGATCATCAGGCTGCCGTTGGTGGGGTAGTTCTCGGTCAGGGCGATCGAGACGGACACCGTCCGCATGCGCGGCAGGCCGTCCTCCGCGTGCCAGGTCTCGAAGTCGGAGTGCCAGTAGAACCCCGAGGCGCCGAAGCCCGGCTTGACGTTGATCCGGCTCTGGTGGACGTACACGTCCGAGCCCAGGATCTGCCGTGCGCGGCCCACCACGCGCGGATCCCGCACCAGGCCGGCGAAGACCTCGCTGATCCTGTGCACCTCGAAGACGGAGCGGATCTCCTGCGACCTCGGCTCGACGATCGAGCGCTCGTCCGCGCGGATCGCCGGGTCCGAGATCAGCCGCTCCAGCTCCCGGCTGTAGACCTCCACCTCCTCGGGGGTGATGAGCTGGTCGATCGCCAGGAAGCCGTCCCGCTCGTAGGCTTCGAGGTCCGCGGCGTCGATCGGCCCCGGCGCCCCGGGCTCGGACCACACCACCGGGTCCTGGCGCGGGGTGATCACCTCGGTGGCCCCACGCGTCGGGTACAGGTCGGCGGTGCGCTCGGGTGCGGTGGTCATGGTGTTGTCTTCCTCTCCTCTCGTACGGCCCTGTCTCTCGCCGTGGTCGTGTGGTGTGGAGTCTGCTGCCGGGGACCTCCCGTGGTGTTCCGGTTCGTGCCGTGTTTCCCGTTGCGACCCGGATGGCTCACCCGCGGGGGCCGTCAGGCCTCCTCCGGTTCGGTGAGCAGCGGGTAGACGCCGTTCTCGTCGTGGTCCTCGCGGCCGGTGAGCGGCGGGTTGAAGACGCAGACGCAGCGGAAGTCGGTCTTGGGACGGAGGGTGTGCCTCTCGTGCCCGTCCAGGAGGTAGACCGTGCCGGGGGTGATCCAGTGCTTCTCGCCCGTCTCGTCGTTGGTGAGCTCGGCCTCGCCCTCCACGCAGTAGACGGCCTCCACGTGGTTGGCGTACCACATCGAGGTCTCCGTGCCGGCGTAGAGCACGGTCTCGTGCAGGGAGAAGCCCACGCGCTCCTTCGCCAGGATCAGGCGCTTGCTGCGCCAGGTGCCGGACGCCGCCTTGACGTCGCGGTCGGTGCCTTCGATGTCCCGCAGGGATCGGACGATCACGGTGTTCTCGGTGCCTTTCCTGTCGGTGGCCCGCCCCGGGAGGACCGGGGGCGGGCCGTTGTGGGTGGTGCGTCGCGGTGACCGGGCGGCTCCTTTCAGGGACCGGAAGGCCGCGCGGCGCCGCCTTACGCGGTCTCGCGGACCGCGCGGGCCAGGATGCGCAGGCCCTCGTCCAGTTCCTCGGGCGAGATGGTCAGCGCCGGGAGCAGCTTGACGACCTCGCTCTCGGGTCCGGAGGTCTCGATCAGCAGGCCGAGTTCGAAGGCGCGCGAGGCGACGGCGCCCGCGCGGGACCTGTCGTGGAACTCCAGGCCCCACACCAGGCCCCGGCCCCGGACGTCGGCCACCTCGGCCCGGTGCTCGGCGGCGATCGCGCGCAGGGCGGCCTCGACCTGTTCGCCGCGGGCCAGGGTCTGCTTCTCCATCTGGCCGTCGGTCCAGTAGGTGTTCAGCGCGGCGGCGGCGGTGACGAAGGCCGGGTTGTTGCCGCGGAAGGTGCCGTTGTGCTCACCCGGCTCCCATATGTCCAGCTCCGGCCGGAACAGGGTCAGCGACATCGGCAGCCCGTAGCCGCTGATGGACTTGGAGACGGTGATGATGTCGGGCGTGATGCCGGCCTCCTCGAAGGAGAAGAAGGCGCCGGTGCGTCCGCAGCCCATCTGGATGTCGTCGACGATCAGCAGCATGTCCTGGCGGCGGCACAGGTCGGCCAGGGCGCGCAGCCACTCGGGGCGGGCGACGTTGATGCCGCCCTCGCCCTGCACGGTCTCCACGATCACGGCGGCCGGCCGGTTCAGTCCGGAGCCGGCGTCCTGCAGCAGCCGCTCGAACCACAGGAAGTCCTCGACCTTGCCGTCCAGGTAGTTGTCGAAGGGCATCGGGGTGCCGTGGACCAGGGGGACGCCCGCGCCCGCCCGCTTGAAGGCGTTGCCGGTGACCGCCAGCGCGCCCAGCGTCATGCCGTGGAAGGCGTTGGTGAAGGAGACGATCGCCTCCCGCCCCTTGACCTTGCGGGCCAGTTTCAGCGCGGCCTCCACGGCGTTGGCGCCGGTCGGGCCCGGGAACATCACCTTGTGGTCCAGGCCGCGCGGGCGGAGGACGACCTCCTGGAAGGTCTCCAGGAAGGCCCGCTTGGCGGTGGTGGACATGTCCAGGCCGTGGACGACGCCGTCGCGCTCCAGGTAGTCCAGCAGGGCGCGCTTGAGGACCGGGTTGTTGTGGCCGTAGTTGAGTGACCCGGCACCGGCGAAGAAGTCGAGGTAGGCGTGGCCGTCCTCGTCGTACATGCGGCTGCCCTGCGCACGGTCGAAGACGGTGGGCCAGCCGCGGCAGTAGCTGCGCACCTCCGATTCCAGGGTCTGGAAGATGCTCAGGTCCGGCTGGGTGATGGTCACAGCGATCTCCTGGGAGACGGATTGCGGGATGCGGGAGGAGTGAGGTCGTCGGGGCGCCGCGCCGTGCGGGCGGCGGCCGGAGCGGGCACCGCTCAGGTGCCGGCGGCGGCGCGGAGGGCGGGTATCGGCCCGATCCGGTACAGCACCTCCGGCTCGTGCCCGCTGTCGGGGAAGAGCACGCCGTCGAAGAGGACCTCGCGCCGCACCGGCGCGCCGTGCCGTCTGGCGTAGGAGGTGAACAGCCGGTTGGAGGCGGTGTTGTCGGGGGTGATCGTGGTCTCGATCCCGTCGATGCCCAGCTCCTGGGCGACGCGTGCGGTCAGCCCGTCGAGCATCGCCGCGGCGAGGCCGCGGCCTCGCTGGGCGTGGTCGACGGCGACCTGCCAGACCACCAGGGTCCGCGGGCGCCGGGGGCGGATGTAGCCGGTGATGAACCCGACCGGCTCGCCGTCGCCGTCCCGCGCCACCACGGAGGTGGCGGCGAAGTCGCGGCACCACAGGAGGTAGCTGTAGGAGGAGTTCAGATCGAGCGTCCGGGAGTCGCGGGCGATGCGCCAGATCGCGGCTCCGTCCGCCACGCGGGGCACGTCGAGCGTCAGTCCCTCCGGCATTTCGATGGCTTTGTTGCGGGCAGGTGCGTGTTCTGCGACTTGTGCGGCGGTCATGCAAATCCAATTTACCCAGCGAGATCACAAATCACATTGAGGTCGGGGGTTACGTGGGAAAGGGGTGTTGTGCTATCACGCGAGGGCGCGCACGCGCGCGATGGGCAGGTGATATGGACGTTTTGTCCGAGTACTTTCCCGGCAAAGGGGAAGCGGTGTTGAATCCGTCACAGATCGATAACGGAGCCGGAACCTGTCCGGAATACGTGGTTCGTCGGTACTTGATCTTGTGTGTTTAGAGGCCCGGGAGTCCGGGCAGGAGGATATGGGATCCTATTCTCGATAAGCGCCCGTGAATTCGCTCGGAATTACGGACGGAATACCCGTGATATCGCATCGTAAGGTTATTTCGGAGAGACGCCGGAGTCCTGGCGGAAACCGCCGCCCACCGACGCCGGGCCTCCCGGCCCCGCCGCGGTGGCGGCGTAGCGGTCCCCTCCCGCGTCCCGGTGGCCCTCGGCGTGCTCGTACTGGCCGGCGAACCTGTACTCGCCCGGCGGCACCGTGCGGCCCTCCCGCAGCACCCAGCGGTACACCAGCGCGCCGCCCTCCTCGCGCACGGTCACGTCGAAGTCGTCGACCGGCCGGGAGCACCAGGAGCCGGTGTGCCGCACCCGGCCGGTCAGCGCGATGCGCAGCTCGACGGTGAGGGAGGTCAGCGGCCTGGTGGTCCGCAGCACGACGTCGCTCTGGGCCCAGTGCGCGTTGCCGCCGGGGCCGAGCAGGCCCTCGGCACGCAGGTAGCCCTCCCGCGGCCGCCGCGCCGCGGTGCCGCCGGTGTCGTCGGCGGTGCCGGCGGACGGTGCGGGGCTCCCGCCCGGGACGGCGGCCTCCGCCCCCGGGGAGGTGCGCGCGGCTCCCGGCGTCCCGTCGCCGCCCGTCACCCGCTCGACCACCAGCCCGCCGACGGCGAGCGTGCCCACCAGACCGGCCACGGCCCCGGCCGTCCGCAGCCGGCCCCGGGCCCGCGCGCCGCCGCCGGAGCGGTCCGCGCCGCCCAGGTCCGCGAACTCCGCGGCCCCGCCGGGCGCCTCCCGGCCCGGCCCGGCGCCGGCGCGTTCGACCACCCGGGCCCACATCCGGGCCCGGTCCGGCTGGTGCGCCGCGGCGGCCGTCCTCAGCCGTGCGATCACATCGGCGCGGTCGGTCACCAGGTGCTCCGTCCTGCGGCGGGCCCGGCGCGCAGCGCCCGCACGGCCTCGTACCCGCGGTCGGCCCCGGGGCGCCCCGGGGACAGCAGCCGCTCCAGTTCGGCGAGACCGCGCGAGGTCTGGCTCTTCACGGTGCCGACCGAGATGCCCAGGGCGCGGGCGGTCTCCTTCTCCGACAGGTCGAAGGCGTGCCGCAGCACCACGCACGCCCGCTTGCGCAGCGGCAGCCGGGCGAGGGCCTGCCGCACGTCCAGCACCGCGGGCACGTCCGGGTCGTTGACGCGGTCGGGCCGCTGGGACCAGAACAGGGCGATCCGGCGGCGTTCGCGCAGCAGACTGCGCACGCGGGTGCGGGCCAGACCGGCGACCACGCCGCGCGCGTACGCGACGGGCTCCCCGCCGGCGCGCACCCGGTCCCAGCGGCGCCACACCGCGACCAGCGCGTCGGCGGCGAGGTCGTCCGCTCCCTCGGCGTCCCCCAGCAGGAGGTGGGCGAAGCGGGACAGGTCGGCGTAGTGACGGTCGAAGAAGGCGTGGAACTCTTCGACGGGGGCGTCCACGCGGCCTCCTCAGGGCTCGATGGATCCTGTGCCGTACACCACCACGACCCCCTGTGGCTGCGTGAGAGTAGCAGGGGACTCGTACAGTGCGGCATATGAGCGAGCGCGGGAACCTGCACATCAAGGGACGGGTGCTGACCGGACCGGACCCCGAGGCGGACGTCCGGGACGAACTGTGGGTGGTGGACGGCCGGATCACCTACGAACGGCCCCGGGGCGTACGGGAGATCACCACCGTCGAGGGCTGGGCGCTGCCCGGCCTGGTGGACGCCCACTGCCACGTCGGACTCGACACCCACGGCCCCGTCGACGCGTCCACCAGCGAGGAGCAGGCGCTCGCCGACCGCGAGGCCGGGACGCTGCTGATCCGGGACGCCGGCTCCCCGGCCGACACCCGCTGGATCGACGACCGCGAGGACCTGCCGCGCATCATCCGCGCGGGCCGCCACATCGCCCGGACCCGGCGCTACATCCGCAACTTCGCCCACGAGATCGAGCCGGAGGACCTGGTGGCGTACGTGCGGCGCGAGGCGCGGCGCGGCGACGGCTGGGTCAAGCTCGTCGGCGACTGGATAGACCGCGCGCAGGGCGACCTGGCCCCCTGCTGGCCGCCCGAGACCGTCCGGGCCGCCATCGCCGCCGCCCACGAGGAGGGCGCGCGGGTCACCGCCCACTGCTTCGCCGAGGACTCGCTGCGCGACCTGGTGGAGGCCGGGATCGACTGCATCGAGCACGCCACCGGGCTGACCGAGGAGACCATCCCGCTGTTCGCCGAGCGCGGCGTCGCCATCGTCCCCACCCTGGTCAACATCGCGACCTTCCCGAAGCTCGCCGAGAGCGGCGAGGCCAAGTTCCCGCGCTGGGCGGACCACATGCGGCGGCTCCACGAACGCCGTTACGACACCGTGCGCGCGGCGTACGACGCGGGCATCCCGGTCTTCGTCGGCACGGACGCGGGCGGCTCCCTGCCGCACGGGCTGGTCGCCGAGGAGGTCGCCGAGCTGGTGGCGGCGGGCATCCCGCCGGTGGCCGCCCTGTCGGCGGCGAGCTGGGCGGCCCGCGCCTGGCTGGGACGCCCCGGGCTGGAAGAGGGCGCCCCGGCGGACCTGGTGGTCTACGAGGCGGACCCGCGGGCCGACGTACGGGTGCTGGCCGCACCGCGCAGAGTGGTGCTCAGGGGGCGCATTGTGCGATAAGGGCGCGGTGATACCCAAGAATCCATAATCGAAAACTGCGGTTACTGTGACTCGTACGGGTGAAATTACGCTCGGTGGCGGCCTCTTCGCGGATCGTGCGTCAACAATGGCGTGGTCTCAGTCACTGGTGTGAGCGATGTCCCCCATCGGCCGCCGGTGACGCCATGCAATTCGTGGGGGTTCACCTGTGAACAAGTCTGTCTACAGTCTGCTCGCCGCTGCCGCCCTGGTGGGGGTCGCGGCCGTACCCGCGCACGCCACCGGCGGCGACAGGGGCGCGGCGAGCGCGGCTGTGCTCAGGGCGAAGCTGGACGTCTCCCTGCTCAAGGGGGGTACCGCCGCGCTGGACACCGAGCTCAACGCGGTCCGGGCACCCGAGAGCGCCGGCAGGACCCTGTTGAAGGCCCGGCTGGACGGCGTCCACCAGGACAAGCCGTTCACCGTGCTGAGCGCCAGTGCCGCCACCGCCAGGGGCACGGCGGAGAAGGGGAGGGCCGAGGGCTACTCCAACCTCGCCAAGGCCAAGGTCCATGTGCCCGGACTGCTGCGGCCCCTGGCCGAGGTCGAGGCGGTCACCTCCCGGGCGGTGTGCGAGGCCGGCGCCGAGCCGGTCGCCGAGTCGAAGTTCGTCGGGACGGTCAAGGTCCTCGGCCAGGTGGTCGAGGTGAAGGCCGGAGGCACCGCCGAGGTCGAGGCGGAGGGGGTGGGCACGGTCCGGCTGCGGATGGCCGAGACCGTCATCGACTCCGGCACGGCCGCCGCCACCGCGCTCGCGCTGGACGTGGCGGTGGACCCGGGCAAGCGGGGCGTGGCCGAGGTCAGGGGCCGGGTGACCCTGGTGGAGGCCGCCTGCGAGACCCCGGGCGGGTCCGGCCACGACAACGGCGGTGCCACCGGCGGCAACGGCGGCGGCAACAGCGGCGGGTCCACCGGCGGCAACGGCGGCTCCACCGCGGGAGACGGCGGGGCGACCGGCGGCAACGGCGGGTCCGACGGCTCCGGCGGGGCCGACCGGGGCGTGACCGGCGGCACCGACAAGGGCGGGGCGACCGCGGGCGACGACGGCAACGGGCCGCGGCCGCAGACCGGCGCCGACCAGTCCGGGGAGAAGCCGGGCGGCAACCTCGCCGAGACCGGCGGCGACTCGCGCACCCCGTACATCGCCGGCGGGGCCCTGGCGTTCCTGGCCGTCGGCGGCACGCTGGTGTTCCTGCGGCGGCGCCGTCACTCGGCCTGACCGCCCGGCCGACCGGCTTCCGCTGACCGGTAGCCGGTGACCGCTGGAGCCGCGGTGCGGCGGTGGACCCCGCCCCGGACCCCGCCGCACCGCTTCAGCGCACTCCGAGTTCGGCCAGCGTCCGCACCAACCGGTCCGTCGTGGCCCGGTCCCGCACCGCCAGCCGGAGCCACCGCCGGTCCAGACCGGGGAAGGTGTCCCCGCGGCGCACCGCGATGCCCGCCGCGCGCAGCCGCTCCCGCAGCGCCGCGGCCTCGGGGTGCCGGACCAGCACGAAGGGGGCCTGCGGGTCGGGTGTCGCCGGACGCAGTCCGCCGAAGCCCGCGAGCCGGTCGAGCAGGTACGCCCGGTCCCGGGCGCACTGCCGCGCCGCCCGCTCGGCCTCCGCCAGCGCGGCCGGGGCACAGCACGCCTCCGCCGCGGCGAGCGCGGGGGAGGAGACGGGCCACAGCGGCTGGTGCCGCGCGAGGCGGGCGATGGTCTCCCGGTCGGAGAGCACATAGCCGACGCGCAGCCCGGCCAGCCCCCAGGTCTTGGTCAGGCTGCGCAACACCACGGTGCGGCCCGGGAGTTCGGTGACCCGGGAGGCCAGGGACTCGCGCTCGCCCGGCACCGCGTCGATGAACGCCTCGTCCACCACCAGCGTCCGGTCCGGGCGCGCCAGCGCCTCCAGCACGGAGGCGGGGTGCAGCACGGACGTGGGGTTGGTCGGATTGCCGACCACCACCACCCGGGCCCCGGCGGGGACGAGGCCGGGATCGAGCCGGAAACCGTCCCGCTCGGCGAGGACGACGCGCTCCACCTCGTGGCCCGCGTCGCGCAGGGCGGCCTCCGGCTCGGTGAACTGCGGGTGCACCACGACCGGGCGGCCACGGTCCGCCCCGTCCGCGCACAGGGCCCGGGCGAGCAGGACGAACGCCTCCGCCGCGCCCGCCGTCAGCAGCACGCACTCCTCCGGCAGCCCGTGCCGGGCCGCCACCGCCCGCCGTGCCGCCCGCCCGTCCGGGTAGGCGGCCAGCGAGTCGAGCGAGGCGGCGATCCGCTCCTTCAGCCAGGCCGGGGGCGTGCCGGCCCGGACGTTGACCGCGAGGTCCACCAGGCCCGCCCCCGCGTCCCGCACCTCCGCGTCACCGTGGTGGCGCAGGTCGTGCGGCGCGTCCGACCGGTGCCACCGGTCCGGAGCGCCCGCCGGCCTGGCCGTCGGTTCAGTGCGCGTGGGCATGGCCGCCGTGGTGGTGATGGTGGTGCCCGTCGTCGTCCGGGTGGTGGTGCGGCTGCTGCGGCATGCCGACCTTGTCCTCGAAGCCGGGCAGCGCGACGCGGTAGACGCAGGAGTCGCAGTTCATCCGCAGATCGCCCTCGATGGCCTCCGCGTACCGCTCCCAGACCAGCTCCGCCAGCTCCTTGGTGGGCCCTATGACGTCGGCGGTCAGCACCTCGGTCTCCGGGTGGGCCGCCGCCCAGCCCTCGGCCTGCATCCGCACCCGGTCCGGCAGGACGCCGGTGAACAGGAAGTACGGCAGCACCACGATCCGGCGGGCGCCCAGCTTCCGGCAGCGCTCCAGGCCGGAGGGGACGTCGGGCGCGGCGAGCGAGACGAACGCCGTCTCCACCCCCGCGTAGCCGCGTCCCTCCCACAGCAGCCGGGCCGCCTTGTGCACCTCGGCGTTGGCGTCCGGGTCGGTGGAACCGCGGCCCACCAGCAGCACCGTGGTGTCGGCCCGGTCCTCGGGCGTGCGTCCCGCCCCGTTCCGTCCGCCGCTCAGGGCCTCGTCCAGCCGGCGCTCCAGCACGCTCAGCAGCGCCGGGTGCGGGCCGAGGGGGCGGCCGTACGCGTAGGAGGTGCCCGGGTGGCGGAGCTTCTCGCGGGCCAGGGCGGCCGGGACGTCGCCCTTGGCGTGCCCGGCCGAGACCAGCATCAGCGGGACGGCGGCGAAGTTCCGCACGCCGCGGGCGGTCAGGTCGGCCACGGCGTCCGCCAGCGGCGGCGGGGACAGTTCGATGAACCCTCCCCCGACGGGGACGTCGGGCCTGAGGTCGCCGAGGTCGCGCACGAAGGAGCGGAAAGCCTCGGCACCGGCGTCGTCACGGGTGCCGTGGCCGACGAGGAGCAGGGCGGGCGGAGTGGTCACGGGGCCTCCTTGGCGGGGCTGAGGGATCGTGCTGTGGTGAGGGGTGCGGCGTCCGGGGCGGTGTCCGCGTTGGTGTCCGTGCCGGTGTCCGGCCGCGCCGCCTCCGGAGGCGCGTACAGGAGGGCGTTGAGGGCGGCGGCGGCCACCGCGCTGCCGCCCTTCTCCGAGACGTTGCTGACGGCCGGCAACCCGCTGGCGCGCAGGGCGGCCTTGCTCTCGGCGGCGCCGACGAAACCGACGGGCAGGCCGATGACCAGGGCGGGGTCCGCGTCCAGCGCAAGCAGTTCGAACAGGGCGGTGGGCGCGCAGCCGATCACCCACACCGCGCCGGGCCCCACCTCCTCGTAGGCCAGCCGGACCGCGTGTGCCGACCGGGTCAGGCCGGGGCCGCCCGAGGCGTCGGCGAGGCGGCACACCGCCTTCCGGCGGGTGATGCCGGCGGCGACCATCTCGACGTCGACGACGACCGGCGCGCCGGTGTGCAAAGCGGTGTGCGCCGCGCGCAGCGCGCCCTCGTCGGTGACCAGGTCGTCGGCGTACGCCAGGTCGGCGCTGGAGTGGATCACCCGCTCCACCACGGCCCGCGTCAGCGGCGGCAGGTGGGAGGTGTCGAGCCGGGAGCGCAGGATGCGGTACGACTCCTCCTCGATGGGATGGACGATGCGGGGCGTCGGGGCCGTCACGGCTCCTCCTCGGTGCTCTCCCCCACGGGGGTTCCGGGCGTTTCCACGGTGGTCTCCTCGATGGCGTCGACGGGGCACACCTCGACGCACTCCAGACAGCCGGTGCACAGCCCGGCCCGCACCAGCAGCGCGCCGCCCAGCGGACGTATCGCGTGGACCGGGCAGGTCAGCAGGCAGGCACCGCAGCCCGCGCAGCGCGCGGTGACGGTCACGGGCGCCGTACCGGCGGCGGGCGGTGCCACGGGCGGCGTCACGGCCCCTCCTGCCAGCGGTAGCCGCGCGGGGTGACCATGCGTCCGGCGACGGTGCGGGTGGCGGTGTTGCCGACGGTCACCACGGTCATCATGTCCACCGCCTCCGGGTCGAGTTCGCCGAGCGTGGTCACGGTGACGCGCTCACCGGGCCGCGAGGCGTTGCGCACCACGCCGACGGGAGTGCCCGGGGCACGGTGCTCCGCCAGCAGGGCGAGCGCCTTGGGAAGCTGCCAGTGACGGCCCCGGCTGCGCGGGTTGTAGAACGTCACCACCAGGTCGGACTCGGCCGCCGCCCGCACCCGGCGCTCGATCACCTCCCAGGGCGTGTGGAGGTCCGACAGGCTGATCGAGACGTGGTCGTGGCCCAGCGGCGCGCCCAGCAGCGCGGCGGCGGCGAGCGCGGCGGTGACCCCGGGCACGCCCACCACGTCGATGTCCCCGGACGCCTCGGCCAGGGCGGGGGAGGCCATCGCGTACACCCCCGCGTCACCGCTGCCGATCAGCGCCACGGCCCGGCCCGCCCGGGCCTCGGCCACGGCGGTGCGGGCGCGCTCCTCCTCGGCGCCCAGCCCCGACTCCAGCACGCGGGTGCCCGGGCGCAGCAGGTCGCGGACCTGGTCCACGTACTGGTCGAGGCCGACGACCACCGAGGCCCGGCGCAGCTCCTCGCGGGCGCGCGGGGTGAGCAGGTCACGGGCGCCGGGGCCGAGCCCGACGAGCGCCAGCCGCCCGCGCGGCCGGCGCCGCGCCACGGCGCAGGTCGCCATCGCGGGGCGCCCCCCGGGAGCGGACTTCCGCTTGGGGACGACCAGTTCGGCGCCCTCGCCGCAGGAGAGCAGCGCGGCGGCCTCCGCCACGCTCGGGGTGCCCACGGCGGCCAGCGGGGCGTCGGAGGGGTGGGGGACGGGCACGGCCGCCAGGGCGTCGGCGGAGTGCGTCCGCACCGGTACGCCCAGGCGCCGGGCCGCCTCGACGATGCCGGGCTCGTCCGCCTTGGCCTCCACGGTGGCCAGTTCGGCGACGCTGCGGGGCGACAGCCCGGCGTCGGCGAGGGCCTGCTCCACCAGCCCGGTGATCTCGTCGGCGGGGGCGCCCCGGCTGGCCCCGACCCCGACGACGAGCGTCGGCGGGCGCAGCACGGCCGTGCGCCCGGCCCGTCCGCCGGGCCCGCCGGGCGGCAGGGCGCGGTCGGTGACCAGCAGGGTGTACCCGCCGTCGTCACTCTCCGCGTCGTTGTCAGTGGCCTCGGTTACGTTGGGTGGCAACGCCGGAAGGGGGAGGACGGCATGCTGCACCAGACGGACGGGTTCACCGTCCAGGATCGCCCGCGACACCGCCGCGACGGCGCCCTCGACGGGCAGGCCGAGGGTGTCCAGCCCGGGGACGCCGGCGGCGTCCGTGGCGGTGGTGACGACGGGACGGCAGCCGGGCAGGGCCTCGGCCACCGCGTGCGCCAGGTCGTTCGCGCCGCCCGCGTGGCCGCCCAGCAGGGCCACCGCGTACTGCTGCGCCTCGTCCACGCACACCACGCCCGGGTCGCTCGCCTTGTCGCCGAGCAGCGGGGCGATCAGCCGTACGGTCGCGCCGGTGGCCAGGAAGCACACGAGGCGGTCGCACTCGGCGAAGGCGCGGGCGACCGCGTCGCGGACGGTGCCTCCGCCGTTCCCGTCGCCGGTGTCGTAGACGCGGGTCGCCTCCGGCCAGGCGGCGGCCAGCCGGTCGCGGGCGCGCCGCCCCGCGGCGGTGGCGGAGACGAGACCGATCAGGCCGTTAGGGGCGTTCACGAGGGTGCTCCTTCGGTGGCGGGGCGGGTGCCCCACAGGACGAAGACGGGATTGCCGGCGGCGAGCCGTACCACCTCGCCGGGCAGGGGGGAGAGCCGGGAGGACTGCAGCAGCACGCCGTCGGGGGCGAGCCCGGCGGCGCCGAGCGCGGCCCGTACGGCGGGCACCCGGTCCAGCGCGGCGAGCGTGACGACGACGGTGCGGCGGGCGCGGCGGGCGCACAGGGAGACGATCGCCTCCAGCTCGCGGCCCCCGCCGCCGACGAACACCGCGTCAGGATCGGGGAGTTCGGCCAGCACGCCGGGCGCGGCGCCGTGCACGGTCTGGACGTCCACGCCGTGGGCGGCGGCGTTGGCCCGGCAGCGTTCGACACCGTCGGCGGCGCGCTCCACGGCGATCGCCGCCGCGCCCAGGCGCGCGCACTCCACCGCGACCGAGCCGGAGCCCGCGCCGACGTCCCAGACCAGGTCGCCCGGGCGCGGCCCGAGCCGGGCCAGGGCCAGGGCCCGCACCTCGTACTTGGTGATCATCGAGTCGCGGTGCGCGAAGGCGTCCTCCGGCAGCGCCCACCCGGCGGGCGGGCGCCGCGGTCCGGCGAGCGTGCGCGGGGCGGGGGACAGGAGGCGCTCCTCGTCCAGGCACAGCACCACGCTCACCTCGTCGGGCCAGGCGCGTC
The DNA here is from genome assembly GCF_035644915.1 of Streptomyces sp. Taxonomy (GTDB): domain Bacteria; phylum Actinomycetota; class Actinomycetes; order Streptomycetales; family Streptomycetaceae; genus Streptomyces. Next base: position 15,288 of record NZ_DASQNP010000186.1, read on the forward strand.
CGGCGGCCTCGGCGGGGGAGAGCCGCTCGACGCGCTCGCCGGCCGTGCCGAGCGCGCTCGCCACCACCAGGGTGCGCGGCAGGCCGGTGCCGGCGAGGGCGGCGCCCAGCTCGGCGGGGCCCGCGCCCGGCCCGGTGAGCACGGCGGTCTTGGGGTGGGCGCGGCAGACGTTGACGGCGGTGCGCGGATCGCGTCCGTGCGCGCTGACCACGGCCGCGTCGTCCCACGGCAGCCCGGCGCGGGCGAAGGCGAGGGCGACGGACGGCACGCTGGGCCGCACGTCCAGGGCGCGCGGACCGAAGCGTTCGGCGAGCGCCCGGACGATCCCGAAGAACCCGGGATCGCCGGAGGCGAGCACGACCACCCGCCCGCCGTCCCCGGCGCGCGCCTCCGCGAGGTGCTCCTCCACCGCGTCCAGGGCGGGGGCCAGCGGGCCCAGCACCACGCGCCGCACCCCGGGCGGCACCCCGGCCGCGTCCAGGTGGCGGCGGGCGCCCACGGCCAGGGTCACCCCGCGCCAGTCCGGCCCCCGCTCCGCGGCCCGGCCGGCCGGGGCGGTCCCCGTGCCCGTACCCATGACCGTGATCACGACAGCAGCCCCCCGCGGCCGGAGTGCCGCGCGATCACCGCGCGGCCCGTGAAGTCCACCAGGGCCGCCTCCGCGGCGATCCGGCGGTCCGTGAAGCGCTCCAGCACCTCCGCGACCCGGCGGCACAGCTCCCGGCCCGCCACCGGCAGCAGACCGGCGGCCTCCCACAGCTCGTAGGCGTGGCGGGCGGTGTTCGCCGCCGCGACCTCGGCCGCCACCGGCTCTGCCCCGCCCACCGCACGGGTGATGCCGGCCAGCACGGTGGTGTCCACCTTCGACCGCGTGTAGTGCGTCATCAGCACCCCGGAGGCCAGTTTGGTCAGCTTGCCCACCATGCCGACGAACACCACGCGGCCCACACCGTGCTCCACGGCCCGCCGCAGCGCGGCGCCCGTGAAGTCGCCGACCTCGATGAAGGACACCTCCGGCAGGTGCGGCAGCAGCTCCATGGCGCCCTTCTCGGTGCGTCCGCCGGTGCACAGCACGACGGCCGGGGCGCCCTGCGCGGCGGCCACCGACACCGCCTGCTCGACGCTGGCCCGCCACGAGGCCGTCGAGAACGGCCGCACGATCCCGGTGGTCCCCAGGATGGAGATGCCGCCGAGGATGCCGAGCCGGGCGTTGGTGGTCTTCCGGGCGCGCTTCTCGCCGTCCGGCACGCTGATGGTGACGTCCACGCCGCGCGCCGCGACGTCGACGACCTCGCCCACCGCCTGGCTGATCATGGCGCGGGGCACCGGGTTGATCGCCGGTCCGCCCACCTCCAGACCGAGCCCCGGCTTGGTGACGACGCCGACGCCCACCCCGCCGTGCAGCTCGATGCCCGGCTCGTCCCGCCAGCTCACCGTGGCGGTCAGGTGCGAGCCGTGGGTGACGTCCGGGTCGTCTCCGGCGTCCTTGACCACCACCGCCTCGGTGCGGCCCGGCCGCAGCTCGGTCGAGCGCTCCACCGCGAACGTCACCCGCCGTCCCGACGGCAGCGCGACCTCCACCCAGGGCTGGGGCTCGCCCGTGACCAGGTGCAGCGCGGCGGCGCGGGCCGCCGCCGACGCGCAGGTGCCGGTCGTCCAGCCGGTGCGCAGCGCCTTCGGCCGCTGCTTGGCGGTGCGCGGCAGGTCCGGCTCCCGCAGCACCGGCCCCGGCGCGGATTCCGGCCCGGGCTCCGGCGCGGGTTCCGGCTCCTGTTCCGGCTCCGGCCGTTCACTCACGGCCGGCTCCCTCCGCCTCCCGGCCGGGCCGCCGGGCCGCCCGCAGCGCCCGCCGCGCGGCCGGCTCCGCACGGCGGTAGCCGTGGAAGTGCCCCGGGTGGTACAGGTGCGAGCGCGTGCCGGAGGCGGACAGCGCCGGGCCGACCAGGAACAGCGTGTGCTTCCACAGCTTGTGCTCCTTGACGGTCTCCTCCAGCGTGCCCACCGTGCAGCGCAGCACCAGCTCGTCCGGCCAGGTCGCCTGGTGGGCGATCACCACCGGGGTGTCGGTCGGGTAGCCGCCCTCCAGCAGTTCCACCGCCAGCTGTCCCGAGCGCGCCGCCGACAGGAAGATCGCCATGGTCGTGCCGTGCCGGGCAAACTCCCGCACCTCCTCGCCGGGCGGCATCGGCGTCTTGCCGCCGCCGAGCCGGGTGAGGATCACCGACTGGGCGACCTCCGGGATCGTCAGCTCCCGCCCCGCGATGGCCGCCACCGCCGAGAACGACGAGACCCCGGGGACGATCTCCACCTCGATGCCCAGCTCCGCGCAGCGGTCCACCTGCTCCTGGGTGCCGCCCCACAGCGCCGGGTCGCCGGAGTGGACGCGCGCCACCCGCAGGCCCTCCCGGGCGGCCCGCTCGTAGACGGCGGTGACGTCCTCCAGGGACATCGAGGCGGAATCCAGGACCTCCGCGTCCTCGCGGGCGTGCTCGAGCACCTCCTCGCGCACCAGGCTGGCCGCCCAGATCACGATGTCGGCCTCGGCGATGGCGCGGGCGGCGCGGAAGGTGAGCAGGTCGGCGGCGCCGGGGCCGGCGCCCACGATCGTCACCTTGCCGGCGCGGGACGTACCGGCGCGGGACGTACCGGTGCCGGGGGTATCGGTGCCGGACGGGCCGGTGCGGGGTGCGGGGGTCACAGCTTGCCTCCTCGGCGGTCGCGGCGGGCGGGAGCGATGAGCGTGGACAGGTAGGGGAGCCCGGCGCCGGCGGCCGGCTCCGCCTCCAGCTCGGCCGCCGGGCGGATCGACTCCTCCGGCAGCCCCAGCGAGGAGCCCCACACCGCGCCCTCGGTGCGGCCCGTGGCGCGCAGCGCGGCGGCGACCTCGCCGGCCAGCCGCCCGAACTTGTACGCCACCACCGTGCCCGGCCCCTCCAGGGCCTTCCTCAGCACCGCCGAGCCCGCCGTCACCGGCACCAGCGTCAGCGGCTCCGTCCCCTCGGTGAGCACCGCCCCGCCGCGCGCGGCCAGGTCCTGCATCGCGGTGATGCCGGGCACGGTCTCCACCACGGCCTCGGGCACCAGCTCGCCGACGGTCTGGGCGAGGTAGGTGAAGGTGGAGTAGACGTTGGGGTCGCCGATCGTGGCGAAGGCCACCGTGCCGTGGGCGCGCAGCAGTTCGGCGACGCGCTCGCCCGCCGCGTCCCACGCCGCCTCCCGGCGGGACCGGTCCTCGCGCTCGTTGAGCGCGAAGACCACCCGGACGACCTTCGACCGCGGCACGTAGTGCAGCACGGTGGCCTCGGCCCGTCCCGTACCGGCGTCCTCCATCACGGGCACGACCACCACGCGCGCCGCGCGCAGCGCGTTCACGCCCTTGACGGTCACCAGCTCCGGATCGCCGGGCCCCACCCCGACGCCCACCAGACGCGGTTCACTGCCGGTGCTGTTCATGCGGCACACCTCTCGACACACCCATCGACGAAACGCCGGGCGACGGACGGCTCGGCGGCCCAGTGCACGTGCAGGTACGAGGCGTGCACGCCGCCCTGCACAAAACCCTCGACGCGCCGCTCGGGCCGCCGCCCGTCCCGGGAGGTCCCCCAGGACAGCCCCCACGCCGGCGCGACGCCCGATCCCGGCTCCCCCGACCCCGGCTCCACCGCCGTGCGGTGGAACTCGTGGCCGCGCACCCGCGTCCCGGCGGCGGCCAGGACGCTGTCGCCCACGGCGACCGCCTCGCGGTAGCCGAGGGTGAGCCGCTCCGTCATCCGGGCGGCGGCGTCCAGCACCCCGCACATCGGCGCGCCGTCCAGCTCCCGGGCCAGGTACAGCAGTCCGGCGCACTCGGCGGCGATCGGCGCCCCCGAGGCGGCCAGCCGCGCCACGGCCGCGCGCAGCGGCTCGTTCGCCGACAGCTCCGGCGCGTACACCTCCGGGAAGCCCCCGCCGATGACCAGCCCGGCCGTCTCCGGCGGCAGCTCGGTGTCCCGCAGCGGGTCGAAGGCGACCACCTCCGCCCCCGCCGCCCGGAGCAGCTCGGTGTGCTCGGCGTAGGAGAAGGTGAACGCGGCCCCGCCCGCGACCGCCACCACCGGCCGCCGCCCGCGGGCGGCCGACGGCGCGGGCACCGGGGGCTCCCACGGCTGCTCGGGCAGCGGCGGCGCGCTGCGCGCCAGGGCGAGCAGCGCCTCCATGTCGCAGCCGGACCGCACCTGCTCCGCCAGCGCGGCCACCGCCCCGGCCGCCTCCGCGCGCCGCTCGGCCACCGGCACCAGCCCCAGGTGCCGCGAGGGGGTGCGCACCTGGCGGGCGCGGCGCAGCACGCCCAGCACCGGCACCCCCGAGACGTCCAGCGCCTCGCGCAGCAGTTCCTCGTGGCGGTCGGAGCCCACCTTGTTGAGGATCACCCCCGCGACGCGCACCCCGGGATCCCAGGACGCGAAGCCGTGCACCAGCGCGGCCACCGAACGCGACTGCGAGGAGGCGTCCACCACCAGCACCACCGGTGCCCGCAGCAGCTTCGCCACCTGCGCGGTCGAGCCGAGCTCTCCTCGTCCGGCCGCCCCGTCGTACAGCCCCATCACGCCCTCGACCACGGCCACGTCCGCCCCGGCCGCCCCGTGCAGGAACAGCGGCGCGATCAGCTCCGGGCCGCACAGGTACGCGTCGAGGTTGCGGCCGGGACGGCCGGTGGCCAGCGCGTGGTAGCCCGGGTCGATGTAGTCCGGGCCCACCTTGTGCGGGGAGACGGCGAGCCCGGCCGCCGCGAAGGCGGCCATCAGACCGGTGGCGACGGTGGTCTTGCCGCTGCCCGAGGCGGGCGCGGCGACGACCAGCCGGGGGATGTCCGTGCCTGTCATGGGGTAACCGTCCGGCTCACCACTCGATGCCCCGCTGGCCCTTCTGGCCGGCGTCCATCGGGTGCTTGACCTTGGTCATCTCCGTCACCAGGTCGGCGGCGTCGAGCAGCGCCGGGGGCGCGTTCCGCCCTGTGATCACCACGTGCTGGGTGCCGGGGCGCTCCCGCAGCACCGCCACGACCTCGTCGGTGTCCACCCAGCCCCAGTGCATCGGGTAGGTGAACTCGTCCAGCACGTACAGCCGGTACGTCTCGGCCGCCAGGTCGCGCTTGACCTGCTCCCAGCCCTCGCGCGCCGCCTCCTCGCCGGCGCCGATGTCGCGCTGGACCCAGGACCAGCCCTCGCCCATCTTGTGCCAGGCGACGGTCCCGCCCTCGCCGCTGGCGCCCAGCACGCGCAGCGCCCGCTCCTCGCCGACCCGCCACTTGGCGGACTTCACGAACTGGAACACCCCGATCGGCCAGCCCTGGTTCCAGGCGCGCAGCGCCAGCCCGAAGGCGGCCGTCGACTTGCCCTTGCCGACGCCCGTGTGCACCGCCAGCAGCGGACGGTTGCGGCGCTGACGCGTGGTGAGCCCGTCGTCGGGTACGACGCTCGGCTGTCCCTTCGGCACTACGCGGCCCTCCTGTGGTTGTGGTGCGGATTCCGGACGGAACGGACGAGCGAGGTGACGGCGTCGGCCCGCAGCTCCTCCAGCGTCACCGCCGGGCCGCCCAGCTCGCGGGCGAGCGCGCCCGCCAGCCCCAGCCGCACCGGCCCCGACTCGCAGTCGATCACCACCGACGCCGTGCCGTCGGCGGCCAGCAGCCGCGCCGCCTGCCGGGCCCGCGCCATCGGCTCGGGCCCACCCGTCACCCGGCCGCCGCCCCTGGTCGAGGCGCTTCGCGCCGCCCCTCCTTCCGTGGCCCGCCCGTCGGTGACGGCGACCAGCAGCGGGCGCCGCGCGGGGTCGCGCAGCCGCTCCACCCGCAGCACCTCGCGGGCCCTCAGCAGCCCGGCGGCCAGCGGGGTGCGGCCACCGGTGGGCAGCGACTCCAGACGCGCGGCGGCGGCGTCCACCGACGAGGTCGGCGGCAGGACCACCTCGGCGCCCGTCCCGCGGAAGGTGACCAGGCCGACCTTGTCGCGGCGCTGGTAGGCGTCCAGCAGCAGCGACAGCACCGCTCCCTTGACGGCCTCCATCCGCTTCCGGGCGGCCATCGAGCCGGAGGCGTCCACGACGAACAGCACGAGGTTGGACTCCCGGCCCTCGCGCACGGCCTCGCGCAGGTCGTCGCGGCGGACCACCAGGCCCGGTCCGCTGCGGCCCCGCGCCCGCTGGTGCGGTGCGGCGGCCCGGACGGTCGCGGCCAGGTGCAGCCCGGACAGCGTGCCCCGCGGGCGGCGCGCGCCGGTGGTGCGGCCCTGCGCGGTGCGGGCCCGCGAGCGCCGTCCGGCGGCGCCCTCGCCCACGCCGGGCACGGACAGGGCCCGGGTCCGGAACGGCTCGCCCGCCCGGGCGGGGGCCTGCTCCCCGGCGTCCCGGCCCCGTCCGGCGCCCTCCTCGCCCCGGGACTGCTCCGGAACGGACGGTCCGGAGGCGTCGGACGGCTCCTCGGGGCCGTCCTGCGGGGGCTGCCCGCCGCCACCGCCGGGACCGCCGTCCGGCCCGTCCGGGTCCGGCTCGTCGTCCTCCCCGCCGTCCCCGCCGCCGCTGCGCCGCAGCGTCTCGTCGAGCTTCTCCTCGTCCAGGCCGGGCGCGTCGAAGGGGTTCCGGCGCCTGCGGTGCGGCAGCGCCAGCAGCGCGGCCTGCCGTACGTCCTCGGCCGCCACGTCGGTGCGTCCCGCCCAGGCCGCCAGGGCGCAGGCGGTGCGGGCCATCACGATGTCGGCCCGCATGCCGTCCACCTCGAAGGCCGCGCAGGTCGCGGTGATCTGCCGCAGCGCGGCGTCGCCCAGCCGCACCGTGGGCAGCAGCGCCCGCGCCGCCGCGATCCGCTTCCGCAGCGCGTCCTCCTCGCCGGCCCAGCGGGCGGCGAAGGCGGCCGGGTCCTCCTCGTACGCCAGCCGCCGCCGGACGACCTCCATCCGCTCGTCGGTGTCCCGGGAGGCGGCGACCTCCACGGTCAGCCCGAAGCGGTCCAGGAGCTGTGGACGCAGCTCGCCCTCCTCGGGGTTCATCGTTCCCACCAGCAGGAAGCGGGCGGCGTGCCGCACCGAGACGCCCTCGCGCTCGACGTGGGAGGCGCCCATCGCGGCGGCGTCCAGGAGCGAGTCGATGAGGAAGTCCTGGAGGAGGTTGACCTCGTCCACGTAGAGGACGCCCCGGTGGGCCCGGGCCAGCAGCCCCGGCTCGAACGCCTTGACCCCCTCGGACAGGGCGCGCTCGATGTCCAGCGACCCCACGAGCCGGTCCTCCGAGGCGCCCACGGGCAGCTCCACCATCCGCGCGGGCCGCCTCTCGCCGGGGCCCGCCTCGTGCGGTCCGTCCGGGCAGGCGGGGTCGGGCCGGTGCGGGTCGCAGGAGAAGCGGCAGCCGGGAACGGTCTCGATCTCGGGCAGCAGTGCGGCCAGCGCGCGCACGGCCGTGGACTTCGCCGTGCCCTTCTCGCCGCGCACCAGCACGCCGCCGACGGCCGGCGAGACCGCGTTCAGCAGCAGCGCCAGCCGCAGGTCGTCCATGCCGACGATCGCGGTGAACGGGTAGGTGGCAGTGGTGGTCATGCGTCGCCCTCCGGATCGTCCTCGGAGCCGCCTTCGAGATCGCCCTCGAGGTCGAGGTAGACCTCCCGGAGCCGGTCCAGGGTCTCCTGCTCCGGCTCCGCCCACAGCTCGCGGTCGGCGGCCTCCAGCAGCCGCTCGGTGATGCCGCGCAGCGCCCAGGGGTTGGAGCGCCTCATGAACTCCTGGTTGGTCTCGTCGAAGACGTACTCGGCGGCCAGCTTCTCGTACATCCAGTCGTCCACGACCCCGGCCGTGGCGTCGTAGCCGAAGAGGTAGTCCACGGTCGCGGCCATCTCGAAAGCGCCCTTGTAGCCGTGCCTCCTCATCGCGCTCATCCAGCGCGGGTTGACCACCCGCGCCCGGAACACGCGGTGCGTCTCCTCGCCCAGCGTCCGGGTCTTCACCTGGTCGGGGACGGCGGAGTCGCCGACGTACGCCTCGGGGGAGGCGCCCGTCAGGTGGCGCACCATGGCGACCATGCCGCCGTGGTACTGGAAGTAGTCGTCGGCGTCGGCGATGTCGTGCTCGCGGGTGTCGACGTTCTTGGCGGCCACCTGGATGCGGCGGAACGCCGTCTCCATGTCGCCGCGCGCCGGGCGGCCGTCCAGCCCGCGCCCGTAGGCGTAGCCGCCCCACACCGCGTACACCTCGGCCAGGTCCGCGTCCGAGCGCCAGTTGCGGGCGTCGATCAGCGGCAGCAGCCCGGCTCCGTACGCGCCCGGCTTGGAGCCGAAGATCCGCGCCGTGGCCCGGCGCCGGTCGCCGTGCGCGGCCGTGTCCTGGTCGGCGTGCGCCTTCACGTAGTTGGACTCGGCGGGCTCGTCCAGCTCGGCCACCGCCCGTACCGCGTCGTCCACCAGGCCCACCACGTGCGGGAAGGCGTCGCGGAAGAAGCCGGAGATGCGGACGGTGACGTCGATGCGGGGACGGCCCAGCTCCTCCAGGGGCACGATCTCGAAGCCCGTCACGCGCCGCGAGGCGTCGTCCCACACCGGGCGGCAGCCCAGCAGCGCCAGGATCTCCGCGATGTCGTCGCCCTGCGTGCGCATGCAGGACGTGCCCCACACCGTCAGGCCCACCGACCTCGGGTACGCGCCGTGGTCCGCCAGGTGCCGGGCCAGCAGCGAGTCCGCCAGGGCGCTGCCGACGTCCCACGACAGCCTGGAGGGGATCGCCTTGGGGTCCACGGAGTAGAAGTTGCGCCCCGTCGGCAGGACGTTGACCAGACCGCGGGTCGGCGACCCGGAGGGGCCCGCCGGGACGTAGCCGCCGTCCAGCGCGTGCAGGACGTTGCCGATCTCGTCGGTGGTGCGCTCCAGCCGGGGCACGACCTCGTCCGCGGCGAACTCCAGCGCCCGTACCGCGCCGGGCAGTTCGGTGCCCAGCACCTCGGCGGTCACCTCCCGGGCCGCCCCGCGCGCCCAGCCGCGGGCCTCCATGCCCTCCACCAGCCGCCGCGCCAGGTGCTCCAGCAGGTCGATCGCGTCGGAGGCGGTTCGCGAGGGCCCGTCCGCCAGGGACGTGAGCGCCTTGGGCACCTCGATGCGGGCGCCCGGCTCGGCCAGCAACTCGGACTCCACCAGCCCGACGTGCTCGGCCAGCACCGCCCGCAGCCCCGGCAGCGCGCCGCCGACACCGCCCCACACCTGCGCCGAACGCAGCACTGCCAGCACCAGGTTGACGCGGGGCTCGCCCGTCGGGCCGCCGCCCAGGACGTGCAGGCCGTCGCGGATCTGCACGTCCTTGATCTCGCACAGCCAGCCGTCGATGTGCATGACGAACTCGTCGAACTCGTCCTCGTCCGGCTGCTCCTCCACCTGCAGGTCGTGGTGGAGTTCGGCGGCCCGCACCAGCGTCCAGATCTGGCTGCGCACCGCCGGGGCCTTGGCCGGGTCCAGGTCGGACACCAGCGCGTACTCGTCCAGGAGCTGTTCCAGCCTGGCCAGGTCGCCGTAGGAGTCGGCCCGCGCCATCGGCGGCACCAGGTGATCGACGACGGTGGCGTGGCCGCGGCGCTTGGCCTGGGTGCCCTCGCCGGGGTCGTTGACGATGAACGGGTAGACCAGCGGCAGGTCGCCGAGGACCGCGTCCGGCGCGCAGCCGGCCGACAGGCCCAGTCCCTTGCCCGGCAGCCACTCCATCGTGCCGTGCTTGCCCATGTGGACCACCGCGTCGGCGCCGAAGGTGTGCTCCAGCCAGCGGTAGGCCGCCAGGTAGTGGTGGGAGGGCGGCAGGTCGGGGTCGTGGTAGATGGCGATGGGGTTCTCGCCGAAGCCGCGCGGCGGCTGGATCATCACCACCACGTTGCCGAACCGCAGCGAGGCCAGCACGATCTCGGCGTCCTCACCCTCGCCGTCCACGTACAGCGAGCCCGGTGGCTCGCCCCAGTGCTCGCGCATGGCCTCGCGCAGTGCGGGGTCGAGCGCAGCGAACCACCGGCGGTAGTCCTGAAGCGGCACCCGGGCCGGGGCGGCGGCGAGCTGCTCCTCCGTCAGCCACTCCACGTCGTGGCCGCCGGCGGCGATCAGACGGTGGATCAGCTCGTCTCCGGTCGCGGGGAGTTCGCCGGTGTCGTAGCCGGCGTCCCGCAGGGCCCGCAGCAGCTGCACCGCCGAGGCGGGGGTGTCCAGGCCGACGGCGTTGCCGACCCGCGAGTGCTTGGTGGGGTAGGCGGTGAAGACCAGGGCGATCCGCTTGTCGGCGTTCGGCCTGTGGCGCAGGGCGGCGTGCCGCGCCGCGATCCCGGCGACGCGCCGGGCCCGCTCGGGGTCGGCGACGTAGACGGGCACCCCGTCCGGGCCGTCCTCCTTGAAGGAGAACGGCACGGTGATCAGCCGCCCGTCGAACTCCGGGATCGCCACCTGCATCGCGGCGTCCATCGGCGACAGCGCCGCGTCCGAGGACTCCCAGGCGGCGCGGGGACCGGTCAGGCACAGGCCCTGGATCACGGGAACGTCCAGCGCGGCCAGGGCGCCGACGTCCCACGCCTCGTCGTCGCCGCCGGCGCTCGCGTCCGCCGCGCGGGTGCCGCCCGCGGCCAGCACGGTGGCCACCAGCGCGTCCGCCCTGCCCAGCAGCTCGTACAGCTCCGGGTCGGCGCCCCGGAGCGAGCCGCAGTAGACCGGCAGCGCGTTGGCGCCGCGCTCCTCGATCGCGTCGCACAGCACGTCGACGAAGGCGGTGTTCCCCGACAGCTCGTGGGCCCGGTAGAACAGCACGCCGACGGTGGGCCGGGAGGGGTCGTGCGCCCGGTCGCCGTGCACGCCGTACTCGGGCATCGGGCGCGGCGGGGCGAAGCCGTGGCCGGTCAGCAGCACGGTGTCGGACAGGAAGCGGGCCAGCTCGGCCAGGTTCTCCGGGCCGCCGGCGACCAGGTACTTCAGCGCCTCGGCGACCACGCCCGCCGGGACGCTGGAGGCGGCCATCAGCTCGGCGTCCGGGACGCTCTCACCGCCCAGCAGCACCGTCGGGACGCCGGAGTCCGCCAGCGCCGCGAGCCCGTCCTCCCAGGCGCGCCGGCCGCCCAGCAGCCGTACGACGGCGACGTCCGCGCCCTCGACCAGGCCGGGCAGCTCCCCGGCGACGTCGACGCGCACGGGGTTGGCGATGCGGTACGGGGCGCCGGAGGCACGGGCCGCCAGCAGGTCGGTGTCGGCGGTGGACAGCAGCAGTACCGTGCTCATGGAACCCCCATCGGTCCGTACGTCCTTCGCGTCGGGCACGCCGGCCGCGCCGGCCGTGCCTGTCGTGCCGGTGACATTACTCATGTCGGTCATACCGGTCGTGCCGGTCATGTCGGTCGCGTCGGTCACGGGGCTCCCGGCGGTACGAACGGCAGCCCCCCGGGGGCGCCGTCCTCGATCAGCCGCAGCAGCGCGTCCGTGTCGGCGTGCTCCTCCACCAGGTCGCCCAGGCGGTCGAGCTGCTCCTCGCGCAGGGCGGCGAAGGACGTGTCGGGGGCGGGGACGAAGGCGCGTCCCGCGTCCGCCGCCACGCGCCGCAGGAAGGCGCGCCGGAAGCCGTCGCTCTCCAGCGACCCGTGCCAGTGCGTGCCCCACACCGAGCCGGCCCGGCAGCCGTCCAGGAACGGTTCGTCCCCGCCGGTCACCTCGGCCACGCCGTGGTGGATCTCGTAACCCTCCACGCGCTCGCCCAGCGCCTCGCCGACCGGCCGGGCCAGGGTCTTCTCCGGCGCGAAGCGCACCCGCACCGGCAGCAGGCCCAGGCCCGCGACCGTTCCGGCGCGCGACTCCACCTCGTCCTCGATCCGCTCGCCCAGCATCTGGAAGCCGCCGCAGATGCCCAGCACCGGGCGGCCCTCGGCGGCCCGGCGGGCCAGCGCCCCGGCCAGGCCGCGCTCGCGCAGCCAGGCGAGGGCCTTCACGGTGCCGCGGGTGCCGGGCACGATCGCCAGGTCGGCGTCGGCCAGCTCCTCGGGCCGGTCGGTGAACCGCACGACCACGCCCGGCTCGGCCGCCAGCGCGTCCACGTCCGTGAAGTTGGACATCAGCGGCACGGGCACCACCGCGACCCGCAGCACGTCGCGGCCGTGCGGCGGCGCGACGGCCGTCTCGCGCACGGTGCCGCGCAGCGACAGCCGCAGCCCGTCCTCCTCGTCGATGCCGAGCCCGTGCGCGTACGGCAGGACGCCCAGCACCGGGCGTCCGGTCAGGCCCCGCAGCATCTCCAGGCCCGGCTCCAGCAGCGACACGTCGCCGCGGAACTTGTTGACGACATAGCCCGCCACCAGCGCCTGGTCCTCGGCCGACAGCAGCGCGGTGGTGCCGAAGAGGGAGGCGAAGACGCCACCGCGGTCGATGTCGCCGACCACCACCACCGGCAGCCGGGCGGCGCGCGCCAGGCCCATGTTGACGATGTCGCTGTGCCGCAGGTTGATCTCGGCCGGGCTGCCGGCGCCCTCGCAGATCACCGCGTCGTGGGTGCGCCGCAGCTCGGCCAGGCAGTCGGTGACCGTCCCCAGCAGCTTCTCCTGCCGTCCCGCGTGGTAGCCGCGTGCGCTCAGCTCGCCCACCGGCTTCCCCAGCAGCACCACCTGACTGGTGCGGTCGCCGCCCGGCTTGAGCAGCACCGGGTTCATCAGCGCGGTCGGCTCCACGCGGGCCGCGGCGGCCTGCATGGCCTGGGCCCGGCCGATCTCGGCGCCGTCGCGCGTCACGAAGGAGTTGAGGGACATGTTCTGCGCCTTGAACGGCGCCACCTTGACGCCCTTGCGGGCCAGCCAGCGGCAGACGCCTGCCGTGACCACGCTCTTGCCCGCGTCCGAGGTCGTCCCCGCGATCAGCAGTCCGCCGCCCGTCACCGCTTCCCCCTCCGCACGGTCCGCTTCCTCTCCCGCAGTGCCCCGGCGGCGGCGCACGCCGCCAGCGCCAGCGCGCCCACCCGGCGCGACAGCCGTACCGCCCGCTCGATGTCCGCCACGCGCACCGGACGGCCGGCGGCGTTGAGCTGTGGGCGGTGCTCGACGCGGCCGCCGTACGACAGCGTCCCGCCCAGCCGTACGCCCAGGGCGCCCGCGAACGCCGCCTCGACCACCCCGGCGTTGGGGCTGGGGTGGCGGCCGGCGTCCGCGCGCCAGGCGCGGAGGGCGCCGCGCGGGTCCGGGCCGGCGAGCACCGCGAGCAGCGCGGTCAGCCGGGCGCCGGGCAGGCCCGCCAGGTCGTCCAGCCGGGCCGCGGCCCAGCCGAAGCGGCGGTGGCGCGGCGAGCGGTGACCGACCATCGCGTCCAGGGTGTTGACGGCCCGGAAGCCCGCCAGCCCCGGCACGCCGCAGGCCGCGCCCCACACCAGGGCGCCCACCACGGCGTCGGAGGTGTTCTCGGCGACGGACTCCACGACCGCCCGGGCGATGCCGTCGGCGTCCAGCGCCTGCGGGTCCCGTCCGCACAGGTGGGGCAGCCGGGCGCGTGCCGCGGCGAGGTCGCCCGCCTCCAGCGCGGCGGCGATCGCCCGGGCCTCGCGCGCCAGGCTGCTGCCGCCGACCACGGTCCAGGTCGCGGCGGCCGCGAGGGCGGTACGGGCGGCGGGGGAGCGGCGCGCGGCGCGGCTCAGCGCCGCCGCGGCGGCCACCGCACCGCCCGCGCACACGCCGGTGTGCAGCGCGCCCGCGCCGCGGTGGTCGCGCCACAGCAGGCGCTCGGCGGCCGCGGCGAAGCGGCCGAAGGCGGCGACGGGGTGGGCACGGCGGGGATCGCCGGCGATCAGGTCGAACAGGTACCCCAGCACCGCTCCGCAGGCATAGCCCGGGACATGGCCCGGAACCGGAACGGCGGTGGCGGGAGCGGTGGTGTCGGCGTGGTCGGCGCGCATGGCGTCAGCGGGCCGTCGCGCCTCGTACGGTCGGCGTGCCGGGAGGTCCCGGAAGGGCGGCAGGGGGAAGGGAAGGCAGGGTGCCTGGCATGGCGGTATGTCCTCACTCAGGGTCCTCGCCCTGGCTCGACGTGACCGGCGGTGAGAGTCTCCTGGCTCCCGGATCGGCGCTTCCCCCGGCCTTCCAGCCCCGGTGTGCGGGCCGTGACCCCTGGGTGGGGGAGCGCTCCCCGGTGACAGTGGCGGGACCGCGCCGGATTCGCACCGGCTTCCTCTCCTGCCGCCGTTGGGCAACCGGAAGTCCACCACGCCCGGCAGGAGGCGTCAACTCGGCGATGACCTGCGGCGGCGCAGTGTGCGGAAGGGCACACGGCGCCGCCGCGGGCCGGAACCTCCCCGGTGGGAGGCGTGTCCGGGCATGCGCCGGGCGCCCGGCGGCGGTCGCCGGGCGCCCGGGGGAGGTGCGGCTCAGGCCGCGATGATGTAGATGCCGTACACCACGGCCGCCGCGCACAGGGCGAAGCAGGCGTAGGCGCCGACGCGGGTCAGGAGGGCGGGACCGCCCCCCGCGCCGTGGTCGGTGCGGGAGCCGACGATGCCGAAGGTGAACACGCCCACCAGGCCGACCGTCATCACGAGGCTGACCCCGAAGACCTGGCCGAGAGCGGCCCAGTCGATGTCCATGACGCTGTTTCCTTTGCGAGAGCTGCGAGAGCTGCGGGGAGCTGTGCGGGAGCCGTGAGGCGCCGCGAGACGTTACGAGGCGGAGGAGACGGGCGCCTTCTCGGCCTTCTCGGCCTTCTCGGCCTCCTCGACGGCGACGGTCGGGGGCGGGGCGACGGCCTGGACGGCGGTGGTGACCACGTCCGGCTCCCCGGTCGCGTCCGGCTCGACGTCGTTGACGTTGGTGTGGTTCACCGGCTCCCGGCGCGAGACGAGCCAGATCGCGGCGCAGGCCGCCACGGTGAGGACCGTGACCGTGGTGACGCCCCAGTCGCCCCGGGTCGTCAGCACGGAGGCGGCCGCGGCCACCAGACCGGCGGCCGGGAGGGTCAGGCCCCAGGCGGCGACCATGCGGCCCGCGGTGTTCCAGCGCACCACGCCGCCCTTGCGGCCCAGGCCGGCGCCCATGATCGAGCCGGAGCAGACCTGGGTGGTGGAGAGCGCGAAGCCCAGGTGGGAGGAGGCCAGGATGGTGACGGCCGAGCTGGTCTGGGCGGAGAAGCCCTGCGCCGGCTGGATGTCGGTGAGGCCCTTGCCCATGGTGCGGATGATCCGCCAGCCGCCCAGGTAGGTGCCCAGGGCGATGGCGATGCCCGCCGAGGCGATGACCCACATCGGCGGGTCGGCGTCGGCGCCCAGCGCACCGCCGGAGATCAGGGCGAGGGTGATGACGCCCATCGTCTTCTGCGCGTCGTTGGTGCCGTGGGCCAGGGAGACCAGGGCGGCCGAGGCGATCTGCCCGGCGCGGTAGCCCTTGGCGACGTCCCCCTCATCGGTGCCGCGGCTGATCCGGTACGTGAGCCGGGTCGCGAGCAGTGCCGCCACCCCGGCGACCAGGGGCGCGGCGACGGCCGGGATCAGCACCTTCATGACGACCGCGCTCATGGAGACGGCGCCGACGCCCACGGAGGCGATGGTCGCGCCGATGAGACCGCCCATCAGGGCGTGGGAGGAGCTGGAGGGAAGTCCGGCCAGCCAGGTCAGCAGGTTCCAGATGATCGCACCGACCAGTCCCGCGAAGACCACCGCGGGATCGATGCCGGAGTCCTCGTTGATCAGTCCCTTGGAGATGGTGGCGGCCACCTCCACCGATACGAAGGCGCCGACGAGGTTGAGGACCGCCGACATCGCCACCGCGGTCTTGGGCTTGAGTGCCCCGGTGGAAATGGTGGTGGCCATGGCGTTGGCCGTGTCGTGGAAGCCGTTCGTGAAGTCGAACACCAAGGCCGTGACGATCACGATCCCGATGAGAAGCGTGATGTTTTCCATTCACCCAGGCAATCAGTCGAAGGGGAGGTACGCGGGGAACGTAGGGACTCCGGGTGAACGCAAGGTGAACTGGGGGCGGCTTCACGGTGTCTCACGGAGCCTGTGCAAGCAGGGTCGCACACCGGCGCGCCCGAATGCGTCCCCGGCGCTCCCATGTCCCCCGTGCGCTGGTATCCCCCGCGCTACAGTGCCCCCGGAGGTGGGGCGGATGGGGCGGACCCGGGCGGAGGCCTGGCGCGAACTGGTGGACACGGCCCGCCGGACGGTGGCCGACGGACTGGTCGTGGGCACCTCCGGCAACGTCTCGGTGCGGGTCGGCGACACCGTGCTGGTCACCCCCAGCGGCGTGGCCTACGACCGGCTGGGGCCGGACGAGCTGTGCGCCGTCGACCTCGACGGGCGGCAGGTGGCCGGGGAGCTGAGGCCCACCAGCGAGCTGCCGCTGCACCTGGCGGTCTACCGGGCCACCGGCGCCGCGGCCGTCGTCCACACCCACGCCGTGCACGCCACCGCCGTCTCCACCCTCGTCGACGAGCTCCCGGCCGTCCACTACATGACCGCGGCCCTGGGCGGCCCGGTGCGCGTCGCCCCGTACGCCACCTACGGCAGCGAGGAACTGGCCGCCCACGCGCTGGCGGCCCTGCGCGACCGCAGCGGCTGCCTGCTGCGCAACCACGGCACGATCGTGTACGGCGACAGCCTCCGCCAGGCGTACGACAACACCGCGCAGTTGGAGTGGATGTGCCGGGTCTGGCTCGCCGCCGCCTCCGTGCCCGGCCGCACCCCCACACTGCTGCCGCCCGAGGAACTGGACCGGGTCGCCGCGCGGCTGCGCGACTACGGCCAGCGCGACGACGGCCGGCGCGACGACGGCGGGCGGGACTGACGCGGCCCCCGCCCGCGCCGCCTCCCCGCTCACCCGCCGGACCCGGCCCACTGGCCCCCGCGGCGCCGCACCGCCATCCTGGAGGGAATGAGCCTGCGCAGAACGGCGGCCCTGGCCGCCACCACCATGCTCGGCGCCGGGGCGGCCGCGGTCGCCGCCGGGCGGTACGCGGCCCACGCCGCCCTCAGGCAGCCCACCGGCCGCTCCCAGCCCGCCGGTTTCCAGGGGCCGCCGCTGACGGTCCACGCCACCGCCGCGGGGCAGATCACCCTGACCCGCTCGCTCGTCTCCGAGCTGCCCGGCACCTATGCGCTCACCGGTCCCGGGCGGCACGCCGTCGTCGGCCCCGTGCTCGACGTCCCCTCCTCCCCCGACACCGTCGTACGGCGCCTGGAGCGCGTCGACCGCGGCCGTCTCGCCCCCGGCGACCGGGTGCGGCTGACCCCGCAGCTCTACACCGGCAACCCGCGCGACGCCCTGGGCCTCGAGTACCGGGACGTGACGGTGCCCGGCGAACTGGGCCCGTTGCCCGCCTGGTACCTGCCCGCCCTCCGTGACGTCTGGGTGATCGCCGTGCACGGTCTGGGCACCACGCGCGAGCACCCCATGAACCTGCTGCCCTTCCTCCACGAGAGGGGCATCCCGGTGCTCGTCCTCGCCTACCGCGGCGACCCCGGCGCGCCCCGCCCGCCCGACCGCACCGCCCACCTGGGCGACTCCGAGTGGCGCGACCTGGACGCGGCGATCCGTCACGCCGTGGACAACGGCGCCCGCAGCGTCGTGCTGTACGGCTGGTCCACCGGGGCCACCATGGCGCTGCGCGCCGCGGCGCGCTCCCCGGTCCGCGACCGCGTCGGCGGGCTGGTGCTGGACTCGCCCGTGCTCGACTGGCGGGCGACCCTCCGGGCCCTGGCCGCCACCCGCCACGTCCCCCGCCCGCTGCTGCCGCTGGCCGTGCGCGCCGCGCAGGGCCGCGCCCGGATGCGCCCCGAACCCCTCGCGGAGCTGAGCGACCCCGCGACGCTGGAGCTGCCCGCGCTGGTCCTGCACGGCCCCGACGACGGCATCGCCCCGTGGGAGCCGTCCCGCGAACTGGCCGAGCGGCGCCCGGACCTGGTCTCGCTGCACGTCGTCCGACAGGCCCCGCACGCGGCCATGTGGAACGCCGACCCGCAGGGCTACGAGGAGGCGCTGCGGCGCTTCCTGACCCCGCTGATGTGAGGTTCGGTGTGAACCTTGTGGGGGGTTTGTGCGGGGTGCTCATGTGAGGTCTGTGCACGGACGTTTGGGCTTTCGGGCCCTCATCAACAACACTGCTTCCGTGACGTCCCGTACCCCGCGAGACACCCGGCTGCGCCTTGTTTCCCGTCAGCCGCTCACCGCCGCGCGCCGAGCCGTGAGCGCGCGCCGCCGGCGGAGCGCGCCCCGGCCCCCCGAGGGGGTGCCTCCCCGTGACCAACTGGCCCGGCAGGCGCGGGCCTGTCTCAGTGACGCCGTACGCCTGGCCCGTTGGGCGGAGGGCACCGGGCTGTCGCCGGTGGCGGAGGCCGAACGGGCGGCGGCCGAACTGCGGATACCGGTGGACCAGGTGCCCGTCCACTGGGACCGCGCCCGGCTGGCCGGCCTCATCGAACTGCACGACGGCACCGCCCTGCCCGGCTGGCGGCTGCGCGCCTGGGACCGCGACGACTCCGCGGTGCTGCGCGGCTGGGTGGCCCTCTTCGACGCCTGGTCGCTCGCCCATCCGGCGCCCGCCGACGCCGACCCGGCGGCGGTCGGCGAGGTCGTCGTGGCGGCCCCGCAGTTCCTGGCGGTGATGCACCTGTCCTCCGGCCCGGTGACGGTGCCGGTCCTGCTCGACCTGCTGCGGCAGCGCATCGCGGAGCTCCGCGCGGAGCGCGGAAAGGACTTCGCGGAGCGCGGGAAGGACCTTGCGGAGCGCGGAAAGGACTCCGAGGAGCGCGACGGCGCCTCCGGCGCCGCCCCGGCGGAGGAGGGCGCCGGGGACACCACCGCCCTGGACCTGCCCGCGCTGCTCGACTGGGCGCTCGACGGCCTCGCCTCCGTCGGCGCCCTCACCCGCTGCCCCGAGGACGGCGAGGGCCGCCCGGGACAGGCGGTGCTCACCCCGCTGGGCAACTGGGCCGTGTGGGTGAAGCTCGAACAGATCTGCGTCGCCGCCCAGAGCCCCGCCGGGAACATCGAGCACCCCGCCGAGGACATGCTGCGCGGCTGCGCCCGGCTCTCCCCCGGGGAGGCCCGCGCCGAGTACCGCGCCTGGCTCGCCGCGCGGCCCACCGGCCCGGCCGTCGCCGAACTCCTCGACGCCGCCCGCGGCGAGGACGCCCTCATCCGCGGCCTGGCCTTCGAGGCGCTGCGCGCCGTAGGCGCTCCCGCGGAGTCCGCCGTACGGGCGGCCGCCGACGAGCCCACCCTGCGTCCCTACGCCCTGCTCTGGCTCGCCGAGCAGGAGGGCGCCGACCCCTCGGACCTGACGGGGGGTGCCCCGGGTGTCCTGACCCGCGAGGAGGCCACCTGGCTGTGGGTGGACACCGCCGCGGCCGTCGCCGACCACGGCGACGGGCGGCTGCTGGTGGAGCACCTGGAGTCGGCCGTGCAGGACAGCGTCCCGGAACTGCTGGAGGAGGTCCGCGCCACCGGCCACCCCCGTACGGTCCAGGTCCTGGTCGCGCTCGCCGCCGCCCACCCCGACCCCGTGCTGGCCAAGGCCGTGCGCCGGGCGGCCTTCCAGGTCCACACCGGCGAGGCGTGACGGCCCCCGGGGTCCGCGGCCCCGCGCCGGGGCCGCGGACCCGGCGCGGGTCGGTGGGTCGGCGGGTCGGCGGGTCGGAAATCCGGTTGCGCGCCGCCGTTAGACTGAAACGCATGGCGACTCTCCTCGTGCATTAGGCCGGCGTACGCCGTCTCCCCGCCCCCGACCCCGACGTACGTCCGTCCACCCTGCCTTGGAGCCCTTCCGTGATCACCGCCACCGGACTCGAGCTGCGCGCCGGCGCCCGGGTCCTCCTGGAGTCCGCTTCCTTCCGCATCGCCAAGGGCGACCGCATCGGCCTGGTCGGCCGCAACGGCGCGGGCAAGACCACCCTCACCCGCTGCCTGGCCGGGGAGGGCACGCCCGCCGCCGGCACCATCACCCGCACCGGTGAGGTCGGCTACCTCCCCCAGGACCCGCGCACCGGCGACCTCGACGCCCTCGCCCGCGACCGCATCCTCTCCGCCCGGGGCCTGGACACCGTGCTGCGCGGGATGCGCGAGAACGAGGAGCGGATGGCGGGCGGCAAGGGCGCCACCCGCGAGCGGGCGATGAAGAAGTACGAGCGGCTGGAGACGGAGTTCCTCACCAAGGGCGGCTACGCCGCCGAGGCCGAGGCCGCCACGATCGCCGCCAGCCTCGGGCTGCCCGACCGCGTGCTCGGCCAGCCGCTGGGCACCCTCTCCGGCGGCCAGCGGCGCCGGGTGGAGCTGGCCCGCATCCTGTTCTCGGACGCCGACACCCTCCTGCTGGACGAGCCGACCAACCACCTCGACGCCGACTCCATCGTCTGGCTGCGCGACTTCCTCAAGACCTACCGCGGCGGCTTCGTCGTCATCTCCCACGACGTCAGCCTCGTGGAGACGGTCGTCAACAAGGTCTTCTACCTGGACGCCAACCGCGCCTGCATCGACATCTACAACATGGGCTGGAAGCAGTACCTGGTCCAGCGCGAGGCGGACGAGAAGCGGCGCAGGCGCGAGCGGGCCAACGCCGAGAAGAAGGCCGCCGCCCTCGCCGCCCAGGCCGACAAGATGCGCGCCAAGGCCACCAAGGCCGTCGCCGCGCAGAACATGGCCCGGCGCGCCGAGCGGCTGCTGGCCGGGCTGGAGGAGGAGCGCCGGGCCGACAAGGTCGCCAAGCTGCGCTTCCCCGACCCCGCGCCGTGCGGCAAGACCCCGCTGACGGCGGAGGGGCTGTCCAAGTCCTACGGCTCCCTGGAGATCTTCACCGACCTCTCGCTGGCCATCGACAGGGGCTCCAGGGTGGTCATCCTCGGCCTCAACGGCGCGGGCAAGACCACCCTGCTGCGGCTGCTGGCCGGGGTGGAGAAGCCCGACACCGGGCGGGTCGTCCACGGCCACGGGCTCAAGCTCGGCTACTACGCGCAGGAGCACGAGACCCTGGACCCGGACCGCACGGTGCTGGAGAACATGCGCTCGGCCGCACCCGACATGGACATGGTCGACATCCGCAAGACGCTGGGGTCGTTCCTGTTCTCCGGCGACGACGTGGACAAGCCCGCGCGGGTGCTCTCCGGTGGGGAGAAGACCAGGCTGGCGCTGGCCACGCTGGTGGTCTCCTCGGCCAACGTGCTGCTGCTGGACGAGCCGACCAACAACCTCGACCCCGCCAGCCGCGAGGAGATCCTCGGCGCGCTGCGCGCCTTCACCGGCGCGGTGGTGCTGGTCACGCACGACGAGGGTGCGGTGGACGCGCTCCAGCCGGAGCGGATCGTCCTGCTGCCCGACGGCGTGGAGGACCTGTGGGGCGAGGAGTACGCGGACCTCGTCGCGCTCGCCTGACCGCGCACGGTGACCGCACCGTTCTGGATCATTCGTTCTGGATCATTCGGCCGACGCGTGATCCGTCATCTGAGTGAGATCGGCTGGTATCCCGGCGCGGTCGGGCGTCGAGAGCGCAGGTGGTGTGGCATAGACCTCCCGCCGCGGAGGTTTGGCCCCTGCGCACGGCTCTGACCTGCACCTTCCTCCCGCAGTGCGGTCCCGCACCCGGTGGAGCGGTTGCGGAATGCTGCATTCCGGTGGCTTCCGGCCCTTGCCCGGGCGCCAAGGTCGTCGTACGGACCTTGTCGAATGGGTGGCCAGAAGACCGGCTAGGGGTGATCATGAGAGTCCAGAGCGCACTTCCCATGAGGAGGCACGGGTGGCCGAGACTCTGAAGAAGGGCAGCCGGGTGACCGGCGCCGCGCGCGAGAAGCTCGCGGCTGATCTCAAGAAGAAGTACGACTCCGGTGCGAGCATCCGGGCGCTGGCCGAGGAGACCGGCCGTTCCTACGGATTCGTGCACCGGATGCTCAGCGAGTCCGGCGTGACCCTCCGCGGTCGCGGCGGTGCGACACGAGGCAAGAAGACCACGACGACCTGAGACCCAGGGCCGTCCCGAGGGACGCCACCCGGTCGGCCACCTGACCGGCTGGGTGGTTACTCTTCAGTCACTTGACTGCGGAGAGCCCCGGGAGACCCTCATGATCCTGCTCGACAAGGACGGCGTACGGCTCGTCGTCGACGGCGACGTGGCCACGGTCACGCTCGACCGCCCGGCCAAGCGCAACGCCCAGACCTTCGCGATGTGGCGCGCGCTGGCCGAAGCCGGACGACTGCTGCCCGGCGAGGTGCGCGTCGTCGTCCTGCGCGGCGAGGGACAGTCCTTCTCCGCCGGGCTGGACCGGCAGGCCTTCACCCCCGAGGGCTTCGCCGGCGAGCCCTCCTTCACCGACCTGGCGCGCGGTTCGGACACCGAGATCGACGAGGTCATCGCCGGCTACCAGGAGGCCTTCGCCTGGTGGCGGCGGAACGACGTGGTGAGCATCGCCGCCGTCCAGGGGCACGCCATCGGCGCGGGCTTCCAGCTCGCGCTCGCCTGCGACCTGCGGGTGTGCGCCGACGACGTGCAGTTCGCGATGCGCGAGACCAGCCTCGGGCTGGTCCCCGACCTCACCGGCACCCATCCGCTGGTCGGGCTCGTCGGATACGCCCGCGCGCTGGAGATCTGCGTCACCGGGCGCTTCGTCCACGCCGAGGAGGCCGAACGGATCGGGCTGGCCAACCTGGTGGTGCCCCGCGCCGAACTGGAGGCGGCCACCGCCGACCTGACGGCGGCGCTCCTCGCGGCCCCGCGCGACGCGGTGATCGAGACCAAGGCGCTGCTGCGCGGCGCGGTGGAGCGCACCTACGACGAGCAGCGCGCGGCCGAGCGCGAGGCCCAGACCCGCAGGCTGCGCGACCTGGCCGGCCTCGGCGAGTGACCCGCGCCGGCGGTCCGGCGTGTGCCCTCCGTGCGGAGGGCACACGCCGGGCGGGCGGAGCGGCCCCTAAAAGCCGTGCCGGGCGCCGCCGTCCACCGGGAGCATCACCCCGGTGACGTACGAGGCGGCGGGGGAGAGCAGGAAGGCCGCCGTCCTGCCGAACTCCTCCGGGGCGCCGTAGCGGCCCAGCGGGATCGCGGCCGCGCTGCGCCGGCGGGCGGCCTCGGCGTCCCCGGTGAGCGCGTCCAGCTCGCGCACCCGGTCGGTGTCGATGCGGCCCGGCAGCAGTCCGACGACGCGGACGCCGCGCGGCCCCAGTTCGTTGGCGAGCGACTTGGCGAAGCCCGCCAGCCCCGGCCGCAGCCCGTTGGAGACCGTCAGGCCGGCGATCGGCTCGTGCACCGAGCCGGACAGCACGAAGCCGATCACCCCGCCCTCCGTCAGCCGCCCGGCCGCCGTGCGGGCCAGCCGCACCGCGCCGAGGAAGACCGACTCGAACGACGACCGCCACTGCTCGTCGGTGATCGACTCGAAGGAGCCGGCCGGGGGCCCGCCCACACTGATCAGCACCCCGTCGAGACGGCCGTGCCGGTCGTGCGCGGCGGCCACGAGGCGGTCGGCGGCGGCCGGGTCGGCGTTGTCCGCCGCGATGCCGGTGGCGCCTTCGCCCAGCCGTTCCGCGGCCTCGGCCGCCGCCTGCCCGGTCCGGCCGGTGACGATCACCCGCGCGCCCTCGGCGACCAGCTCGCGGGCGGCGGCGAAGCCCAGCCCGCGGGTGGCGCCGGTGACGAGGTACACCCTGTCCTGCAGTCCGAGATCCATGGGCTCAGTCTGCCGGGCGGTCAGGAGGCCCGGGAGCGGCGGGGGTGGGGGAGGGCCGTCCGGCCGCGTGCCCTCCGCCCGCGTCCCGGGCGTCCCCGGTCTCCGGGCCTCCGGCCTCCGATCCCTTGGTCTCCGGGCCCCCGGTGTCCGGCGCCTCCTGCCCGGGCCGCGCCGCCGCGCGGTCCCGGCGCTCGCGGCGGACCAGGACCAGCCAGCCGACGGGGACCGCCGCGGCGAACAGCCACCACTGGAACGCGTACGCCAGATGCGGGCCGATGCCGCTGTGGTCCGGCTCGGGCAGGGGCTCGGGCTGCTCGCCGGAGGGCTCGGGGGAGGTCTTCTCCAGCGCCACGTAGCCGCCGAGGACCGGCCGGTCCAGCTCCCGCGCCATCCGCTCGCTGTCGATCAGCATCACCTGGCGGGGCGGCAGCCCCCGCTTCTCCCGGACGCCGCCGCCGGCCGTCTCGTCCGCCATCAGCCGTCCGGTGACGGTGACCTCGCCGGAGGGGGCCGGCGGCACGTCGGGGAACTTCGTCAGGTCCCCGCCCGCCGGGACCCAGCCGCGGTTGACCAGCACGGCCGTGCCGTCCTCGCGGACCAGCGGGGTGAGGACGTGGTAGCCGATCCGCCGGCCGTCGGCGGCGGTCCGCTGGCGCACGACCGTCTCGTGCCGGGGGTCATAGGTGCCGGTCGCCGTCACCGGGCGGTACCGGTCGTCGTCGGCCGGGCCGCGGCCCGGGGCGGCCAGCCTCTCCACGGGCACCGGCGCGGCGCTCAGGCTCGCGGCGATCAGCTCGTTGCGGGCCACCCTGTCCTCATGCCGGTGGAACTGCCAGAAGCCCAGTCTGACCATCACCGGGATCAGCAGGAGCGCGACGAGGGTGATGATCACCCACTGCCGGGACAACAGGAAGCGGTACGAGGACGGCACGGTCTCGACGGTACCCCGCCGGCCGTCACTCCTCCGGAGCGGGGGCCACGTCCTGCAGGAGCTGGGTGAAGGCCGCCTCGTCGATCACCGGGGTGCCGTAGGCGCGCGCCTTGACGACCTTGGAGGTGCCGGAGTCGGGGTCGTTGGTGACCAGGAGGCTGGTGAGCCGCGACACACTGGTCGTGATGTGGAGCCCCGCCTCGATCGCCCGGTCCTCCAGCAGCTCCCGGTCGGTGGAGGTGTCCCCGGAGATCGCCACCCGCATGCCCTGGACGAGGGGCTTGCCCGGCTCGTACCGCCCGGGGTTGGGGTAGGGGCAGGCGGGGCGCTTGCGCGAGGGACGCCAGCTCGCCGCGTAGGAGCGCGGCCCCCGCCCGGCGGAGGCGCCCCCCGAGGTGATGCTGTCGCTCCACTCGGTCAGCGGCTGGCAGGCCAGCAGGGGCAGCCGTATGCCGTCCCGGGCGGCCAGGTGCAGGCTCGGCCGGAACGCCTCGGCCAGCACCCGGGCGTCGTCCAGCGCGTGGTGCGCCCGGCGCTGCACGACGCCGTAGTGCGCGGCGAGGGTCTCCAGCCGGTGGTTGGCCAGGGGCAGGCCCAGCTCCTTGGACAGGGCGATGGTGCACAGCCGCTGCCGCACGGGGGCGACCATCCTGGCGCGGGCGTACTCGCGGGCGATCATCGACCAGTCGAAGACGGCGTTGTGCGCGACCAGCACCCGGCCCCGCAGCCGCTCGGCGAACTCCTCGGCGATCTCCGGGAAGAGGGGGGCGTCGGCCAGCATCTCGCTCGTCAGGCCGTGGATCCAGGTCGGTCCCGGGTCGCGCTGCGGATTGACGGGGGTGTACCAGTGGTCCACCACGTCCCCCCGCGCGTCCAGCCGGTAGACGGCCGCCGAGACGATGCGGTCGTCGCGGGCGAGCCCCGTGGTCTCCACGTCCACCACGGCGTAGGCCTCCGGGTACTCACGGGGCCAGGCCGGGGTGGTGGACTGCGCTGCGGGCCGCGCGTGGGCCGCCGACTGGTCTTCGAGCATGGTCCCAGAGAATACGGGGCGCCACTGACACCTCCGCATCACCGCAGGTCGCTCCGGAACACCGGGCCTGCTGACGGCTCATCTCGCATACTTGTCGGTAACAGACTCTGGCCGTGGCCCGTTCCCGGCCCTACGGTGCTCGCATGCCGAGCGTGCCTGATCTCCCCGATGTCGTGCTGTGGTCGATCCCCGCCTTCGTCCTGCTGACGGTCCTGGAGATGGTCAGCTACCGCCTCCATCCCGAGGAACCCGGCAGTCCCGTCGCCGGGTACGAGGCCAAGGACGCCGCCACCAGCGTCACCATGGGCCTGGGCAGCCTCTTCTTCGACGCCCTGTGGAAGGTCCCGGTCGTGGCCGTCTACGCGGCGGTCTACGAACTGACCCCGCTGCGGGTGCCCGTGGAGTGGTGGACGCTGCCGCTGATGCTGCTCGCCCAGGACTTCCTCTACTACTGGTCCCACCGCGGACACCACGTGATCCGCATCCTGTGGGCCTGCCACGTGGTGCACCACTCCAGCCGGAAGTTCAACCTCACCACCGCGCTGCGCCAGCCCTGGACGTCCGTGACCTCCTGGCCGTTCTACCTACCGCTCGTCGCCTGCGGCGTGCACCCGGCGGCGGTCGCCTTCTGCTCCTCGGCCAACCTGGTCTACCAGTTCTGGATCCACACCGAGCGCATCGGGAAGCTGCCGAGGCCGGTGGAGCACGTCTTCAACACGCCCTCGCACCACCGGGTCCACCACGCCTCCCAGGGCGGTTACCTGGACCGCAACTTCGGCGGCATCCTCATCGTGTGGGACCGGCTCTTCGGCTCCTTCGCGCCGGAGGCGGAGCCGTGCGTCTACGGGCTCACCAAGAACATCGACACCTACAACCCGCTGCGCGTGGCCACCCACGAGTACGTGGCCATCGCCCGCGACCTGCGGGCGGCCCGCGACTGGCGCGAGCGCGCCGGGCGCCTCTTCCGCGGGCCCGGCTGGCAGCCCGCCCCCGCCGGCGCGGCGCGGACGGCGGGCGGAGGGGCCGGGCCCACCGGGCCCGGCCCCTCCGCGGCCTGACGGAACGTCACCCCGAGGCGGCCCGGAACCCCGGGCCGCCTCGGGACGCCCGACC
>NZ_DASQNP010000187.1:0-4029 GCF_035644915.1 Streptomyces sp.
CGACGCGACCGCCGCCAACTGATCGGCACGGTCCCGCGGGAACCCCTCGGACATGGCCAGAAGGAGGCCGTCGGCGGAGACCACCACCGTGTGCGACACCCCCGGGGTGTTCTCCACGAAGTTGGTGATCAACCAGTTCAGGTTCTGCGCCGCCTGGCTCATCGGGCTCACACTAACGCTCCTGATCGTAGGTGCTGCCGGGGCCGTAGCCCGGTCGGTCATTCTGGGTGGCGTCCGAGCCGCCCGCGGTGCGTCCCCGCCGGACGCCGCGGTGCAGGTTGCTCAGCCTGCCGCGGACGTCCTCCGGGGCGCGGGAGACCTGGGGGCCGCCCTGGGGTGCCTGTTCCGGTTCCGCGGCGCCCGCGACCAGGTTGGCCTTGGGGACGCGGCGGGGCAGGCCGGAAGGGGTGACTCCGCCGGCCTTGGGGTCGCGGAGCCGCTCCGCCCGCTGCCAGCGCTCGTCGTTCGCCGTGCGCCATGTGGAATCGTCGGAACGATCCTCCTGCCGTGGCACCTCCGGTGATTCCGCTTGTGGCTGGTACTGCGGAGCCGGCGCCTCTCCGGGCTGCTGCCGCTTCCGTTCCCGGCGCGGGAGTCCTGCGCCGGTCAGGGAGGAGGAGCCGTCCGTGGAGGGGCCCGGTCGGTCGAAGCCTACGCGTTCCCGGTCGTCTTCGGGAGCACTGGGTGCGGATTCCGCTTCCGCTCCCCGCGCGGTGCCCTGA
Organism: Streptomyces sp.; assembly: GCF_035644915.1. Taxonomy (GTDB): domain Bacteria; phylum Actinomycetota; class Actinomycetes; order Streptomycetales; family Streptomycetaceae; genus Streptomyces. Next base: position 723 of record NZ_DASQNP010000187.1, read on the forward strand.
CCGGGGTCGTAGGAGTTCTCACCGTATCCGGTCCCATAGCCCGACGGGTACTCCTGCCGCTGGTGATCGGCCTGGTATTCCTGCTGCCCGGGCTCGGTCCGGTAGTCGGTCCGGTAGCCGTCCTGCTGCCCGGCCCGGTACTCCGCTTGGTACCCGGCCTGCTGCCCGTACGCGGTTTCCTGGGGGAAGCCGCCCGGCGTGCCGTACTGGCCCGTCTGCTCGGGGTCGTAGGCGGCGTGCTGCGGGGAGGCGTACTGCTCCTGGCCGCCCTGCTCCGCCGTCCCGTAGCCCTCGTAGCGGCCGTCCTCCGGATACCGCGCCTGCTGCGCCTCCAGCGCCGCCCGGCGCTCCTCGCGCATCAGCGACCGGCCCACGGGGTCGAGCACGGAGGAGTCGTTCGGCGCCTGGCCCGGGGAGCCGTAGCGGGAGTCGTCGAAGCCGAGATCGGCGGCGGAGAGCTGGCGCCGGCCGCCCTCGTGGCTGGGCTCGACGGCCTGCGGCTGCTCCGGGACGATCCGGGAGACGGTGAAGTCCTCCTCGAACTGCTCCTCGCCGCCACCGCCGTGGGTGATCTCCTCCGGGAGCATCACCAGCGAGGTGGTACCCGTCTGCTCGCCCGAGGGGCGGAGCTGGACCCGGATGCCGTGCCGGGCGGCGAGGCGGCCGACCACGTACAGGCCCATGCGCTGCGAGATGGCCGCGTCCACGGTCGGCGGGTTGGCCAGCTTGTGGTTGATGTCGGCGAAGTCCTCGGGCGTCAGGCCGATGCCCTTGTCGTGGATCTCGATCATCACGCGGCCGTCGGGCAGCCGGGTCGCGGTGACGCGGACCTTGGTCTGCGGCGAGGAGAACGAGGTGGCGTTCTCCAGCAGCTCGGCCAGCAGGTGCACCAGGTCGGTGACGACGGCGCCGTGGATCTCGCTCTCCGGGACGCCGGACAGCTCGATGCGCTCGTAGTCCTCCACCTCGGAGGAGGCGGCGCGCAGCACGTCCACCAGCGGCACCGGCTGGTTCCAGCGGCGGCCGGGCTCCTCGCCCGCCAGGACGAGGAGGTTCTCGCCGTTGCGGCGCATGCGGGTCGCCAGGTGGTCCAGCTTGAAGAGGTTCTCCAACTGGTCCGGGTCGGCCTCGTTGTTCTCCAGCTCCGTGATGAGGGCGAGCTGGCCCTCGATGAGGCCCTGGTTGCGGCGCGAGAGGTTGGTGAAGATCGCGTTGACGTTCCCCCGCAGCAGCGCCTGCTCGGCGGCGAGCCGGACGGCCTCGCGGTGGACCTGGTCGAAGGCCCGGGCGACCTCGCCGATCTCGTCCCGGCTGTCGATCGGGATGGGCCGGACCCGGGTGTCGACCTTGCCCGGGTCGGTGCGGGAGAGCTGGTCGACCAGCATCGGCAGCCGCTGCTGGGCGACGTCGAAGGCGCCGTCGCGCAGACGGCGCATGCTGTTGCTCATCGAGCGGGCCATCATCCCCGCGATGACGAAGGCGGTCAGCAGGGCGACCAGCACGATGACGGAGTTGACGACGGCGTCCCGCTTGGCGTCGGCGGCGATCTGCCCGGTCTCCTCCACCGCCCGGTCGGTGAGCTCCTTCTCCACCACGCGGTAGGCGTTGAACGTGCCGGTGGCGACCGTGTACCAGTTCTCGGCGGTGACGCCGCGGGCCCGCAGCGCCTGGGGGGAGGCCCCGGAGGCGATGGCCTGGATCATCTTGTCGGTGGGGGGCGGGCCGACGAAGGTCTCGCCGGCGGACTCCGCCTCCTGCCTGGCCTCGCCGAGCCGCTCCTGGCTCTCCGAGGCGGCCGCGGCCATCTCCTCCTGCAGGCGCTTCCAGTCCTCCGGGGTGCCGCCGCCGCGGTACTCGTCGACGGCGATGCGCTCCAGGTAGGCGTACGAGCTGAAGGCGGTGAGCTGGCGCCGCTTGTCGTCCGCGCCCGGCCCGGGCTTGATCAGCAGGTGGGTGCCGATGGCGCGCTGGAGGGAACCGGCGGCCTTGGCCAGCGAGATGGCGTAGACGGTGCGGCCGTAGGAGGTGATGTTGCCCGTGCCCAGCCCCAGCTCGTTGGCGAACTCCATCAGCGGGTGCTGGAGCTGGACGTAGCCCTCCTCGGTCTCCACGCCGCCCAGGCGCTCGGTGTACGCGGCCTGGCGCAGTTCGGAGAGTTTCGGTTCGACCCGGGTGAACGCCGCCAGGCGGCGCTTGAGGCCCTGGTGGTCGGGCATCTGGTCGACGCGCCGGTGGAACTCCTCGCGCGCGGCGTCGGTGACACCGCGCACCTCCTCGATCACCGGGTCGTCGGTGTTGCCCTGGAGGAGCGGCGCGGCGGTGCGGTCGCGCTCGTCGATCAGGGCGTGGGCGTACGCGGCGGCGGCCCGCACCAGTTCGGCGGTGCGCTCGGCCTCCTCGGCCTCGCGCAGCGTGTCCAGGGAGTTCTGCACCCGGAAACCGCCGAAGACGAGGGCGACGAGCACGGGTATGAGCAGGATCGCGTTCAGTCTGGTGGCCACACGCCAGTTGCGGACCGCGAAACGACCACCGGCGCCCGTTCCCCCGCCGTCCCCGGGCAGGTCGGAGGGCACCTCCGCGGCGCGCTGCGGCGGCGTGAAGTTGCCCCGCGGCTCCCGGGGCGGGGAGCTGGATTTGCTTCGCCTCACTCGACCAAACCTCTCGGCTTCAGCCCATCGTCCTCGATGAAACCGTAACTACTGCTGAGTTCAGCGAATTTCAGCACGCCAGGCAGAAGCTTTCCAAACACCTGGACCACTGATGACGCCCCGCGATACACGGAGAATAAAAAGGGCATTGCACCCGCTCACTAACAAATGGGGGAAATTTTGTGCGCGCAGGGGAGCGGCGTGCTCGCGCCGAGTGTTCCCGGCGCCCCAATATCTCTGTCGAAACGTTATGAAGGTCGGACGGGTGGGGTGCGGGACCCCACCCGCCGCGGCTACCCATCGGTAACTCCCCATCGCCGTACGCGTCGTGCCCCCAAGGCCCGGCTCGGGGCGCGGTCGGCGGGGGTCAGCGCAGACGTGCCAGGAGTGCGTGCTCGACGAGCGTGATCAGCGTGCTCTTGGCCTCCGCACGGTGCCGGGCGTCGGTGGTGATGATCGGCGCGTCCGGGCCGATCTGCAGCGCCTCGCGCACCTCGTCCGGCGTGTACGGCTGCTTCCCGTCGAAGCCGTTGAGCGCGATCACGAACGGCAGGCCCGAGTTCTCGAAGTAGTCCACCGCCGGGAAGCAGTCGGCCAGCCGGCGGGTGTCCACCAGCACCACCGCGCCGATCGCGCCGCGCACCAGGTCGTCCCACATG
>NZ_DASQNP010000188.1:0-19454 GCF_035644915.1 Streptomyces sp.
GGGTCCGGCACGGGCACGCCGAGGCGGAGCGCGATCCGTCCGAGCGCCGCCACCAGCCACGCCGGGTCGGCGAGGAAGCCGGAGCCGCGGCGGGCCGCCTCCTGCCAGACCCCCAGGCAGGAGGCGGCCGCCGCCAGTAGCGCGTAGCGCTCGCCCAGGTCGTGGCCGCGGGGATCGGCCAGGGCGTCGGGGTCCCCCTCCGGCAGGGCCCGGCACCGCTCGCGCAGCCGGGCGAACTCCGCGGCGAGGACGCCCACCCGGGCGCGCAGGTCCCGCCCGTGCCGGCCGGCCGCCGGCGGGTCGTCGGCCGCCCGGATCAGCACGGCCGGCAGGGGGTCGTGCCCGGCGGCCGGTGTGACGCGGGCCGGGTCCAGCGGCGGCAGCGGCGCGCCGGGGGCGAAGAGTTCCGGCGGCGCGCCCGGTCCGGCCGTCCACGACCGCCGGGCGAGGACGGGCAGTTGGGGCAGCAGGGCCGACAGCGCCGCCGCCGCGCCCACGTGTCCCGGCGGGACCTCGGCCAGGTCCCGCAGGTGCTTGCGGTAGGTGCCGCAGCGTTCGTCGTCCCGCAGCCAGCCCGTTCCGAGGACCGTCGCGAGGTCGCCGGTGCCCTCCCGGAGCAGCCGCGGCACCAGGTACCCGGCCGCGGCCGACCACGGGCCCGAGGCGCCGGGCAGCAGGTGGAGTCCGCGGAGCGCGGCCAGTGCCAGGCAGTCGCCCGCCAGCAGGTCGGCGAACGCGGAGGCGACCGCCGCGCGGGTGGTGCGGGAGGCCGGCGGCCGTGCGCCGGCGTGCCCGGCGAGGGCGGCCGTCAGCACGGACCGCAGCGCGGTGTCCGCGCAGCCGACGGCCGCCGCCAAGATCACCGGCCGGCCGATCTGCAGGGCGCGCAGCATCACCTCGATGCCGTGGCCGGGCCGGCCCAGCACCGCGCCCGGGGGCACCGGCCACCGGTCGAGGACCAGACGGCCGGCCGGAATCCGGCGGGCACCCGCCGCCCGGTGCGGGGGGAGCTCCCGGACGGCGCCCGGCGGCAGGGCCTCCCGGTCCAGCAGCAGCGCGGTGTGGGTGCCGCCCGGCGCGTCCGCGTGGCGGACCACGAGGACGAAGACCTCCGCCGCGGGCGCGTTGGCGAGCACCGGGGAGCGGCCGTGCAGCAGCCGGCCGCCGCCGAGCAGGGCGAGGTCGCCGTCGCTGAACGCGTTGCCGTGCGCGAGGGCGGCGAAGGCCACGGCCGGCCGGCCGCCGCCGAGCAGGACGCGGGCCGCGCGGTCCCGCTGCCGCGGCGTGCCGTGGCACCAGACGGGCAGGGCGGCGGCGAACGGGGCCGAGCCGCAGGCGCGGCCGAGCGCCAGGTCCCGCCGGAACACGGCGCGCAGCAGCCGGGCGGCGGTCTCCAGGCCGGTCAGCCGGCCGCCGAGGGCGGCCGGCACCAGGTCCGCGTGCAGCCCGTACGCGGCGAGCAGCGGTCCGCCGCCGGGCGGCAGCTCCCCGCGGGCGTCGGCGGCGAGCACGGCGGCGGTGCCCAGGGGGTTGGCGGGATCGGCCGGATCCCCCAGGAGCCCCTCCAGGCCGGCCGTGCGGGCGGCGGGGCCGTACGGGCCCGTCCCGTCGCCCTCAGAACACCTGGTCATGCGTGACCAGGCGGGACTTGAGCCGGATGTGGTCCCCGTCGACCACGAGCACGTCGTGCACGGTGCAACTGGGGTTGATCTCCGGCTTGCCGCCCGGCCGTACGGTGACCACCAGGGCGTACACGGTGGAGCGGACGGTCCCGTCGGCCTGGGGCTCCAGGGCGATCTGGTTGAACCAGTGGCGGCGGCGCACCGGGTCGCCGTCGAACTTCTTGTGGAACTCGACGAGTTCGCGGACGATCGCGGCCCGCCCCCGGGCCGGTTCGGCGCCGGGCGAGTGCTGGAACACGCCGTCCTCGGTGAAGGTCGCCGCGTACTCCTCGAACCGCCGGTTGTCGAGGTGGTGCATCTGGTGCGCGTAGAAGTGCTGCACCTGGGAGTGGAGTTCGGTGAGGGAGCGGGTGGTGGTGGTCACGGGGTCTCCTGGCGGCAGGGGTCTCGTACGGGTCGGAGGTCAGGCGGTGGGGGCGCTCCGGGCGCTCCGGGCGCTGCGGGCCTCGGCGAACGCGGCGGCGTGCGACATGGTGGCGAGGCTGTTGCGGCCCAGCGCCGTGCGGACGTGGGCGCGGGCGTCGGCGAGGGTGCGGCCCTCGCCGAGCACCTCGGGGACCGCGGCCGGGTCGAGCACCACGGTGTGCCGGGCCGTGAGCACGGCGGTGCCCCCGTCGCCGTCGGCGAACTCCCACAGGCCGCTGTGGCCGAGCAGCAGCCGGGGCGTCACCCGCTGCTTGTAGGCGATCCACCGGGGCTCCTCGCAGATCCGCACCGACCGGGTGGTGTGCGCCGAGCCGTCCGCCGTGACGGTGTCCATCTCCAGGTCCTGCACGCCGGAGGGCGTCTGCGTCATCCGGACCCGGCTCACGTGCGGGAGCCGCTCGGCCCACAGGTCGGCGCGGTGGACGAACGCGTAGGCGTCGGCGGCCGACCCCGCGACCTCCAGGGTGTCCGTGAAGGACAGGACGACCTCGTCCACCGGGTGGCCCGGTCCGGCGACGCGCGCCAGGGCCCCCAGTTCCTCGGGGCTGTTGCGGTCGAGGGCCTCGGTGATCCACCGCACGGTGGCCGGGTCGTCGTCCACTGCCGTGAAGTGGTGCAGCAGGACCACGCGGGTGCCGCCGCCGGGCAGTTCGCGGAAGTGCCACTCGCCGCCCATCGAGGCGATCGGCGGCCGGCTGTGCTCCTGTTCGAACGTGATGCGCAGTCCCTCGGGGTCGAGGGTGCGCCGCGAGGTCCAGTTGCTCACCTCGCCGTTGACGGTGGCCCAGATCTCGAAGCGCTCCGAGCGGTCGCCGCGCTCCAGGTGCCGCACGTGCACGCTGGGGCCGAAGACGGCAGGCCACGCGGTCACGTCGGCGACCAGGTCGTAGAGCACCCGGGCGGGTGCGGGCACCTCCAGGCTGTGCTCGGTGCGGTGCTGCCGCGGTCGGTTCATGGGGTCGGTCTCCTCGGTGCGGGTCTGCGGTCGGGGCCCGCTCCCTCCCGGCACGGCCCCGGGAGGGAGCGGCGGAGCGCGGCGGCCGGGCCGCTCAGGCGGCGCGGGCGGCCAGGCCGTTCACCAGGTCGACCAGCTCCTGCGGCGTCTTCACCTCGGTGATCTCGTCGTCGGGGACGACGACGCCGAACTCCTGCTTGATCTGCGCCGCGCTCTCCATCAGGGCGAGCGAGTCGTACCCCAGGTCCTCGAAGGAGCGGTGGGCGATGTCGCCCTCGAGGTCCACGGAGTCGTCCTCACCGGCGCACTGGACGAGGATGCGCCGGACGTCGTCGATGGTCATCAGTGCCATGGGTGTTCTCTCCTACGGTCCTGCGGTTCGGTAAGGGACTCGGAAAAGGATTCGAAGGGATTCGGGAACGGACGGGCCCGGCGGACCTAGCGGCCGACCGCGCCGATGACCACGGCCGAGTTGAAGCCCCACCGGCCCCTGGCGAGGACCAGGGCGCGCCGGACGGGGAGTTCGCGCGGTTCGCCGTGGACCAGGTCGATCCCGTAGTCGTCCGGCACCCCCGCGTCCGCGGGGGTGGGCGGGACGACGCCGTCGCGGATCGACAGCGCGGCGGTCACGACGTCGAGCGGGCCGCCGCCGGCGTACAGGCGCCCGGTGAGCGCCTTGGGCGCGGTGATCGGGACGGCGCCCGGGCCGAACAGCTCGCGGATGGCCCGTGCCTCCGCGGCGTCGAGTTCGGGCACCCCGGCGCCGTCCGCGAAGACCACGTCGATGTCGTCCGGCGCCAGCCCGGCGTCGGCCAGGGCGCTCTCCGCGGCGCGGCGCAGCGCGGGAGGACGGCCCGAGCCGGGCGCGGGGTCGAACGTGGCGGCGTAGCCGGCGAGTTCGGCGTGGAGCCGTTCCACGCCCCGCCCGCGGGCGCTGTGCTCCTCCTCCAGCACCAGCATCGCGCCGCCCTCGCCGGGGACGTAGCCCGACGCCCGGGCGTCGAAGGGCAGGTAGGCCCGGTCGGGGTCGGTCTCCGTGCTGACCCGGCCGCCGGCCAACTGGGAGGCGTAGCCCCAGGGGTCGAGGGCGGAGTCGACGCCTCCGGCGAGCACCAGGGGGGTGCCCCGCCGGATCGTGCGGCGGGCGTGGCCCAGCGCGTCCAGTCCGCCGGCCTGCTCGCCGACGAGTGCGGCGCTCGGTCCGCGCATCGTGTGGCGGATGGAGATCTGGCCGGTGTTGACGGCGTAGAACCAGGCGAAGGACTCGTAGACGCTGACGAACTCCGGCCCCTTGCTCCACAGCTTGTTGAACTCGCGGTGCGTGAAGTCGAAGCCGCCCAGGGCGTTGGAGGTGACGACGCCCATGTCGTAGTCGGCCAGGTCGCCGGGGGAGACCGCGGCGTCGGTCAGCGCCCAGGCGGCGGCGGTCAGCGCCAGCCGCGTGGAGTGGTCGGTCTGCGGGAGGAGGCGGCTGGGCAGGTGCTCCCCGGGGTCGAAGTCGTCGATCTGCCCGGCGAGTTTCGCCGGGTAGCGGGAGACGTCGAAGCGGGTCACCGGACCGATGCCGCTGTGCCCGGCGAGGACGGACTTCCAGTAGTTCTCGGTCCGCAGCCCGTTGGGGGCCGTGACGCCGATGCCGGTGATCACCGTCCTGCCGGTCATGCCGTGGCTCCTTCCGGGGTGCGCAGGACCATCGCGCTCTGGAATCCGCCGAAGCCGCTGCCCACGGTCAGGACGGTGTCCACCCGCTGCTCGCGCGCGGTCAGCGGCACGTAGTCCAGGTCGCACTCGGGGTCCGGTTCGTGGAGGTTGGCCGTGGGCGGCACGACGTTGTGCCGGATGGCCAGCGCGCACGCGGCGATCTCCAGCGAGCCGATCGCGCCGAGGGAGTGCCCCACCATCGACTTGATGGAGCTGACCGGGACCCGGTACGCGTGCTCCCCGAGGCTGCGCTTGAAGGCGGCCGTCTCGTGGCGGTCGTTCTGCTTGGTGCCCGAGCCGTGGGCGTTGACGTAGTCGACGGCCGTGGGGTCGATGCGCGACTCGTCGAGCGCGGCGCGGATCGCCTCGGCCATCTCCCGGCCGTCCTTCTTCAGGCCGGTCATGTGGTACGCGTTGCAGCGCGTGGCGTAGCCGGTGATCTCGGCGTAGATCCGGGCGTCGCGGGCCCGGGCGTGCTCGTACTCCTCCAGCACGAACATCGCCGCGCCCTCGGCGAGCACGAAGCCGTCGCGGGAGGCGTCGAACGGCCGGGAGGCGTGCTCCGGGTCGTCGTTGCGGGCCGTGGTGGCCTTGATGGCGTCGAAGCAGGCCACCACGATCGGTGAGATCGGGGTGTCCGCGGCACCGGAGATCATCACGTCCACGGTGCCCTCCCGGATGAGCTGGACGCCGTAGCCCACCGCGTCCAGGCCCGAGGTGCAGCCGTCGGACACCATCGTCACCGGGCCCTCGGCCCCGGCCGCCCACGCGATCTCGGCCGGCATCATGCCCGGGCTGAGGTAGTCGAACATGTGCGGGGACAGGTAGTCCGGGTCGACCAGCCACTCGCGGCCCCGGTCGGACATCACCAGGTACTCGTTCTCCAGGCTGGTCGCGGAGGCGACCGCGCTGCCCAGGCTGACGCCCATGCGGTGCGGCTCCACCCCGCCGAACTCGATCCCGCTGTCGGCCACGGCCTCGCGGGTGCAGGCGACGGCGAACTGGCTGGCCCGGTCCATCCTGCGGATCTCCCGGGGGGTGAGCCCCTCGTCCTCGGGGGAGAAGTCGGCCTCCGCCGCCACCTGGGACCGGAACGGGGACGCATCGAAGAACGAGATGCGCCGGGTGGCGGTGCGGCCGGCGGTCAGCAGGTCCCAGAACGCCTTGGTGCCCGGTCCTCCGGGAGCACGGACCCCGATGCCGGTGATCACCACGCGCCGGCTCATCGCGCGCCCCCGGCACTGCCCGGGACGGCGCCCTGTTCCAGGGCCGCGCCGCGCGATGCGGGCCCGCCTTCCTTGCGGCAGAACATCGCGTCACATTCCTTTCAGCTTGCCGGCGGACAGGCCCTCCGCCGCCGCGCAGGGCCATGCCGTTGGCTTGTGCCGTTGGCTCATGACTGTGGTTCCGGGGTCTCGAGCACGGCTCGAAACCGGATCGGTGCGCCGGTCGGCCGGAACCCGCCGGCCGGGCCGTGGTCAGGCGGCGTAGGGGCGCCGTGCGCGCGCCTCGCGGAGCGCCTCGGCCCACCACATGAGCTGGTCGAGCAGCTTCTTCGCCGCGGCGTCGGCGTCCTGCATGTCCACCGGCCCGCCGCTGCCGCCGAACCGGCTGTGGACCTGGGGGAAGCTCACGCCGTCCCGGATCGTGACCGTGTGCAGTTCGGCGAAGACCGAACGGAGCTGCTCCACGGCGCGCAGCCCTCCGGTGATGCCTCCCCCGTAGCTGACGAAGCCCACGGGCTTGGCCTGCCACTCGACGTAGACGGAGTCCAGGGCGTTCTTCAGGGCGGCCGGGTAGCTGCGGTTGTACTCCGGGACGACGACGGCGAAGGCGTCGGCCCGCGCGATGCGCCCGGCGTACGCGCGCACCTCCGGCGAGGCGTACCCGCCGTCCTCGGCCGGGCCCTGGAGCACGGTGGGCAGCTTCGCCTCGGCGAGGTCGACGAGGTCGGCCTCGAAGCCGCCGTGCTCACGGACCCGGCCGAGGAACCAGTCGGCGACCCGGGGTCCGAGGCGGCCCTCGCGGACGGTGCCGAGGATGACGGCCAGACGCACGGGCGGGGCGGTCGGCATGGCGGTCTCCTTTCCGGACGGCCGCGCCCCGCGGCGGGGCGCGGCGGACAGGGGGAACGGGCGGGGAGGGGGGACGGAGGCGGGGGGCGGGCCGGTCAGCCGGTGCGGCCCGTCAGGAGGACGATGCGGCCGGTGTGGGCGCGCGACTCGACGAGTTCGTGCGCGGTGGCCACCTCCTCCAGCGGCAGCGTGGCGTGGATCGCGTGCCGCACGGTGCCGTCGGAGAGGTACCGGACCAGGGCGTCGTGGTTGTCGAGGTACTGCTTCCGGCGGGCGGCCCGCCACCGCGAGAGCGCGAAGCCGGTGATGAACCGCATGTCGATGAGTTCCATGGGGGAGACGCTCGGAATGGCGAGCCCCCCGCCGGCGGAGCCGTAGAAGACCAGCCGGCCGAACGGCGCGAGGAGCCCGACGCCCCGGCGCAGCACCTCTCCCCCGACGCTGTCCAGGATGACGTCCACCCCCTTGCCGCCGGTGGCGTCGCGCACCCGGTCCGCCCAGTCGTCCTCGGAGTAGTCGATCAGGACGTCGGCGCCCAGCTCGCGGGCGAACTCCAGTTTCCGGGCCGATCCCGCGGTGGCGATCACCTGTCCGGCGCCGGCCGCCCTGGCCAGTTGCACGGCCAGGTGGCCGATGCCGCCGGAGGCGGCGTGCACCAGCACGCTCTCGCCGGGGCGCAGGGACGCCGTGCTCAGCGTGCCCATGGCGATCGGTCCCGGGGAGGGCAGGGCGGTGGCCTCCGCCGCGTCCATGCCGTCCGGCACCGGCAGCACGGCCTCCTCGTCGACGACCACGTACTCGGCGTAGGCCCCGTGCAGGGTGAAGGCGCCGACGCGGTCCCCCTCCCGGAACCCGGAGACCCCGGGGCCCAGCCCGGCGACCACCCCGACGACGTCGCCGCCGAGCACCACGGGGAAGCGCGGGTGCCACATCGGCGCGGGGAAGATGTCGCGGCGCATCTGGGTCTGCGCGAATCCCACGCTGACCGCCTCCGCGGCGATGAGGACCTGGCCCGGGCCCGGCCGCGGCACCGGGGTGTCCTCCAGCCGCAGGACCTCCGGACCGCCGAACTCGTGGAAACGGATGGTGCGCATCTTCCTCCTCCGGTCGTCGCTGCTCAGCGCAGCCTCGTGGGCCGGCCTCGAGCACGGCTCGGAGGAGTCTCGAAACGGTTCCGGGGCGCGGGGGCCCGGCGGCGGACGGGGCGCGGGCGGGGGCACCGACCGCTCCGCGCCCCGTCGTTCCTGTGCGGGCGGCGGCCGTCAGGGCACGGTCATGGGCTCCGGCCGGCCCGTGCACTGCTTGAGTTCGAAGAAGCCCGGGTCGGTCGCCAGCGTCCGGAACGCCTCCCACAGCCGTTCGGCGCGCTCGCCCCGGGGGATCTCGCTCAGCACCGGGCCGAACTGCGCGGCGCGCCCGTTGACGGAGATCGTGGGCACCCCGATGAGCTGCTGCCCGAGGCCGTCCGACGGCACCCGGGCGTGGGAGGCCCGCAGCGCCTCGTCCCACTTGTGCTCGTCCGCCTCGCGGGCCAGGGCGGCGGGGAGCCCCAGTTCGGCGAGCGCGGCCTCGACCACGGCGCCGGCCCCGCCCATCGCCTCGGTCATCACCGCCTGCCAGTCGTCCTCCGATGCGCTGCGGACCGGGGCGAAGATCCCGTCCGCGGCGTGGAAGCGGTGTCCCATCGCCGTGTACAGGGGTCCGACGACCTCGTCCCCGTGCGTCTGCCGCGCCGCGGCCACCACGCGCACGGGGCCCCAGTACAGGTCCAGCATCCTGCGCCGCTCCTCGGACATGTCGGAGCCGCTGTTCAGCAGGGCCAGGCTCATCTCGTGCCAGCGGACCGTCAGCGGGCGCCGCCGCGCCACCTCGGTGATCCAGCGCGAGGTGATCCACGCCCAGGGGCAGAGCGGGTCGAACCAGAAGTCGACCGTGTCGGCGGTGCCGGCGGTCTCCGTGGTACCGGCGGTGCCGGTGGTCTCGGGGGTGTCAGGGGTGTCGCTCATGGCCCTCCTCGTGGTCCGTCCTCGTCGTCCGTGCTGTCGTCCGGTGTGCCGTCCCCGCCGGGTCGCGCGTCCCCGGCACCGACCCGCGCCAGTGCCTCCAGGACGGCGTTCTGCCTGGCGTCGCGCGCGGCGGCCAGGGCGGCGTAGGTGTCCGTTCCATAGGTCCGCTCGGCCAGGTCGCCGAGCCGGTCGATGGTCTCCGGGGTCATCCGCGGGCGGCCGAGGTCCTGCCACGCGCGGTCCATCCCCGGGCCCGCGACGCCGAGCCACCGGCGCAGTCCGCCCTCGCCGCCGCCCAGGTGGAAGGCCTGGAACGGGCCGACCGCGGCCCAGCGCGGCCCCAGCGACCGGGTCACCACGGTGTCCAGCTCCGCCATGGTGACCACGCCCTCCTGCACCAGGTGGATGCTCTCCCGCAGCAGCGCCGCCTGCAGGCGGTTGGCCACGAACCGCGGCACCGGCTTGCGCAGGACCACCGGCTCCTTGCCCACCGACCGGTAGAAGGCCACGCACGCCTCGACGGCGTCCGGGTCCGTACGGCGTCCGCCGACGACCTCCACCAGGGGGATGACGTGCGGGGGGTTGAGGGGGTGGCCCACCAGGAGCCGTCCGGGGTCGTCCATCCGGGCGCCCATGTCGTCGGGCAGCAGCCTGGAGGTGGAGGAGAGCAGCAGGGCGCCGGGAGGGGCCGCCGCGCCGATCCGGCGGAAGAGCTCCTGCTTGAGTTCCAGGTCGTCCGGGACGTTCTCCTGGACCACGTCGACGTCCCGGACCGCGCGTTCCAGGTCCGGTTCGAACTCCAGCCGCGCCGCCAGCTCCCCGGGGTCGTGCCCGCCTCCCGGCAGGCCGGGCGCGAGGGTGCCCAGCGCCTCGGTGACGGCCTTCTCGGCCCCGGCGCGCCTGCTGTTGACCCGGACGCGGAGGCCGTGGGCCAGGAACAGGGTGGTCCAGCCCAGTCCGATGGTGCCCGCGCCGATGACGGCGACGGTGCGCGGCCCGGCCGGAGGGCCGTCCGCCGGTGGGGGGTGTTCCGTCGTTTCGCTCATCGCCTCGCCCGTCGCCGTTCGCGCCTTTCTTCCGGACGTCCGGGGCTTCCGGACGTCCGGGTGCGGCCGCCGGAGGAGCGCTCCGGTGGCCGCACCCGGGAGGGTGGGTGGCCTGCCGTCAGCCCTGGACCCTGGTGGTGGAGAACGTCACCGGCCGCGCCGGGTCGGCGTAGCACTGGAAGGGGTCCCACTCGTTGGTCGTGGGCTGCAGGCGGTACCAGTAGAACGAGGGGTCCTCGAAGCTGGAGCCGCCCGGACCGGTGGTCAGGGTGCCGCTGGCGGGGGCCTTGAGCTGGACCTCCAGGTTCGGCAGGTCGAACTCCACCCCGCCGGCGAACTTGCCGTCGGTCCTCAGGACGAACTCGTTGCCGTCGCGCTCGACCCACTGGGTGGCGCCGCCGAGGTTGCTGCCGCCGGTGAGCCTGTGGCCCACCACCGTGGCCCCGGCGGGCACCCGGTAGGCGATCCTGACGTCGGTCAGCGTCTTGTTGTACGTGGGGACGGCGTTGATGGGCGCGGAGTCGAAGGTGATCTTGAAGGTCTGGCCCGGGGCGACGGTGCCCGGCGCCGTGACCGTGAAGTCACGGGTGTAGTCGGGGACCGGGATCCACTCGCCCTGGTACCGCGTCTGGCACACGTAGGGCACCGTGCTGGTCGTCGTCGCCGCCGAGGCGGTTCCGGCCGAGGCCAGGACCCCCGTCAGGGCGAGTCCCGCCGAGGCGGCGAGAGCGGCTGCGGACTTCCACTTGTTCTGCAACTGCGTTTCCTCTCTTCCGGCGCCAGGACGGCTCCGGGCGCCGGGGGCCACTGTGGGCACCCCGGCTGGAGACCCGGTCGAGAGCCGGTCCAGGCGCCGGCGTCAGCCCCGGGCGGACGGCCCCGGGCGCGCGTCCGCCCGCGCCAGGGCCCGCTCGAAGTGGCCCACCAGCTCGGCGGGCGGCAGCACCCCGGAGACGGGCGGCAGTCCGTCGACGACGACGGAGGGGACCCCGGAGACGCCGAGCGCGCGGGCTCGCCGCTCGTCCGCGCGGACGTCGTCGGCGTGGCCGTCGCCGGCCAGCAGGGCCCGTGCCTCGTCGGCGTCCAGCCCCGCCTCGGCGGCCAGCCGTACCAGCACCTCCCGGTCGGCGACGTCGAGGGCCTCGGTGTGGTAGGCGCGGAACAGCCGCTCCATCATCTCGTCGGCCCTGCCGCGCCCGGCGGCGAAGTGGCTCAGCCGGTGGGCGTCGAAGGTGTTGACCGGCCGGGAGCGCTCCAGGTTGAGTTCCAGTCCCTCCTGGCGGCCGTGGTCCTTGATGAGCCGGATCCGCGCGGGCACGGCGGCCGGGTCCATCCACTGCTCCATGGCCTCGGCGGCCGTCACGCCGGGGACCCTCCCGGCCGCCGGGTCCAGTTCGAAGCTGCGCCAGACGACCTCCACCCGGTCCCGGTGGGCGAACGACTCCACCGCCGACCGGATGCGGCGCTTGCCGATGTAGCACCAGGGGCAGAGGACGTCGGAAAAGATCTCGATCTTCATCTCGTGCGTCTCCCTCGCTGCGCGGGTCCGAGCGGTCCGGTGCGGTCGGTTCAGTCGATGGTCAGGACGACCTTGCCGCGCACGTGCCCGGTCTCGACCGCGCGGTGGGCGTCGGCGGCGGCCTCCAGCGGGAAGGTCCGGGAGACCTCGATGTGCAGCCTGCCCTGGGCGTAGAGGTCGGTGAGCTCCCGGAGGCGGGCCGCGGACCGCTGGCTGAAGAGGGCGCGGGCGCCCAGTTCCCCGGCCCGTTCGAAGTCGACCAGGGTGCCGATCCGGTTCCTGTCCTTGACCAGTTCGACGGAGACGTCCAGGGCCTCGCCGCCGATCCCGTCCAGGGCCGCGGTCACCCCGCCCGGGGCGAGTTCGCGCACCCGGTCGGCCAGCCTCTCGCCGTACTCCACCGGAATGGCGCCCAGGGAGCGCAGGTAGTCGTGGTTGCGCAGGCTGGCGGTGCCGATCGCCGTGGCGCCCCACTCCCTGGCGAGCTGCACCGCGACCGTGCCGACGCCGCCGGCCGCCGCGTGCACCAGCACGGTGTCGCCGCTGCCCACCTCCAGCTCCTTGAGGGCGGTGTGCGCGGTCTGCGCGGAGGCGGAGAACCCTCCCGCCACCTCCCAGGGCATGTTCGCGGGCTTGGGCACCACCTGGTCGACGGAGACCACCAGGTACTGCGCGTAGCAGGAGAGCAGGGCCCAGCCGAGGACCTCGTCGCCCACGGAGAACTCCGTGACGCCCTCCCCGACCTCGTCGACGACGCCGGCGAAGTCGTTGCCGACGATCTGGGGGAAGCGCACCGTCATGCCGGGCGGGTTCCAGCCTCCGCGCACGGCGCAGTCGTACGCCTGCGCGCCGGCCGCCTTGACCCGTACGCGCACCTGGCCGCGGGCCGGGCTGGGTGTCTCGACCTCGGCCACCTCCAGCACCTCGGGTCCGCCGAAGCTCCGGAACACTGCTGCCAGCATGGAGATGTCCCCAATCATCCTCGTCGCGGTCGCGAAAGCACCGGTCCACCTCCTGCGCGGTGAACCGGTGCTCGCATCCTGCAACTTCAACCTAGGTTGAAGTCAACTTCCTTTTTTCCAGGGCTTTCCGGCCCTCCAATCCACTTCGAGGACGCTTCGAGCGTGCTTCGAGGCTGCTTCGAGCGTGCTTCGAGCGGCCGCCCGTCACGCCGGGGAAGCGGCCGTCCGGGCGCGGGCCGCGGCGGCGATGACGGCGTTCTGGACCGCGTCGCGCTCCGCCGCGAGTTCCTCGTAGGAGCGCGCGCCGAACGCCTCGTCGGCCTGGGCGAGCACGGTGGCCACCGTGGCCTCGTCCACCGGCGGGTCGCCGAGCCCCGCCCAGCTCCGCTCCAGCCCGGCCCCCAGGTGCTCGAACCAGTGACGCAGGCCGCCCGGCCCCCCGCCGAGGTGGAAGGCCCGGAAGGGGCCGACGGCCGCCCAGCGGGCGCCGATGGACGCGGTGACGATCTCGTCGAGTTCGGCCACCGACACCACGCCCTCGCGGACGAGGTGGATGCTCTCCCGCAGCAGCGCGGACTGGAGCCGGTTGGCCACGAAGCCGGGCACGGGCCGGCGCAGCACCACCGGGGTCTTCCCCAGGCCGCGGTAGAACGCGACGGCGTCGTCCACGGCCCGCCGGTCCGTGCGCTCCCCCGCGACGATCTCCACGAGCGGCACGATGTGGGGCGGGTTGAAGGGGTGGGCGACCAGCAGCCGGGACGGGTCGTCCATCGCGGCGCCGAGGTCGTCGGGCAGCAGCGTGGAGGTCGAGGAGAGCAGCAGGGCCCGCGCGGGGGCCGCCGCGCCGATGCGCGCGAACAGCTCCTGTTTGAGGGCGAGGTCCTCCGGGGCGTTCTCCTGCACCACGTCGGCGTCCTCGACGGCCCGGGCGACGTCGGGCTCGAACTCCAGCCGCGAGGCCAGCTCCTCGGGGTCCGCCGGCCCCGAGGGCAGCGAGGCCGCGTACAGCTCGAACGCCGCGCGCACGTGCTTCTCCGCGTCCGGGCGGCGGCTGTTGACGCGCAC
This sequence comes from Streptomyces sp., assembly GCF_035644915.1. Taxonomy (GTDB): domain Bacteria; phylum Actinomycetota; class Actinomycetes; order Streptomycetales; family Streptomycetaceae; genus Streptomyces. The sequence continues at coordinate 13,438 of NZ_DASQNP010000188.1, forward strand.
CCTCAGCCCGGCCGAGGCGAACAGCGCGGCCCAGCCGAGCCCGATGGTGCCCGCGCCGATCACCGCCACCGTCCGCACCGCCGGTGTCGCTGTCGTCTCACTCACCGGTGCTCCAGGGTCCGTGATCCCGATCACCTCCCGGTCAGTAGTTGCCGAGGCCGCCGCAGACGTTGAGCGCCTGGGCCGTGACGGCGGCCGCGGCGTCGCCGACCAGGTAGTCGACCATCGCGGCGACCTCCTCGACGTCCACGTAGCGGCCGATCGGCACGCGGTTGGTGACCCTCTCGGCGGCCTCCTCCTCGGTGATGTCCCACATCTGCGCGTAGTGCCGGCGGACCCGCTCGGCCATCGGCGTCTCGACGAAGCCGGGGCACACGGCGTTGACCGTGATGCCCGTCTTGGCCAGGTCGAGGCCCAGCGCCTTGGTGAAGCCGACCACTCCGTGCTTGGAGGCGGAGTACGGCGCCGCGGTGACCGCCCCCTGCTTGCCGGCGGTGGAGGCGATGTTGACGATCCGGCCCCAGCCCTTGTCGAGCATCCCGCCGTTGCCGAGCACCTCGCGCGTCACCAGGAAGACGCTGTTGAGGTTGGTGTCGATGACGTCGTACCACAGCTCGTCCGTCATCTCGGCGACCGCACCGCCGCCGTTCCGCCCGGCGTTGTTGACGAGGATGTCGATGGTGCCGAAGCGGTCCACCGCCGACCGCACCAGCCGCCCGACGTCCTCCCGGTCGGTCACGTCGCAGGTGGTGCCGTCCACCTCCAGGCCCTCGCCCTGCAGGGTCTTGACGGTCTCGGCGAGCCTCTCCGCGTTCCGTCCGCACACGTAGACGCGGGCACCGCCGCGGGCCAGGTGCGCGGCCACGGCCAGGCCGATGCCGCTGGTCGCCCCCGTCACCACCGCCACCCGCCGGTTCCGAGCAGCCATCTCAGCCATCGTTCCTCCGTAACACCGTCGGCTCGAAACGCCGTTGACGGCGCCTAGAGTCGGGGCGGCGGCTCGACGGCCGGTCGAGGGGGAATCCAGCCGCCCGGGTTCCGCCGTCCCTCGACTCCGTCTCGAGCGGGGGCGGACAGTGTGGCGGAGTGCTCGCCGAGACGACTGCTCCCGATGTTGCCGCCCTCGCCCGCGACGCCTTCGCCCGCTGGGCGAGCGGTGTCGCGGTCGTGACCACCGCTGACGCCGAGGGGCGCTACCGCGGGTTCACCGCCAGCTCGTTCTCCTCCGTCTCCCTCGCTCCCCCGCTGGTCCTGGTCTGCCTGGACCGGGGGGCGGAATGCCTGGAGGCCTTCGCCCGGTCGGACGGCTTCGCCGTCCACGTCCTGCGGCGGGACCAGCGGGACCTGGCCGCCAGGTTCGCGCGCCGGGGCGGGGACAAGTTCGCGGGGACGCGGGCCTCCCTCTCGGCGGACGGCGTGCCGCTGCTGCCCCTGGGGCTGGCCCGGCTGGAGTGCCGCACCGAGCGGCGCGTCCCGGCCGGCGACCACGTCATCCTCATCGGCGAGGTGCGCCGCGCCGAGGCGGCCGACGGCGAGCCGCTGCTGTACTACCGGCGCGGCTACCACCACCTGCCGGACGGGCCGGGGTCCTGACCGCCCCGGCGGGTCCCCTCACCCGGCCCGGGGAACGGCCGCGACGCCCGTCGCCGGGAAGTGCTCCGCCCCGGCGGCCACGGCGACGAGGTGGGCCACCGACGCCATCGTGACGTGCCGGTGCCAGCCCTGGAAGGACCGGCCCCCGAAGTCCCGCATCCCGACGTTCTCGGAGATGGCGGCGGAGTCGCGCGCGACGACGTCCGTGAGGTCGGTGAGCGCCAGCAGTGTCGCCACCGGCAGGTGGCTCGCGCTGGTGAGCCAGAGCCTGGCGTGGCGCCGCTCGCGGACGGGCCAGTGCGCGATCAGCAGCAGCGGGCGCTCGGTGCTCCGGCCGGGTTCGCAGACCCCCGGCAGGACCACGGGGATGACCGCCGCCACGTTCCGGTGGACCTGCCTGCCCCACTCGTCCTGCCACTCGACCGGCCGGCGCATCCGCTTCATGGACGCGACGAGCCGGCCGGCCGGGATCTCCTCGTCGTTGTATCCCCGGAGCGCCTTGCAGTCGATCCGCAGCCGGGTCCTGGTGCCGATCCGCACGGTCACGGGGACACCGGCCCTGTCGAAGTGCCGCAGGCACTCCCCCGGGTCGAGCCCCTCGCTGTCCAGGACCACGGGCCGGGGCCGCACCCCCCAGTCCGTGAGCGCGGTCAGGACGACGTCGGCCGCGCACGCCTCCAGCGGGTCGGCGCCGATCCCCTCGGGGACTCCCGCCCGGCTGCGCCGCTCCGGGTCCTCCAGCCAGCTCCTGGAGAGGACGAGCCGCCAGTTTCCGGGGACCGCCGCGCCGGCCGAGGCCAGCCAGGCGCCGAACGCCTGCTGGCCGGTGACGGCCTGCCCCAGGTGGGGGACGAACTGCTCCTCCACGCCGACCGAGTGCTCCCCCGCCCTGGGGATGACGGTCGGTCTGACCACCCACGCCTGGGGCTGGAGCAGCCGTTCCGCGGTGAGCGCCAGCGCCCGGCGGACCTCCGTCCAGTCCCAGGACGAGCCGCTGATGAAGTGGTGCACGCTCTGCCGGACGGGTTCGCCGCCGATCTGTTCGGCGATGTTCCGCAGCGTCTTGCGTCCCCTGGCGGTCAGCAGTCCCCGCACGTACTGCTCCGCTCTCAGGCGCTGGTCGCGTCTGCCCAGCGAGGTGAAGATCGACCCACAGAGCTGGGTCAGCAGTTCCTCGGGTGACGCGGCCCGCTCCCCGGGTCCCGGATGGCCGCTGTCGTCGTCAGCCTTCAACGCTCCCCCTTGGTCATGGCACCGGCTACGGCTGGTCGGGCCGACCGCGTCCGCCTCCGGGCCGCGTGGGGGGTTCGGATACGGACTGAAGGTCCCTTCCGTCATCCGGAATCCGACACGACCGTCCCCGAGAACGCACACCCGCAACCTACCTGCGGCATCTGTCCCGAGAAAGATTCGTCGAACGGGAGATGGCCGGAACTCGTCGCCCGTGAGCCGGTGGACAGCATGGCCAGAATCCGTCGTTCCGGCCGCAGGACCGGAAAGGCCACAGGTCAGGAACGTCCGTTGGGAGAAGGCGAAGGCATTCGCACACGTGACCGATATCACCCGCGCGGCTCGTCCCATCGGCCGGGAACCGCCCCGGGCCGTCCGCCCGGAAACGGCGCGGGGACCGGACCTCCCGCGCGCGCCGGGGGACGACGACGGGAGCCCTTCACGGAGAAGCGGCCGGACGCGGCCGGCCCGCGCCCGGGGATCCGGCGTCCCGTCGGGGCGGCCTCACAAGCGCCGTTCCGGGGCCGGGACACCGTCCGCGACGCTCATGACGCGCCCCCGGAGAACCACGGGCGGGGAACTCCTCTCCGCGGGCTCGGAGATCGCCACGCACTCCACGCAGCGGGGCGTCGGAATCACGTCACCAGGAGCACGGCGGACCGGAACCACAGGTCAAGCGGTGTGCCCGGCTCTGCGGGCGAGCCACCGGGTGCCCGGAGCGCCAGGCGGGCACCACGCCGTGCGCGCACGGCGCCGGCACGCCGACCGCGTCCCCGCAGCGGCCGGGCCCGCCATCCGTGCCGTCCTCCCGGCCGGGGTCGCGGGGCCCGTCACCGCCGCCCGTCACCGCTACTCGAAGAACTTCAGGCTCCAGCCCGTGTCGGTGTTCGGGCCGGGGACGTTGGCGCGGCTGTAGGTGGTGTTGCCCCACCAGCAGAACGTGCCGGTGTACCAGTACCGGTTCTCCCACGCGTACGGCGTTCCCTTCGGAACCGCGTGGAACATCAGGGGGAACCTCGGTCCGGCGGGCGGGCTCGTGTTGATGTCGCCGTCGAGCAGGACGAAGCTGTGGTGGCCGGGGCCGTTGACGTACAGCGTCGGGTCCCAACCGCGCATCATGGTCGCCGAGTTGGAGCCGAACAGGCAGCCGTTCGACTTGTACCAGTCCCACACGTACGTCGGGTCGCCGCCGGCCCGCAGCCTCAGGTCGGCCAGGCAGTACTGGTCGCTCCAACTGCCGTTGGCCGAGTACACGATGTGCAACTGCCCGTTCGGGTCCTTGATCGCCTCGGGCGCCTCGTTGATGAACGGGTTGCCGACCACCCGCTCCCAGCTCTCCCGCGGCTGCGAGATGATGTACCGCGCGCCGGTCGGCGTGGTGGGACTGCTCATCCGGGCGATGTAGAGGTTCTGCTCGACGTTGGTGTCACCGGCCCAGCCCGACCAGACGAACCAGCGCTGCCCGTTGAAGGTGAACAGGGTCCCGTCGATGGCCCACTTGTCGTCGGGCAGGGCCAGCTTCGTCTCGGCGGTGTATCCGCTGTCCGGGCTGGCGGAACTGATCACGTACATCCGGTGGGCCGATCCCCGGCCGGCCGAGAAGTAGATGTAGTAGCGACCGCTGTCCCGCACGATCTCGGGGGCCCAGACCTCGCCGAGGTTGCGGGTGTCCGACCAGACCTGCCGGGCCGGCGCCGAGGCCAGACCGTCCGTCGACGCGGCCTGCCGCACGGCGATGCCGCCGCCGGTCGACTGCACCGAGATGTAGGTGCCACCGACCCGCAGGACGCTCGGGTCCGCGGCCCGCAGACCGGTCTGCCCCGCCCGGGCGGGCTCGGCGGACGTCAGGGACATCGCGGCGGCGAGGACGCCGGACAGCACGAAGGCCGCCGCGGCGGAAAGACAGCGGGAAAGTCTCATGGCCCCGTTCCCTGGTCGGCCTCCGCTTCGACGCCGGGCCGGCGGGGGAACGCGGCACGAGGACGACGTCCGGCCGGGACCGCGTCGGAGGCGGCTGTGGGGGGCGGACCTGGCCGTCGAGCACCTGCGCCCCCACTCCGGACCACCTCGGTGAGAGCGCTCTCGCAGCATCCTGAATTGCAGCGGACATGTCAATACAACGGCAGACCTCACCACTGGTGATCGCAACCGTGGACCACGGTCTCGCCCGAGCCGGCCGGTCACGGACGATGTCCCGTGGGCCCGGCACCCTGCCGCCGCGCCCCGTGGACGCCGTACCGCCAAGACAAGAGGCAACGCCGAGGGCCCCTGCCCACCGAGCCGGTGGGCAGGGGCCCTCGTGACGCTCCAAATCCTCGGGCACCCGGGTCAGGCGCCCAGCTCACCACGCTTGACGGCCGTTATGAACGAGGCCCAGCCATCGGCCGCGAACGTGATCACAGGACCGTGCGCGTTCTTGCTGTCCCGCACGGGAACGACGGCGGCGAAGTCGTCGGAGACCTCCACGCACTCGCCTCCGTCCTGGTTGCTGTAACTGCTCTTGCGCCACGTGGCGCAGGTCAGATCGAGGGATCGCACGGGATTTCCTCCAACAGGCGCAGGACGAATTTCCGCGACTCAGCAGGAGACAGCGCCAGGTCGCGCATCGCATCGTACGCACGCTGCAAATGATCAACCGGGCCGTTTTCCTCGATCAGTTCACCTCGGTAGCCGTTCTCCATGTATGCCACCGTGCGTCCGTCCGGCAAGCGCAGGAACATGACCGTGGTGTTCATCAAGCCATGCGGTCCGGCGTTCAACGGCAGGACATGAATCACCACGCTCTGCCGATCCGCCATCGACAGCAGACGCTCCAGTTGCTTGCGCCATTCACCCACATCACGCAGCGGCGATCGCAGGACCGCCTCCGAGATGATCGACCGGAACGGTGGCGCCTCCTCCCCCTCCAGCAGTCCCTGCCGATCCACGCGCGCATCGACCTGCCGCTCCAACTCCTCTCCCTTGAGGCCGCCCGCAGCCAGAAGCTCCCGCGCATAGCCCGGTGTCTGGAGCAGGCCCGGCAGAACGCTCACGGCGAAGTGCCACAAGCTGGTCGCCTCCGCCTCCAGCGCCATGTAACGCCGGTACTGCTCGCGGAACTGCGTACGATCTGCCCGCGCCAGCTCCCACAGCGCGACCAGCATCCCCGGCGTCCCGTAGTACTGGTCGAGCGCCTGCACGACCTCGGGGCCGCC
>NZ_DASQNP010000189.1:0-6813 GCF_035644915.1 Streptomyces sp.
TGCTCCTCGAAGCACTCATGGACCAGCCCCCGCCCCGGCCACTCCCGCCCGGTGGCGTTGTTCTCCACCACCACCCGGCGCCACTCGGCCCGCCCCAGCAACGCCAGCCGCCCCACCGGCACACCCGGACACCGCACGACCAGCTCGACCAGGCGGCGGAAATGCCCGGCCATGCGGGTGACGGTGGTCTCCTGGAACAGCTCCCGGTCGTACTCGAACCAGCCGGTCAGCCGGCCGCCGTCGTCGAAGAACTGCAGTTCCAGGTCGAAGCGCGCGCCCCGGCTGCGCAGCGGGACCCGCCGGATCTCCAGGCCTCCCATGGTCAGGGCGGGCAGCGGATCGCTCTGGTACGACAGGCCCGCCTGGAAGAGGGGCGAACGGCTCAGGTCGCGCTGGGGCCGCATCTCCTCCACGATCTTCTCGAACGGCAGGTCCTGGCGGGCGTAGGCGCCCATGCACGCCTGCCGGACGCGCTCCAGCAGCTCGCCGAAGCCGGGATCGCCGTCCAGACCGACGCGGACGGGCAGGGTGTTGACGAAGAACCCGATGAGCGGTTCGACCTCGCCGCGGCTCCGGTTGGCCGTCGGCACGCCGACGACCACGTCGTCCTGGCCGCTGTAGCGGTGCAGCAGGATCTGGAAGACCGCGAGCAGGGCCATGTAGGGGGTGGCGCGGTACCCCTTGGCGACGGCGGTCAGCTCGCGCATCAACCGTTCGGGCAGCTCGAAGGGGACGGAGCCGCCGTTGAAGCCCTGGACGCTGGGCCGGGGGTGGTCCGTGGCCAGGCCCAGCACGTCCGGGGCCCCGGCGAGGTGGTTTCGCCAGTACTCCAGGTCCGGTCCCAGGTCGCGTTCCTCCAGCCGCCGCCGCTGCCAGACCGCGAAATCGCCGTACTGGATCGCCAGCGGAGGCAGCGGAGAGGGGCGACCTGACAGGAAGGCCGCGTAGAGCGCGGAGAGTTCGGACACCAGCACCCCGACCGACCAGCCGTCGGAGACCAGGTGGTGCATCGCCACCGCGAGCACGTGGTCCTCGTCTCCCAGCCGCAGCAGGCGGAACCGCAGCAGCGGCCCGTTCGCGAGGTCGAAGGGGCCTCCGAGCGCCTCGAAGATCCGCTGTTCCAGCTCGTCGGCGCCCGGCTCCTCCGCGTCCGGCCCGGAGCGCAGGTCGGTCTCCGGCAGGTCGAGGGTGAGCTGCGGGTGCACGATCTGCATCGGCCGTCCGTCGCGCAGGTCGAAGGTCGTCCGCAACGCCTCGTGCCGGCGGACGATCTTGTTCGCCGCCCTGAGCAGCACCTCCTTGTCCAGTCGGCCGCGCAGTCGCAGCGCGGCCGCGATGGTGTAGGCGGGGTTGCCGGGCCTGAGCTGTTCCAGGAACCAGATGCCCTGCTGGTTCACCGACAGGGGGAAGGCGTTCTCCGCCGTGCCCCGCTCGCGCAGCAGTTTCTCGAACAGCGCGCGCTTCTCCGGGGAGAGCGCCGCCAGACCGGCGTCGATGTCGGTCATGACGGGCTCCCTTCCCCGGACGCCACCCGCACCTGCTCCTCGGGCAGTTCCTGGAGTCTGGCCAGCAGTTCGCCGGCGACGTCCTCGTACCGGGCCACCCGTTCGATGGCCCCGGTCCCGCCACCGCCGCCCTCGTCGGACAGGTGCTCCGCGATCTGCTCGGCGAGGTCGCGCACCGATGCGCCGCCCAGGAGGGCGGACACCGGCAGCGAGACGCCCAGCCCCCTCTCGATCTCGTTCTTGAGCTCGACCGCCATCAGGGAGTCCACTCCCAGGTCGAACAGCGGCTGGTCCCGCCCGGGCCGCGAGGATCCGGCCTCCAGGACGGCGGTGAGGCTCACCAGCAGGCGCTCGGTGAGGGTGTCCAGCCGCTGGTCCGCCGGGAGGGCCAGGTACTCGTCGCGGGTCAGGAACAGCCGGCCGCGGCGGGCGGCGGCCCGGACGGCGGGCAGCGGACCGCGTTCCCCGACCAGGTCCCCCAGCAGACGGGAGCCGGACACCTCCCGGTACCTGCGTCCCCAGTCGGACCAGTCGACCGGCACGACGGCCAGGTGCGGCGCGTCGTGCCGCAGCAGCCGATGGAAGATCCGCAGCGCCTGGGCCGGCCGGAGTGTTCCCATGCCGCGGCTGAGGCCGGGGGTGGCCTCGGCCGCCCGGGTCGCCATGCCCGTGTCCCGCCAGATGCCCCAGTTGATGCTGAGGCCGGGCTTGCCCTCGTTGCGGCGCAGCCGGGCCAGCGCGTCCAGGAAGGCGTTGGCGGCGGCGTACGCACCGTAGGAGGGCGAGCTGAGGAGCGAACTGGTCGAGGAGCACAGCACGAAGAAGTCCAGCTCCCGGTCGGCGAAGTGCCGGTGCAGGGCCCAGGCGCCCCGGGCCTTGCCGTGCAGGTGCCATTCCAGGACGCCCGGTTCGAGCTTGGTCAGGGGCACCACGTCACCCACGCCCGCCGCGTGCACCACGCCCCGGATCGGGGGCCGGTCCTCCCGCTCGTACCGGTCAAGGAAGTCGCCCAACTGCTCCTCGTCGGCCACGTCGAGCGCCTCCAGGCGGACGTCCGCGCCCAGCGCCTCGATCTCCCGCACCGCCGCCACCCGGGCGGCGGCCGGGTGGTCGTCGGCCAGGGCGGACCACTCCACGCGCGGGGGAAGCGGCGTGCGGCCGACCAGGATCAGGCGGCGGGCGCCGGCGAGCGCCATGGAGCGGGCCATGGCCAGGCCGAGCCCGCCCAGGCCGCCGGTGACGAGGTAGGCCGCCTCCCGCCGCCACACGGCGCCGCGGGCGGGTGCCTCCGGTTGCTCCTCGCGCACCAGCCGGGCGACGTACCGCCCGCTGCCCCGGAGGGCGACCTGGTCCTCGCCGTCGCGGTGCGTGATCTCGTGCAGCAGCCGGTCCGCGGCGTCCTCCGGGGTGTCCTGCGGATCCAGGTCGATCAGGCCGCCCCAGATGGCGGTGTGCTCCTGCTGCAGCGACCGGCCCAGGCCCCACAGCGCCGAGGCGGCCACCGCCAGCGGGACCTCGCCCGGCTCCCCGGGCTGTACGGCGCCGCGGGTCACCAGCCACAGCCGGGCCGTGCGCCCGCCGGTGCCCCCCGCCAGCGCCTGCACGGCGCGCACCGCGCCCATGCAGCCGTCCAGTTGTTCCCGCACCAGTTGTTGCGCGGTCCCGGTGCCGGCCCGGCCGGTGTCGGCGTCCCACAGGTGGACGACCTCGAGTTCCTCGTCGGAGGCGAGGCCGATGTCGTCCAGCAGCGCCCGCAGGTCCTCGGCGCTGTCGCGGCGGACGGTCGCCCGCCCGGCCCTGTCGTAGGCGTACTCGCTCCCCGGAACGGCGTGGACGCAGCGTGCGCCGTGCCGTGCCGCGGCCGAGGCGAGGGCGCCGCCGACGCCGGTGCCGTCGCCGAGCACCAGCCAGGTGCGCCGCGCGCCGTCCGGCGTTCCGGCGTCGTCAGCGGGGTCCCCGGCCGGGGCGTCGGCGGCCTGCCAGGCGAGCCGGTAGAGCAGGTCCTCGTCCGGGCGGTCGCCGTGCTCGTCCTCGGCCGCGCCGTCCGCGGCGGGGTCGGTGTCCCAGTGGTCGAACGCGTCGGTCTCGCGGCGCCGCGGTTCGCGCCGGCAGACGGTCTTCTCGAAGGGGTAGGTGGGGACCGGCGCCTTGGACCGGGTGTAGTCGCGGTCCCAGCCGTGCCAGTCGATGTCGCCGCCGCCCGCGTGGAGCCGGGCGACGGAGTCCGTGATGGTCCGCCAGTCGTCCTGCTGGGGCCGCAGGCTGGGCAGCAGCAGGGCGTCCTGCTCCGGCGGCACCATGTCGCGGATGAGGCCGAGCAGGACCGGGGCCGGGCCGGCCTCGACGAAGGTGCGGTACCCCATGCCGAGCAGCGTCGCCACCCCGGCGGCGAAACGCACCGGCCGGCGGGCGTGGCGGCACCAGTAGTCGGCGTCGGGCGCCTTGTCCCACGCCCACAGCCGGCCGTCGAGGTTGGAGACCAGCGGGATGCGCGGCGGTTCGAAGCGGATGTCGGCCGCCGCCCGGCGCAGCGGTCCGAGGACGGGTTCGATCAGCGGGGAGTGCGAGGAGGTGGTGATGTGGAGCATCCTGGCGCGCACGCCGCGGGCGGTGAAGGTCTCGCAGACCGCCTCGACCAGGGCGCGGTCGCCGGAGACGGTGGTGCTGGCCGGGCCGTTGACCGCGGCGATCGAGATGCGGTCGGGATGGTCGGCGAGTTCCTCGGCGACCACCAGCTCGGGGGCGGAGATCGCCGCCATGGCTCCGGTGTCCGACAGGGTCTGCATCAGCCGGGAGCGGGCCACGGTCAGTTTCAGTCCGTCCTCCAGGCTCATCACGCCGGCCACGCACGCCGCGACGTACTCGCCGAAGCTGTGGCCGAGCACGGCCACCGGCTCCACGCCCCAGGAGCGCCACAGCTCCGCCAGGGCGTACTCGACCGCGAAGACCGCGGGCTGGGCGTAGCCGGTCTCGTTGATCCTGGCGACAGCGGTCTCCGACTCCGGGTTCCCGGGGTACAGGACGGACAGCAGCGGCCGCTCCAGCATCGGCCGCAGGATCTCCTCGCAGCGCTCCAGGGCCGCCCGGAAGGTGGGCTGGGTCTCGTACAGACCGCGGCCCATTCCGACGCGCTGCGCGCCCTGGCCGGTGAAGACGAGGACGGCGTCGGCGTCGCGCGCCTCGCCGTCCGCCACGCCCTCCACCGCCTCGCCGCCGTCGGCGTACCGGGCCAGCCGCTCCGCCATCTCCCGGCGGGTGGTGCCGGTGACCGCCAGCCGGTGGCGGAACCGGGAGCGTCCGGTGTTGGCCGAGTAGCACAGGTCGGCCAGTGACTCGGGGGTGTCGGCGGCCAGCCGGTCCCGGTACCGCCCGGCGAGCTCGGTGAGAGCCGTGCCGGTCTTGGCGGACAGGGCCAGTACGGCGACGGGGCGCCGTTCGTCCGCGGCGGCCGGCGGGCACCCCGGCGCCTCCTCCAGGATGATGTGGGCGTTGGTGCCGCTGAAGCCGAAGCTGCTGACGCCCGCGGTGCGCCTGCCCCCGGTCCTGGGCCAGGGCGTCAGTTCGGTCGGGACGGCGAACGTCGTCCCCTCGAAGGAGATGTCGGGGTTCAGCTCCGTGAAGTGGACGTTGCCCGGGATGGCCGCGTGGTGCAGCGAGAGCACCACCTTGATCAGTCCGGCGATGCCGGCCGCCGCTTCGGGGTGGCCGATGTTGGTCTTGGACGATCCCAGGTGGACCGGCGGCCCTTCCGGGCGTCCGTAGACCTCGGCCAGTGCCTCCACCTCGATCGGATCGCCCAGCCGGGTGCCCGTGCCGTGCGCCTCGATGAAGGAGACGGCCTCGGGTCTGATTCCGGCGGCGGCCACGGCCCGGCGCAGCACCTCGCGCTGGGCGGAGCCGTTGGGCGCGGTGACCCCGGCGCTGCGCCCGTCCTGGTTGACCGCGCCGCCCCGGATCACGGCCAGGATCCGGTCCCGGTCCCGGACGGCGTCGGACAGCCGCTTGAGCACGACGATGCCGCATCCCTCGCTGCGGACGTAGCCGTTGGCCGAGGCGTCGAATGCCTTGCAGCGCCCGTCCACGGAGACCATCCGGCCGAACTGCGAGAAGGAGATGCCGGGCAGCGGCGACAGGATGACGTTGACGCCGCCGCTCAGTGCGAGGTCGCACTCCCCGGACCGCAGGCTGTGGCACGCCTGCTGGACGGCGACCAGGCTGGAGGAGCAGGCGGTGTCGATCGCCACGCTCGGCCCCCGCAGGTCGAGCGTGTAGGAGAGCCGGCCCGGTACCACGCTGTGGGCCGACCCCGTGCTGGCGTGGGCGGTGAAGTCCAGCGGGTGCCGCAGCGTCTCCAGCGCGAAGTCGGAGCTGCACACCCCCATGAACACGCCGGTCTGGCTGCCGGCCAGGCCGTTCGGGGCCTGCCCGGCGTTCTCCAGCGCCTCCCAGGCCACCTCCAGGGTGATCCGCTGCTGCGGGTCCATGAACACCGCTTCCCGGCGGGAGATCCCGAAGAACTCGTGGTCGAACTGGTCCACGCGCTCCAGGAAGCCTCCGGAGGTGGTGCTCAGCTTGCCGGGGGCGGGCGTCGGGCTGAAGAGGTCCTCGGCGTCCCACCGGTCCGCGGGGACGGTGCGGACGGCGTCGACTCCCTGGCTGAGCACGTCCCAGTAGGTGTCGGCGTCCACGGCGCCGCCGGGGAAGCGGCATCCCAGGCCGATGACCGCGATGGGTTCGGTCGCGGCGCGTTCGTAGTCGTCGACCTGCCGCCGCAGCCGTTCCACGGTCAGGTAGGCGCTCCTCAGCGCGGCGACCGAGGACTGCGTCTCGTGAACCGGTGTCATCTCGAACGTCCTTCGTCGATCTGCTTGGTCTTGGCCAGGAGGAGCGCCGCGAGTTCTTCCTCGGAGAGCAGGTCGATCTCGCTCTCCGGTGCCGCGGCGGACGGTTCGGCGTCGGTGGTCGGCGTCGCGGAGCCGACGCCCTCCAGCGCGATGTCCATGCGCTCGGCGAGGAAGGGCACCAGCGCGTCGATCGTGGGGTAGCGCCACGCGAGGGTGGCCGGGAGGGCCACCTGGAGGGAGGTCTCCAGACGCTTGCGCAGTTCGAGGGCGAGCAGCGAGTCGAAGCCCATGCTGGTCAGCGGGGTGGTGGGGTCGATGCCGTCCGGGTCCAGCTTGAGCACTCGGGCGGCTTCCTCGCGGCAGTGCCGGGTCAGCAGGTTGCGCCGTCGCCGGCCCGGTTCGACGGCCAGCAGCTTCCGCCGGATCCCGCCCTGCCGTTGCGGGGTCCCGGTGACGGGCCCGCC
>NZ_DASQNP010000190.1:0-10092 GCF_035644915.1 Streptomyces sp.
GCCTCGCCCCGAGCTTCTGCAACGCCGCGACGAAGGCGTCGGTACGCTCCGTGGTGTTCTTGTAGGCGCGGATTCCCTGGTCGGTCCAGTTCAGCAGCGTGATGTAGGTCGGCACGATCTCACCTCCAGAAACGGAGGAACACCTACAAACGACCATAATTGCGCGCGGGGCAGACCGCATCCGGCGGAGGACATCGGTACGGTCACCGGATCGCGCGGGCCCGGGCTCCCACCCACACGCCGTCCCGCCCACCTGCGTGCGCACGGGCCCCGGCGGTGCCGGAGCAGCGCGCCGTGCCGCCGCGGACAGCACCCTGACCTGCGGCCGAGAAGCTCCTCGCCCGCCTCCGCTCCGAGGGCCGCACCTGACGCCCCGTACGGGAATTGTGGACCCGACTGTCAGTGCGGTGTCCTAGGGTCGGGCCATGACCACTGGTCTTGATGCGATCGTTCCCGGGGACGTCCGCACTCGGGCGCAGATTCGTGAAGTGTTCGGGGGCAGCACTCAAGGGGGCATCTGCCCCTCCAACGAAACACGCAGCGTCAACCTCTACTCGGACCCCGAGGTGGGCGAGAAGGCCGGCTACTACGACGGGTGGTTGGCCGAGGAGGACGAACTCGGTCCTGTCTTCGAATACACCGGTGCCGGGAAGTCCGGTGACCAGACCTTCGACGGGGTCGCCGGCACCGGCAACAGGGCGATCCTCCGCCATGCCGAGCAGGGACGCACCCTGCGCGTGTTCACGCGCGTGGGCACGGCGCCCGGGAGCGATGCCAAGACGCACCGCTACCTCGGGACGTTCACGTTGGACGGGGTGCAGCCGTACGTGTGGCGCCGGGTGCACGGGGAGGACGGCCACGAGCGCAACGTGATCGTCTTCCGCCTCCGGCCCGACGGCGAGGTGCAGCGCTCGCCGCACGACGTGATCCCCGCCGCCACGGAGACCGCGTCGGAGTTCGTGCCCTTCCAGGTCGTCACCGCGGCGATGCTCCACTCGGACCCGGCGACCACGGGTGCGCTGGCCGTACCGAAGCAGCGCAGGGGAAAGACGGGCACCACCAGGACACCGCCCCCTCACGCGGCGACCAGCGGCACCTTCGTCATGCCGGAGAGCTTCACCACCAAGATGAGCCTTCGGGCGGCCTCGGCCGCCGGCATCGCGGTGCGTCGGGAAGCCGAGTTGACGCAGGCGTACAAGGCGTACCTGGAGTCCCTCGGGCACAAGACCGGGGCCTTCCAGATCAGGGTGAAGGGCCTGACCTCGACGCTCCGCACCGACCTCTACGACGCGACCGATCACGTGCTGTACGAGGCCAAGGGGTCGAGCTCCCGCGAGGACGTGCGGATGGCCCTCGGCCAACTCCTGGACTACAGCCGCTACGTCACCGCCCCGGACCACGAGGGAGAGCCGAGGCGGGTCGTCCTGCTGCCGTCCGCACCCGACCCGGACGTGCCCTCCCTCCTCGACCGCCACGGCGTCGGGCTCGTGTACCGGTCGGACGACGGGGAGTTCGTCGGCCACGACGTCCCCACCGCGGGCTAGGCACTCCGCGCCTCCACGTCGCCGCGCCGGCCGGACCGGCGACGTGGAGGCGGTTGCGCGGTCCCACCGGCCGAGCGGCTAGAGCTCCCAGCGCTTGACCAGCGTGCCCAACGGCGTGGCACCCGAGTAGGGGATGAGGTTCAGTGGATGCATCCACGCGTCCGAGAAGTGGATGTTCAAGTGGAGCGCCAACGGCAAGAGGACGTCCTGGTCGGGCATCGCATCGACCTGCACCAGCACATCACCGGGTGCCGGCGACCTCTTGAGGGAGTGGTGCTGCGGATCGGACCACTGCAGGTGTCCCTTTCCCAGGACCCACACGCTGTCCGGCCACTCGACGGGGTCGCGCGATGCGCACCAGTTCGCCAAGTGGTTCCCGATGGTTTCCAGCTTGAGGCTGTCGAACGCGACGATGATCCCGGACGTCGGGAAGTACTCGTACGTCCTGCCGTAGGCCGTGGTGGAGCGGGGGATCAGCCCCGGAATCGGCCGGTACGCGGTCTTCCGCAGGCGCCGCAACCGGCTGATCTTGTCGCACGCGTCCACGAGTTGGCCGGCGTCCAACGTCGTCTTCACCTCGATCACGCCGTACACGCACTCGTTGGGGATGATCCGGTAACCGTTGAGGGTGGTGAAGGGCGGCGTCCCCTGGTCGATCAGAACGATGTCGCACTGGGGTGAGACACTGCCGTCCACGGTGACGAGTTCGGCGTTGTGGATGGCCTCGACGTGTGACGGTAAGTACCCGGAGAGGAAGTCGCGGACGAGGACTTCCCGCGACGTGCCGGCCTCACCGTTGTGGTTGAAGTTCTTGGACTGTTCGAAGTCAGCGCGCATCCTCTTGGCGACTGAACTAAGGATCTTGCCGAGCTTCTCCTGCGCCATGCGTGAATCCTAGGGCGAGCGACGTGCCGGCGGGCCGGCCCGGGGTCGCGGCCGGCGAGGGCGGCCGGGCGGGTGCCGTCCGCGGCGGAGGCGACGGACAGGGTGGCGCCGGTGAGGTCTGCCACGACCTGGCTTTCCGGACTGAGAAGTCGATCGGGGTGCGGCGCCCTCGGTGAAACCGGCTCCGTCCAGGCCGGGGTCGGTGGTCGTACCGGGTGTTCGCGAGCGGGCCCGGTCAGGCACGACTCGCCGGTTCGAGGACCGTTCCTCACGGTGCGGGTGACCGTTCCCTGTCAGGCTGCGGTCAGCCGCCGCGGAGGCCCCAGTCGTCGAGGCCGCTGTAGACGTGTGCCGTTCGGCACTGAGGTGCCGTGAGGCAGTCGGCCTCGCCCCGGTAGACGGCGATGAGGGAGTCCGTGCCGCGCCACCAGTTGTCCGTCATCCCCTGGACCTCGGGCACCGGTTCGAACCCCTCCAGGTCCAGGGCATCGACGGCGTCGCCCACGATCTTCGTGATGCTCCTGGCCCAGTACGCGGCGTGGTGGGCCAGGGCGAGGGATTCCACCCAACCGTCGATGCTGGCGTGCAGTGGTGTCCAGTGTTCGGCGTGGATGCCGAATTCGCCTCCTGGTCCGATCACGAATCCGTAGGCCATGGACACTCGCCCGTCCCCGGCCGAGAACCACCAGCCGTCCGAGACGGACCCTTCGGGCGTGTCCGCGTTCAGGATCCGCGGCCCCCCTTCGTACGCGGGGGCCGGGGGCAGGGCGATGCCGCCCCAGCGTTCCTGGAAGTCCGTGACCCGGTCGATCTCCGCGGCGGGTATCCCGCACTTGAGCCACTGGTCCCGGTGGGGCCGGATCTCCGGGGCCGGGACGCGCAGCCCGTGCGTGTGGACGAAGCATCGGGCTCTGCGACTCAGGCCCCCGGGCACACGAGGCGGCGGCGATGCGTGTGCGGTCACGCGGGGACGTTAAGGCATGGCTCCTCCCCTTAGCCCGTTGTTTTCCCGCCTGCGTGGGCGGGCGGGACCGCCTCCGGCCGCTGCGCCGGACGTGCGGTCACCGCCGTCCCCTCCTCCCGGCCGGTGCGGCGGACGGGCAGGCGTCGGTGCACGGCGGGCGGCCGTTGACCGCCACGAGGCGCACCAGCCGTACCGGGCGGGCCCGCCAGGTGAGCCGCCGGCCGTCCCGGTAGACGGTCAGCGCGCACGGGCGGCCCTGGTTCAGCCGGGCGTAGTCCTCCAGCGAGCCGGGCCCGTGCACCCAGTGGTCCAGCACGTACCCGGCCTGCAGCGGCCCCAGCCCGGAGGCCACCGACCGCACCCCCGCCCGCATCCACCGGACCGCCGCCTCCGCGTCCCCGGCGGCGTACGCGTCCCGCCGCTCGGCCGTCTCCGGGGAGTCCTCGGCGGCGGAGACGGCCTCGCACCACACGCCCGGCCGGACGAGCGGTGTGCGGTGCGGCTCCCCGGACCGGCCGCCCCGGGTACGCGGCGGCGGCGTCGGCGGCGGCGGCGGTGTCCCGGCTGCGTCGGCGGCGGAAGTGGTCAAGCCCGGCTCCTCGAACTGACGGTGGAGCATGAATGGTGCCGGAAGTCCGCCGCATGACAAGGAATTTGCTTGCGGCATATATGACAGCTCCGTCCCGGACGTGCGCGTACACCCAGATAACCGCCGCGAGGCAGGCGGCGGGTATGCCGTTCAAAAGTTGAACTCCGCAGCGGACAAGTGCCGTTTTGGTTTTCTCTTTACTCGCGTGCACGGGAGACAAGTCTTAACGTTCCGCCATGAGCCGCACACGGAACGAGGTGCTCGCCGCGTGGATGGCCGAGCACAAGGTCACCGCCCGCGAACTCGCGGACCAGGTCAACGCCGCCATCGCGGACTTCACGGGCAGGTACGGCACGCTCGGTGAGCGCGGCGTCTACCGCTGGCTGTCGGGAGAGCACACCTGGCCGAATACGCGTCAACGTATCGCACTTGAAAGGGTTACCGGCCGAACAGCAGTCCAATTAGGGTTCCGCCCGAGGGGGAAAAACTCCACCACTCCTTCGCCTCCCGAGGAGGACCCCGTGCACCGCCGAACCTTTATCGCCGCAACCACCGCCGCCGGTGCCTCTCTCGCCGCCCCGGCCGCCGCGAACTCGCAACGCCGTCTCGGATCGGCCGACGTGGACCGGGTGAAAGCCGAACTCGCCGCCTGGGTCGGCATGGACAACCGCTACGGCGGCACCCGTACACAGGAACGGCGAGCGGTTTCCATGGCCCGGGAGACCCTTGACCTCCTCCAGCACAACACCGCCTCGTCCCGGGTGCGTTCCGAGCTGTACGCCGTCGCCGCGTCCTTCTCCAACAGCGCCATGTGGGCCGCCATCGACGGCCGCCGCCTGGACGCCGCCCAGCAGCACCTGAACCGGACCGTCACCCTGGCCGGTCTCTCCGGCGACTCCGCCGCGCAGTTCCGCGTCTGGGGCCACGCCGCCATCCTGTACCAGCAACTCGGCCGCCCCGCCGACGCCCTGGCCGCCGCCGAGGCGTCCCGGGCCACCGCCGTCGCCCGGCGCGACCCGTTCTACGCGTCCCTCGCCCTGGCGCGCCTGTCCACCTACCACGCGAAGCTCAACGACCCCAGGAACGCCCTGCGTTACCTCGACCTGGCCCAGGAGGCGTTCGACCGCGCCGACCCCGGCCTGCCCCGGCCCCCCTGGATGGGCTTCCACGACCAGGCGGAACTCGACGGCCAGGCCCTGATCACGCACCTGATCCTCGGGCGGTGGGACGACGCCGAACGCCACGCCCACCGGTCCCTGGCCCGGCTCCGCCCCGACCTGGAACGCAACCGCGCCCTGACGTACGCGGACCTCGCCCTCGCCCAGCTCGGACAGGGGGACATCGAACCGGCCGTCGCCTCCGCCCGGACCATTCCCGCCCGGATCGCGCGCCAGGGCCGCGTCCGCAAGCGCCTGGACGACTTCACCCGCCGGCTCACCGCCCTCGCCCCGCGCAGTTTCGAGACCGGCGCCTGGCGGGAGCACTACCGGGCGGTGGCCGTATGACCGGCACCGACTCCCTCGTCCTCCGCCGCACCGCCGACGTGGCGGAGGTCCGGCAGCTCCTGCTGGACGTCCACGTGGAGGTCCGCGGCGAATTCGGCCTGCTGGAGCAGCCGTTCAACTCCGTGGAACGCTTCGACGAGCGGCTGGGCCGCTACGCGTCCCGGCCCGGCTGGGAGGCCGTCATCGGCTACCGGCAGGACGAGCCGGTGGGGTACGTCTTCGGCGTGCCCCTCGCCCCGGACACCGGCTGGTGGTCCACCATGCGGCAGCCGCTGCCAAAGGACTACGTGCGGGAGACCGGCAGCCGCACGTTCGCCGTCAACGAGATCCTGGTCCGCCGCCCCTGGCGCGGCACGGCGGGCGCCGGAACGTCCCGGCGGCTCCACGAGGCGCTTCTCGCCCGGCGCACAGAGGAACGCGCCACGCTCCTGGTCGATCCCACCAGGTCGGACGGGCGGCTGAAGGCGGTGTACGAGTCGTGGGGGTACGAGGAGGTGGGCCGGCAGCAGCCCTTCCCCGACTCCCCCGTCTTCGCCGCCATGGTGCGCGACCCGCTGCACCGGTGACCCGTGACCCGTTTCCGACCCGCCCCTGCCCCGCTTCCCGAACGGAAGGAGAGACCAGCACCATGCGCTTGGGGATCACCGGACACCGCGGGCTGCCCGAGCCGGTCGCCGAGGACGTGCGCACCGCGCTGCGCGCGGAGGTGCGGCGGTACCGGGCGGACGACCTCGTGGGCGTGTCCTGCCTGGCGGACGGGCCCGACACGTGGTTCGCCGAGGCCGTGCTCGACCACGGCGGACGCATCGAGGCCGTCCTGCCCGCCGAGGCGTACCGCGGCGACCTGCCCGAGTGGCACCACCCCGCGTACGACGACCTGCTGCGGCGCGCGGCCGAGGTGCACCACACCGGGCTGCTGGAGTCCGGCCCGCACGCCCACCAGGCGGGCAGCGAGGTCCTCGTCGGCCTGGTGGACGAGCTGCTCGCCGTCTGGGACGGCAGGCCGGCGCGCGGGTACGGCGGCACCGCCGACGTGGTGGCCCACGCCCGGCGCGTCGGCGTCCCGGTCCGGGTGCTGTGGCCCGAGGGCGCCACCCGGGACTAGCGGTGCCTCTCCGGTGCGGAGGTGATGTGGCCGGCGATGGGCGGGCGGTGCCGGGGCCGCCGTCAGACGATCGGCGGAACCGCCGTCCCGGCGGCACTTCTCGCACGGCTCCGCTCGTGACCGCTCATGACCGCTCGTGATCAGGCGGGCCGGGCCGTGAGCGCGGCGAGTTCCCCGAGGACTCGGGCCGCCGGTGCCGGATCGACCAGCCATTTCAGGTGGCTGCCCCCGAGGGTGCGGACGTCGTAGGGGTTGTCCGGCGTCAGCGCGTCGCCCTCGCGGATCAGCCGGTCCTGCATGGCGAGCGGCATGCTCGCGTCGTCGGCCAGACGCACGAAGGTCTTCGGGATGCGGCCCCAGGTCGCGGCCTGCGCCCGGTCGGCGGAGGTTCCGGTGTCCAGGTTCTCGTCGGGCTGGAAGGTGTTCAGGAAGGTCAGGAACTCCTCGTCGGTGCCGTCGGCGAGGAAGGCCGCCTTGAACGCCGCGAGGGCGTTCGGGTCCGCGGTGCGGAAGTTGACGCGGAGCAGGCCGAGTTCGGCCGGGTTCCCGGCCATCGCCAGAGCCAGCGAAGCGGCGTCGACCGTGGCCATCTCCGGCTCGGCGTAGTAGTCGTTGACGTCCAGATCGACCGGGCACCAGGCCGAGACGTAGACGATGCGGTCGATCAGGTCCGGCCGGGCGTTGGCCGCGGCGGTGGCCGTGATACCGCCACGGCTGTGCGCGACGAGGATCACCGGCCCGTTCTCCTTGGCCCGTTCCAGTGCCCCGATCAGGTGCGCGGCGTTGTCGGCGAGCGTGACGCCCCTGATCGAGCCGGGTGCCGCGGCGAGCGCTTCGAGGTCCTGCGGCGCCTGGTAGGCGCGCGAGTAGGTGGCCGCGAAACCGTGGCCGGGCAGGTCGACGGCGACCGAGCGGTGTCCGAGGAGGCCGAGTTCGGCCTGGAGCGGCGCGAAGGAGAAGGAGTTCGCGAAGGCTCCATGGACCAGTACGAACGTCGGTTGCATCTGTCTGCTCACTTTCCGGTCTCCGCCGCGCCGGCGGCACGCGCGGCCGGGGGCGAGCCGTCGTCCTGCGCACCGCCCCGCCGCAGGGACGTCTTCGGGGTCTTCGTGCGCGGCGGGCGCCACGCGGTCGGGTCGGGCGCGGGGTTCCGGTCGGGGGGCAGCGCCGACGGGTGCCTGGTGTCCGACGGGTCACCCTACTCAGCGAAAGATCGCCGGAACTACCGGTACGAGCCCTTCCGTTTGTGCGCTTCGCCCCTCGCTCGCCCCCGACCTCGGCAGGCGGGCCTTCCTGCCGCCTCCTGTCACCGTCGATGCGCGGGGAACACCTCCCTCACGTCGTGGTGCACGGGACATCCCCCGCGTGGGCCGCGCCTGGAAGGATGCCCCCCGAGACTCCGCGCGACCAGGACCGGGAGACACCGTGGTCCGCGACCTGTACAACGTCCGCCCCGTACCGTCGGAGCAGGAGCAGGAGGGGCCCGCCCCGCTGACCGAGGAGGAGGAACGGCGTTTCCGGGCGGTCCTCTTCACCGAGCTGGGGAACACGATCGCCGACCACGGCTGGGCCCGGTTCCCCGCCTACAGCCGCCAGGACCGCCGGCGGCTCGTCGACGTCGGCCGCATGCTGAGCGAGCACTGGGGCATCCCGGTCACGGTCGAGGCGGAGGACGAGTGCGCGATGCGCCTCTCGCTCGCGTCCCCCGCGGACCACGGCCCGCACCGCTGACCGCAGCAGCGGCCGTCCCTCCCGCCGGTGCCGTGCCGGGTCAGTCCTCGACGACCGTCAGCCCGGCCTCCGCCGCCGCCAGCGCCGGCGCGTGGCCGAAGAGGCCGGGCAGGCCGCCGGAGTGCAGGAGGACCGTACGCCGCCCGGGTGCGACGGTGCCCTCCGCAACGGCCGCCACCAGGCCGGCCAGGGCGCGGCCGGTGTAGACCGGGTCCAGGACGAGGCCCTCGGTGCGCGCGGCGAGGGTGAGGGCGGACATGACCGGCTCGGACAGCTCGCCGTAGCCCGCCCCGACCTGGTCGAGGCGCACCCGCAGGGCCTGCGGCGGACAGGGCGCGCCGGTCAGGCCGGAGACCAGCGCGGACACGGCCTCGGCGGGCTCGGCGACGGCGCCGACGTGGACGCCGAGCACCCGCTCGGGCCCCAGTGCGGCGACGAGCCCGGCCATGGTGCCCCCGGAGCCGAGCGCGACGACCACGGTCTCCAGGTCGGGCGCCTGGTCGAGGAGTTCGCGCCCGCACTCGGCGTAACCGCGCGCGCCGAGGGCGCTGGAGCCGCCGAAGGGGATCAGCGCCGGGACGGCGCCCCGCTCGCGCAGCCGCTCGGCGACCCGCCGGGCGGTGGCGTCCAGTTCCGCGCCGGAGACGTCCCCGGCCCACACCACCCGGGCGCCGAAGAGGCCGTCGAGGGCGAGGTTGCCGGACGAGGAGGCCCCCGGCCGCCCCGCGAGCACCAGGACCACGTCGAGGCCGAGCCGGGCGCCGGCCGCCGCGGTCAGCCGCGCGTGGTTGCTCTGCGGCGCGCCGGTGGTCACCAGGACCGTGGCGCCGTCGGCCAGCGCCGCCCCGCAGGTCCATTCGAGCTTGCGGACCTTGTTCCCGCCGCCGCCGAGGCCGATGAGGTCGTCGCGCTTGATCCACAGGTCGTCCGCGCCGAGCCCGAGCGCGCGGGCCAGCCGCGGCGCGGGATCGAGCGGCGTCGGCCAGGTGCCCAGGACCGCCCGCCGCCGGTCGTCGCCCGGATTCGTCATCGCCCTCTGCCGTTCCGTGGGATGTCGCCGCACCGTGCGTGCCGCGGTGACGGCCATGGTGGCACACGCCCCTCGCCCCGCCCGGCGGCCCTACGAGGCGTTCCGGGGACTCAGTCCTGCCCCGTGTCGTCGTCCCGGGCGGCGTTGAGCGTCTCTTCGACGGTGATGTCGACGATCCGGTCCCGGTCCGCCGGACCGAGCGCCGCGGGGGACGTTCCGGCCTGGTCGAGCCGTACGCGGACGTGGCGGGTGACGACGTCCCGGCCGGGGTCGGCGTTCCTCGTCCTGAGGTCGTTGTAGACGGTCCAGGCCAGGGTCGCGACGCTCACGACGAGGGAGGCGAGGGAGACGGGGTCGAGGTAGCGGTCGGGGCGGGCGGCGCCGTCGCGGGCGTGGAGGGCGGCCTCCACATCGGCCGGGAGGGAGGGGGCGTGCGGTGTGGTGAGGCGCTGCGCCGCGGCTCGCGCGCCGCGTGCGATCGGGTCGGCCACGGCCATGGGTGCTCTCCTTGTGGTGGTCAGTCGGCGGCGGGCGGGTCGGTGAGGACGTACTGGCGTACGGCGGGCGGAAGGGGGGCGCCGGTGACGGCCTGCCAGGTCCGTTCGAGGGCTTCGACGCCCAGCGTGTGCGTCAGCCTCCTGAGGTGGTCGGGGCCCGGTCCGGTCGCCGGGTGCGGGAACTGGTCGAACAGGGCCACGCACCTGACCATCCATGTCAGCGCCTCCTGCGGCTGCTCGCG
>NZ_DASQNP010000191.1:0-3896 GCF_035644915.1 Streptomyces sp.
CGCGGCGACCTTCCCCGAGGGGCGTCCGCGCCTCCCGTCGTCCGCACCGTTGTCTGCTCCCTCCGCGAGTGTCATGCTCACATCGAACCGCGGATGAACCGGCGGTAACCCCCCGCAGAAGCGGCCCGAGACGCACCGTGAGGAGCGCAGGTGAGCGATCCCCGAGCCCAGCGGCACGAGTCGTCCGACGAGGTGCCGGGCGGTCCGGCTCCCGGTCCGGGTGGTCCGGTCCCCGGGCCGGACGGTCCGGGCGGCAGCCGCCGCGGCGTGCTGCGCGCCGGGGCGGCACTGGCCGGACTCGGACTGGCCGGACTCCCGCCGTCCACGGCGTCCGCCACCGGCCGTACGCCCGCGGACGCGGTCGCGCGGGAGTCCGCGGACACGCCGGAGGCGGGCTCCTACCTGGTGGGACGCGGCATCGCCGACGCCACCGGCGAGGTGGCCGAGGTCGGGCTGATGGGCTACGGGCGCACCGACCAGCAGGCGGAGGGGCTGCACACGCGCCTGCGGGCGCGCGCCTTCGTCATCGCCGACCGCACCCCGGACGGCGGCGCCGGGGAGCGGGTGGCCCTGGTCGTGGTCGACTCCCCCATGATCTTCTCCAGCGTGCACCAGGCGGTGCTGCGCGGCCTGGCCGAGCGGTACGGCGGCCTGTACACCGCCCGGAACACCATGATCACCGCCACCCACACCCACGCCGGGCCGGGCGGCTACTCCCACCACCTGCTCTACAACCTCACCACGCTGGGCTTCCACGCCAAGACCTTCGACGCGGTCGTCCGCGGCATCCTGGAGGCGGTCGGCCGGGCCCACGCCGACCTGGCACCCGCCGACCTCGTCCTCACCCGCGGCGAGCTGCGCGACGCGAGCGTCAACCGCTCCCGCGCGGCCTTCGACCGCAACCCCGCCGACGTCCGGGCGTACTTCCCCGACGCCATCGACCCCCTCACCACGCTGCTGCGCATCGAGCGCCAGGGGCGGCTGGTGGGGGCGGTCAACTGGTTCGCCACCCACTGCACCAGCATGTCCGGCGACAACCGGCTGGTCAGCGCCGACAACAAGGGCTACGCGGCCTACCACTGGGAACGCGAGGTCGCCGGCGCGGACTACCTCGCCGGCACCGCTCCCGACGTGATCACCGCCTTCGCGCAGACCAACGCCGGCGACATGTCCCCCAACCTGGACCTGGCACCGCCGACCACACCGGAGGACTTCGAACGCACCCGGGAACTCGGCCTGCGCCAGTACCGGGCCGCCGCCGGCCAGCTCGGCCGTCCCGGCGCCCGTCTGGCCGGGGGCGTGGACTCCCGGCTGGTGTACGTGGACCTCTCCGACGTCACCGTCGAGCCGGAGTTCACCGGCGACGGGCGGACGCACCGGACCGCCAAACCCGCGGTCGGCGCGGCCATGGCCGCGGGCAGCACGGAGGACGGCCCGGCGTTCCCCGGCTTCGCCGAGGGCGAGAACCCGCTGTGGGACGCCGTCTCCCACTCGGTGGTCTACACCGTCTCGCCGGAGCTGCGCGACGCGCACGCGCCCAAGGCGATCGCCGTGCCCATCGGGGAGATGAACCGCGTCTACCCCTGGGTGCAGGAGATCGTCCCCGTCCAGTTGGTGCGGATCGGACGCCTGCACCTCATCGGCATCCCCGGCGAGGTCACCATCGCGGCGGGCCTGCGCCTGCGCCGCACCGTCGCCGGGATCGTGGGCACCGGGTTGGAAGACGTCCTGGTGGCGGGCTACGCCAACGCCTACTTCCACTACGTCACCACGCCCGAGGAGTACGACGCCCAGCACTACGAGGGCGGCAGCACCCTCTTCGGCCGCTGGCAGCTCCCCGCGCTCCAGCAGGTCTCGGCGCGTCTGGCGCGCGCCCTGCGCGACGGGCAGCCGCTGCCGACCGGGCCGGAGCCGCCCGACCTGTCCGCCGCGCCGCTCTCCTTCCAGCCGCCGATCGTGCTGGACGCACCGCAGCTCGGGCGGTCGTTCGGCGACGTGCTGACCCAGCCGCGCGAGAGCTACCGGGCCGGTGAGCGGGTGGTCGCCGTGTTCGCCGGCGCCCACCCCGGCAACGACCTGCACCGGGGCGGCACCTACCTGCGGGTGGAGCGGGCCGAGGGCGGCACCTGGCGCACGGTCGCCGACGACGGGGACTGGTCGACGACCTTCCGGTGGCAGCGCGACGGGATCGCCGCGTCGAAGGTGACCGTCACCTGGGACGTCCCCGCCACCGCCACGCCCGGCAGCTACCGCATCCGCTACGACGGCGACGCCAAGCCGCCGGTCGGCGCCCCCCGTTCCTTCTCCGGCACCACGCGCGCGTTCACGGTCCTGGGCTGACCGGACCGCTCACCGGACCGGCGGGCTGTCCGCGGCCGACGGGCTCCCCCCGCGGGCCGTACGCGACCCCGCCGGGGGCGGTCAGTCGGACAGGGCGGCCTCGGTGTCCGGCCCGCGGTGGGAGCCGAGGCGGCGGAGGAACTCGGCGCGGTGCAGCTCGGCGATCGGCGCCATCAGGTCCGGGTGCCGCAGCAGGGGCGCGGCCTGCCGGTCGAGCGCGTCGGGCGCGGTCAGCCGGCGGAAGTCGACGGACAGGCCCCGCGCGTGTTCGCAGTCCGCGACCGCGGACACCGCGGCCTGTGCCAGGCCGGGCTCGGTCAGCAGGCAGGCCGCCCAGCTCGCGAGGACCTCGTCCACCCAGGTGCGCCAGGCGTCCCCCTCGTCGCCGGGCTCCCGGGGGGCGGGGACCCAGGGGAGCCCGGCGGTCTCCGCGGACTCCGGGGTCTCCGGGACCTCCGCAGACTCCGGAATCTCCGGTGGTTCCGAGCCGGTGATCCGGTCCAGCCGCCGGGCGCCGCCCGGCCCCGCCACCGCGACCAGCGCGGCGTCCATCTCCGTCGGGTAGCGCAGCCAGGCCGCCACGGTGACCGCCTGCCGCGCCTGTGCCTCGGCCAGGGCGGCGCTGAAGACCCCGCCGGCGGTGGGATAGGCACGGACCAGCCACCGGGCGGTGGCGGCTATGACGGAGGAGAGATCAGCAGACACCTTGGTCCCGCATTCGGAGGAGCGGATTCCGGTCTTTGATGGTACCGACCCCTGCTCGGGCCGCCGGGGACGGTCCCGGCGGCGGTCCCAAAGCAGTGGCCGCACGTCCGCGCGGCCTGTGAGCGGGCGGGCTTCACCCACACGGGGAACCCGGAGGTTCCGCCGGTCGCCGGGACGGGCGACCTTCCGCGGCCGGCCGGCGCCCCCCTCCCCGGCCTCACCGCGCGGCGCACGCTCGGGGAGTGCGGCACGCGCTTCACGGTCCGCCCGGCGGGGGAGGACATCGGCCCGGCGCAGGTGGACACCGGCATCGCCCGGCCCGAGCGGATCGCACGGCTCGGCGGCCGGGCCGGCCCGACGCGCCTGACCCGTGCCGGTTTCCGGGAGTTGACCCGTACCGCGCGCGGCCGGCGGCATGCGGGGAGCTGAACCGGGGAAGCCGGTGCGGCGGAAAAGCGGTCTCGCCACACCCGTCCACGCCGGACTACGGTGGCCCGGGACGGTCGTGACGGACGTCACCGACGACACCGGAAGACGCCGGCGGACACCGCGGAAGCGGGCGGACGCCGGCGGGCACGGAGGAACGTGGCGAGAGGCACGGCGGAAGGAGACCTGCCGGTGAACTGCACCACGTGCGGCGCCAAGGTGATCCAAGGTCCTGACGGGCGCTGGTCCTGCGGCAACTGCGGGGCGAGCGGATGACCCCCTCCGACATCCCCGCCCCCGACGTCGCCGTGATGCACTGCGCCCAGTGCGGCTGGGCGGTCCTGGAGGGACCGCGGGGCGGCTACGTGTGCACCCAGTGCTTCCACACCGTCGAGCCCCCGGCCGCCCTCCGCGACGGCTGAGCC
>NZ_DASQNP010000192.1:0-22189 GCF_035644915.1 Streptomyces sp.
CCCGCATCGATTCCCCCGCGGGCGGGGGGCGGGCCTCCCCCTTGCTCCCACGCACCCCGACCCCCCCCGCAGGAACCCCGCGGACGCCGACGCCTGCGCGCCCCCACCGGCGTCCTCCCAACCACGAGGTAAGGAACGGCATGACCGAGAACACCACTCCCTCCGTGGGCGTGGTCCGCCCCGGCGACGACGCGTACCAGGACCTGTCCGTACGCGGCCTCAACAAGCGCTTCACCGCCCGGCCGGAGACGTTCCACGTCGTCACCAGCACCGAGCAGGTCGTCGGCGCGGTGCGCGACGCGGTCCGGGACGGGAAGCGGATCGCCGTGCGCAGCGGCGGCCACGGCTACGAGAACGTGGCCGGTGACCCGGACGTGCAGGTGGTCATCGACCTGGGCGAGATGCGGGAGGTGTCCTTCGACTCCGAGCGGGGGGCGTTCGCCGTCGAGCCCGGCGTCCGGATGGCCGACCTGTACCGCGCCCTGTACGAGGGCTGGGGGGTCGCCCTCCCGGCGGGCGACAGCGCGACCGTCGGACTCGGCGGTCACGTGGTCGGCGGCGGCTTCGGCTCGCTGAGCCGCAGCGAGGGCCTCGCGGCCGACCACCTGCTGGCCGTGGAGGTCGTCGTGGTCGACGCCTCCGGCGACGTCCGCGCGGTCGTGGCCACCCGCGACCCCGAGGACCCCCACCACGACCTGTGGTGGGCCCACACCGGTGGCGGCGGCGGCAACTTCGGCATCGTCACCCGCTACTGGTTCCGCTCCCCGGACGCCACCGGCGACGAGCCCGGCGAGGCCCTGCCGCGGCCCCCGGCGTCCGTGCTGACCGGCACCGTCCTGTTCAACCGGGAGTCCCTGGACCGGGCGGCCATGCGCACCCTGGTCGGCAACTTCGGCCGCTGGCACGAGGACAACAGCGGCCCGGACTCCCCGTACACCTCCCTCTTCTCCGGCCTCGTCCTGCTCGGCAGGCCGCGCGAGGGCGACCCCGGCATGGGAGCCGTCGCCTTCGCCCACGTGGACGCCACCCGCCCGGACGCCGAGCGGCTGATGAGCGACTACGTCGCCGAACTCACCGCCGGTCTCGGCGACTTCCCGGTCGTCCTGCCCACCGAGGTGCTGCCCTGGCTGGAGGCCAAGAAGGCCCTCGCCCAGGCCCAGGACGCGGAGATCGGCCGGCAGAAGGTCAAGTCCGCGTTCCTGCGCCGCGGCTACGACGACTACCAGATCGACACGCTGTACGACTACCTCGACAGCGCCGACCACAGCAACGACAGCAGCCTGGTGGCCCTGCAGTCCTACGGCGGCCGCATCAACGCGGTGGCCGCCGACGCCACGGCGTCCGCGCAGCGCGGCTCCGTCATCCAGGCGTTCTTCATGAACACCTGGCAGAACGCCGAACTCGACGAGACCAACGTCGACTGGATGCGCCGCCTGTTCCGCGACCTGTACGCCAAGACCGGCGGTGTCCCGGTGCCGGGCGACGAGCACGACGGCTGCTACATCAACTTCCCCGACGTGGACATGGCCGACCCGGAGTGGAACACCTCGGGCGTGTCCTGGCAGGAGCTGTACTACAAGGACAACGCCGCACGCCTGCGCGCGATCAAGGCCACCTGGGATCCGCGCGACGTCTTCCGCCACACCCTGTCCCTGCGCAGCGGTGACTGACCCGCCGGAAGCGGACGCCGCGGGCCTGCCCACAACGGAGTGGGCAGGCCCGCGGCCGGCGGCATCCGGCCGGATGCCGCCGTCATGACCGGTCGGCGGCGCGGCACCCGGCACGGCCGCACACCACGGGTGAACGGTGAACCCCCGGACCGCCGGACGTGGCTTTCCGGCCGCCTCCGGGCGTTGACGATCACGCGGAACACCGTGGTGCGCGAAGATGCTGTCGGTTCGGCGGCGGAGAGCGCCACGGGGCCGGGGGAGAGAACGAGTGACCTGCGCCTGCGGGAGCGGTACCGCACTGCACGCCTGGCGGGGCGGGGTGCACCGAACGGGTTCGTCGCATCCACGGCACGGACCGACATCCGCCGGAACGCCTCGCGGTGCCTGATGAAGCCGATCGCCGACCGCCCCGTGCCGGCACCGAGACCCGCCGCCGGGACGGACCGAGCCGACGCGGACTGGCGTCCGCAGCGGACTGCTCGTCGTACAGCCGGAGCCAACCACAGGTAAGGACGTCGCGATGCTGCAATGTGCGCTTCTCGGACCGATGGAGATACGCGTGAACGGTGAGCTGCGGACGCCCAGCGCACCCATGGCCCGCCGCGTTCTCGCGCTGCTGCTGACTCATGCGGACCGCGTCGTCCCCACGGAGTTACTGATCGACGAGCTGTGGAGCGAACAGCCGCCCAGGAGGGCGCGCAAGACCGTCCAGACCTACATCTACCAACTGCGCAAGACCCTGAGCGGCGACGAGAACGCCGGCCAGAGCCAGGAACTCGTCGAGACCCACCCCCACGGCTACCGCCTCCCGCTGCAGGACTGCCACCTGGACGTCAAGGACTTCCAGGCCCTGGTGCGAGAGGGCCGGGAGGCACTGGCCCGCGGCCGGGCGAACGAGGGCGCCGTCGCATTGCGCCGGGCCCTGGACCTGTGGCGCGGCGCGCCGTTGGAGGACGTGGAGACCGGCCCCGTCCTCGCCGCGCAGGCCGCCCGGCTGGAGGACCTCAGGATCCACGCACTGGAACAGCGCATCGCGGCCGACCTCGCGCTCGGCGCGCACCAGTCGCTCCTGGAGGAGATCCGGGACCTGACCTACCAACACCCCCTGCACGAGGAGTTCTGCGCCCAGTTGATGATGGCGGCCAAACGCTGCGGGCAGCGCGGCGAGGCCCTGTCCGCGTACGCCCGGCTGCGCAGGGCCATGGCCGAGCAACTGGGGCTCGAGCCGTCGGTGCGGCTGCAGGAACTCCAGAACAGGATCCTGGCCGGGCAGGACGAGCGGTTCCCCGCACCGTCGCGCGCCGACGGCTCGGGTGCCCTCTTCCAACTGCCCCCGGCCATCGGCGACTTCGTCGGCCGCCGCGACGTACTCGACCGGATCGAGTACGCCGTGCGGGAGGCCCGGCCCGCCCCGGAGGTGCGGATCGTGACGGTGACCGGAGGACCGGGCGTCGGCAAGACCCAGGTCGCGCTCCAGGTCGCGCACCGGCTGCGCAAGCACTTCCCCGACGGGCAGCTCAAGGCCGACATGCACCTGGAGGACGGCACGGCACAGCACCCGGCCGAGGCCCTGAGGGGACTGCTCGTCGCCGTCGGCTACGACCGGCGCTGCCTGCCGGAGCGGACCGACGACCTCGCCCGCATCTTCCGGGGCTGGGCGGCCGACCGGCGCTTCCTGCTGCTGCTGGACGACGCGGCCGGCCGGGACCAGATCCTGCCGCTGCTTCCGGCGGGCGCGGACAACACGGTGATCGTCACCTCCCGCTGCCGGATGGCCGGGCTGCCCGGGGCGGTGACCTCCGTGGACGTGGGGCCGATGTCCGAGGACGAGGGAAGCCGGTTGCTGGCCCAGGTGGTCGGTGAGGAGAGGACGGCGCAGGAGCCCGACGCGGCGGCGGCCATCGCGGCGAGGTGCGAGGGCATGCCGACCGCCATCCGGGCGATCGGCAGCCGGATCGCCGCCTGGCCCGGCCGCAGCCTCGCGGACTTCGCGGCCCGGCTGGCGGACGAACGGCGCCGCCTGGAGGAGCTGAGCAGCCCGGACCTGGACGTCCGCCGGTATCTCGTCGAATCCGCCGACCGGCTGCCGTCCGGCGCCCGGGAGGTGCTGACCGAGGTCAGCAGGGCGGGGCGCACCGACGTCACCGTCGCCCACCTGGCCCGTACCCTCTGCCGCTCGGTGCCCTCCGTCGAACGCTCGGTGGAACTGCTGGCGGCGTTCCACCTGCTCAAGCCCGTGGTGCGGAACGGCAGCCACGTGCTGCGCGTCTCGCCCCTGCTGCGCCTCGCCTTCGCGCACGGCGAGCACACCCGCGCACCCGTTCCGGTCATGCGGGACGTGGCGATCGGCGGCATGTGCCCGGTCGCCGCGCAGGTCTGCCCCCTGCCCGGCCGCACGGGGATCGCACGGAGCGGAGGACAGGACCGTGGCCGACCGGTTCCCTACCGGGCGGAACGGCACCCGGTCGTTTCCATCCCCCCTGTGCTCATCTCCTGTCCTGGACGGCAGGCGGACGACTGAGGAGCACCGTCGGGCAGGGTGCGCCGGCCGACCGCGGGGGAGCCGCACGGCCCCGCACCGGTGGCGTACTGGAGGAACTGCCCCACGGCGTGCCGGTCACCACCGAGACGGCGACCGACGCGCCGGCCCGGCGGCGGCCGGTCCGCGCGCCCAGGCCCCGGTGGCCGGCCTCGGCGAGGATCTCCACCACGGGACCGTCGGTCAGGAGCCCGACCGGCCCCAGCCGGCGGACGTAGGGGATGTCCGCGCCGTATCCGGGCCTGGCCGGGCTGCGGAACGGCACCGGCCGTCCCCGTCCGTGAGCACCATCGCCTCCACGGCGTTCCGCTTGCCCGTGCCGGAGGTGCGCAAGGGCGGCCAGGAGCCGGTCGACGAGGACCGGCCGGTGCCCGGCACCGGCGCCCACGGCCCGCTTCCACGGCCGCGACGCAAGCCCGACCTGATGCCGTCCACGCCACGGAGGACCTGCCCGGGTGACGAGTTCGGTGATCACATCGGCCGACGGGCCCGTGGTCCTTGGTGACTGACGATCGCTGCGCGAGACGCGTTCCCCCACGCGACCGTGGCCGGCGATCAGGAACTCGACGCCTCACCGCCTGCCGTGCACGCGCTCATCGGTCATGCGACGGGAGAGGATTCGCCCCAACCGTTTCCTGGACGGGCGGGACGCGCGCGGACGGACCGACCCCGGAGGGGTTGACCGAGGCGGACGGCTCGGCGGGTGACTGCGGCTCTCGGAAGTCGTCACCGCAGTTCCCCTGTTTCCCGTCGGAGGGACCGGTCCTCTCCGCGCACGAGGGTGCCGGCCAGGTCGGGGAACGCCGGTCCGGCATGCCGCGCAGGTCGGGGAGCACACTCATGCCGTGAGCCTCCCAGGGCCTGTCCGGCGGATCCTGCCGGACAGGCCCTGGTGCCGAGGAGGGCTCAGCGCTTGAGCGTGAAGGTGAAGTCGCCGGAGAGCCTGCCGCTCAGCCGGACTGCCGAGACGAGCTTCCCTTCCGTGACCAGTCTCTCCACCTCGGCCCGCGAAAGACCGCAGCCTTCGGCGACCAGTCGCACCGGCCGGACAGGGATCCGCGCCGCAAAGCGGACCGAGACGTCGATCACCTCGCCGTCCGGGTGATCCGATCCGCCGGTGTCGAGGCGCCAGGCGTCGTCCCAGTCGAGGGCGATGCGGTTGCGGCGTCGCA
Organism: Streptomyces sp.; assembly: GCF_035644915.1. Classification (GTDB taxonomy): domain Bacteria; phylum Actinomycetota; class Actinomycetes; order Streptomycetales; family Streptomycetaceae; genus Streptomyces. The sequence goes on from NZ_DASQNP010000192.1 coordinate 5,382, forward strand.
CGACCGGATCCCGGAGCAGCTCAGCCGCCAGGCCGGGATCGTTGCCGTGCAGCCGGTCCAGCAGCTCGGGTCGTACGGAGCGCACGTTCATCCGCTCCAGGACCGTGAGCTTCGCGGTCTCCCCGCAAGCGGTGCAGAGCGCGAGGAGCCAGGCGTCGATGAGCTTGTGGTGTGCGTTGACGCGGAATTTGCCGCTCGCCCGGAAGCGCTCGGATGCGCACGCGTGGCAACGGCGGAGAACGATCGGCAGACAGGTGGGCACGACCACCCAGTTTCTGAGCACAGAAGTACACCGGTTTCAGTGAGAAATCCGCAGCAAAAAGGAGCGCGGCGCACATGCGCGACGCGCGACGATTCAGCGCTCGGGAGGTCTCACAGGGTGTACAACGGCACGTCCTCGGCCAGACGACTTGGTTCGGCAGCACGGTAACGGCGCACAGCGGCGCTGTTCCACCGGTTTTCGAGCGCCTCACCGCCAGGTCCCGTCCGGCGGATCGTGGACGAGGCAGGAGCCGGGCCGCGGCGACGGTGACGGCGCCTGCCGCGAAGGCCCCTGTCGGGACGCACCCGCCGGCCTGGCGGCAGCGAGTGCCGCCCCGGACGGTGGTCGACGGATCAGGACGCAGGACGTGACGGTCGGCCGTACCGCGGGCCGGACCACCACCGGGACGGCTCCGCCGTCCTCACAGTCGTACCGGGTGGCGATCCCGCGCATCGCCCGAGCCGGTCGAAGCACCGCCCGACCACGTTGCGGCGCCGGTAGACCTCGCAGATGGTGCCGTCGACACCGGGCCTGGCGGCGCAGAGCCGCCCCCGGTGGAGGACCTGCTGGACGGTGGAGCCGGTCCGCTCCTGCTTCCGCCACGCCCCGCTTGCTGCGACCGGTCCGACGAACTGGACCCGGTGATCGAGTGCGGAGCCGTCCAGCAGGACGGTGGAGAGGCAGCCGCCGCCGACCGGGTGCTGCGCGGGCAGCAGTCGGCGGTCACGGAGCCGGGCGTGGATGCCGGGCAGGGCCCGGGTCTCCCCGACGGGGCCGGGGCGGCGATGCCCGTGATCAGGTTGCCCGGGCGTCGGCGGCGTCTACCTCGCCATCACGGGTTCGAGCCCGGTGGTCGACTTCCCCCACCGCTCCCCGGCACGGTCCACGCTCCCCGGATCCTCCCCGGGGACGCGGCCCGTGCCGCGGGTGGCGGCGACGGCGGCGGGCCGGTCCGTCCGAGGAGCCGACGCAGGCACGCCGAGCGACTGCGGGCACGGCAGAAGCCTGCCGACGGATTCCCCGTCTGCGGGTGGTACAGGCCCTGTACGCCGCTGTCCGGCGGAAACAGCCCTCCTGGGCGCACGTGGGAGGCCGCTGGCCCGGGAACGGGTCCGAGCCTTGGCCGCCCCAGGCGGGTACTGCCGGTCGCGTGCGGCCGAAACCGATACCCCCATGGCCTCCCGGCGGCCTGCGCGACGAGCGGCAGCTCGCGGGCCGGCCACGCCGGGGGGCTTGTCGTCCCGCGGGACTGTGCCGCACGGGGGATCCTCAGGCCGTGCTCCTCCGACGGCCTGCCATGGCGATGGTCACCGCTCCGAGCACACAGCCGATGCCGGCTGTGAGGTAGGCGAGGTGGTAGCCGGTGAGCTGGTCACTGCTGGTCGCTGCGACCAGGACCATGATCGCCACTCCGACGCTGGCGCCGATCTGCTGTGCCACGACATTCACCGCCCCGGCGACCGCGTGCCGTTCCGGCTCGACGCCGGTGAGCGCGGCGGATGTCATCGAGGGGAAGTTCAGGCCTTGACCGATGCCGCTGATCACCAGGCCGGGCAGCACGTGCAGCAGATAGCTGCCCTGGTGCGGTGTGCTCATCCACAGCGCTGTCCCTCCGCCGATCAGGACGAGCCCGACGGCCATCAGCGTGCGCGGCGTGTACTTGGCGAGCAGGCGTCCGGTGACGAAGTTGGCGGTGAGGAACACGCCCGCCGACATCGGCACCAGCGCGAGACCGGACTCGAGCGGGGAGTACTCCAGCATCCCCTGCAGATACAGCGGCGCGAAGAACAGCATCCCGACCGAGCCCATGTACTGGAGGAACGCCGCCAGGCTCGCTGCCCGTACCGAGGTGACCCGGAAGAGGCCGAGGGGAAGCACCGGGTCGGCGGTGCGGTGCTCGCGCACGACGAAGAGCAGCAGGAACACCACCGCGACGCAGAACGAACCCCATGCCAACGCGCCGCTGGTGCTCGCGCCGACGACCAGCAGGGTGAGGCCGATCGTGCCCGAGATCGCGCCGGGCAGGTCCAGCCGGCCGCCGCGCCCGGCACCACCGGGCAGCCCGGCGCGTGTCGTGGCCAGCACGGCCATCCCCACCACCACCGAGAACCACAGCACCGACCGCCAGCCGAGGAACTGGGTCAGTACACCGCCCAGCAGCACTCCGCCGCTGAAGCTCGCCGCGCCGACCGCCGCGTACACACTGAGGGCCCGGTTGCGGGCCGGGCCGGCCGGAAACACCTCGGTCAGCAGGGCCAGTGCGGCCGGACCCGACAGGGCCGCGCCGATGCCCTGGACCGCCCGCGCACCGAGCAGCACCCAGGTGTCCGGCGCCACGGCCCCGACCAGCGCGGCCACCGTGAACAGGGCGACACCGAATTCGAACACCCGCCGACGGCCGAACACATCGGCCAGACGGCCGCCCACCAGCAGGAAGCCGGCGAACGTCACGGCGTAAGCGATCATGACCCACTGGAGCGTGGTGTCGTCCAGGTCGAAGCGTTCTCCGATGGACGGCAGGGCGGCATTGAGCACCCCGAGACCACTCACATCCAGTGCGAGCGCCCCGGCCAGCACCCCGAGTGCCAGTCCCGGCTTGTGCCGTGGCATCACCTCGGTACTGGTCATGTGGGCCCCCCGAGGGACTTGCCGCCGACCGGCTGACGGTTGCCGGGGCGTATCCGGATGCCGCTGCCGGAGCCGGACGGCGGGGCGGCCGGCCCGCCGTCACGTACCGGGCCGACGGCGGCTGCTCGAGGGAGGTGGTGGCCGAGCCGTAATCGGGCGAACACGTCGCCCGCAACCGCTACAGGCGTGCCGGGCGGTGCGACCACGAGACGGTGCGGGAAATGTCTGGATAAGGCGTCGTCGGCACCGGCCGCGGGCTGTTGCCGTGTTGAGGCTAATTCCATCCGTCCGGTGCCCACCACCAGGACACGGGCGTCAGCCGGTGTCAGCTCGTGGTCCATGATTCTCATGCCGAGCAGCCTTGCAGTGCCGCTCGCCTGTTGTCCAGCCCGACCCTACTCGTATGCCGCCGGAGCGGATCCCTCACATCCGGTCTGACCGTTGACGAGGTCCCACGGATCCCCACTTCCCCTGCGATCAAGAAATCTCTCCGTGGAGAAGGATCACCGCAGACCTACGCTGCTGGCGATTGCAATGAGTTGCCGATACAGGCCGGTGGCGCGTCGGAGCTGACCCGTGTTGAACACGGGCGCCCCTGTTGCCCATGACGTCCGAATCGCCTCCCGGCCATTGCATGAGAGGGAAGTGAACCGGTCACTCCGGGGGCCAAAACGCGCCAGCGCCCCTTCCAACCCACGCGCCACACTTGTCTCATCATTCGCAGGATGGCAGTCTGAAGCCGGTCGGGTGAGTGCCTCATAATGCGGCCACGTCAGTCCACGTATTCCTTGACCTGACCGAGTGGATCGTGACGCTCGTCGGCAGTGGCTGCGCAGATGAAGAGTTCCGCGTGCACGTCCCCTAAGGCAACGCAGTCGCAGACCAGTGTGCCCAGGAGACGGACGATGTACGCCGGCGGCTGGACTGCCGGGCAGTGATCCTGGATCAGATCGAAAACTGATTCAGCCAAGACGACTTAACCGGGGGTCGGGTCGCGGTGCGGGTACTAGCTTCTCCACAGTCATGTCTTCCTGTCCGGGGCGGGACGGCCTGCCCGGCAGGACGCGAATTCCCCTGCGCCGACAGGGCTTCCTCATATTTGGCTCCCCTCCAGCACTTGACACGGCGAAGCGAAGCTTCCGTATCGTAGGCCACTCCTGGCCGGACACCTGAGCGCTGACTCACCTTTTTGAGAGCCGTCGGCCCTGGTCGTGTTCACCGGATCGGCCGCATGCGCGCCGCAATCCCCTCAATCCCGCTGCCATTACACGGCTGACGGAGCTTCCCGCCCTTAATCAGCCGGCCGCGAACTCCGTCAGTCCCTTCCATCCGCCCTGTTGAGGAGCCGAGATGCCCCAAGAGCGCGCAGCACGAGATTCGCATGCCATAGCAGAGTTTCTGCTTTCTCGCGTTGTCGAGCTGATGGACCTGTCCAAGGACGCGGTGGACCGCTGGACACCGATGCACCGGTACGGCCTGGAATCGTTGAAGTTGTCGACCCTTGCCGCCTCATTGTCCGAATTCCTCGGCTGGAAGGTTCCGGTCACCTGGATGTGGCAGTACCCGACCATCGACGAGCTGTCCCGTGCGCTCGTCGACGGTCCGCGTGCCGCGGAGACCGCTGCCCCGGGCAATGCTCGCCGTACGGCATCGCACGAGCCCATCGCGATCGTGGGCATCGGCTGCCGGTTCCCCGGAGGGCCGGACCCGTCCTCGTTCTGGCAACTGCTGACCGAGGGCCGCGACGCCGTCGGCCCGGTGCCGGCCGGGCGACGCGACCTCCTGAACGACAAGGTGCGGTGGGGCGGATTCATCGACGGCATCGACCAGTTCGATCCGCTGTTCTTCGGCATCTCGCCCCGCGAAGCCGTCCAGATGGACCCGCAGCAGCGACTGATTCTGGAACTGGCCTGGGAGGCCCTGGAGGACGCGGGCGTCGCGCCCCACAGCCTCGTCGGCAGCGACACCGGCGTGTTCATGGCCTCCTGCTGGGGCGACTACGCCGCTCTGGCGCACTACCGCGGTCCCGACAGCCAGATCACCCCGCACACCGCGACCGGCATGCACGACGGCATCATCGCCAACCGCGTCTCCTACATCCTCGGCCTGCAGGGCCCGAGCATGGCCATCGACGCCGCCTGCGCCGGATCGCTGGTCTCGGTGCACGTCGGATGCCAGTCGATCTGGATGGGCGAGAGCGAGCTGGTGCTGGCCGGTGGCGTGAACCTGAGCTTCGTCTCCGACTACTACACCGCCATGGACGCGATGGGTGCGCTCGCCCCGGACGGCCGCTGCAAGTCGTTCGACGCCCGCGCCAACGGCTACGTCCGCGGTGAGGGCGCCGGGGTCGTCGTGCTCGCCCCGCTGAGCGTGGCACTCGAACGCGATCTTCCGGTGTACTGCCTGATCAAGGGCAGCTCGTCCAACAACGACGGCCCGAGCAACGGCATGACCGCGCCGAACCCCCAGGCGCAGGAGAAGATGCTCCGCACCGCGTACCAGCGGGCCGGCATCGAACCGGCCCTGGTCGACTACATCGAGTGCCACGGCTCCGCGACGCCCCTCGGCGACCCGATCGAGGCCAATGCCATCGGCGCGGTCCTGGGAGGTGACCGCGCGGAGCCGCTGCGGCTCGGCTCCGTCAAGTCCAACATCGGGCACCTGGAGGCGGCAGCCGGCATCGTCGGCCTGGTCAAACTCGCGCTGTCGGTGCGCAACGGCGTGCTTCCGCCGAGCCTGCACTACACCGCCCCGAATCCGCAGATCATGTTCGACGAGTACAACCTCACCGTCCAGGACCGGCTGACGGCGTGGCCACGCCGGTCCGACGCGCGCCGCGGTGGCGTCAGCTCGTTCGGATTCGGCGGCGCGATCTGTCACGTGGCCGTCGAGGAGCTGCCGCGTCCCGAGAGCTCACTCCTCCTGCTGGCCGCGGACTCCCGGGAGGCGCTGGCCGAGCGGGCCCTGGCGCTGCGCGAGGAGAACGACCTGCGGGCGATATGCAGCCGGACACCCGGCGACGGCAGGTTCCGGCTCGCGGCCACCGCCCACGACATGACCGAACTCAGGGCGCAGCTGGAAGCCTTCGGCGCCGGAGCGACGGCCGCCGGGCTGAGCACCGGGGAGATCGCCGGACGCAGGCCGCGGGTGGCGTTCCTGTTCTCGGGCAACGGCTCGCAGTGGCTGGGCATGGGCAGGCAACTGCTCGCCGGCATGCCCGTGTTCCGCCGGTCCATGATGAAGTCCGACAGGCGGATGCGGGACCTGCTGGGCTTCTCGCTCGTCGACCACCTGCTGGCACCCGACGGCCGTATCGACGACATGGACGTCTTCCAGCCGCTGCTGTTCTCCCTACAGGTCGCCCTGGCCGACGCGTGGCGCTCGCTGGGAGTGGAACCGGACGTCGTCGTGGGACAGAGTGTCGGGGAGTTCGCCGCCTCACACATCGCCGGCGCACTCGACTTCGAGGACGCCTCCCGCCTGGCCGCCCACCACGGCCGGCTCCTCCAGCAACTGGCCGTCGGACGCGGCGACGGCATCGTGGCCATGACCGGTGCGGACGTCGTCAAGCAGTACCTGACCGGCCAGCTCACCGTCTCCGGCTACAACGGCCTGAACTCCACCCTGGTCACCGGCACACCGCAGGAGATCGACGAACTGGTCCAGCGGCTCACCGACGAGGGCATCACGAACCACCGGGTGCGGATGGGCCACGCACCGCACTCGCCGCTGGTCGACCACGTCCTCGCCCCGCTGCGGGCCGAACTCGCCGACATCGAGCCCCGGACCACGCGCATCCCGATGATCTCGACGGTCACCGGCGAACTCGTCGACGGCGCGGAGCTCGGGCCGGACTACTGGGCGGACAACCTGCGCCAGGAGATCCGGGTGGTCGACGCCCTGACGAACCTGCGCGACCACGACATCGACGCGGTGATCGAACTCAGTCCGCATCCCGTGCTGCTCAAGTCCGTGTCGGAGATCCTGACGGCGACCACCCTGCCCTCGCTCCGTCGTGGCGCCGACGAAGCCTCGACCCTGCTCGGCTCGCTCGGCGCGCTGTACACCGCCGGTCTCTCCGTCGTCCCCGGACCGTTCACCGCGGGTGACCGGGGACGACACGTCACGCCGAGCCGGGGCGACGTCGCGGCCGACGAACAGGTGCACCTCGTACCCGTCACGGCGCACACGGCGGGTGCGCTGGCCGACACCTGCCGTGCGCTCTCCAACCACGTCGAACGCGACACGGGCCTGCGGGTCTCCGACCTCGCCTACACGCTCGCGACCAGGCGTACCCACCACAGCCGGCGGATAGCGCTGTTCGCCCGCAACCGCCAGGAAGTCCTGGACGGACTCGCCCGGGTCGCCGCCGGTCAGCCGCACCCCGATGTCGTCACGGGCACGGTCGCGGGCAACAGCGACCGGCGGGTGGCGCTGGTGTTCTCCGGCGGCGGAACGCAGTGGGTCGGCATGGGCCGGGAGCTCATGCGCTCGCACACCGGCTTCCGTACGTGGATGAACGCCTGCGACGCCGCCGTGCGCACGGCCGGCGGCTGCTCGGTGCTCGACGAGCTCGCCGCCCCGGCCGACCGGGCCAGGTTCGAGGAGATGGACTTCCAGCAGCCCGTCCTGTTCGCCCTGCAGGTCTCGCTGGCGAAGGTCTGGCTCGAACTCGGCATTCGACCGACCGCCGTCGTCGGGCACAGCCTGGGCGAGGTCGCGGCCGCCTGTGTCGCCGGCGCGCTGTCGCTGGACGACGCCGCCCGCGTCGTGGTCGCCCGGTCGCACCTGCTCGAACGGAAAGCGGCCCCCGGCGCCATGATCTCGGTCGACCTGCCGGAGCAGGAGCTGCTGCCGAAGATCGCCCCGTACGCCGAGCACGTGGCCGTCGCCGTGGTGAACAGTCCCACCAGCGCGGCGGTGTCCGGCTCGCCCGACGCCATCAGCGCCCTGGAGGCCGACCTCCGGCGGGCCGGGGTCCCCACCCGGAGGATCCGGGTCGAACGGCCGGTGCACGGACCCGGCATGGATCCGCTGATCCAGCCGCTGCGCGAACGCATCGACGGCATCGTCCCGCTGACGAACACCATCGAATTCCGCTCCACGGCACTGGCCGACACGGTGAACCCGGTCACCGACGTCGACTACTGGGTGCACAACCTGCGCAACCAGGTCCGGTTCGCCGAGACGATCGGTGCGCTGGTCGACGAGGGCGTCGGCACCTTCATCGAGATCGGCCCGCACGAGACGCTGCGCGGTGCGGTCGAGGAGATCGCGCTGACCCGCGGTGCCCAGGTGCACGCGATCAACTCCCTGCGGCGCAACGAAAGCGACGTCCGCTGCCTGCTGGGGGCCGCCGCGTCGTTGTACGTCAGGGGCCTCCCGCTGGCCTTCGACTCGTTGTTCGCCGACGACGTCGAGGTCGTGGAGACCCCGCTCGTGCAGTGGCAGAAGGACCGCTACTGGCTGGACACCACGCCTCGCCCCCGCAGCGCGTCGGCACCGGTCCCCGAAACCGCGGCCGAGTCCGCGGCCGAGTCCGTGGTCGCGACCGTGGCCGGGCCCGTTGCCGAACCCGTTGCCGGGACCCCGGGGAGCAGGCCGCTGGAGGAGGTCGTCCTCGACGAGATCGCCGACGCGCTGGGCGTGCCGGCGGGCACCCTCGACGGAGGCGCCGGCCTGCGCGGCTTCGGCCTCGACTCGATGCTGGCGATCCGCCTCGTCAACCGGCTGCAGTCGCTGTTCGGGCAGCGGGTGTCGCCGGTGGTGTTCCTGGACGACCGGACCATATCCGAGGTCGTCGGCCACGTCGTCGAGGTCATCGGCGGGCCGGCCGCCGCCGCGGAGGCGAAGCCGGGCCGGACGCCGCAGCCGCCGTCGGAGGCGGCGGCACCGGCGCCCGAGGCCGGGCCGGCCCCGACGTTCCTCGACGACCTGTCCGAGCTGGACGCCGAGGAGCTGGTGGACGAACTGGCCGAGCGCGGCCTGCTGGACCCCACCGACGCACCGGCGCTCGACCAGTTGCGCGCCGACGGTCTGGGTCTCGAACTGGCACCGGCCTCGCACGGCCAGGCCTCCCTGTGGTTCATGCAGATGGTCGCGCCGGACGCCGTGCCCTACAACTTCATGGTGGCCGCCCGGATCCGGACCGAGGTCGACGAGAAGGCCCTCGACCGCGCCGTACGGGCCGTGATGGAGCGGCATCCCGCGCTGCGCACGATCTTCGTCGAGGCCGGCGGCCGCCCGTACCAGGTCATCCTGGACGAACCGGTGTACGAGTTCGTCGTGGTGGACAGCACGGACCGCGACGACGAACAAGCCCGCGAGGACCTGGCCGAGTACGGGCACCTGCCGCTCGACATGGACAACGGGCCGCTCGTCCGCGTGGTGCTGATGTCGCGCGGACCGGCGGACCACTACCTGCTGGTGCTCGTGCACCACATCGCGTCGGACGCGGCGTCGGCCGACGTGATGATCCGCGAACTCCAGGAGTACTACGAGGGCGCGGACCCCGCCGGCAGCGCGCCGGTCGCCCCCTACACGGAGTTCGTCGAGTGGGAGCGGCAGTGGCTGGCCGGTCCGGCGGCCGACACGGCGCTGGCCTGGTGGTCCGAGAAACTGGCCGACCCGCCCGCTCACCTCGACCTGTCCACCAAGGTGCGACCTCCCGGCGTCACCTACGAGGGCCGCGACCTCGCGTTCCGCTGGAGCGCCGAGGAGACCCGCCTGCTCAGGGAGTTCGCGGTACGCGAAGGCGTGTCGATCAGCACCGTCGTACTGGCCGGTTTCTTCGCCACGCTCAACCGCGCGGCCGGAGCCGAGGACTCCGTACTGGCCACCGCCATCGCCCAACGCTCCGAACCTGGCTGGGAATCCGCCATCGGCTACTACCTGAACACGGTGCTGGTGCGGGCGAAACCGGCCGGTGAACGCAGCTTCCGAGACCTGCTGGGCGAGGTCCACGCCTTCTCGCTCGGCCTGCTCGAGCACATGAACTACCCCCTCGACCTGCTGGCGTCCGCCCTGAAGCCGCCCAGGGCCGAGGGCCGCCCACCGTGGTTCGACGTGGTGGTGAACTGGCTGTCCTCGGACGCGTTCCCCCGGTCCGTCAAGCTCTTCCACGGCATCGGCGGCACCATCGCGCCCGACGGCGCCCTGCCGCTCGAACCGCTTCAGGTGCGCAGGCACCTGGCCAAGTTCGACCTGGAGATATCGATGGCCGACATCGACGGCGAGGTCGTCGGCCACGTCCAGTACAAACCGAGCTACCTGGAAAGGCAGACCGTGACGGCACTGCTTGCGCTCTACCGCACCGTGCTCTTCGACTCGATCGCCCAACCCGACCTGGCGCTCGAAGGCATCGCGCCGAGCGGCCTCCCCGAGGTGACGGACCAGTGACCGAAACCCTGCACTCCGAGTTCGTCGAGCAAGCGGTCAAGAACCCCGGCGCACCCGCGGTCTACTCCGACACCGGCGTCCTGACCTACGGCGAGCTGAACGAGCGGTCCCGCGTGCTGGCCGAACAGCTCGTCGCCGACGGCGCCGGCCCCGGTGTCCCGGTCGGCATCTGCGTCGAGCGCACTCCCGACCTGCTCGTCGGCATCCTGGCCGCCCTGCGCGCAGGGTCCTGCTACGTACCGCTGGACCCGAGGTACCCGGCCGACCGGGTGGACTTCATGGTCCGCGACAGCGGGACCCACCTGCTGCTGACCACGCCCGCGTCCCGCGCCCACTGCCCGGCCGGTCCGACCGTGGTCGTGCTGGGGGAGACCGTGACGACCGAGCCCGGCGCGAAGCCCGTTCCGGTCGTGCCCGGCGACACCGCGTACATCATCTACACGTCGGGATCCACCGGCACGCCGAAGGGCGTGGCCATCCGGCACAGCGGCTGCGTCGCCATGCTGGCCGAAATGGACCGGATCTTCGAGGACTGCGACCTGAGCGGCGTATCGGCGGCGAGCTCGGTCTGCTTCGACATGTCGGTGATGGAGATCTTCACCGCGCTGTGCCGCGGCGGTGCCGTCGTGCTGGTGGAGAGCGCCGTCCACCTGCCGGAGAGCCGGTACGCCGACAGGATCACCCACCTCAACGTCGTCCCGTCGGTGATGAACGGCCTGCTCGACGCCGGTGTGCTCCCCCCGAACGTGCGCACGATCGTGTTCGGCGGCGAGGCACTGCGGCGCAAGCTGGTGGACCGGGCGTACCGGGAGACCAACGCCGACCGGGTCTTCAACGCCTACGGCCCCACCGAAGGGACCGTCTTCTGCTCGTTCGGGCTGGTGCCGCGGGACGACACCGGCGAACCGACGATCGGCACGCCGTCGGCCGGCGCCCGTGTCTACGTGCTCGACGAGAACCTGAAGCACCTGCCGCCCGGCGAGTCCGGTGAGCTCTACCTCGGCGGCGTCGGCCTCGCCCACGGCTACGTCAACCGGCCGCGCACCACGGCCGAACGGTTCGTGCCCGACCCGTTCCTGGACGGCGAGCGCATGTACCGCACCGGTGACATCGTCAGGTTCACCGCCGACGGCGAGCTCCAGTTCGTCGGCCGCACCGACCACCAGGTCAAGCTGCGCGGCTACCGCATCGAGCTGGAGGAGGTCGAGGCCCGGCTGACCGGCTGCCCCGAGGTCAGGGAGGCCGCCGCCGCCGTACAGGGCAACAGGCTCGTCGGCTACGTCGTGCCCGAGGGCGACGGCCACCCGCAGGACGGCGCCCGGCTGGACGCCGGCCTCCAGAGCGCCATCACCGGCAAGCTCGCCGCCGAGCTGCCCGACTACATGGTGCCGGCGACGATCGTGTTCCTGGCCGCACTTCCGCTGGGGCCGGGCGGAAAGCTCGACCGCGCTGCGCTTCCCGAGCCGCCGGCCGCCGACACCGCCACCGCGGGGCCCCTGACGGCCGCCGGCACACCGACCGAGGTGGCGCTGTCGGAGATCTGGGGCCAGTTGCTCGACCTCGAACCGGCGAGCATCGACGTCCGGGCCGCCTTCTACGACCTCGGCGGCGACTCGCTGCTGCTCGTCCGGCTGGCCAGGCTGATGACCCGGCGGTTCGACCGCCGCATCCGCGTGCCCGACCTCTTCAGCTTCCGTGACATCTCCTCCCTCGGCCGCTGGCTCGACGAGGAGAGCGGCGCCACCCCCGAGGTGGTCCAGTCGGCCCGCCGCCGTGCCAACACCCGCCGCGCCGCACTGCGCGGCCGCGGCACCTCCGTCGGCAGTTGAGCCACCCCCACTCGATTCGAGGCAGGAGCCTTCCCGTGACCGACAACCCCGAGCAGGACTACGACCCGGGTGATGTGGCCGTCATCGGCATGTCCCTCCGGTCGCCCGGAGCCCGCACCAAGGAGCAGTTCTGGGACAACCTCGTGCACGGCAGGGAGTCCGTGTCGTTCCTGGCCAAGGACGACATCCACGTCGACGAAACCCTGATCCACAGCCCGTTCTACGTGCGGGCCTGCGGCGTGCTCGACACCTACGACAAGTTCGATCCGTCGGTGTTCGGCATCAGCGACCGGATGGCGGCCGCGATGACCCCGGAGAACCGGTTGTTCCTGGAGAGCGCGTGGGAGACGCTCGAGGACGGCGGCTACGACCCGGACCGGATCACGTGCGAGGTGGGCGTCTACGGCGCCAACAACCCGCAGACCGCCGCGCTCTACAGTTCCCCGCCGGACCGGGTGTCGGTCGGCCCCGAGGCGATCGAGGCCAGCCTGGCGTGGTCACCGGACACCATGACCTCCAACGCCCTGTACTACATGGGGCTGACCGGCGAGGCCGTCACCGTCGCCGCCGTCTGCGCCGGCTTCCACTACGCGGTGCACCTGGCCTGCCAGTCGCTGCTGCTCGGCCAGACCGACATGGCGATCGCCGGCGGTGCGATGGTCCGTCTGCCGCACCCCCGCGGTCACCTGTGGGAGGAGAACCGCATCCTGTCGAAGGACGGCCACTGCCGCCCGTTCGACGCCAACGGCACCGGCACCGCGCTGTCCAGCGGGGTCGTCACGGTGCTGCTCAAGCCGCTGGCACAGGCCGTCGCCGACCGCGACCACATCTACGCCGTGGTCAAGGGTTCGGCCGTCAACAACAACGGTGTCAGCGCGATGGCCTACGGCCTGGCACAGCCGGAGCGGCTGAGCGCGTGCATCGCCAGCGCCATGGAGGTCGGGGGCGTCACCCCGGACACCGTGTCCATGTACGAGGCCAACGGTCTCGGCATGCCGATGACCGACGAGCTCGAGGTGCACGCGGCGAGCATGGCGTTCGGCAAGCAGACCGGCACCACCTCGATCGGCGGGGTCAAGGGCAACGTGGGCCACGGCGGTGTGGTGTCAGGCGGCTTCGGCGCGATGAAGGCCGTGATGGCCCTGTACCACAAGAAGCTGGCAGCGACGATCAACCTGACGGAGGTCAACCAGGACCTCGACTTCCCCAGCACCCCGTTCGTGCCGCAACTGGAGACGGCGGACTGGGAACCGGAGTCCGGGATCCGCCGGGCGGGCATCACCTCGCTCGGCGGTGGCGGCTACAACGCGCACCTGGTGCTGGAAGAGCCGCCGGAGGCCGCCGAACGCGCCCCCGAGACCGGCGGCAGACCGCGACTGGCCACGCTGTCCGCTCTGGACGACGAAACGCTGGCCCGCCAGCGCACGAGGCTGAAGGACTGGCTGGAGGCCAACCCCGACCTGCGCCTGGACGACATCTGCTTCAGCCTCAACCTGGGCCGCAAGGTGATGCCCCGCCGGTGGGCGGCCGTGGTCCGCAGCCGTGCGGAGCTGATCGCGGCGCTGTCCGGCGACTCCCCGGGCGGCCTGGCCACCGAGACCGCTGCCGCGCCGCGGGTGGCCGTCGACTCCCTCCCCCACAACGACAACGGAATCGTGCAGTCCGGGACGGACGCGCAGGCGCTGTTCGAGCTGGCCGCCGCCTGGGTCAACGGCCGGCAGGTGGACTTCGACTCCCTGCACGTGGGGGAGGCCAGCCACCGCGTGCCGCTGCCCACCTACCCGTTCCGGCCGCGCCGGTTCTGGCGTACGGACTGGTGACCGTGGGCACACCGGCACTGGACACCGTGGACCTGGGCGATCCGAACACCTTCGCGGACCACGACCTCGACGAGTTCTGGCGCACCCTGCGGGACACCGCCCCGGTGCACTGGAACCCTCCGGCCGACGGCCGCCGGGGGTTCTGGGTGCTCTCCCGCTACGACGACATCATGGCCACCTACCGGGACAACGTGAACTTCACGTCCGAACGCGGCAACGTGCTCGTCACGCTGCTGGGCGGCGGTGACGCCGGCGCCGGCCGGATGCTGGCCGTCACCGACGGGCACCGGCACCACGAGTTGCGCAAGATCCTCCAGCGGGTGCTCTCGCCGAGGGTGCTCGACGAGGTCGCGCGGACGGTGCGGGTCAACACCCGGCAGTTGGTCCGCGAGGCGGTCGAGTCCGGCGGCTGCGACTTCGCCGAGCAGATCGCCAGCCGGATCCCGATGACCACGATCTCGAACCTGCTCGGCGTGCCCGAGCAGGACCGGGACTTCCTTCTCGCCCAGACCAAGACCGCACTGTCCACCGACGACGAGGACATCGACGAGGTCGCCTCCGAGATGGCCCGCAACGAGATCCTGATGTACTTCATGGACCTCGTCGAGGAGCGGCGCGAGTCCCCGGGCGACGACGTGATCAGCATGCTGGTCGGCAGCTCCATCGACGGCGTGCCGCTGTCCGACGAGGACGTCGTGCTCAACTGCTACAGCCTGATCATCGGGGGCGACGAGACCAGCCGGCTCACGATGATCGACTGCGTCCACACGCTCGCGGCCCAGCCCGAGCAGTGGCGGCGGCTCAAACACGGCGAGGTCGCCGTCGAGACCGCCGTGGACGAGGTGCTGCGCTGGGCGTCCCCCACGATGCACTTCGGGCGCAGTGTCGTCCACGAGACCGAACTGCACGGCGTACGGCTGCGACCGGGCGAGATCGTCACGCTCTGGCACGCCTCCGGCAACCGGGACGAACGGGTCTTCGAGCGGCCAGGGGAGTTCGACCTCGGCCGCACCCCCAACAAACACATGGCCTTCGGCTACGGCCCGCACTTCTGCGTCGGCTCGTACCTGGCCAAGGTGGAGATCTCCGAACTGCTGATCGCCCTAAGGGACTTCACCACCGGATTCGAGCAGACCGACGAGTCGTCGCGCATCCGGTCCAACTTCCTGACCGGCTTCTCCACGCTGCCGGTGCGGTTCCGGCCTGATCACTCCGGACTGAAAGAGGTCGACTGATGAGCGGCAACCCCTTCACCGGCGGCGAGGCCGGCTGGCTGGTCGTGACGAACGCCAGCAGGCAGTACGCACTGTGGCGACCGTACCTGGACGTGCCGAAGGGCTGGCGGGTCGTCCACTCCTGCCCGGACCGTGACGGTGCCCTCGACCATGTCGAACAGAACTTCACCGCGGTGGCGGAAACGCCGACGACCTGACCACCGCGCGCCGGTGCTCGGCACCGGAGCCGCTTCCGACCGGCCCCGTGCCTCGGCGGAGCACTCCTACCCCTACTGAACAGACACCCCGACCAGCGACCGTAGGAAGCGCGAGTGATGAACATCTACATTTCAGGACGAGGGGCGTTCGCGGTGCAGGTCGCGGAGGCCCTGCTGGACGAAGGGCACCAGCTCGCCGGCGTGGCCGCTCCCCGGCTGCGCAAGGGGCAGTCCGACGAGAGCAACGCGTCGTCCTGGGACCGCTTGCGCTCCTGGGCGTATCCCAGGAGCATCCCGTGGACGGACTCGGCCGAACTGCGCGCGATGCATGTCCCGGACGGGGTGGACATCATCGTCGCCGCGCACTCGCACGCCTTCCTCGGCCGCCGGACGCGTGCCAGGGCCGCCGTCGCCGCCATCGGCTACCACCCCAGCCTGCTGCCGTTGCACCGCGGCCGGGACGCGATCCGATGGACGATCCGCGACGGTGACAAGGTGACGGGCGGGAGCGTCTACCACCTCACCGAGCGCACCGACGCCGGCCCGCTCGCCGCCCAGGAGCACCTGTTCGTGCCCCCGGGCGCGACCGCGCAGAGCCTGTGGCGCGAGCACCTGGCCCCGCTCGGCGTGCGGTTGCTGTCGAAGGTGGTCGCCGACCTCGCCGCGGGCAGGCGGATCGAGGTCCCGCAGGACGAGAGGATGGCGACCTGGGAGCCTGCGATGGACGCGCCACCGCTGTTCAAGCCCGAACTCATCGCGCTGCCCGGAACGGCGTCCGTCGACGGCAGCAGGTGGGCCCTTCACGCGCAGTGAAGGGGTCCACCGCGCGGGAAGGCGACGTGCCGGGAAGCCGGCGTGGGACGTTCCCGCCGGGGCACGAGCCCGACGAGGACGTCGGCGAGGACGGCATGCCGGGCGTCCCGCTGCTCGGGCAGGCGCCGGCCTGCGGAGACACCGTCCGCGGCACTGTGCGAGGCGTCGTCCGCCGGTCCGGCCCCGGACCGGGCACTTGGAGCGCGCCGGCCGCGACCACGGGCCGACCGGAGCGGTATGGGCCGTGTGCGGCGCCGGGCGGTGACGAGTGCCCGGTTGACCTGGCCGGTGGCATCACCACCCGAACGTGAAGCAGCGGGCCTGCCGTATCCGGCAGACCCGCTGCTTCACCGTGTCGGGACGGCGGGATTTGAACCCACGACCCCTTGACCCCCAGATCATCGCGGTAGGCGTTTCCGCAGGTCAGGTGCCTTGCGGAACACAGTCTGCCGTTTGGCTGAGCTAGGGTTGTTCGCCTGCGTGCGTAGCGTGTGGTCCCAAAGTGGTCCCAACGCTGGCTTCGGTCCGACGGTGTAAAACATGCCACAGCGTGTCAAAGCTTGCTAAAGCACGAATATTTCCATTGTTCGAATTTTGTGATCCGGTTACTCCAGGGATCCTGTATC
>NZ_DASQNP010000193.1:0-52329 GCF_035644915.1 Streptomyces sp.
GCGGCGTTGTTGAACGTCCAGGTCGGCGTGGCGTCCTGGCCCGGCGAGGGCGGCGTCGACGAGAACGTCACGTGGTCGGCGGCCGCCGGCGAGGCCAGCGCGACGACCCCGGCGAGCAGCCCGGCCACCGCGGCGGCGGCACCGAGCCGGCGCGGCTGGGTTTCGGGGCCGAGGGCAGGGCGTGCTCGATCTCCTCGCGCAGGTCCTCGATCCTGGAGTAGCCGGCGTACCGGCCGGTGAGCCGGTACATCTCCCGCAGCCGGTCCCAGGTGCGGTGCGAGGAGGTGTTCCCGATGGAGACCAGGGCCAGCCGCGCGTAGCGGTCGGCCTGCTCGGGGTCGTCGGCGATGAAGCAGGCCGAGGCGAGCGAGATGTAGTCGAAGATCTTCGACCGCTCGCGGCCCTTCTCCCGCAGCCGCAGCGCCTCCTTGGCGTGCTTCTCGGCGGTCTTGGCCACCGAGGGGTCGTGCTCGGCGAGCGTGCGGTACGCCAGCGCCTGCATCCCGTGCAGGTCCGCCTCGTCGAACATCTGCATCCAGCTCGGCGGCGGTACGTCCCCCTTGTCGGAGACGAACAGTTCCTCGGCCTCGCCGAGCGTGCGCCGCATCGCCTGTCCGCGCCCCATGGACGCCTGGGCCCACGCCTCGATGGTGTGCAGCATCGCGCGGGTCCGCGGCAGGGTCTGTTCGCCGCAGCCGGACCGGGCCAGTCTCATCAGGTCCAGGGCTTCGTCGGGCCGCCCCAGGTGCACCATCTGGCGCGCCGCGCGGGACAGGGCCTCGCCGGCGCGCGGCCGGTCGCCTCCCTCGCGGGCCGCGTGCGCGGCGATGACGAAGTACTTCTGGGCGGTGGGCTCCAGGCCGACGTCGTGGGACATCCAGCCGGCGAGGACCGCCAGGTTGGCCGCCACCCCCCACAGCCGCCGCTGGATGTGCGGCGGGTGGCGGTAGGCGAGCATGCCGCCCACCTCGTTGAGCTGGCCCACCACGGCCTTGCGCTGGAGGCCGCCGCCGCGGGCCGCGTCCCAGGCGCGGAACACCTCCACGGAGCGTTCCAGCGCGTCGACCTCCTGGGAGCCCACGGGGGCCGCCTCGTAGCGGTCGAAGGAGACGGTGTCGGCGGTGAACGGGCCGTCGGGCCGGGGGGTGCCCGGGGCCGGGGCGGGGTCGGCCAGGAGCCAGTCGTGCATGGCGCTGCTGAGCGCCGATCCTGCGGTGAGCGCGGCACCCGCACCCACCAAGCCGCGTCGGTTGAGCATGAGGTCCATTCCCGTGAATTCGGTGAGGACCGCGGCGGTCTGTTCGGGGGCCCACGGCAGTCCGTGGACGGGCTGCCGTCTCCCTGCCGGCCCCGATCGGCCGAATCCGAGGTCCTCGATGGTCACGACACGGCCGAGTCGCTCGGTGAACAGGGTCGCCAGCACCTTGGGCACCGGATCGCGCGGGGTCTCCCCCGTGTCGATCCAGCGCCTCACCCGGGAGGTGTCGGTCGCCAGATGCGGGTGGCCCATGGCCGCCGCCTGCCGGTTCACGAGCCGGGCGAGTTCGCCCTTGGACCAGCCGGTGAGGCCGAACAGGTCCGCGAGGCGGGTGTTGGGTTCCTTGGTCACGTCAAGCCCCCAGGATCTCGGCTGAGCCGACAGTAGCCGCCGCCGGCCTCCGGCCGGAGGGTCCGTGAACATTCGCCATGGTTCGCCAGGGTTCGCCAGATGGTGTGCCACCCGTGTGTGGGTGTGCTGTAGAACCGCGCCATCCCGTCCGGTCGCAGGGCCCCGCATTCCCCAGGGTGCGTCACGGCCCCCGGTCGGCCGGGTGGCGCGGCAACCTGTCGGCGCACGAAGGGATCCGGCTCGCCCATGCATCCAACACCGTCCCCCGTGTCAGCCCTGCCCCGGCCGCGTCCACGACATCCGTACGGCACCGTCCGCACCGAACCGATGCGCATGTCCCCGGAGTTCGGCGGGCCCGGCCGGCCGCGCCGGGCACACGGCCTCGTGGTTCCACCGGCCGGCGGAAGGCTGGACCTGTCCGGCCCGCAGGGTGCGCGGCTGCGCACCGCCATCGCCTCGGTGCACCGGATCTGCCCGGAGTTCCAGCCGGTGCAGGCGATGCGCCGCGGCGGGCGCTCGGTGCTCCTGATCGGCAGCGTCGGCCGCGGCCCCGCGGTCGCCAAGTGCCTGCTGGAGCACACCCCCGCGCGGGTGGAGAGGTTCCGGCACGAGATAGCGGTCTACCGCACCTTCGTGCGCAACCGGCCGCCGGTGCGGGTGCCCCGGCTCATCGCCGCGGACCCGGAGAGCTGCACCCTGGTCGCCGAGCGGACGCCGGGCCGTCCGGTGGCGTTGCAGCGCCATCCCCTGGAGCCCCCGTCGCCCTCCGACCTGCGCGCGGTGCTGGGCGCGGTCTGCCGGGTGAACTCCTGGCAACCGCCCGCGGGGCTGTTCGAGGCACCGATCGACTACGGCCTGCAGATCGCGCGCTACCACGAGCTGGGGTTGCTGACGGACCGGGACGTGAGCGACCTGCGGAAACTGCTGCACGGCCTGGCCCGGGGCGCCCGGGGGGGCGGCCGCGGACAGTTCTGCCACGGCGAGGTCCTGCTGACCAACGTGCTGCTGTCCCCGGCCGGTCCGGTGCTGGTGGACTGGGAGCACGCGGGCTGGTACCTGCCCGGCTACGACCTCGCCACCCTGTGGTCGGTGCTCGGGGACAGCCCCCTGGCGCGCCGTCAGATCAGCCAGCTCGCCCAGGCCGCGGGCCGTGACGCGCGGGACGCCTTCCTGGTGAACCTGATGCTCGTCCTCACCCGCGAGATCCGCGCCTGCGAGACGGCCGTGCAGCGTGCCATGCGGGACCCGTCCCCGCCCGGCCCCGGCGACCGGCCGGGCCAGATGACGTCGGGCGAGGAGCAGCGGCTGCTGCTGCGGCGGCTGCACGACGACTGCGCGATGGCCCGCCGCGCGGTGCGGGCGGCGGTGGGCACGCGCTGAGCCCGCCGGCCGTCCGCGGGGGCGGGGTGTCCCGGCACGTTCTTCTCCGGTGGCTGCGGGGGCGCCACCGGGCTGGACCTGTGACGCCGCGCAGGCCCGGAGCCCGTACGGGGGAAAAGCCCCGTACGGGCTCTCTGACGTGCCGGAACCGCGACGGGAAGCGATCATTGACGGATCATCGGCCAGCCGCTACCCCTGTGGGCAGCCCTTCCCGCGCCGCCCGCGGCGTACCCACAGGAGGCCGTCGTGCCAAGACCCGTCCCCGCTCCTCCGTCAGCCCGCCCGCCGCGGCCGTCCCGCCGGAGCACCGGCCGCCGCCGTCCGCTGCGGGCCCTCACCGCCGCGGGGGTCGCCGCCCTGCTGGTGTCCCTCCTCCCGGCGGGTACGCCGGCCGGTGCCGGGGAACGGGATCCCGGCTCGCTCCAGGAGGCGTTCGCCCGGGCCGCCGACCGCTACCAGGTGCCCGAGAGCGTGCTGCTGGGCGTGTCGTACCTCCAGTCCCGCTGGGACGGTCACCGCGGCGCGCCCAGCGTCTCGGGCGGTTACGGTCCGATGCACCTGACCGACGTCCGCACCGCGCTGGCCCGCGCGCCGCACCACAGCCACGGTGCGGAGGATCCGCGCGGCGACACCTCCCGCACGGCGCGGGAGGTCCACGGCAGTGTCTCCGGGGCCGTCCCCGGAGCCGTCCCCGGCCCGGACGAGCTGCCCGCCCGGCTGCGCACCCTGGAGCGGGCCGCCGAACTGACCGGGCTGGACGAGGAGGAGCTGCGCACCGACCCGGCGGCCAACATCCAGGGCGGCGCGGCACTGCTGGCGGCCGAGCAGCGGGAACTGGGGCTGCCGCCGAGCGACGACCCGGCGCAGTGGTACGGGGCCGTGGCCCGCTACCCGGGCTCCTCCGACGCCGAGGCCGCCCGGGTCTTCGCCGACGAGGTCTTCGCCGTGATCCGCGGCGGCGAACGGCGCACCACGGACTCCGGCCAGGTCGTGGTGCTGGAGGCCGACCCGGACCTGCGGCCGGACTCCCCGGGCTCCCGGGGGTCCTCCGGGCGCGACGAGCGGGTGGAGTGCCCGGCATCCGTCTCGTGCGAGTGGATCCCGGCGCCGTACCAGGAGTACGCGAACCCCGACGGGTCGCCGAACTACGGCAACCACGACAAGGCGAACCGCCCCGAGTCCCAGCGGATCGACTACATCGTGGTGCACGACACCGAGGCGACCTGGGACACCACCTTGAAGCTGGTGCAGAACCCCAAGTACGTCTCCTGGCACTACTCCCTGCGCTCCTCCGACGGCCACATCGCCCAGCACGTCCCGCTGAAGGACGTGGGCTGGCACGCGGGCAACTGGTACGTCAACGCCAAGTCGATCGGCCTGGAGCACGAGGGCTTCCTGACCGCTCCCGACGCCTGGTACACCGAGGCGATGTACCGCACCTCGGCGCGGCTGGTGAGGTACCTGGCCCACAGGTACGACGTCCCGCTGGACCGGCAGCACATCCTCGGGCACGACAACGTGCCGGGCGTGACCGCCGCCAACATCCCCGGGATGCACACCGACCCCGGCCCGTACTGGGACTGGCAGCACTACTTCACGCTGCTGGGCGCGCCCTTCCACCCCACCGCGGGCCCGGACGCGGAGCTGGTGACCATCCGGCCCGACTACGACGACCACCGGCCGGTCTACACCCGCTGCGACAGCTCCGGGCAGCCGTGCCCGCCGCACGGTTCGAGCGCGGTGCGGCTCCACACCGAGCCGCGCGCCGACGCCCCGCTGGTGAAGGACGCCGGGCTGCGGCCGGGCGGCGGCGACTCCACCACCGGCGTCAACGACACCGGCGCCCGCGCCACGACGGGCCAGCGGTACGCGGTGGCCGAGCGGCGGGGCGAGTGGACGGCCATCTGGTACCTCGGCCAGAAGGCGTGGTTCCACAACCCCGCCGACGAGCCGACCGCGGTGAACTCCCGGGGCTGGGTGGTCACCCCGAAGGAGGGCCGGGAGTCGGTGCCCGTCTACGGCCGCGCCTACCCGGAGGCCGCCGCCTACCCGGAGGGCGTCCCGCCGCAGGCGATCTCGCCGCTGCCGTACACGGTGAAGGCCGGCCAGGCGTACGCGCTGGGGCTGAGGACGAAGGGCGAGTACTACTACGCCAAGACCTTCGACCCCGCGCACCACGTGGTGGTCCGGGGCGAGGAGGAGTACTACCAGATCCAGCTCGGGCACCGGGTGGCCTTCGTCAAGGCCGCCGACGTCACGGTGCGGCACGCGGGCCGGTGAGAGCCGGGAAGGGGAGGGGCACCGGCGGTGCCCCTCCCCTTCCCGCGTCCCGCGGCGCCGCCTACCGCTGCTGGAACATCTCCGCGGGCAGCGGCTTCAGGAGCTGGTAGAGGTCCTCGGTGATCGGCCGGTCCCAGCTTGCGATGGTGACCAGCACGCCGTCGCTGCGGTCGAACTGGACGCAGGAGATGCGGGTCTCGGAGCAGATGATCCGCCGCACGATGAGCAGGTTGTCGTCCAGCATCACCGGGCTCTCCTCCGTCCCGGTGACGGTGACCTCCTCGTCGTTCTCCAGCGCCTCCAGGAGCTGCTCCACCTCGAAGGGCACCTGGTCGTCGGCCCGCTCGCGGACGGGGGAGCCCTCCGGCAGATTGCCGATGATCATGGCCGGTCCGCGCCCGCCGAACAGGTCGTAGCGGAGGAAGACGCCCTGGCAGCTTCCGTCCGGCGCGGGCAGCAGCCCGGCGCCCAGGTTGCCCGGCCAGTCCCCGGGGTCCATGGCCAGCACGTCGAAGTCGGGTCCGGCGGGTGTGGGGGCACTGCGGCGGCGGAGAAACGACATGCGGCCATGGTACGGGGCCGCCGGTGGAGCGGGCCGCCCGCCCGTGCCGCCGCCCCCGCCCGCCCGAGGGGGCGTCCTACCGTCGCTCCAGCACCCTGGCGAGTCCGGCGCGGTCCGTGCCGAGCTTGCGGTAGACGGCGGAGAGCAGCCGGGTCACGGCCTGCTCCCGCAGGCCCATCTCCCGGGCGACCTCGGGGTCCGTCAGGCCCCGCGCGGCCCACTCGGCCGCGGTGCGCTCGCGGGCGCCGAGGTCCTCGCTCTCGGCGTACCGCAGCTCCAGGGGCCGCAGCCCGGCGGCGGTCAGCTCCGCGCGGGCGCGTTCCACCAGGGCGTCGGCGCCGCAGTGCGCGGCCGTCTCCAGTCCCCGGTAGAGCTGGTCGGCCGCCTCCTGCGGCAGGCCGGCGCGGCACAGTGCGGCGCCGTGGCCGACCAGGGCGAGGGCCAGCTCGTACGACGCCGGGGAGTGCTCCAGGTATCCGACGGCCTCCCGCAGCAGCTTCTCCTCGTCCGGGCCGCCGGTCGCCTCGGCGGCGCACCGCAGCGCCTGGCCGATCGCGGAGGCGGTGCCGAACTGACGGGCCCGCTCGACCGCCTCCGCGGCGAGGGTCGCCGCCCGCCCGGGGTCGGTGTCCCGGAGCGCGAGCGCGAGGTGCTGCTGCCAGGGGCACCAGGACGGGTTGCGCATGCCGCGCGGGTCCAGGCGTCCGCCGGCCCCGGCCAGCTCGCGCCCGGCCTCCCGCCTCCGGCCGCGGGCCAGCAGCAGTTCGCCGTGGACGGCCTGGGCGTCGGGGTAGACGACGGCCTTGGGGACGGCGGCGCCGTAGTCGTACCTCCGGGCCACCTCCCACGCCTCCTCGACGCGCCCGCGGGCGAGCAGGGTCTCCACCAGGGTGCCGATCGCGGCGAGCTGCGCGGGCGCGCCGGAGCCCACCCGGTCGGCGATCCGCAGGCCCTCGCGCACCAGGCCCTCGGCCTCGGTCAGCCGTCCGCGGCGGTAGCGGATGTAGCCCAGCAGGGTGAAGCCGAAGGCCAGGTGGGAGCCGCGCCAGCCCTTGCGCTCGCATTCGGCGATGCCCTCGGCGAACAGCTCCTCGGCCCGCCCCGGCTGGTCGCAGTACATGAACGTCATGGCGACCATGACGGGCACCTCGAAGCCCCAGTTCTCGTCCGTCCAGCTCAGGCCGTCGCCCAGGGCCTCCTCGGCGAAGCGCAGGGCGGTGGCCGCGGGCTCCCCGCGCACCACCGCGTCCCAGGCCCGCAGGCCGAGGACGTACCGCTCGGCCATGCCGCGGCCGGTCAGGTGGTCGGCGAGCCGGGCCAGGCGGCGCGAGCGGGCGGGCGAGTCGGGCTCGTCGGCGCGGAAGGCGTTCCACATGAACTGCTCGGCCCGCATCCGCAGCCGGGTGCGGGCGGTGGCCGCCCGCCTGGCCTCCTCGGCGACGACCTCGGCCGCCTCCTCCATCCGGCCGCTGTGGCCGAGCGCCTGGGCCAGGCGGTAGGTGACGGCTTCGCGCAGGCCGGGGCCGAGCCCGGGCTCCTCCAGGGCCGCCCGCAGGTGGTTGACCGTGGTGGCGGGCCGGGTGAGGGAGGCCGAACAGCCCAGTTCGAAGAGGACGGAGGCCCGCTCCTCCAGGTCCGGTGGCTCGCGCAGGGCGCGCTCCAGGCAGCGCCGGGCCGCTTCGGGCGCCCCGGCGCGCAGGTACTCGCGGGCGGCCGCGCGCAGCGTGGCGACGACGTCCGGGTCGCCGTCGGGGTGCACCTCCAGCAGGTGGCGGGCGGCGGCCGTGGGGCCCTGGCCCGCATCGGTGACGACGGCCGCGGCCTGGCCGTGGAGGGCGACGCGCAGGGCGGCCGGGATGGCCTGGTAGACGGCGGTGGCGATCAGCGGGTGGAAGAACCGCAGCGGTTCGCCCTCCTCCGTGCCGCCGGCGAGGATGCGGGCGGCGTGCAGCCGGGCGCGGGCCCCGGCGGCCTCCTCGGGGCCCAGTCCGGCGACGGCCGCGGCCAGGGACGGGGATATCTCGGTGCCGAGCACCGCGGCGGCCCAGGCCAGCCGTACGGCGGCGGTGCCCAGGCGCTCCAGGCGCTGGACGAGTCCGCTGCCCTTGATGGTGGAGGCCAGTTCGCGCAGTTCGGCCACGTTCTCCCGGCGCGGTTCGAGGCGGCGTTCGGCGACCTTGGCGGTCAGTTCCCCGACCTCGAAGGGGTTGCCGCCGGTGACGGCCCAGCACTCGCGGCAGAAGGGTTCGTCGGCGCCGGGGCCGAGGGCGTGGCGCACCAGGCGGGCGACCGCCTGCGGGGTCAGGGCCATCAGGTCGAAGGGGCGCGAGCCGTGCCGGACGGCCAGCGAGTGGAACGGGGCGGTGCGGTAGGGGTGTTCGTCGGGCCGGTAGGCGACGGCGATCAGCACGGGCAGTTCCTCGGCCCGGGGTGCGAACGCGGTCACCCAGGCCAGGGACTCGGCGTCGATCCAGTGGGCGTCGTCGAGGATCATGACGACGGGGCGGTGCCGGACGGCGAAGCAGGTGGCGACCCAGTCGAGGCCGTCGCGCACGCCCTGGGGGTCGGGCGTGCCGCCGCCTTCGGGGGCCACCAGGCCGATGGCCGGGGCCACGATGTCGTACCAGCTCCCCAGCATCCTGCGGTGCTCGTCCTCGCCGACGGCGGCGAGGAGCGGCTGGACGAGCTGGCGGACGGTGTGGAAGGGCAGTTCCTGCTCCTGCTCGCCGCCCCGGGCGGACAGGACGGTGCAGCCGCGCGCCACGGCACGCCTGCGCACCTCGGCCAGGAGGGCCGTCTTGCCCAGTCCTGCCGCCCCGGCGAAGGCCAGGACGCCACCGGTGCCCCCGGCCAGGTCGGACAGCGCGTCGTCCAGCGCCCTGAGTTCGTGCTCCCGTTCGAACATCGCCCGGTGCATCCGTCCCTGCTCTTCGGTCGCGACCACGTCTGCCGTCCCGGCTCACGCCGGCAGGTGGTGGAGAGCGTACGCCAGCGCAAAAGGGGTGTGAGGCCCCTCGGGCGATTTCCGCCACGCCGGAGCGCCACTCCGGCCGGAACTGCTCCCACCACGTCCTCCGGGGCCCCGGACGTGCCCGGTCCGCCGTTCTCCCTTGACCGGCAACTTCCTTTGTCCAAGTGTTAGTTGAATATGCACCAGCCATCTCCGCCACAGCGCTCCACCGCTTGCCCAGGGAGGCGTCCGCCCATGCCGGAAACCATCGCCAAGGCCCCCGCCGGAGAGGACGGACTCTTACGGCGGGTGGCTCTGCTGGAGATCCCCTTCCCCAGCCGCATCAGCCCCGACGTCGAGCGCGCCCGGGCGCACACCCTCCGCTGGCTCCGCGACTTCGGCCTGCTCCGGGGCGCTTCCGCGTTCGAGGAGTACGACGCCCTGCGGCTGGAGCGGGCGATGGCCCGCTTCTACCCCCGGGCCACCGGCGAGGACCTGATGCTGGCCACCGACGTCAACGGCTGGTTCTTCGTCTTCGACGACCAGTTCGACGGCCGGCTGGGGCGGCGGCCGGACGCCGTCGCCCGGCTCGTGGACTCCCTGGTCGAGGTCATGGAGGAGGGCGAGCCGCCGGCGGGAGCCCCCGCCAACCCGCTGGTCGACAGCTTCCGCGACCTGTGGCACCGCGTCAACGACGGGATGCCGCCGGTGTGGCGGGAGCGCTTCGGGCGGCACTGGCGCGGCTATCTGCTCGCCCACCACCGGGAAGCGCTGAACCGGTCCGGGGACGCCCTGCCCACCGTGGAGGAGTTCCTCTCCGCGCGGCGGCACTCGATCGGCATCCAGCCCTGTCTGGACCTGGCCGAGCGCTGCGGCCGGTACGCCCTGCCGCCGGAGCTGCACGACGGCTCCCCGCTGCGGGAGATGCGCCGGATCACCGACGACGTGGCGATCTTCGTCAACGACCTCGTCTCGCTGGACAAGGAGCTGGCCGTCGGCGACGTCAACAACACCGTCATCCTCCTGCAGCGGGCCACGGGCCGCCCGCTGCAGGAGTGCGCCCTGGAGATCTGCGCCCTCGCCAACGGCCGCGTGGCCCGTTTCCTGGAGCACGCCGCCCGCCTGCCCGGCCTGCTGGCCGCCGGCGGCGCGCCCGCGCAGACCCGGGCCCGGGTGGAGGACTACGTCGACGCCATGCGCAACGTGATGCGCGGCAACCTCGACTGGTCCCTGGAGAGCGGACGCTACGACGCCTCCGGGGTCGCCGCCGTCAGCGACGGCCGCCGGCGTCCGTGGACCGGTCTGCTGACCGCCCCGGAGGACGGCTGAGGCGGTACCGCGGCGCCGCCTCCGCCCGCCCGGCGCTACGGTACGCCGTCATGACACGGACGGAACCGGCGGTGAACCTGTGGCGGGCGGGGCTCGGCGACGTGCCCGGGGAGGTGTGGACGCGCCGGGAGCTGCGGGTGCTGATCCTGGCGGACAACGCGCTCACCTCCCTGCCCCCGGACATCGGCCGCCTGCGGCACCTCCACACCCTCGACCTCGGCCACAACGCGCTCACCTCGCTCCCGGCGGAGATCGGGGAGCTGACGGGTCTGGACCGCTGCCTGTACCTGCACGACAACCGGCTCACCGGGCTGCCGCGCTCGCTGGGGCGGCTGCGCCGCCTGGCGTACCTGAACGTCGGGGACAACCCGCTGGGGGCGCTGCCGGAGGAGATCGGCGGCCTGGCCGGGCTGGTCGAGCTGCGGGCGCAGCGGTGCGGGCTGCGGGAGCTGCCCGGATCGCTCGGGCGGCTCACCGCGCTGCGGGAGCTGTGGCTGCGCGGCAACGCGCTGACCTCCCTGCCCGCCGGCGTGGCCGGGCTGACCGAACTGCGCGAGGTGGAGCTGCGGGAGAACGCGCTGGAGGAGGTGCCCGGGGCACTGCGCGGACTGCCGCGGCTGCGCCGCCTGGACCTGCGGGGCAACAGGCTGCGGGAGGTGCCCCACTGGCTCGCGGAACTGCCCGCGCTGGAGAAGCTGGACCTGCGGTGGAACGGGGCCGCCGTGGCGCCGGACCTGCTCGGCGCGCTGGCCCGGCGCGGCTGCGTGGTGCTCCGTTAGGGGCGGCGGGCCGGGAGGGAGAGCCGTTCCCGCCTGTCACGAGGGTTGACAGGCGGGACGCCCGGGAAGAGAGTTTCAGCATTTTCCTCAGGCGTTGAAAGATACTTTCCCAAGGGGGTCGCGGCATGACCGGTTCCGCACGGGGGCCCGCACCGGACCGGAGCACCGGCCGGGGCATCGGTCCGGGCATCGGACGCCGGCAGCTCGGGGCCCGGGCGCTGGCGCTCGGCGGCGGCCTGGTGCTGGCCTCGTCCCCCGTGGCGGCGGCCCGCGGCAGGGGCCCGTACACACCCTCCGCCCCTTCCGGCGACCGGACGCCCACCCTGCGCCGCGGCACCGCGCGGCGGGCCGGACTGCTGGAGCCGCACCTGCGGCGGCTGGTGGAGGACGCCAGGGCCTTCCTCGGCCCCTCCCCCGTCCACCCCTGGTACGCGGGCGCGGTGCTGCTGGCCGGACGCGGCCGGACGGTCGCCCTGGAGGAGGCCATCGGCCACGCGGTGCGCTACGCCGCCTACGACGAGGCCACCGACACCGGCGTCGAGCTCCCCGCCGACCGGCAGGTCCCCGCCACCCCGGAGACGGTCTACGACCTCGCGTCGGTCTCCAAGCTGTTCACCGCGATCCTGGCCGTCCAGCGGATCGAGCGCGGCGTGCTGGAACTGGAGGCGACCGTCGCCTCCTACCTGCCGGAGTTCGGCGCGGCGGGCAAGGAGGGCATCACCCTCAGGCACCTGCTCACCCACACCTCCGGGCTGGCCGCCTGGATCCCGCTGTACGCCGAGCCCACCCACGCCGACCGGCTCCGGCGGCTGTGGCGGGAGAAGCCCCTGAACCCGCCGGGCACGGTCTACCGCTACTCCGACCTGAACCTCATCGCCCTCCAGCTCGTCCTGGAGCAGGTCACCGGCAAGACCCTCGACACGCTGCTGCGCGAGGACATCACCGAACCGCTGGGCATGCGCTGGACCCGCTACAACCCGCCCGCCTCCTGGAAACCGCGCATCGCCGCCACCGAGGACGCCCGCCGCCCCTGGTCGGGGCTGGACCGCGGCATGGTGTGGGGCGAGGTCCACGACGAGAACGCCCACGCCTTCGGCGGGGTGGCCGGGCACGCCGGGGTCTTCTCCCGCGCCTGGGACCTGGCCGTGCTGTGCCGGACGCTGCTCAACGGCGGCGCGTACGGCCGTACCCGCATCCTGGCGCCGGAGTCGGTGGACCTGCTCTTCCACGACTTCAACACCGACTTCCCCGGCAACGAGCACGGCCTGGGCTTCGAGCTGTACCAGCACTGGTTCATGGGGGCCATGGCCACCCCGGGCACGGCCGGGCACACCGGCTTCACCGGCACCTGCCTGGTGCTGGACCCGACCACCGACACCTTCCTGGTGCTGCTGGGCAACTCGGTGCACCCGGTGCGCACCTGGCGTTCGGGCAGCGCCCCGCGCGTGGCCGCCGCCACCCACCTGGCGCGGGCCGTCCCGGTGCGTCCCGCAGACGGGCGCAGCGCCTGGTTCTCGGGGATGGCGAACGCGTCCTCGGCCACCCTCACCCTGCCGGAGGTGACACCGCGCGGCGAGGACGCCCGGCTGCACTTCTCGGTGTGGTGGGACACCGAGCGCCACCACGACGTGCTGTGCCTGGAGGCCTCCGGCGACGGCGGGACCACCTGGGAGCCGGTGCCGTTCACCACCTCCCGCCGCGGCGCCGGTCCGGTGGACCGCCCGGAGGGGACGCTGTACGGCTTCTCCGGGCGCGTCTGGCACCGGGCCCGCGCCGGGCTGGGCGCCTGGCGGGGCCGGACGGTGCGGCTGCGCTGGCGGTACGCCACGGA
This sequence comes from Streptomyces sp., assembly GCF_035644915.1. GTDB lineage: Bacteria > Actinomycetota > Actinomycetes > Streptomycetales > Streptomycetaceae > Streptomyces. The sequence goes on from NZ_DASQNP010000193.1 coordinate 12,721, forward strand.
CGCCCGCTACACGGGGCGCGGCGCGTACGTCGACGAGATCCGGATCGAGGACGGCGGCCGCGCCCTGTTCGACGACTCCCGCCGGAAGGACGCGGCCCGCATCGTCCCGGACGGCTGGACGGCCTCGGCCGACTGAGCGCTCCGCGGCCCGCCCGTCGGCCGGACGGGCCGCGGAGCGGTGCGTCACCCGCCGAGCACGGCCATCGCCGCGTTGTGCCCGGGGACGCCGCTCACCCCGCCGCCGCGGACGGCGCCCGACCCGCACAGCAGCACGGTGGGACGGCCGGTCGCCACGCCCCACCGCCCGGCCGCGGTGCCGCCGTGCGCGTCGGCGTACGGCTCGTCGGCGCAGGGGAAGGCCAGGTCGCCGTGGAAGATGTGGCCGCCGGGCAGCCGCAGCTCGCGTTCCAGGTCCAACGGGGTCTTCGCCTCGATGCAGGGCCGCCCCTCGGCGTCGTGGGCCAGGCAGTCGGCGATCGGCTCCGCCAGGTGGGCGTCGAGCTGGGCGAGCGTGGCCGCCAGCAGTTCCTCGCGCACCGCGTCGCCGCCGTCCCGGGCGAACAGCCGGGCCGGGGCGTGCAGGCCGAACAGGGTCAGCGTCTGGTGGCCGGCGCGGGCCGACTCCGGCCCCAGGATCGAGGGGTCGGTGAGCGAGTGGCAGTACACCTCCGAGGGCGGGGCCGCCGGCCGCTGCCCCGCGGCGGCCTGCCGGTAGGCGGTCTCCAACTGCTCGTAGCCCTCGGCGACGTGGAGGGTTCCGGCGAACGCCTCGCGCGGGTCGACGGAGCGGTCGCGCAGCCGGGGCAGCCGCCGCACCAGCATGTTGACCTTGAGCTGGGAGCCCTCCGCCGGGGACGCCGGCTCCGGTTCCTCGCCGAGCAGTCCGGCCAGCGCCCGGGGCGAGGCGTTCACCAGGACGTGGCGGGCGGCGACCGTGCCCTCGCCGTCGGCGGTGCGGTAGCCGACCTCGGCGGTGCGGCCGTCCGTGGCGATCGAGGTGGCCTCGTGCCCGGTGACGATCTCCGCGCCCGCGGCGCGGGCGGCGTCGGCCAGGGCGTCGGTGAGCGCGCCCATGCCGCCCACCGGCACGTTCCACTCGCCGGTGCCGCCGCCGATCACGTGGTAGAGGAAGCAGCGGTTCTGGCGCAGCGAGGGGTCGTGGGCGTGGGTGAAGGTGCCGATCAGGGCGTCGGTGAGCACCACGCCCCGGACCAGGTCGTCGGCGAAGTGCTCCTCGATCGCCTCCCCGAGCGGCCGGTCGAACACCGCGCGCCAGGCGGTGTCGTCGCCGACCCGGGCGCGCAGCTCCGCCCGGGTGGGCAGCGGTTCGGTGAGGGTGGGGAAGATCCGCCCGGCCAGCCGGCGCGTCATGCCGTGGAAGCGCTGCCAGGCGGCGAACTCACGCTCCGATCCGGTCAGGCGCGCGAAGGCCTCCCGGTCCCGGGCCTGGTCGCCGCTCACCAGCAGTCCGGTGTGCTTCCCGCCGCGGTGCGCCGGGGTGTAGGAGGAGACGGTCCGCCTGCGCACCGCGAAGCGCAGGCCCAGGTCCGTCACGATGCGCTGCGGCAGCAGGCTCACCAGGTAGGCGTACCGCGAGAGGCGGGCGTCCGTCCCGGCGAAGACGCGGGCGGAGACGGCGGCACCGCCGGTGTGGTCCAGGCGTTCGAGCACCAGGACCCTCAGTCCGGCGCGGGCGAGGTAGGCGGCGGCGACCAGTCCGTTGTGGCCGCCGCCGACGATCACGGCGTCATAGCGGTGCAGGGCGGGCATGGCCCTTGGTAGCACGTACGGCCGGGGCGGACCAGACCTGCGGCCCGGAGGACCGCCCGGCCGGGCGGCAGCGGTCGCCGCGGGCCCGTGGCGGGCGCGCCGCGTCGGTGCGACGGCCCGTCAGCCCTCCTCCCACCGGCCGCCCGACGCCGCCACCCGGCGGTACAGCTCGGCGGCCTCGGCGCTGCGGCCGAGCCGCTCCAGGCAGAGGGCCTCGTCGTTGCGGCTGGTCAGCGCGTCGGGGTGGTCGGGGCCCAGGACACGCGTCCGGTCGCGGGCGACCCGGCGGAAGGTCTCCAGCGCCTCCTCCCAGCGGCCCAGCCGGCCCAGCGCGAGAGCGGCCTCGCGGTGGCTGGCGAGGGTGTCGGGGTGGTCCGGGCCCAGCACCCGCTCCCGCTCCGCGGCCACCGCGCGGGCCTCGGCCAGGGCGTCCTCCCAGCGGCCCAGCCGGCCCAGCGCGTGGGCGACCTCGTGGCGGCTGGCGAGGGTGTCGGGGTGGTCCGGGCCCAGCACCCGCTCCCGCTCCGCGGCCACCGCGCGGTGCGCCCGTCCCGCCTCGTCCCAGCGGCCGAGGCGGCCCAGGCTCAGCCCGGCGCTGTGGCGGTTGGCGAACACGGCCAGCAGGCCGGGGTCGGCGGAGGGCCGGCCGGGGCCGGTCCAGGGACCGCTGAGGACGTCCGGGTGGCCCGGGGCGGCCGGGGCCGGCGCCCAGCCGGCGGCGGCCTTGCCGCCGGTGCCCACACCGTGGGCCCACGACGGCATCCGGTGGGACAGGGACGGCGGCACCTGCTCGGCCGGGCACGCGGCGCGGCGGGCGGCGGCGGTACGGCGGCCGAGTTCGGCGGCGTCGGCGGGACGCTCGTCGGGGTCCTTGGCGAGCAGGTCGAGGATGATCCGCTCCAGCTCCCCGGGGAGGTCCGGGCGCAGCTCGCGGGGCGGACGCGGCGCGGTGTCGCGGTGGCCGACGAGGACGGCCCAGGCGTCGCCGAGGTCGAACGGCGGCGCGCCGGTGGCGATCTCGTACAGCACGCAACCGAGCGAGTACAGGTCGCTGCGGTGGTCCAGGGGTGCGCCGGCTATCTGCTCGGGCGACATGTAGTGCGGGGTGCCCATGGTGACGCCGCCGCCGGTGAGTTTGGCGGTGAAGCCGATGTCGTGGCCGAGCCGGGCGATGCCGAAGTCGCAGATCTTCACCGTGCCGTCGGCGGTGCGCACCACGTTGGCGGGTTTGAGGTCGCGGTGCACGATGCCCTGGTCGTGGGTGTAGGCGAGGGCGGCGGCGACCTGCTCGGCGATCTCGAAGAGGTCGGGGACGGGCAGCGGCCGGCGGCCGCCGTGTGCCAGGAGCCTGCTGAGGTCGTGCCCGTCGAGCAGCTCCATCACCAGGTAGAGCACGCCGTCGTGCTCGCCGAAGTCGTGGACCACGGTCACGCCGCGGTGCTGGAGCGAGGCGGCGACCCGCGCCTCGCGGCGGAATCGCTCGCGCAGCGCCTTCATGGCGGTGGGGTCGTTCTGCCGCCCCAGCGGCTTGAGGCACTTGACGGCGACCCCGCGGCCCAGCGACTCGTCCCGCGCGTGCCACACCTGGCCCATCCCGCCGCGTCCGATCAGATCGAGCAGCCGGTACCGGCCCTGGAGCAGGGTGTCCTTCTCCATCGCGCCACCGCCCCCTCTCGCCCACTGCCGCCCCCGGCCCGCCCAGTATGAGCCCTCCCCCGGTCAACCGGTAAGGCGATGGAGCCGTGTCGGAGCGTGCCGGGGCGCACCGGGGCGCCCCACCGCGAGACGGCGCGCGGGGTTTCGGCGCCGCGTGACCGGCAACTGTCGGACGGATGCCAGGACCTCTGCGCGCACGCGGCACCCGGGCGGGCTTCCGGCTGCTCGCCCGGCTGCGCCGCGCCCCCGCCTTCCACCCACGGGGGCTGACCTGCACGGGCGAACTGACGGTGACGGGCGCCTCCGGCGCGCCCTGGTACGCCCCCTGGCTGGACGGGCCGGGCCGGTACGCGTGCGTGGTACGGCTGTCGCGGGGAGCCGGCCTGCCGTGGCGGCTGCCCGACTGGCTGGGGCTGGCCGTGCGCGCGCTGGAGGCGGGCGGGCCGGGACGGCACCTGGACCTGCTGCTGACCACCAGCGCCCGGCCGCCCGTGGTCCGCCACCTGCCCCTGCCGCGCGGCGACGCGCTGGGCGGTCCGTACTCGGGCCTGCTGCCGTACCGCGTCGGAGGCCGCCGCATGCTGCTCGCCGCCTTCCCGCGCCGCCGTCTCCGCCCGGTCCACGGCGACCCGGCCGCCCTGCGGCGGGCGCTGGCGGGCGGGCCGCTGGTGTTCGACCTGCGGGCCGCGACGCCGCTGGGCCGGTGGCGGACCTTCGCGGTGCTCACGGTCCGCTCGCCGCTGCCGGAGCCGCCCGGCTCCACGCCGGGGTACGACGTCTACGAGCACAGCCTGCCGGGGCTGGTGCCGGGCCCGGCGCTGGCCACGGTGCGGCGCGCGGCGTACGCCGGCTCCCGCCGGGGCCGCCGCTGAACGTCCGCCGCGCGGGCGTTTCCGCCCCGGGCAGGGGGGTACTCCGGACCGGCCGGTATCCCACTCGACGTGGAGATGATGACGATGGCCAGGACAGGTCCGAGTACCACGGGTATGTCGCGCCGCTCGGCGGTGAGCACCGCCGCCATGGTGGTGGCCTCGGTGTTCCTGCTGGTGGGGATCCTGGGATTCATTCCAGGCATCACCACCGACTACGGCGACATGAACTTCGCGGGCCACCACTCGGACGCCCGCCTGCTCGGCATCTTCCAGGTGTCGATCCTGCACAACCTGGTCCACCTCGCCTTCGGCGTCGTGGGACTGGCCCTGGCCCGCAGTGCGGCCGGGGCCAAGGCGTTCCTGATCGGCGGAGGTGTGATCTACCTGCTGCTGTGGCTCTACGGCTTGATCATCGACAAGGACAGCGCGGCGAACTTCGTGCCGCTGAACACGGCCGACGACTGGCTGCACTTCCTGCTGGGCGTGGGCATGATCGCCCTCGGCACGCTCCTGGGCCGCCGCCCGTCCACCGCCTGACCGGGTGCGGTCCGACCCGGTGGGGCGGCCCGGCCGCCCCACCGGGCACCCCGCCGGACGCCCCACCGGACGCCGCCGTGCGCCCGGTGCGGAAGCGACCGGGGAGACGTGACCGGGAGACGTGACCGAGGGACGAGGAGGTTCCCACCATGTCCTCCGCGCCGCCCGCGGGAGCCGCCGAGATCCTCTTCGTCGGCAACGCCACCCTGCTGATCCGCTACGGCGCCCTCACCCTGCTGACCGATCCCAACTTCCTCCACCGCGGCCAGTACGCCTACCTGGGCAAGGGGCTGCTGTCGAAGCGGCTGACCGAGCCCGCCCTGTCGGTCGACGACCTCCCGCGCGACCTGGACGCGGTGGTCCTGTCCCACCTGCACGGCGACCACTGGGACCGGGTGGCCCGCCGCCGCCTGCCCCGGTGGCTGCCGGTCATCACCACCCCGCATGCCTCCCGGCGCCTGCAGGGGCTGCACGGGTTCAGCCGCGCGACGGGCCTGCCCACCTGGCACGACCACGTCCTGGTCCGCGGGGGCAGCCAGGTCCGCGTCACCGCCCTGCCCGGCCGGCACGGTCCGGGGCCCGTCCGCTTCCTGCTGCCGCCGGTGATGGGCAGCCTGCTGGAGTTCGGCGATCCGGGCGGAGACGTCCGGCTGCGGATGTACGTCTCGGGGGACACCCTGATGTTCCCGGGGATCCACGAGATCGCGCGCCGCTTCCCGGACATCCACCTGGCCGTGGTCCACCTGGGCGGCACCCTGCTCCCCGGCGGGCTGCTGGTGACCATGGACGCGCTCCAGGGCGCGGACCTGGTCTCCGCGCTGCGCCCCCGCCGCGTCCTGCCCGTGCACTACGACGACTACACCGTCATGAAGTCCCCCCTGTCGGACTTCCTCGACCGGGCCGGACGGCCGGACTTCCCGTCCGGCGTGGTGCACTGCGCCCGGGGGGAGCGGGTGACCGTCGACGCGAACGGCCTGGTCGCAAGCGCCCCGGTCCGACGGGCCCGGTCTGACGGGCCGGACACCGGGCACACGGGGACGCAGAACCGAACACCAGACGCGTGAAGCCCCGGGGGACCGGGGCGCACCAGAGAGGAAGGCGCACCGGTGCCGAGCACGATCACCGCCGACCACGTACGGGAGCTGCTCCGCTCCCCCGACCGCGACCCCCGTCTCGTCCTGCTGGAGGGCCGGGTCCGGGTCGTCACCGCCGAGGAGGCGGGGACGGACCGCTACCGCGGGGCCGTGGAGGTCGTCTCCCGCGACGACCTCGCCGACCGGCTCGGTCCCGGGGAGCCCACCGAGCGGGACCTGGAGTCGCTGGCGGCCCGGCTGGAGGCCGTGGTCGCGGAGCTGGGCGCCTGACCCGGCGCCGCCCGCCGCGCACGCGCGTCCCCTCCGCGTTCCCCCCATGTTCCCCCGCGTCCCCCGCCGCCGCTCAGCGGCGCGGGACGCGGACCGCCAGGGCCAGGGTGTCGTCGGGGTGGAGGATGATGGTGTGCATGTCCTCGGCGATGGCGCCCGGGACGTCCCCTATGGGCTTGTCGGCGTGGCGGCGGGCCGCCTCGACCAGCCGTGCCTCGCCCTCGCGCGGGTCCCTGCGGCTCTCGGTGAGCCCGTCGGTGTAGAGGACGAGCAGGTCCCCCGGCCCCATCCGGGTGTGCAGCAGGCGCTCGCTGCCCGCGAGCGGGTAGCCGATGCCCCGGCCGCGCACCTCCAGGTATCTCGGCTCGCCGTCGGCGGGCAGCAGCAGCGCGGGCGGGTGGCTGCCGTTGGCCAGGAACAGGTCGCCGGTGTCCGGGTTGATCCGGGCCAGCAGCACGGTGGACATCAGCTCGCTGTCGAAGGGCATCAGGATCTCGGCGGTCCGGGCGATGATCGACTCCAGCGGGTGCCCCTCCAGGGCCAGGGTCCGTACCGCATGGGTGACGTTGAGGGCGCCGCGGGTGCTGGTCACGCCGTGCCCGAGCGCGTCGACGACGGTGATGTGGACGGTCCCGTCGGGCAGTTGCAGCCAGTCGTACAGGTCTCCGCCGGTGGGCGCGTCGGTGCCGGCCGGGGCGTAGTGGACGGCCATCTCCAGGCCCTCGACCTCGATCGGCGGCGGGCGCAGGGCGTCCTCCAGCTCGCGCAGGGTCTGGCCGTGGGCCTTGCGGAGCTGTTCGTCGCGCTCCTCGAGCTGGACGTAGAGGGCGAGGGTGCCCCGGTTGGTCTCGGCGAGCTCGTGCTTGAGCTGCCGGTGCTCGACGGTGAGGGCGTCGATGCGGGCCAGTGCCGCCCTCAGTTCCTGTTCCACGGCGTGGAGTTCGGACGCCGGACAGTCGCCGCCGGCCGGCTGCGCCCCGCCGTTGCGGGACGGCGGGACGGCGGGCACGCCACCGCGCTGCGCGGGCAGCGGCACGCGCCAGATGGCGGTGCCGTCCGGGGTGAACTCGGGCGGCAGCGGCAGGTCCGGAACGTCCCGGCGGCGGTCCGCGCCGAGGGCGTGGAGGGTGTTGAGCGTGACGACGAGGTGCCGCGCCTCCTCGCCGGACCCCGGCTCCAGGGAGGCCTCCAGCCGTACGGGCCGGCCCGCCGCGATCTCGGTGCGCGCCAGGTCTGCCGCGGAGATCACCAGGCGGGCCCTGGTCTCGGTCGGCAGCCGGTGGGCGCGCGCGATCCCGCGCACCGCCTGGCGGAGGCTCGGAAGCGTGTAGTGGGGGATGTCGGTGTCGGTCATGGAACCTCTACGCCGCATGGACGGTGAGCACGGTGGCGTCGTCACGGCTGCGCCGGTGGCCGTGGGCCAGGGAGGCAGCCAGCAGGGGCGGGGGGAGCCTGAGGAGGAAGGCCGGCGGGGAGTGGGACCACCGGGACTCGACGCCGTCGCTGTGCAGGACGAACGCCGCTCCCGGCGGCAGGGGGAAGGTGCGGGTCCGCGGGGTGGGGACGTTCCAGCCGATGATGCCGGGCTGGCCGGTCATCCGGTGGAGCACCTCCCCGCCCGCGAGCAGCACGCCGCGGATGTTGCCCACGCCGCAGTACTCGGCGCGGTCGGGGTGCAGGCGCAGGACGCCGGCGGCCGCGCCGCGGGTGTGGCGCAGCGAGCGGTGCAGCGAGGTCAGGATGTCGCCCAGGGGGCGGTCGGGGGCGGTGCGGAAGGAGCGCACGGCCGACCGGGCCGCCTCCGCGGCCGGGACGCCGTGTCCCAGTCCGTCGACGACGAGCCCGGTGAGCGAGTCGCCGGTGTCGGCCACGTCGCAGGCGTCCCCGCAGTGCCGCTCGCCCATCGCGGGCAGGCACACCGATCCCACGTCGCGGCGCGCGGGCCGGGGCTCGCCGGACACGGACAGCCGGGCGCACACCAGGGTGCCGAATCCCAGCCGGGTGCGGATGGAGAACTCGGTGGCGATCCGGCGCACCGCGCCGAGGCCCGCGCCGAGGGAGCCGGCGGTGGTGGTGTAGCCGTCGGCCATGGAGCGGTCGAGGTCGCGTATGCCGGGGCCGCGGTCGACGGCGATGATCTCCACCCCGGTGCCGACCCGCTGCGGCTGGACGTACACCGTTCCGTCGACGGCGTGCTTGACCAGGTTGCTGGCCAGCTCGCTGGCGAGGACCGCCGCCTGGTCGGGCATGGCACCGGGCAGCGCGCACCGCCGCGCGCAGTCGCGCGCGGCGGTGGCCGCCAGGTGGACCGCGCTCTCGTGGTCGATGCGGATCTCGTCGGTCAGCGCCTCGGTGCAGGAAGACGGTTGGCTCACTGCGTGGTCCAGCGGGTCGCGGTGATGGTGGTGCCCTTCCCCGGCACGGTGTGCACCTCGAACTCGTGCATGAGGCGGCGGGCTCCTCCCAGGCCGTGCCCCAGCCCCGCGCCGGTGGTGAACCCGTCGGCCAGGGCCGCCTCCACGTCGGGGATGCCGGGCCCCTCGTCCCTGACGGTCAGCCGGATCCCCCGGCGTCCCGCGGACCGCAGGGACTCGATGGTCACCGTGCCCCCGCCGCCGTGGATGTAGGCGTTGCGGGCCAGTTCGCTGGCGGCGGTGACCACGCGGGTCTGGTCGACGAGCCCGAACCCGCCCTCGACGGTGGCCGCCCGCACCGCGTGCCGGACCGTGATCAGGTCCTCGTCGGTGCGGACCGGATACGTCGCGGGAGCGTCGCCGCGTCCGCCGGCGGCCGCGAGGCGGCCGGCGGTCACGGGAGCCGTCGAGGTGTCGGCCGTCCGCTCACCCGAGAGCTTCACTGCGGATCCCCTCTTCCGGGGGCCGCGAGGCGTGGTGCCAGCCCAGCGCGGCCATCCCCTGCTCCGCGTTCAGCGCGGTCTCCACCCCCGTGAGCTGGAGTCCGAGCTCGGCGAGGGTGATCGCCACGGGCGGCCGCATGCCGGCCACGATCACGCGGGCGCCCAGCAGCCGGGCCATGGTGCTCAGCTCCGTCAGGGTGCGTGCCACGAACGAGTCGATGATCTCCAGCCGGGAGATGTCGACGAGTACGCCCCGCGCCCGCTCGGCGGCGATGCGCTCGGTGAGCTCCTCCGCGAAGACGGTGGCCGTCTTGTCGTCGAGCTCGTTGACGATCCCGGTGACCAGCACGTCACCGAGCCTGATGATGGGCACGTCCATGGGCCGGCGGTCGGTCATCGGTTTGTCGGCGCTCCGGTGGCCGGCGACTCCTGGTCGGTCATCCTGATCGCCGCGGCCAGGGCGTCGGCGAGGGTCGCACGGGTGAGGATGGTGGACAGGTCGATGCCCAGTTGGGCGATGGTCTGGGCGATGGACGGCCGGATGCCGCTGATGAAGCAGTCCGCGCCCATCAGGCGGACGGCGTTGACGGTCTGCATCAGGTGCTGGGCGACCGCGGTGTCCACCGTCGGCACACCAGTGATGTCGATGATCGCCACCCGGGCCTCGTGGGCCTGGATGGACTGGAGCAGGTTCTCCATCACCACCTGGGTGCGCGCGGTGTCCAGCGTGCCGATCAGCGGCACGGCCAGGACCTGGCGCCACAGGTGCACCACGGGGGTGGACAGTTCCAGCAGCTGGCGGCTCTGCCGCTGGATGATCTCCTCCCGGCGTTCGACGTACGCGCTGAAGGACAGCGCGGCCGCCTCGTCCAGCAGCCGGTTGATCATCAGGGCGACGGGGAACAGCTCGCGCGGGTCCTGGTTGTCGCGCTCCACCGCTTCCAGCAGGGCGTCCTTGAGCGCCAGGACGGCCAGGGACGTGGCGGTGGGCGTCGCTCCGCTGCGCTCCCTGCGCAGGGACAGCTCCATCACCGCGTCGCGCAGTTCGCGGTGCGCGTCGACCACGTTGTCCACGCCGACGTCGCCGGCCAGTGCTCCGCCCAGCAGGACGAGCAGGGCGTCGGCCTCCTCGCGCAGCTCGCTCTCGCCTATGTCGATCGCTGCCCGCTCCTGCTGCAACTGCACCCACCGGTCGGCGATCTCGTCACCGCGTTCCCGCAGCGCGGTCGTCAACCGGTCTCGCACGGCTGCGTCGCTGGCGTTCACCACAAGCCCTCTCACAGTCGTTTCCCACCGGACGGCCGCCGCTGTCCGCGTCGGCGTCCGGTTGGACGTACCGGGTGACGGGCCGGCACCCGTCGCCCGATTTGTTGCTGTCCGGCAAATGTTAGCAGCGGCCGGGAGACCCGGCGGATCTCCCGGTCAACGCTACGTCAGGGGCCGCCGCGCACGTCGGCCCCTGACTGGCCTTCCCAGAAACCGCCGTGTAATGCGGGCCTGTTGACTGTTTCCGTTCGACAACCGCGCCCACCGCCCAACGGCCTTTCCCCGCCGCGACCGCCGGGCCCGGCCGGCCACCGCGGCGTTCCCCGGTACGGCCCTTCCGCGGCCACGGGACGTGTGCGCGGTGTTCGGCGGGCGGGGTGCCGATGTCACGTGTCACGTGTCACACGGGAAGGCGGCGGGACTAGGCCGATCTCACGCCTCTGTTCGCGCCGCCCTCCCGGCGCCACGGAACCACCCCGTCCACGGCGGTCCTGAAACCCCGCAACCCCTCGGCGAGCGCCTTGCGGGCGGTCGGCGACATCTCCGCGATGGCCACCGCCAGGGCCTTCTCCCGCAGTTCGCGCAGGTCCCGCAGGTACGTCCGGCCCCGGCCGGTCAGTCTCAACTCCAACTCCCGGCGGCTCGCCGGGCTGGGCGCGCGCTCCACGAACCCGACGGCCTGCAGCCGGTCGCACAGCCGGCTGACGGACGAGGGGGCCGAGCCCAGCGCCTCGCTGAGGGTGCGCAGGTTGATGCCCTCGTCACGGTCGAGGACGTACAGCACCCTCAACTGGGAGGCGGAGACGGGCACGGGCGACGCGGCCTCCCGTCCCCGTTCCCACAACACCTCCAGGAGCTCTATCACTTCCGAGGCCGCGCGCGCCGCATCGCGGGAGTGGCGCTGGGAGGCTCCGGGATTCACGCCCATAACTGTGGCACTCCGCGTCTGTATCGTCAGTCCGAGGCCCGAACGGCACGTACTTCCCTTATCAGCATTCTCTGCAGAAAGTAGTTGTGACACGTGGAGAGATTCGCGGCCGTGGAGCGCGCCCTGCGCGATGCCGCTCCTCACGAACTGCTCGACGCGGTCCGCACCGCACTCGCGCGGCACTTCGGGGCGATCACCGTGGACCTGCTGCTGGCCGACTACGGAACGACCATACTGCAGCCGGTCGACGCACTCCCCTGCCCGAAGGATCCCGTCCCGGTCCACTCCGGTGACGCCGGGCGGGCCTTCGGCTCCCAGCGCCCCTGCCTCTCCGGCGACGACCGCTCCGGCACCGTCACCGCGCACCTGCCGGTCAGCGTGCGCGGCGACCGGCTGGGCGTGCTCTCGGTGACCCTGCCGGAAGCGGACGTCCCGCCCGAGGTGCTGGAGGAGCTGCGGGAGCTGTGCGAGGTGCTCGGCCGGGAGATCCTCGTCGCCGACCGCAGCACCGACGTCTACCTCCGGGCCCGCCGCGCCGAGCGCCTCACCCTCGCCGCCGAGATGCAGTGGCAGCTACTGCCCGGCCGCTCCGCCTCCGGCCCCGAGTACGACCTCGGCGCGCAGCTCGAACCCGCGTACGCCGTCTTCGGCGACAACTTCGACTGGTCGGTCTCGGCCGACCACCTCACCGTGACCCTGACCAACGGGATGGGGGAGGGCATCGACGCCAGCCTCCTGACCAACCTGGCCATCGGCGCGCTGCGCAACGCCCGCCGGGCCGGTCTGGACCTGGCCGACCAGGCGGCCCTGGCCGACCAGGCGGTCTACGGCCAGCACCGCGGCGCCGCCCACGTCTCCGTCCTGCTGCTGAGGATCCACCGCGCCACCGGGCGGATGGAGGTCGTCGACGCCGGATCTCCACGGATGTGGCGGATGCGTGGCGGCGCCGTCGAGCCGATCGAGCTGGAGGCGCAGCTTCCGCTGGGCATGTTCGAGGACACCCCCTATACCGTCCAGCACCTCCGGGTCGAGCCCGGGGACCGCCTGGTGGTGGCCAGCGACGGGGTCTACGACGTGGCCTCGCCGGCCGGCGAGCGGTTCGGCGAGCGGGCCCTGGCCCGCGCCATGGCGAACACCCGGCTGCTCCCCCCGTCCCAGGTGCCGCACGCGGTCCTCGCGGAACTGGCCCGCCACCGCGGCGAGCCGCCGCCGGACGACGACGCCATGGTGCTGTGCCTGGACTGGCACGGCAGGGGGTCCTGACCAGCCGCTCGCCCACCGGCCCCGCCGACGCCCGGCCCCCCGGCCGCTGTACCCTTCACCGGTACGACCGGGGCCACCACCCCCTCCCGCGCACGGCACGTCCCGGTTTCCGTATCACCAGAAGGTAAAAAGCCTGTGTGCGCGCGGTACCGCGGGGGCACATGCCCCCAAGGAGCAGAGTCGAGGACCGAGTGGAGGTGTTCACCGTCGTGCCGATGCCGGCGCCGTGCCGGTGCGTCCGGCGCGCCCTCCCCGTCCGCCCGGCAGCCCCGGTGGCCCCCCGCCCGCGCCGGCCCGAGGCCCGGATCCGGCCGTCGATGCGCGTGACCGGTTCACTCCCGCACGTCTCCACCACGCCAGAGGTGGTCCCCCCGTGACCGAAACCGAACACGCTCCCGCCGGGCGGGAAGCCCTGGAGCCCTTCGTCCACCCCGCGCTGTTCTACCGGACCCCCGAGGAGTACCTCGCGGGTGTGGGGGGCTTCGTCACCGCCGCCCTGGAGGCCGGTGAGCCCGTCCTCGTCGCCGTCCCCGGCCCCCGGCTGGGGCTGCTGCGCGAGCACCTGGGGGCCACGGCCGACCACCTCACCTTGGTGGACATGACAGAGTTCGGCCGCAATCCCGGCCGCATCCTGGCCGGTCTGCGGGACTTCGCCGACCGGCACGCCGACCGTCCCGCCCGCATCGTCGGGGAACCGATCTGGGCGCGGCGCTCCCCCGCCGAGATGGTGGAGGCCACCCGGCACGAGGCCCTCATCAACGCCGCCTTCACCGGCCGCGCCGCGACCATCCTGTGCCCCTACGACGTGGCGGAGCTGCCCCGGGCCGTGTGCGACGACGCACGCCGCACCCACCCGGTCCTGTGGGAGAACGGCGCGGAGTGGGCCAGTCCGCACTACGCCGGGCCCTCGGCCGTCAGCGCGGACTGCGACGCCGTCGCGCTCACCCCTCCGCCCGCGGACGCCCGCACCCTGACGTTCGCCACCGACGACCTGGGCGACGTCCGCCACCACGCGGACCTCTGGGCCCACGAGGCCGGACTCGACGCCCGGCGCCGGGGCGACTTCGTCCTGGCCGTCGCCGAGGCCGCCGCCAACTCCATCGCCCACGGCGGCGGGCACGGCACCCTGCGCCTGTGGTCCGACGCCTCCTCCTGCGTGGCCGAGATCAGCGACCGCGGGCACCTCACCGACCTGCTGGCCGGCCGCCGCCGCCCGACCCTGGACTCGGCCAACGGCGGACGGGGGCTGTGGATGATGCACCAGCTCTGCGACCTGGTCGAGACCCGCGCCACGCCCGCCGGCCTGACCGTGCGGCTGCACATGACCCGCCCGTAGGGTTCCTTCCACCGGCCGCCTCCCGCCGCGGCGCGCCCGCGCCGGCAGCGGTCCTGACTCCGGCCCCGGCCCCGGCCCCGGCGCTGGAATGTCCCGTCCGCTCCCGGCGTTCACTCCGCGGGGGCATTCAGCGACCATCCCCCACCGAAGGAGCCTCTCCATGAGCACTGTCGACCTCACCGCCGCCGACTTCGAGAAGACGGTGACCGGCAACGACATCGTCCTCGCCGACTTCTGGGCCGCCTGGTGCGGGCCCTGCCGGCAGTTCGCCCCCGTCTACGAGCGGGCCTCCGAGGCCAACCCCGACATCGTCTTCGGCAAGGTCGACACCGAGGCCGAGCAGGCGCTGGCCGCCGCGGCCAACATCACCTCCATCCCGACGCTGATGGCCTTCCGCGAGGGCATCCTGGTCTTCGCCCAGCCCGGCGCCCTGCCCCCGCAGGCCCTGGACCAGGTGATCACCGCCGTCCGGGAACTGGACATGGACGAGGTGCGCGCCGCCATCGCCGCCGAAAACTCCGGGGCGTGACCGCGGCCGGCCGCAGGCCCTGACGGCGTCCCGTCCGCGGAACGTCCGTGAGGGCGCCCCCCGGAAGCGCCCCTCCGCCGGTGTGGAGGGGCGCTTCCCGTTCCCGCCCGCTCACGGCGCCGCGGGGGTGACCAGCAGGAACGGGACACGGCCCGCTCCCAGGTACGGCAGCGCCTCCCAGCCGCGCCCGGCCAGGTGCCGCGCACACGCCTCCAGCCTCCGCCCGGCCCGCTGCCGGGCGCCGGATGCGGCGGGTCCCCGCCACTCCACGCGGACCGCGCCGGGCTCGTCGGACGCGAGCACCCGGTACCCCTCCCGCGTACGGCGGCCGGCCGGATCCACCGCGGACGGCGGCACGCCCGCGGCCTCGAGCGCCAGCGCGACCGCCCAGACCATCCGGGTGCGCTCCCACGGTGCGGGGACGGCCGTCCCCGCCGCCCCGGCACCGCCGACCACGCGGCGGATCTCCAGCACGCCGTCCCACGCCCGTGCCACGGCGTCCGCGCGCCGCCGGGGGTCCTCGCCCGTCTCCGGCCCGTCACCGGTGGCCGCGGCGAACATCCCCGGCCCGGACGGGGCGGCCGGGCCCTCGGCGCCCGCGTCCGGGCCATCCGTCCCCGTGGCGGGCCGCTCGTCCGGCCGCTCGCCCGCCAGCAGCTCCGCGCGCACCGACCGCCCCGCCTCGGTCAGATAGTGCGCGCCGACCCGGCCGTACGCCACGGCCAGTCCCTTGTCCCTCAGCGCGGCGAGCACCGCCGGCCTGCCCCTGAGCTCCCCCGTCTCCGGGTCGGCCGCCAGGATCTCCCGCCGCTGCGCCGGGGTGAGCGACGCCTTCGCCGACCGCCGCCCCACCGCACCACCTCCCGAACGCCGTACCGTCCCGCGGACGGGCGGGACGGTACGGCCAGTATCCAGGGCGACCGGTCCCGTGACCGCACCCCGGGGCGGTGATCCCGCGGTGATCCCGCTGTCGTCCCGCCGTGATCCCGCGGTGTCCGCCCACTCCCCCGGCTGACAGCCGATCAGTACAGTCGGCGGCGGACCGCCGGGACCGCCGGGGTCCGCGGGCCGCCGGGCCGTCCTCACCCTTCCGCCCTGTGTAAGCCCCGGCCGCAGCGGCTACTCGCCAAGCCCACTCGGAGGTGCCCCATGAAGATGCTGATCAACGTGCCGGAGACCGTGGTGGCGGACGCCCTGCGCGGCATGGCCGCGGCGCACCCGGACCTGACGGTCGACGTCGAGCACCGGATCGTGATGCGCCGGGACGCGCCGGTCGCGGACAAGGTGGCCCTGGTCTCCGGAGGCGGCTCGGGACACGAACCGCTGCACGGCGGGTTCGTCGGCCCCGGCATGCTGGACGCCGCCTGCCCGGGCGAGGTGTTCACCTCGCCGGTGCCGGACCAGATGGCGCGGGCGGCGGCGGCCGTGGACAGCGGCCGCGGCGTGCTGTTCATCGTCAAGAACTACACCGGTGACGTGCTGAACTTCGACATGGCCGCGGAACTGGCCGAGGACGAGGGCGTGCAGATCGCCAAGGTGCTCGTCAACGACGACGTGGCGGTGGTCGACAGCACCTACACGGCCGGGCGGCGCGGCACCGGCGCCACGCTGTTCGTGGAGAAGCTCGCGGGCGCGGCGGCCGAGGAGGGCGCCCCGCTGGAGCGGGTCGAGGCGATCGCCCGGCAGGTCAACGAGTCCTCCCGCAGCTTCGGCGTGGCGCTGGACGCCCCCACCACCCCGGCCAAGGGCAGTCCCACCTTCCACCTGCCGCCGGGCGAGCTGGAACTGGGCATCGGCATCCACGGCGAGCCGGGACGCGAGCGGCGCGGCATGATGACCTCCGGGGAGATCGCCGACTTCGCGGTGGACGCGGTCCTGGAGGACCTGCGCCCGGACCGGCCCGTGCTGGTCCTCGTCAACGGCATGGGCGCCACCCCGCTGCTGGAGCTGTACGGCTTCGCCGCCGAGGTGCACCGCGTGCTGGGCGAGCGCGGCGTGGCCGTGGCCCGCACGCTCGTCGGCAGCTACGTCACCTCGCTCGACATGGCGGGCTGCTCCGTGACGCTGTGCCAGGCCGACGAGGAGCTGCTGCGGCTGTGGGACGCGCCGGTGCGCACTCCCGGACTGCGCTGGGGCATGTGAGGCGGGCGTCCCGGGCAGGGACACCGGAGCAGGCACCGGAGCAGGGACGGGAACGAAGGCACCGACAGAGGAGACCGTGGTGACCCTCGCACTGGACACCGATTTCTTCCGCCGCTGGATGTCCGCGGTCTCGGCCGCCGTGGACCGGGAGGCGGACCGGCTGACCGAGCTGGACTCCGCCATCGGCGACGCCGACCACGGCACCAACCTGCGGCGCGGCTTCACCGCCGCCCTCGTCTCCCTGGAGCAGGAGAATCCCGCCACGCCCGGCGCGGTGCTCCTCCTCGCCGGACGCCAGTTGATCTCCACGGTCGGCGGCGCCTCGGGCCCGCTGTACGGGACTCTGCTGCGGCGCATGGGCAAGGCACTGGGCGAGGCCGACAGCGTGGACACCGCGCAGTTGCGGGACGCGCTGCGGACGGGAGTGGACGCGGTGGCCCAGTTGGGGTCGGCGGCCCCGGGCGACAAGACGATGCTGGACGCCCTGTACCCGGCGGTCGAGGCGCTGGAGGAGTCGTTCGAGGCGGCGCGTACGGCCGCCGAGCAGGGCGCCGTCGCCACCGTTCCGATGCTGGCCCGCAAGGGGCGGGCCAGCTACCTGGGCGAGCGCAGCATCGGGCACCAGGACCCCGGTGCCACCTCCGCCGCACTGGTCTTCGCCGCGCTCGCCGACACCGTGAAGGCCGCGGAGGCGGCGGCGTGATCGGAGCAGGGCGGAAGGAGGACGAACGGCAGGAGCGGCAGACCGGTCCTGTCGGCATCGTCCTGGTCTCGCACAGCCGGCAGGTGGCCGAGTCCGTCGCCCACATGGCCCACGGCCTCACGGCCGGGAGCGGCTCGGTCCCGGTGGCGCCCGCCGGGGGCAGCAAGGACGGTGGTCTGGGCACCAGCTCGGAACTGATCATCGAGGCGGCCCGCCGCGTCGACCGGGGCGCGGGCGTGGCGGTACTGGCGGACCTGGGCAGCTCGGTGCTGATCGTGCGGACCCTGCTCGCCGAGGGCGACCTGCCCGAGCACACCCGGCTGGTGGACGCGCCGTTCGTGGAGGGCGCGGTCGCGGCCGTGGTCACCGCCTCGACCGGGGCCGATCTGGACGCGGTGGTGGCGTCGGCGGCGGAGGCGTACGCCTACCGCAAGCTGTGAGCGGTCCGCGCGGGCGGGCCCGGGGCGCGGCGGCGGTGCCCGGCGGCGGATAATGCCGGTATGCGGATCTCGGCGAGAGCGGACTATGCGGTGCGGGCCCTGCTGGAGCTGGCGGCCGCGAAGGACGGCGTCCCGGTCAAGGCCGAGGCGATCGCCGCGGCGCAGGGCATCCCGCACAAGTTCCTGGAAGGCATCCTGACCGACCTGCGCCGCGGCAGGCTGGTGATCAGCCAGCGCGGGGGCAACGGCGGCCACCGGCTGGCCGCGCCCGCGGACACCATCACCATCGCCGACGTGATCCGCGTGGTGGACGGCCCGCTGGTCTCGGTACGGGGCGCGCGTCCGCCGGAGCTGTCCTACACCGGCCCCGCGCAGTCGCTGCTGCCGCTGTGGATCGCGCTGCGCGCCAACGTCCGCAAGATCCTGGACGAGGTCACGCTGGCCGACGTGGCCGAGGACCGCCTGCCCGACCTGGTGCACACCCTGGCCGACGACCCCGCGGCCTGGACGAACCCCTGACCCCGCCCCGTGACCCTCCGGGTCCGGGCGGGAGCGTCCGGGTGACGCCGCTCCCGGTCACCGCCGGCCGGGAGGGCGGCCTGCCGCGGCTAGACGGCCCGGGGACCGGCCGACCGCTGCCCCTCGATCCGGGAGCCCCGCGGGTCCGGCGGAACCGGGACCCGCTCGGCGGGGACTCGTGAGCCGGCCCGTGCGCGTCAGCCGGGGTCGTCCACGTGTTCGCCGGGAACGCGGGGCTGGGCCGCGAGGCGGCGGGCTTCGGCGATGACCTCGGCATCGATCCGGGCCACTGTCCTGTCGCCGTGTTCGAAGATGCCGTACTCGTCGTCGTATTCGAGGATGTCGTACTCGTCGTCGAGCTCGGCGAGCCGTTCGGTCAGGGCCAGGTCGTGTCCGTGACGCCGGTGGATGCGGCGGGTGAGGTCCCGGGGTGTCAGCTCACCGGCGAGCATGCGGCGTGCGAGCGCTCGCGCGGCGGCCTCCCGGCCGGTATCGCTGCCGAACGGGTAGAAGGTGAGGCCGAGTTCCTCCAGTGCCAGGGGGAGCAACTCGCGCACGTCGTAGTCCGCCTCGGCGCGTGTGCAAGCGGCCAGGGCCCGCAGCCCGGGGCTGTCGAGCCCGGCGACGAGCGCGTCACAGGCGGCGCTGACGACATCGCCGGCACGGATCTCTCCCACGCTCCAGAGGGCGGCGTGTTCCTGCAGGTCGCCGGCTGCCGATTCGGTTGACGTCACTCGTCCATGATCCGGCCGCGGGCCGTCCCGGCCGAACGGTTTTCGGCGGGAACGCCCCGGGAGCTCCGACGCCGCGTCAGGCCGGGCAGGGGCACCGGGCGGGGGGCGAACCCCGGCCACGGCGCCGGGGGTTCGGCACGGCTCGGGAGAACCCACGGTGCGTCACACGACGCACGGCTCGCCGTCTCACTTCCGCCGTCCACAGTGCGGACACTCCTTGACCGGGGGCGGAACGGCCGCGACAGTTTTCCCACATACCCGGTAGGGAAACTAGGAAATACGAGAAGGGGTGGGCGCGGCATGCGGACACTGATCGTGCTGGCGCTGGTCGGCCTGGGGGCCCAACTGGTCGACGGCAGTCTGGGAATGGCCTACGGGGTGACCTCCACCACCCTGCTGCTGGCCGTCGGCACCAATCCGGCGGCCGCCTCGGCCACCGTGCACCTGGCGGAGATAGGCACCACGCTGGCATCCGGCGTCGCGCACTGGCGGTTCGGCAACGTCGACTGGCGCGTGGTGGCCAAGATCGGCGTTCCCGGCGCCGTCGGGGCCTTCGCCGGCGCGACCTTCCTCTCCACCCTGTCCACCGAGGCCGCCGCGCCCGTGATGTCCCTCATCCTGCTCGCCCTCGGCGCCTACGTCCTGACCCGCTTCACCTTCGCCGGACTGCCGACCGACCGCCTCGGCAAGCCGCTGCGCAAAAGATTCCTCTCCCCGCTGGGGCTGGTGGCCGGTTTCGTCGACGCCACCGGCGGAGGCGGCTGGGGCCCGGTGGGCACCCCCGCCATCCTGGCCAGCGGCCGTCTGGAGCCCCGCAAGGTGATCGGCTCCATCGACACCAGCGAGTTCCTCGTCGCCGTCGCCGCCAGCCTGGGCTTCCTGGCCGGAATCGGCTCCGAGGGCGTCGACATGGCCTGGGCGGGCGCCCTGCTCGCCGGCGGCTTGGTCGCCGCGCCGATCGCCGCATGGCTGGTCCGCCACGTGCCTCCCCGCATCCTGGGGTCGGCCGTGGGCGGCCTGATCATCGTCACCAACACCCGCACCCTGCTGAAGAGCGACTGGATCGACGCCGGCGACGCCACCCGCTACGCCGTCTACGCCGCCCTCTACGCGCTGTGGGCCGCCGCCCTCGCCTACTCCATCCGCGAGCACCGCCGCCGTCCCGCCGCCGACCCGGCTCCGGCCGCCGACGCCCCCGCCGACACCGACCGCGACAACGCGCCGGCGGCGATCTGAGCGGGAGGGAGTGGCGCCGTTGCGCCGGACGGCTCCACTCCCTCCTTCCCCTCCTTCGCCCCGCTTTTCCGACCGATGGATTCGACCACCCCACCCCCCTCCCCCGCATTTCCCGCCCCCGGTTTCCGCACGCCCCGGACCCGGGGGTTTCGCATGGCGAGAAATCCACGGAAGACATTGACGCAGAACATCGCCGCTGTCATTGTTGTGTGCCATGGGGAACGTCGAGACGCTCGTAGCGCGCCTGCACGTCGATCTGCGACGGCACGCCAGCGCCCTCTGTCACGTCACTCGCTGAGCCGTCGGCCGTCCCCCGCGCCACCTGCACTTTCCATGGCGCCCATGCCGTCCGGAGCCCGGACGCGCCCTTCGGGCTCCCCCGGCGCGGCTTTCCCGTTCCACCGCATCAGCGCATTTCCCCCCTTTTTTGCCGGACCGTGCCCGGAACACCTGGGACCGGCATGCCGTCCGCAGCGGGGGAATCCGCCCCGGAAATTATTCATGCATTTCGTCCCGCATCATCATCCTGCTCCTTTTCCGTCTTTACATCACACCTTCCACCAGTGGAGTGACATCGCTTATGAGCACCATCCTCGCTCTCTCCGGAAGCCCCTCCCGGGATTCGCGCACCGCGCTGCTGGTCGAACAGGCCATCATCCGGCTGTCGGCCACCGGCTACGACGCGGACCACCTCGTGGTCCGCGAACTCCCCGCCGCCGACCTGCTGGCCGGCCGGGCCGATGCCCCCCGGCTGCGCGACGCCCTCGACCAGGTCGCCGCGGCCGACGGGCTGATCGTGGCCACTCCGGTGTACAAGGCCTCCTACAGCGGCCTGCTCAAGGCGTTCCTGGACCTGCTGCCGCAGGCCGGCCTGGCGGGGAAGACCGTGCTTCCGCTGGTCACCGGCGGCAGCATCGCCCACGTCCTGTCCCTGGACTACGCGCTGCGCCCGGTGCTGGCGGCGCTGGGCGCCCGCCACGTGGTCAACGGCTGTTTCCTGCTGGACAAGTCCATCGAACGGCAGCCGGACGGCACGGTCCGGCTCGTCCCCGAGGCGGAGCTGCGTCTGTTCGACGTCCTCGACGACTTCATCAACGCCCTCCCCCTCACCACCGCGCTCGACAGCACGGCCGTCCCCCTCCTCTGACCACCCGTGTCCCGGACGGACCGACCCGGCGCCGGGACGCCCGCCGTACGCCCCGCGCAGGAGGGACGAGGTCCCGCACCACCCCCCGCGCGGCCCGATCCCACCTGTCCATCCGATTCCGCGGGCGCGGTCATCCACGGCCGCGCCCGCCCCGCCGTCCACACGAAGGAGCGATCACGGTGCACCGCCCCATCACCGCCCCCACCGGTCCCCACACCCCCGCCGGCCACCGCCACCTGCGGGCCGTGCGAACCGACCACCGCGCCCCCGGACAACTGGTCGCCTACGTGGTGCTCGCCCCGGAACACGCCCGGATCTCCGACCTGTTCGCGCCGGGCCTCACGGTCCACCGCCTGGAGACTCCGTTGCCGGAGACCCTGGAAGCGGAGGCACCACGTCCGGACACGCCGCTGCCGGACACGCCGCAACCGCCGTCCGAACCGGCGCCGGGGCTCCACATCGACCCCGACCGGCACACGGCCTCGCTCGACGGGCGCCCCCTGGACCTCACCTACCTGGAGTTCGAGCTGCTGGCCCATCTGGTGGCCCACCCGTACCGGGTGCACACCCGCGCCCACCTGATGGCGGTCGTGTGGGGCTACGACCACCCGGGCGACGGCCGCACCATCGACGTCCACATCGCCAGACTCCGCCGCAAGCTCGGCCCCACCCACCGGGACAGCATCGCCACCGTCCGGCGCGTCGGCTACAAGTACGTCCCCACCGTCGGCTGACGCCCGCCGGACGACCGTGCGGTCCTCCCGGTGCGGGGTGCCGGCGCCTCCGGGGGGCGTGGCACACTGCGGAGCACGGCCGGGAGACCGGCGGGGACGCCGGGTGAGCGAGCCCCGGTGCCCCCCGACCGCCGCCGACCGCCACCGGCCGCGGGCGGGGCGCGCCGGGGCCGCCCCCGCCCCGGACTCCCGGCCGCGTGCCGGCCCGGGCGGCAGCAGCACGACGCACGAGGGAGATCCTCCGAAGCCTGCGCGAGGAGTTCCGAATGGACCGCATATACAACGGCATGCGCGCCCGCGACCTCGGCACCGAGGGCTGGCGGAGGCCGTGGAGCGGGGAGAACGGCGGCAACTGCCTGGAGGTCAGGAAGCTGCCCGACGGGCGGGTCGCCCTCCGCCAGTCCACCGACCCCGACGGTCCGGCGCTGATCTACACCCGGGAGGAGATCGCCGCGTTCATCAGGGGCGTCAAGGAGGGAAAGGCCGACTTCCTGCTCTCCTGAACCCGCTCGGGGGCTTCCGGTCCGGCGGCTCCGGCGGGTGCGGCAGGCCGTCCCCCGGCGCGCCCGCCCGTGCTGCCCGATCGGGACGAGCGGCACCGGCGGCACGACCGGTGGAAGCGCCCTGGCCGGACGCGGGATTCCCGCTGCCCGAGCACCTGTGTCGCTCCGCTCGGCGTCCGCCTGCCCGGCTCGCGGTCCGTGAGGTCGCGGGAATCCGGCGGCACTTCGCCTGGCACACTTTTCCGCGCCATCGGGCGGGGCGCGCGTCCGCCCCGCCCGTCCGCAGGGGAATCCGTGACCGCCCGTCAGTGGCTGTCAGTGCCCGCCGGCGGCCTGCGGAACCCGTTCCAGGAGGCGACGGCACACCCGCAGCAGCGCCTCGTCCTCGGCGACGTCGTAGGGGCTGCTGCGGCCGGGCTCGAAGGTGTGGCGGCGGGTCTCGGCGAGTTCGGCGCGCAGCAGCGGCGCCGCCGGTGCTGCGGCGGCGCCCATCTCCACCAGGCAGTCGGCGATCGGCCCGCGGATGTGGACGTTCTCCTCCCACGCCGCGCACAGGACCGGCAGGACGGTCCCGGCGTCCCGCGCCACCCGCCACAGGGCGGTCGCGGTGTCGATCCGCGTCCGCAGGTGGTCCTCCTCCGCGAGCAGCCGGCGCAGTCGTGGCGCGGCTCCCGCGGCGGCGGGCCCGAGGCCCCCCAGCGCCACGACGGCCTCGTACCGGGGCCCTGGTTCCCCCGCGTCGAACACGGCGCACAGCGCGGGCAGGACGGTCCCGCCGTCGCCCTCCACCGCCCACAGTGCCGCCGCGGCGGCGACGGCCGTCCCGGCGTCCGTGCCGGAGCCGGACAGCAGCGCCCGCAGGTGTGGCCCGGCCTCGTCCGCGGCGGGCCCGAAGGCCGCGACGGCGCGCAGGGCCGCCCGGCGGATCAGGTCGCCCCGCCATCCCGACGCCTCGCGCACCACGCGCAGCACCTCCGGGAGGGCGTCGGCGGAGCGGAGCGCGGTCAGGCCGGAGAGCAGGGGCGTGACCCGGCCGTACGCGTCCCCGTCGAGCGGGTCCTCCGCCAGCCGGCGGCGCAGCAGGGGTACGAGCGGGGCGCCGTGCTCGCCGAAACCGCCCGAGTCGCCGATCAGTCCGCCCAGGCCGTAGGGGACTTCGGGCCCTTCCAGCGCGGCGGCCAGGTACGGCACGGCGCGCGGGTCGCCCAGCCGGGCGAGCGCCTCCAGCACGCCGCCGACCGCCGCACCGCCGGACGGCCACGTCACGACGCCCCCGTCCGGGTCCGCCGCCACGCACGCCGCCAGGTGGTCGGCGATGGGCCCGGTCAGGCCGGTGAAGTCCTTCAGCACGGCGGTGGCGGCCTTCCTCACCCGGGGCTCGGGGTCGGCGAGCGCCCGCCCGACCAGCTCCACCACCTCCCCGTACGATCCGCGCCGGCAGCGGACCGTCATGGAACTCGTCCACAGGGCGTCCTCGCGCCCGTCCGGGTCGGGTGAGCGGAGCTGGTGGACGATCAGCTCGATGCTCTCGGCCACCCGGTCGCCCAGGGCGTTGTGCAGGGTGCGCAGCAGGGGCACGGTGTTCACTGCGGCGCCCTTCGCGCTCGCCCCGGTCTCGTGCAGCCGGTCGAGCAGGCCGGTGACCGTGGGCACGATCTCGGCGGGGAGCCGCTCGGGGGCGCAGCGCCCCAACTGGGCGAGGGCCGTGAGCCGCTCGGCGGGATCGGTGCCGTCCTGCCGGAGCCCGTCGAGCAGCGCGACGGCTTCGTTCCTCAACTCTCCTCTCCTCAGGGCGATTTCGGCCGCCTCCCGCATCAGCGCCGACCGGACCTCGCCGTCCCGCTCCAGCGGCAGCCGCTCCCGGAGCACCGACAGCACGTGCCGTCCGTCGTCGTGGAGCCTGACCAGCGCGGCCGGCACCGCCCGGCGCACCCCGGGGTCGGCGTCGTCCACCAGGGAGAGGAGGGTGCCGGCCCCGGTGCGGACGGCGGCGCCCGCCACCCGGTGGGCGGCCCACCAGGACCTCGGGTCCACCTCCTCGAAGTCGTCCTCGTCGGCTTCCTCGTCCTCGTCGTTCTCGTCCTGGGCGTCCTGGACGTCCTCGCCCCCGTGGTCCTCCTCGCGGTCCTCGTCGCCCCCGCCGTCCTCCTCCTCTTCCTCAGCGGAGTCCTCCGGGCAGTCCTCCCCGAAGTCCTCCGGGCCCTCCGGATTCCCGGCGCTCGCGAGGCCCTCGGTGGTGGACTCCCAGATGGAGGCGATCAGACCGATCACCTTGCCGCGGTCGCCGACGGCGGGATCGGCGATCAGCTCGAACAGGAACGGGATGCAGGCCAGCGTGGAGTCGTAGACGCCCCCCTGGTGGTGCACGACGCCGTACATCTCCTTCAAGGCGGCCTCGCGCTCCGCCGGATCGCCGGAGGCGAGCCCCAGCAACAGCTCGGGCACGTCCTTCGCCCGGCCGTACGCATGGCGCATCGACCCCCAGTCGATCTTCCGCAGCCCTTCCAGCATGGTGCTCCTCCCGATCACGTCCGTCGGGATTCTGCACCGCCCCGCCGACATCGCTCCTGGTGGGCCGCCGGGTGGCCGGGCGACGGGGACCGCGATGCGCTTGGCACGCTTTTTCTTGACCGGAAACGTGCCCCCGGTCCCGGGTCCGGCTCCCTCGCGCCTGTCGCGCCGCCCGGCGACCGCTGCCCGGACGGCGTCCAGGACGGGACGGCCGCCGGCGCGCACGCGTCCGGCCCGCAGGGGCTCAGCCCGTCCGTGACCTGGCGAGTTCGGCGGGGAGTCCCGGGGCGGGCTGGGGGATCTCGCCGAAGTCCTCGTCGTCGCCGGTGACGCGCAGCCGGTTGAGGACGGCCTCCACCGCGGGCGGCAGCCGGGGATGCCGCCCGCGGTGGCACTGCCTGAGCAGGTCCCGGCGGATCGCGTCCGGCAGCAGGAAGCCGCGCAGCCCCGGTGCGGAGGCGGCGGGCGCGCGGGAGGCGCGGTGCGCGCCCCTCAGGCGGGCGGTCTGGTCGCGCCAGTACTCGGCGTCCCGGAACTCCGCGAGGCACCGGTGGTGGAGGTAGAGGCAGAAGGCCGCGGTGCGACTGCCGCCGCCGGCCGCGAACTGCCACCAGAACTGGGCCGCCTCCCGGTGACCTACCAGGTGGAGGAGGCAGCCGAAGACCAGCGCCCCCTCGGGATCGACACGCCGGTGGTCGACCAGCCGCGCGAGGCTGTCCGCCGCCCGGGGGGCGCCCACGACCAGGGAGATCGCCAGGTCGAGGTCGTGGGCGGCCTGTTCGTGTGCGGTGCGGTACCGCCGCCCCGCGGCCGCCGGCCGGTCCGGCGGGGACGGCCGGTCCCCCTGTTCCGGCGAGCGGCGCGGTGCCGGGAGCCGGGTGTCGGCCTGGCCGCGGGCGAGGCGTTCCCGGGCGGCGGCGGAGTCGTAGTCGTCGTACGCACCGCCGAGGACCTCCGCCTCCTCCAGCAGTGCGTCGATCGTCCGGTGTTCGTGGGTGCCGCGCACGTCACCGCCCTCCTGTCGTGTGGTCCCGTGGCAGGTTCAGGCTGGCCGCCAGCCTCCTCTTGGCGTGCCGCACCCGCGAGCGCAGGGCGGCCGGGCCGCAGCCCAGGTACTCGGCGACCTCCTCGTCGGTGCAGCCCAGTACGTAGCGCAGCACGATGGCGTCGTACTGCCGTTCGGGCAGTGCGGCGATGGCCGAGTACAGGCCGATGCCGCTCTCCAGGACCGCGAACTCGTCCCGCAGTTCGGGCAGCAGGCGCGCGCGGCAGGCGGCGTCGAAGGCGGCCGTCTCCACCAGGGCCGGTTCCCGGCCGTGGTCGTCCAGCCAGGCCCGGATGTGCTCCTTGAGCACCGCCCACGCGTACGCGGGGACGGACTCCTGTTCCAGCGCGTGGGCCCAGTCGCGTAACAGGTGGCGGCCGGCGGCCTCCACGACCGCCTCCGCGCCGGCACGGCTGCCCACCTGGGTCTGGGCGTACCGCAGCCACAGCCTGTGGTGGTACTCGTGGAAGGCTTCGAAGGTCAGGGCCATCCGCTGCAGGGGGACGGGTGGGGGGTTGTCGTCCACGTCGATGGGGACGTTGTCGGGTTTGTTCACCGCGGGTCGTTCCCGGCTCCGTGAGTCTGTGGTCGGGGTCGTCGGTCACGGGGTGCCCCGTCCCGCCGGTCACCGCGGCGCTCCGCGGTGGATTCGGCAGCCGGCGCGAGGGGTCGGTCGTGATTCACCAGCCAATCGGATCATGGGGCCTTCGGGTGCCGATTTTTCCAAAAGATAAGCCCGGAGTAATGACGTGATTACCCTCGCGGCGGCCGAGGCAGAGAGTACGGTACACCTCGGCTTCCCAACTGACGATGTTTCAGGGAGAGTTGGTCCGTCCGCGCGGCCGGCCCGGCCGGCAGCGGAAGTGACGGCACGTCAAACCGACCGGGACGAAGGAAGGGATCCAGGGTGTCCGAATCGGCGACCGACGACGGCGTGGTCGACCTGGAGCTGGACCGGGCGCACTCCGCCCGCATGTACGACTACTACCTCGGCGGCCACACCAACTTCCCCGCCGACCGCGAGGCCGCCGGCCGGGCCCTGGCCGCCTTCCCCGCCGCTCTGGTCGCCGCCCGCGCCAACCGGCGGTTCATGCACCGCTCCACCCGCTACCTGGCCCGCAGCGGGATGCGCCAGTTCCTCGACATCGGCACCGGCATCCCCACCTCCCCCAACCTCCACGAAGTGGCCCAGGAGGTGGCACCCGAGTCACGGGTGGTCTACGCCGACAACGACCCCATCGTCCTCGCCCACGCCCAGGCCCTGCTGCGCAGCCACCCCGCCGGGCGCACCGCCTACACCCAGGCCGACGTCACCGACCCGGCCGCCGTGCTGAACGCGCCCGAGGTGCGCGAGACCCTCGACCTGGAGCGGCCGGTGGCGCTCAGCCTCAACGCGCTGCTGCACTTCGTACCCGGCGAGCACCGGGCGCACGAGATCGTCGAGTACTTCAAGAAGGCCCTGCCGTCGGGCAGTGCCCTGGTCATCAGCCATGCCACGCCCGACTTCGACCCCGAGGGCGTCGCCCGCGCGACGGAGGTCTACCGCGCCGCCGGAACGCCCCTGCAGGCCCGCACCCGGGAGGAGTTCGCCCGGTTCTTCGACGGCTGGGAGCTGGTCGAGCCGGGCATCGCCGTCTCCCACCGGTGGCGTCCCGACTCCGAGGACGAGCCCGGCAACGTCACCGACGCCGAGGCCGCCTGCTACGCCGCGGTCGCCTACAAGCCCTGAGACGCGGTCCCGGGCCGTCCGTGCCCGCCGGTGCGGAGGGACCGTTCGCCCCGTCCCGGCCGGACGGCCTCGTGCCCCCGCCCCGCCGCGGGGGCGGCGGGGCGGGGGCCGCGGAGCGGCGGGGACCGGGGAGCACCCCGGTCCCCGTACCCGCCGTCATCCGGTGAACTTCACGTCGCTGCAGAAGTAGTACGCCTGGTCGAGGTGGCTGGCCTGCCAGACCGTGTAGACGACGTGGTGGCCGGTGCGTCCCGGCGCGTTCACGTCGACGGTGGTCGTGGTGCCCGTGGGCATGCGGCCCGTCTGGGTCACCAGTTCCAGGTCGCTCCAGCGCAGGCGCTGCCTGGTCGGGTCGAAGCCCTGCTTGGTGACGTAGACGCGGATGTAGTCGGCGCCGTGCGACGACTGGTCGAGCAGGTTCAGCCTGAACCGGTTGGGGCGGTCCACGGTCTTCCAGGGCCCCGGGGTGTCCAGGGCGGCGTAGCGCCCGTTCTGGGTCATGCCGCCGCTGCAGAGCTGCCCGTCGGGGACGGCGGCCTGGTGGTTGCCCCCGACCCCGTCGCGCAGCAGGCCGTTCCAGTTCCACATGGCGCTGGGGTCGGCCTGCCACGCCTGGTGGCACATCGGGTCCTGGGTGGCCATCTCCGGCGACTGCCAGTTGCTGGCCCACCGCTGGTAGCAGCCGTAGTGGCGTGAGGGCGGGTCGCTGACCGCGCCGTGCGCGGAGGCGTTGCCCGTGGCGAAGGTCGTGAGCAGCGCCAGGGAGGACCCCAGGACCGCTAACGCTCGCCCGACAGTGGTCTTGCCGATGGAGAGCATCTGTACCGCCACATCTTTCGCTGATCGACGACAGGGACTTCTCACCGGCTGTGGCCGGTGGGCGGAACCAGTGGAATGGGAGCGCTCCCAGGGCGCACCGTAACAAAACCGGTTTCTCCTGTGAAGACGTGCGGAGAGCCCAGTTCCGCAAGGCCCGGCCGCGGCGGGCCGGCGTCCCCGCACCGCCTCAGCCGCCGTGCCGCTCCGCCGTCGCGGGCGCGGTCCGCGAGTCCCCGGCGTGCACGGCCCCGGGCGGGCCGGGGGCGCCGTCCGTCCCCCCGGCCGCGGCGTCCTCGGGGCGCAGGACGCCGGCCTGCCAGGCGGCCACGGCACAGAGCGCCACGGGCAGCAGGAAGGTGAGGTTGAGCGGGACGAGGTGGGTCAGCGGGCCGATGACGGCGGGCCCGGCGAGCATGCCGAGGTAGCCGAGCCCCGCGACGCGGGAGACGTTGGCCCCGGCGGCGTCCCGGTCGGCGTGGCCGGCGGCGCTGAAGAGCTGGGGGACGCTGCCGGACAGGCCGATGCCGAACAGCGTCCAGCCGCCCAGGGCCAGGGGGATCCACGGGGACAGCGCGGCCACCGCCAGGCCGAGCGCGGCCGTGGCGGCACCGTGGCGGACGACGGCCACCGGGCCGAAGCGCGCGACCACCCGGTCGGCGAGCAGGCGCCCGGCGGTCATGGCGGTGGAGAAGGCGCCGTAGGCGAGGGCGGCGGTGGCCTCGGGCGCGTCCAGGACGTCCCGCAGGTGGAGCACGCTCCAGTCGTTGGCCACGCCTTCGCTCAGCATGAGCATCAGCGCGAGCACGGCCAGCAGCCAGATGCGCCGGGGCGTACGGCGCCGGATCCCCTCCGCCCCGGTGTCCGTCCCGGTCCGGGCCTCCGCGCCGGAGGCTCCGGCGGTGCGGGCGGGTTCGGGCCGCAGCAGCGCGGGGGCGGCCAGCGCGGCGACGGCCAGGCCGAGGAGCGCCATCGCGCCCAGGGTCGCCGCCGGGTTCCAGCCCCAGCCGAGCGTCCGGGCGCCGACCAGCGAGGCGAGGACGCCGCCGAGGGAGAAGGTGGCGTGGAAGGCGGACATGACGGGCCGCCGGTAGCCGCGCTCGACCTGGACGGCGTGGGCGTTCATGGCGACGTCCAGGCAGCCGTTGCCGAAGCCGAGCGCCAGCAGGGCCGCCCCCAGCGTCCAGGCGTTGCCGGCCAGTCCCGGCAGGACCAGTGCCGCGCTGCACAGCGCGGCACTGACCGGCACGACGGTACGGGCGCCGAAGCGGTCGGCGAGCGGGCCGGTGAGCTGCATGCCCGCGAAGGCCCCCGCGCCGAGCAGCAGCAGGAGCCAGCCGAGCACGGCGTGGCCGATCCCCGTCCGGTCCTCGACGGCGGGGATGTGGACGACCCACATGCCCAGGACGAAGCCGTTCAGGGCGAAGTAGGCGAAGGTGGCCAGCCGGGCGGCCCGGAGGTTTCTTTCCATGCGACGACCATAGACAACAAAATCACTGTTCGAAAGATTGGGTTTCAAACAATCCTGATGTTCAATAGGCGCATGGCGAGCACAGACCGTTTGAGGCGGATCACCGAGGCCGTACGCGAGGCGGGCCGCATGGGCGTCGCGGAGCTGGCCGGGCTGACCGGCGCCTCGGAGATGACCATCCGCCGCGACCTGGAGGTCCTGGCCGCGCAGGGCGTCCTGGAGCGCTACCGGGGAGGGGCCAGGAGCCTGCTGCTGCGCGGGGAGGAGCCCCCGTTCGCCCTGCGGTCGCAGGAGGGCCAGGAGGCCAAGCGGCGCATCGCCGAGGAGGTGGCCGGGCTGATCTCCGACGGCGAGTCCGTCGTCCTCGACAGCGGCACCACCTGCCTGGAGGTGGCCCGCGCGCTCGTCCACCGCCGCCTGACCGTCATGCCGCTCTCCCTCCACGCGGTGAACGCGCTGGCCGGGGCGCCGCATCTGACGCTGCTGGTGCCCGGCGGCCGGCCCCGGCCGGGCGAGCTGGCGCTGACGGGCCCGCTGACCACGGCGTCACTGGCCGCCCTGCGCTTCGACACCGCCGTCATCGGCTGCTGCGGACTGACCGCGGCCGACGGCCTGACCGCGTACGACCTGGACGACGCCACCGTCAAACGCGCCGCGATCGACGCCTCCCGCCGCGTCGTCGCCGTCGCGGAGGCCGCCAAGTTCTCCCGCACCGCCCTCGCCTTCGTCGCCCCCGCCTCCGCCCTCCACGCCGTCGTCACCGACGAGGCCGCCCCGGACGATGAGACCGACGCCCTGGCCGCCGCGGGCGTGACCGTGCGGAAGGTGTGACGCGTGGCCGGCACCGTGCTCTTCGACCTGTTCGGCGTCATCGCGCGCCACCGGTCCGCGGAGGGGAGGGACCGGCTGGTCCGGGCGGCGGGCAGCAGGCCGGCGTGTTCGTAGAACCGCAGCGTGGTCGCCGGGACGCCGCAGCGCCCGGCGAGCCGGGAGATCCGCATCGCGCTCATGGCGTCGACGGCAGACCTTCGCCCCGGGTGGAAGGTCAGGCGTCCGGCGGCGCGGAGGACACCGGCGGGCACCCCGGAGGGCACCGCCTCACGACCGGTCCCGTCCGAGCTCCGCGGGGCGCGTCGGGGCGGGCAGCGCGCCGGCGACCGCCCGTCACTGTTCGGCGGTCCACTGGCTCTGGCCCGCAGCGCCGCGGGAGCATCGGGGAATGACAGACACCTCCATGGACATCGGGGCCCTCGTCATCGACTGCGTCGATCCCGAGCGGCTGGCCTCGTTCTGGTCCCGCCTCCTGGGCAGGCCGATCGCGTCGAGGAAGGGCCCCTACGTCTGGCTCGCGGACGTCGACGGCCTGATGGTGGGCTTCCAGAGGGTCGCCGAGCCGAAGGCGGGCAAGAACCGCGTCCACTTCGACGTCACCTCGCCGGATCCGGTCGCCGAGCAGCGGCGCATCGAGGCGCTGGGCGGTCGGCGCCTCGGGCAGTACGACCAGGGGGGCTTCCTCGTCATGGCCGACCCGGAGGGGAACGAGTTCTGCGTCATCCCCCGGGGCCCGGTCGGGCTCGACGACGACGGCCGCGCGCACTACCTCGACGACCGCGACGCCCCTCCCCCGCCGTCCTGACCGGCCCGGCCCCGGTCCCGCCGCTACCGGCCCTCCTGTTCCACGGCGCCGGTGAAACCGAGCCACGCCAGGGACGCGTAGCCCACCATCGTGGCGCACAGCTCCCCGCCCTCCGCCCGGTCCTCCCCGGGAGGCCTGCTCCCCGTGCCGAAACAGCCGAATTCCCTGGCGGTGTTCACCGCCGCCACCACGCTGTCCGCGGCCTCCCGGACGCCCGCGTACTCCCCCGCGGCGAACCGCTTCTCGACGTACCGGGCGACGGCGCCTGCCGTCCTCCCCGCGGCGGTGAGGTCCTCGCCGCACCGGCTGTCGTCCCAGCGGACCTCCGAGCAGGCCAGCGCGTCCTCCAGGCCGTGGGCCGTCGCACGGGCCCGGTAGAACTCGTACGGGGTCAGCGGCGGCGCGGACGGTCCCGGCGGGGCCGTCGGACCCGGTGGGGCCGGCCGCGGCCCCTCCCCTCCGCCTCCACCTCCGCACGCGGACAGCGGCAGGACCAGGGCGGCGATCACGGCGACCGCGACGGCCCTGGCCGGCAGGGCGGCCGGCGGGGCGGGCGGCGCGGCGCGTACGGGCGGTACGGCATCGGCGGTCACGCGGTCGTCGACGGTCATGGGTGTCCCGTCTCGTAGGGTCCGTGCCGTGGGGGCGCTCGACGCCCGGGGGCGGGGCGACGACGCCCTGACGAGCATCACCACGTGTCCGCGCAAGCGCAAGGACGCGGACGGCCGGCGCCGGGACGCCGGGTGCGCCGGTCGGGGCGGGGCGAGAAGGTGCACGAGAGGCGCGGCTGCGCCACCGACGCGGTGCGTAGATCCGCCGCCGCGGCTCGGCGAGGACGCGGCCGTACCGGACCGCTGACCGCCGTCGCCGGGAACCGCGCCGCCCACCACGTCCACCGGGTCCGCCGGAAGGTCGGCTTCGCCGGGAAGGCAGGCTGTGCCGGGCCCTCCGGCGCGACGGCCGGTGGTACGACCTGTTCGCCCTGGGCCTGCCGGAGGGCGAACCCCGTCGGCGGCGCGAGCCGCCCCCGGTCACCGGGCAGGCGGCGAGGGGTTCACCCCTGCTCGCCCCCGGCGCCGTCGTCCGCCGTCTCCCGCCGCCGCGGCGGCGGGAGTGCGGACGGGCCGTCCAGCACGGACAGCACCTGCGACAGCGACGCCACGCGGGGGCCGGACCACCGCTCCTTGCGGGCGCGGGCCTTGTCGGACGCGTTGTCCGCCTGGTCCGCGGTCCACAGCAGGACCGCCGTCATCCCGCACGCGGCGGCGCCCTCGAGCTCGTCACCGCCCCCGTCGCCGACGTACAGGCACCGGCGCGGTTCGACGCCGAGCCGGGAGGCGATCCGGTCGAAGAGTCCGGGGTCGGGCTTGCGCCGCCCCTCCAGGCAGGACAGCACGGCCGCGTCCACGCGGGAGGCCAGCGGCAGCGTGGGCCACCTCTCCGCCAGCTCCACGGTGCAGTCGCTGAGCACGCCCACCCGCAGCCCCCGGGCCCGTATCCCCTCCACGGTCGCCGGCGCGTCCTCGCGCAGGACGAACAGTTCCTCCTGGGCGGCGCGCCTGGCCTCGCACGCCGCGGTCAGGGCGGCCTCGTCGGGCTCCACGCCGCAGCGGCGCGCCAGCGTACGGAAGGTCTCCCGCAGGCCGCCCAGCGCCCCGACGGCCCGTTCGGGGAAGGAGTCGTCCAGTGCCGCCCGCCACGTCCGCGCCGGTATCCCCAGCGGTGCCGCGCTGCGGGCGGCGTGCTCGTCCCACACCCGGGCGGGTGTGCTCGGCGTCAGCGTCCCGAAGAAGTCGAAGACCACGGCGGCGAAGACCATGCCCGGACCCTAACCCGCGCCCGTCCCGCGGCGGCCCGCGCCCCGGCGGGCGGGGGCCGCCGCGGGGCGGGATCAGCGCCCGAGGAGCCGGGCCGTCTCCTCCCGGAGGCGGTCGGCGTCGGCGGCGTCGACCGCGTAGGGCGCGAGGCCGCTCATGCCGCTTCCCCGCTCATGCCGCTTCCCCGCTCGTGCACGACTTCCCCGCTCGTGCACGACCGCGGCCTCGCCGCAGTCCTCGAAGCAGCGGCCGGTGACACCCTCGACGAGGGGGGAGGCGGCCGGCAGGACGGAGGTGGCCGCGCCGAAGGCGCGCAACTGCTCCCCGGGGAGATGGCGTTGAAGGTTCGTCATGATGCCGCCGGGGTGGAGGGCGTTCGCGGTGATGCCGTCGTCGGCCCACCGGTCGGCCAGGGCGACCGCGAACAGGATGTTCGCCGTCTTCGACCGGCCGTAGGCGGCCCGGGCGTCATAGGGCCGGAAGTCGAAGTGGAGGTCGTCGAAGGCCACCGGGGACCGCAGGTGTGCGGAGGAGGCGACGATCACCACCCGCGCCCCGGCCGCGGCGGCGGGCGCATCGTGCAGGCCCGGGGTGAGGGCGGCCGTCAGGACGGCACCGCGCCTGGGGTTGCCGTGCTCCACTGCGGGACCGCTCACGCCACGCACATGGGGCAGATCGACGAAACGTGTCCAACAGGTTCAGCCGTCCATACGGCGGTGCCGTACCCCGGTCCCCGTCCCGGCGGCCGGGCGGGACCGGGCGGGGCGGGCTCCCCCACGGGTCCGTGCGCGCGGGTCCGTGCGCGCGGGGTTGACCCTGGGGGCGGGCCCCGCATACTGACGGGGCCGGCCCGTACCGCCGCTCCCCGCACGGCCTTTCCTCAAGCCCCCCGCACTGGTTCGGGAAAGTGGGACACATGCCCGGGATCCGCCTGCCGAGCCGCCCCGCCGCCTTGCTGGCCGGCGTGCTCGTCCTCCTCCTCACCAGCCTGGCCGCCGGGCCCGGGGCGGCCGCCGGCCCGTCCGGCGCCCCCGGCTCCGCCTCCGCCGCGCAGCCCTACGCGGGGTACCTGTTCGTCTACTTCACCGGCGAGGACACCGCCGACGGCGAGCAGATCCACCTGGCCCTCAGCCGCGGCAACGACCCGCTGCGCTGGCGCGAGTTGAACGGCGGCGCCCCGGTGCTGAGGTCCACGCTCGGCGAGCGGGGGGTGCGGGACCCGTTCCTGATCCGCTCGCCGCAGGGCGACCGGTTCTTCCTGATCGCCACCGACCTGAGGATCCACGGCAACGGCGACTGGGACCGCGCGCAGCGCCACGGCAGCCGCTCGATCATGGTCTGGGAGTCCGCCGACCTGGTGAACTGGTCCCGGCAGCGGTCGGTGCGGGTGTCCCCGCCGACGGCCGGCAACACCTGGGCCCCGGAGGCGTACTGGGACGAGGCCCGCGGCCGGTACGTCGTCTTCTGGGCGTCCAAGCTGTACGCGGAGGACGACCCGCAGCACACCGGCACCAGCCACCAGCGCATGCTGTACGCGACCACGCGCGACTTCGTCACCTTCGGCGGGGCCGGGGTCTGGCACGACCCGGGCCACTCGGTGATCGACTCCACCGTCATCCGGCACCAGGACGCGTACCACCGCTTCACCAAGGACGAGCGGAGCCAGTCGCCGTCCGTCCCGTGCGGCAAGTTCATCACCCAGGAGCGGTCCGCCGACCTGCTGGACACCTCCTGGGATCCCGTCGCCACCTGCATCGGCCGCGCGACCGGGACGAGCCCGGGCCTGAGCCGCGGCGAGGGCCCGGCCGTGTTCAAGTCCAACACCGAGGAGAAGTGGTACCTGTTCATCGACGAGTTCGGCGGCCGCGGCTACGTGCCGTTCGAGACGACCGACCTCTCCTCGGGCCGGTGGACCATGTCCACCGGCTACGACCTGCCCTCCTCGCCCCGGCACGGCACCGTCCTGCCGGTCACCCGGGCCGAGTACGACCGCCTCTCCGCCCTGTGAGGCGCGGGCCCCGTGAGTGCGCGGCCCCGCGAAGCCCCTGGCCCCGTGAGGCGCGCTGCCCGCAGGAGGCGGGCCGGGCGTGCGGGGGCGGCGGCGCCCGGCCCGGTGTCCGGGGCCGGCGCCGCCCGGTCCTCCCGTTCAGCCCGGGTGCGTACCCGGATTGATGATCTCGTCCAGCGCCTCGCGGACGACCGCGAAGGCGACCCGGTTGATGCTCGCCGTCAATTCCTCGGCACCACCGCCTCCGTCGGCCCGCTCACTGATTCCGGCCTCCCGCTCCGCTGCCCAGTCGCGTGCGACCCGGATGCGGCGGAGGAGTTCGTCTGCGTCCACGACATCAGCCATAAACGGAACCTACCCGCATACACCGCGCGGCAGCCGTACGAGCTGAGGACCGGCCGCGAACCGCCGGACGCGGCGCACTCGACGCCCGGCGGCGACCCCGCAGTTCAAACCGACGGTCCGGGGAGGGGGCCGGTCCGGGCTCTCCGCGCCCGCGACGCGGGGTCCGCGCCGCCGCCCCGCCGACGATGACGTGAATCACACCGAAGATCCCCAATCGAGATGGAATTTCCGGGTCGGGGCCTCGGTTGCACTCATCGCAGGTGCCGGTGGTGGGACGGTGTCCCCGGGCCTCACCCCTTGCCTGCGAGGACGATCGTTCGGCCGAAGCCTCGCAGAGCCACTCGCCGCGCAGGCGACCGCCACCGCCGGCACCGGCACTCGGACCGGCGCCGGCCAGGTTTCCCCCCTCCTGGTCGGTGCCTTCCCCTGCCCGCTCCCGTCCGCCCCGCGGCTGCCCGCGGAGCCCGGGGCTCAGGCCCGGGCGGAGGCGAGGAGTCGCCCCATGGCGGCGAGCACCGAGGGCTCGACCCGGTAGTAAACCCAGGTGCCGCGCCGCTCGGAGGTGAGCAGCCCGGC
Organism: Streptomyces sp.; assembly: GCF_035644915.1. Classification (GTDB taxonomy): domain Bacteria; phylum Actinomycetota; class Actinomycetes; order Streptomycetales; family Streptomycetaceae; genus Streptomyces. Next base: position 49,211 of record NZ_DASQNP010000193.1, read on the forward strand.
CTCCTTGAGCTTCTTCAGGTGGTGGGAGACGGTCGGCTGGGAGACCCCGACGTCGGAGATGTCGCACACGCACGCCTCGCCGCCCGCGTGCGAGGCGACCAGGGAGAACAGCCTCAGCCGCACCGGGTCGCCGAGGGCCTTGAACATCACGGCGGCCCGCTCCGCCTCCTCGGCGCTCAGCGGGCGCTCGGTCAGCGGCGGGCAGCACGGCGCCGCACCCTGCTCCGGGACCGGCAGCACCTTCGTGTTCGACATGTCTCTATGTTGACATATGTCGAATCAGAGCGGCAGAGGGCGGACCGCCGGCCGGCTCAGCCCCGTGATCGCCGGCGCCGCGCCGGCCTTCCCCCTGGTCTTCGCCGGTCCCCGTCGTCACCGCCGGCCCCCGCCTGCGCCGTTTCCTGATCCGGTCCTGGAGCGGCGCACCACGGGGCCGGGCACCCCGCCCCGGTCCCGCTCGACGCCCGCGGGGACGGGACCGCCCCGGCCGGGCGCGTGCCGGCCGGGGCGGAACGGGTGCTGACGGCAGGGGGCCGTCGCGTCAGCCGAGGGTCTCCAGGGCCTGGTTGAAGGTCTTCGACGGACGCATGACGGCCGAGGCCTTGGCCGGGTCGGGGCGGTAGTAACCGCCGATGTCGACCGGCGAGCCCTGCACCGCGATCAGCTCCTCGACGATCGTCTGCTCCTGCTGGGCGAGCGTCTCGGCGAGCGGGGCGAACACCTGCGCGAGCTCCGCGTCGTCGGTCTGCTTCGCCAGCTCCTGCGCCCAGTAGAGCGCCAGGTAGAAGTGGCTGCCGCGGTTGTCGATGCCGCCCAGTCGGCGGCTGGGCGACTTGTCCTCGTTGAGGAAGGTGCCGGTGGCGCGGTCGAGGGTGTCGGCGAGCACCTGGGCGCGGGCGTTGCCCGTCTTCTGCGCCAGGTGTTCGAAGCTGACCGCCAGCGCCAGGAACTCGCCCAGGCTGTCCCAGCGCAGGTAGTTCTCCTTGACGAGCTGCTGGACGTGCTTGGGCGCGGAGCCGCCGGCGCCGGTCTCGAACAGTCCGCCGCCGTTGATGAGCGGGACGACCGAGAGCATCTTGGCGCTGGTGCCCAGCTCCAGGATCGGGAACAGGTCGGTCAGGTAGTCGCGCAGCACGTTGCCGGTGACCGAGATCGTGTTCTCGCCCCGGCGGATGCGCTCCAGGGAGAACTTGATCGCCTCGACCGGCGGCATGATCTCGATCCGCAGGCCCTCGGTGTCGTGCTCGGGCAGGTAGGTCCTGACCTTCTCGATGAGGTTGGCGTCGTGGGCGCGGCCCTCGTCGAGCCAGAACACCGCCGGGTCGCCGGTCGCGCGGGCGCGGGTGACGGCGAGCTTGACCCAGTCCCGGATCGCCACGTCCTTGGTCTGGCACATGCGCCAGATGTCACCGGGGTTCACGGTGTGCTCGAGGACGACGTCGCCGGCCTCGTCGAGGACCCGCACCGTGCCGGCCTTCGGGATCTCGAAGGTCTTGTCGTGGCTGCCGTACTCCTCGGCCTTCTGCGCCATCAGGCCGACGTTGGGCACCGAACCCATCGTCGCGGGGTCGAAGGCGCCGTTCGCGCGGCAGTCGTCGATGACGGCCTGGTAGATGCCGGCGTAGGAGCTGTCGGGGATGACGGCGAGGGTGTCGTGCTCCTGGCCGTCCGGGCCCCACATGTGGCCGGAGGTGCGGATCATCGCCGGCATGGAGGCGTCGACGATGACGTCGCTGGGCACGTGCAGGTTGGTGATGCCCCGGTCGGAGTCGACCATCGCCAGGTCGGGGCCCTCGTTCAGCTCGGCCTCGAAGGACTCCTTGATCTTCGCGCCGTCGGGCAGCGACTCCAGGCCCTTGAAGATGGCGCCGAGGCCGTCGTTCGGGCTCAGGCCGGCCGCAGCGAGCGTCTCGCCGTACTCGGCGAACGTCTTCGGGAAGAAGGCCCGCACCACGTGGCCGAAGATGATCGGGTCGGAGACCTTCATCATCGTGGCCTTCAGGTGCACCGAGAACAGCACGCCCTCGGCCTTGGCGCGGGCGACCTGCTCCTTGAGGAACGCGCGCAGCGCCGCCACGCGCATGACGGCCGCGTCCACGACCTCGCCCGCCCGGACCGGCACCGACTCGCGCAGGACGGTGGTGGTGCCGTCCTCCCCCGCCAGCTCGATGCGCAGCGCACCGTCCTCGGTGACGATCACGGACTTCTCGGTGGAACGGAAGTCGTCGGCCACCATGTGCGCGACGTTCGTCCTGGAGTCGGGCGTCCAGGTGCCCATCCGGTGCGGGTGCGTCTTGGCGTAGTTCTTCACCGAGGCGGGCGCGCGGCGGTCGGAGTTGCCCTCGCGGAGCACCGGGTTGACGGCGCTGCCCTTGACCTTGTCGTAGCGGGCGCGGATCTCCCGCTCCTCGTCGGTCTTCGGGTCGTCCGGGTAGTCCGGCAGCGCGTAGCCCTGCTGCTGCAGCTCGGCGATCGCCGCCTTGAGCTGCGGGATCGAGGCCGAGATGTTCGGCAGCTTGATGATGTTGGCCTCGGGAGTCCTGGCCAGCTCGCCCAGCTCGGCGAGGGCGTCGGCGATCCGCTGGTCCTCCTTGAGGTACTCCGGGAAGACGGCGATGATCCGCCCGGCCAGGGAGATGTCACGGCTCTCCACAGCGACCCCGGCCTTCGAGGCGTACGCCCGGACCACGGGCAGGAACGAATACGTCGCCAGGGCCGGGGCCTCGTCGGTGTGCGTGTAGATGATGGTCGAGTCAGTCACCGTGTGCTCCGCTCCACGTCTGCAACATTGCTCGACATCAAGATATCCCGTGGCCACCCCCCTCTCGACAAGCCCCTGCCCGTCCGCGGGGAAAGGGGTTGCCCGGCGGATCGTCCACTGCCAGTCTCGGTGACCCTGAGGGGGAGGGCCGCCGGAGGGCCCCACCGGGAAGGGCAGGGCATGGCCGCCGTCGACAGTCCCCGGACGGGGAAGTTATTCGCCATCAGCGACCTGCACGTCCGCTACGAGGAGAACAGGCGCATCGTCGAGGGACTCCGCCCCCGGTCGGACGGTGACTGGCTGCTGGTCCCCGGTGACCTGGGCGAGGTGTTCGCGGACGTCGAGTGGGCGCTGGACC
>NZ_DASQNP010000194.1:0-6590 GCF_035644915.1 Streptomyces sp.
TAGCGGCACTGTTACGAGTGTCGCCGTGCGCTCACACAACCGGACCGGCCGTACCAGGGGTGCCGTTGAGGGCTTCCGGCCGACGGGCTTTCGGTTGACCGCCCGCACCTCGGTGGAGCCGCTCACCCTCCCCGGCACGGAGGTACGGCCCCGGTGCCACGACGCACGACCGCATGGGGGGCGTTGGGTACTTCCAGGAGGTTCGCGGGGCTGTCGAAGCGACGGCCGAAGCGCATCACCGGCCCACCGTGGAGCACGCGCGGAGTGAATCAGCTCCTGCACAACCCTGTCCTTTCAGGGCTGTTGTCCTCATACTGCCCATCACGTGGGGGTTGGGCCCGGATGTCACATCGGGCCCCAGGGGGTGGGGGGAATGATGGCTGACGCACGCCTTCAGTGGCTCCGGGACGCCGTGTCCGCGTTCGGCGCGGAGTGCAAGCGGAACCTGTCGGGGCCCGGTGACCGCGAGGCCGCCATCCGGGGCCCGCTTGAGCAACTGTTCCGCACCGTGGGGGAGCACCACGCCCTGCGCGAGGTCACCTGGCACCCCGAGACCCGCATACCGCACCTCGGGGTCCGCCCCGACTACGCCGTGCGCGTCAACGGGCAGATCACCGGATACGTCGAGGTGAAGCGGCCGGGCAAGAACATCGACCCCGAAGGCTTCACCGGCCACGACAGACGGCAGTGGCAGCGGCTGCGTGATCTCCCCAACCTGCTGTACACCAACGGGACTCACTGGCGGCTGTTCCGGAACGGCGTGCAGGTCGGCGAGGAGGTCGTGCTGACCGGGGCGCTCAAGAGCGCCGGGGAGAAGCTGACGGCGGAGAACCCCGCGGCCTTCGACACGCTGGTGCACCACGTGCTCCACTGGGGACCGGAGGAGATCCGGCGGGTCTCGGTGCTCGTCCGGTACCTCGCCCCGCTGTGCCGTCTGCTGCGCGAGGCCGTACGGGAGCAACTGCGGGCCGAGGCGCAGGCGGACCACGCGGACTCCACCTCCGGCGACCGGCCCTTCACGGGCCTGCGGAGCGACTGGCGCCGGCTGCTCTTCCCCACCGCCGACGACGCGACCTTCGCGGACGGCTACGCCCAGACCGTCACCTTCGCGCTCCTCCTCGCCCACACCGAGGGCATTCCCGTCACCGACACGAACTTCCACGAGGTCGGCCGCCGTCTCAACGCCGGCCACGCCCTGATGGGCAAGGCCCTCCAACTGCTCACGGACAACGTCAACGAGCGGTTCGAGGTGACCCTCCACCTCCTGGCCAGGACGATCGGCGCCGTCGAGTGGGAGACCATCCGGCACGGCAACCGCGACGCCTACCTCCACCTGTACGAGTCGTTCCTCTCCGTCTACGACGACGGCCTGCGGCAGCGCAGCGGCTCGTACTACACCCCGCACGAGGTGGTCGAGGAGATGGTCCGCCTCGCCGAGGACGTGCTCCGCACCCGCCTGGGCAAGGCCCGGGGCTACGGCGACGAGGACGTCCGCATCGTCGATCCCGCGATGGGCACCGGCACCTACCTCCACACGATCATCGATCGTGTCGCACGGCAGGCGGCCGAGCGGCACGGCGACGCCATGGCCCCCGACGCGATCGGCCGCCTCGCCGAGCGGCTCTACGGCTTCGAGCTCCAGACGGGACCCTTCGCCGTGGCCGAACTGCGCACCGCCGACCTCCTCAGGAAGTACGGCGCCACGCTCCCGCCCCGCGGGCTGAACCTCCACGTCACCGACACCCTCGACGATCCGTTCGTCCAGGACGAGCAGTTCGCCTCCACCTACGCGGCGATCTCCGAGGCGCGCGCCCGCGCCAACCACGTCAAGGCGAACGTGCCCGTCACCGTGGTCATCGGCAATCCGCCCTACGACGACAAGGCCGAGGACCGCGGGGGCTGGATCGAGAAGCGCGTCAGGGGCCAGGGCCGCCCGCCGCTGGACGACTTCCGTCACCCGGGCAACGGCCGTCACGAACACGCGCTCAAGAACATGTACGTCTACTTCTGGCGCTGGGCCACCTGGAAGGTCTTCGACGCGCACTCGGACCAGCGGCACGGGCTCGTCTGCTTCATCACCCCGTCGGCGTTCGCCACCGGTCCCGCCGGGCGCGGGATGCGCGACTACCTGCGCAGGACGTGCGACGAGGGGTGGATCGTCAACCTGACCCCCGAAGGGCAGCGCTCGGACGTGGCCAACCGCGTGTTCCCCCACGTCGCCCAGCCGCTGTGCATCTGCGTCTTCGTACGGCGTGCGGACCGCGACCCCGGTAGGCCCGCACGCGTGCACTACCGGGCGCTCCACGGGAAGCGCGCGGAGAAGTTCGCCCAACTCCGGGCCCTCGGCATCGACGACGGCGGCTGGCGCGACACGCACAGCGATGGGGTGCGTCCCTTCACACCGGCCACCTCGTCGGGTTGGGAGGACCACCCGGAGCTGAACGACCTCTTCCCCTGGGGCAGCCCCGGCAGCAAGGCCAACCGGTCGTGGGTGACCTCCCCGTCGAGGGACGTTCTCCTCCGCCGATGGGCACGCCTCACCGGGGAGACGGACCCGGAGGAGAAGGCCCGGCTGTTCAAGGAGACCAGGGACCGCCGGCTCGACTCCCGCCCGGCGCCCCTGCCGGGTTTCCCGCACCCCGGCCGGACCATCGCCGAGGAGAGCCGCCGTACCCGTCCGCGGCTCGAACGGATCGCGTTGCGCAGCTTCGACCGCCAGTGGATCGTCGCGGACAACCGGGTGCTCGACTTCCCACGGCCTGACCTGTGGGAGTCCCTGCAACCGGGACAGGTGTTCCTCAACCAGCAGCACAGCCACGAGATCAGTACCGGACCGGCGCTGGTCGCGACGGCTCTGCTGCCGGACACGCACCACTTCAACGGCCGGGGCGGGAGGGTGCACCCCGTCCTCCACCCGGACGGCAGCCCCAACGCGCCCACCGGCCTGCTCCGGCACCTGGCCGGCGTGCTCGGCCTGGACGAGGTGACGGTGCACGACCTCGCCGCCTACGCCGTGGCCGTCGCCGGGCACAGTGCCTTCACCGAACGGTTCGCCGACGAACTCCTCACCCCCGGAATCCGGTTACCCCTCACCCGCGACCCGGACCTGTGGCACCGCGCGGTCGCCATCGGCCGCGAGTTCCTCTGGGCGGTGACCTACGGCGAGTGCGACCCCCCTCCCGGTGCGCAGAGGAATGGCCCGGAGGGGGTCGGGTTCCCGCCCGGTGACCCGCGGCAGGTGCGCTACGACGCCCCCATCGGCACCGCGGTGCCCGACGCCCTCCGATACGACGAGGAGAAACACACCCTCCACGTCGGGCCGGGCGTCTTCAGCGGGGTTCCGCCGGAGGTATGGGACTACGAGGTCGGCGGCATGCGGATCGTCAGGAAGTGGTTCGGCTACCGCAAGGCGTCCCCCACCAGTCGGAAGACGAGCCCGCTGGACGACATCCACGTCACCTCCTGGCCGGGGGAGTGGACCGAGGAACTGATCGATCTGCTATCCGTCCTGAGGCGGTTGGTCGATCTCGCTCCGGCGCAGGACGATGTCACGACGAGGATCGTGGAATCGCCGGTCGTCACCGTCGCCGACCTCACCTCCGCGGGCGTCCTCCCGCCGCAACCCAAAGCCGACCGCCCTCGGCGGCGCGTCGACCTGGACTTCGACGGCCCGGAACCCCTGTGAACCGCCGGGAAGGGGCTACCGCCGGGGCTGCTCCTCGGCTGCCGTGACGTGGGCCTCCGCCTGCTCCAGAGTCCACGCTCCCTCCGCGAGGCGCTTCAGCGCGTACCCGGCGGGACGAGGGGCCGCTCCCCGCGCCACCGTGTCCGCGAAGGACGCCACCGCGCCCAACCGTGCCGCCAGCTCGTCGCACTCCGCCGCGTACAGGGCCGCCGCCCCGGACGGTGTGAGGGCGAGGTCGCCGCCCGCGCCGCCCCTCTGTTCGACCAGCCCGGACCACAGCAGAGCGGGCAGCGCGTCCCGCACCTCGTCCGCGTCGAGGCCCCGCGCCGCGAAGGACGCGGCCCCGGTGTCGGGGGCCGGAAGGTCGGAGAGGTCCAACTCCCGCAACAGACGGTGCTGGAGGGGCGAGAGCGCAGGTGTGGGAGGAAGCATGGCCCCAGTATGGGCCGCGTCACGGCCGCGCCCGCCGTGAGCGGGCCCGGTTCGTCGGCGCGGGGCTCAGACGCCGGGAAGCGGACGCGCGCCCTCCAGTCGAGCCTGTATCTCCCTGGCCTGTCTCCGCTTCTCCTGCTTCGACAGCTTCGCCTTGCCGGACGCCGTCTGCCGCTTCGGCTTGGACTTCGCCTTCTTCCCCGGGGTGTTGGCCAACCAGTTGCGGAAGACCACCATTTCGTAGAGCAGTTGGGTGCGTTGTGGTTCCGGCAGCACAGGGAGCGCCGCCTCTGCCTGTTCGAGAAGAACCGCAGCGCGTTGTGGATCACGCCGCCGCTGTTTCGCCTCGCGAAGAGCGTGGCGAAGGTCCGTGCCGCGCTGCCGGTCCACAGCCTTGCGTTTTCTCGCAGCCTGCTTCGGCCGACGGGGAGCTCGGGGGACAGGCCCGCCCTGGCTGTGGCGATGGTGTGGTGCTGCGACGGTTCCGCATGCTGCGCGGCGAGGTGGCCGTCGGCGGTGAGCGCCAGCCGAGAGGGGGCGTACGGCTCCCCGCCCCGGTCGGCTCGGCTCCTTCCCGCCGGGCCGCGAGCTGCTCACCGGGAGCGCGCCGGTTCCTGCCGGGCGGGCAGGGGCCGCCGCGTAAACCGGGCTGCGTCACAGGGAGGACATGGCCCACACTCCAGGGGTGATCGTGGTGCAGCCCGTCCTTGAGGTCTACGCTCCCGACGACTTCGCCCTCTGGCCGGTGGCCGGGACCGAGCCGTACGGCTTCATGCCGCTCAGTGGCGTGCTGACTCCCGCCGAGGTCGGCACGGCGGTCATGCGCATCGCCCGCTGCAACGACGTCGGGCCGGAGTCCGAGGGCCAGCCGGCACGCCCCGCCGACCCGATCGGCGCCTTCCTGCACGGCCTGCTCACCATGGACGACCTCTTCGTGCCCGGCGGCCTGCGCGTCACGGACACCGCCACCGGCGTCACCTTGCTGCCGGGCTGCTGCAACGGGTTGGAAGAGCGCGGCGCCTGGCTCGAGGTCCTCGACGGCGACGGCTGGGCCTCCTTCGGCCACGACCCCTCCCCGTCCGCCGAACGGCTCGGCGGCAGGGTCCGTCTGGCCGTGGACGTCGACCGGGACGACAGTCCCGTGATCGAGCTGTCCACCGGTGAACTGCGGCGCCTGCTCGCCGGAGCGGAGCGCGACCTGGCCGACTTCCTGGGGCTGGCCGCCACCTGGGCCGCCCGGCAACTGCCCGGTCATGCCCTCCAGGTCACGGCCGCTCTCGCCCGTGCCCTGGTGCTGCCCGTACCGGATGTGCCGGCCGCACCACCGGGGCCTTCCGGCCGAGGGGCCGACGGCTGACTCCTTACGTCCGGCTACGTCTGTAGGCCCGGCCGGCGACCTCCGCCGAGATGCGCCCCGTACGGAAGGCGCCGGTCAGGACGGCCGGGCGACCTCCGCCCAGACGGTCTTGGTGAACGCGTCCCGCACCTCGCACCCCCAGCGCCTGGCGTACACCGCGACCAGGAACAGCCCCCGCCCGGACACCGCGTCGGGCGGCGTCGGGACGGCCGCGGGGTGGCGCGGGAGGCGTTCCGGGCGGGTGTCCGTCACCTCGAGCCGTACGACGGGCTCGGGCGGCAGGAGCAGCGTCAGCCGGAAGTCCCGGCCGGGGAGGCTGCCGTGGGCGACGGCGTTGGCCGCCAGCTCGTCCGTGACGAGGGCGACGGCGTGCGCGGCGTCGCAGTCGTGGGGGAGGCCGGTCCACTCGGTGAGCTGCTGGACGGCGAGTCGGCGGGCCAGCCGGGCGCCCCGCCTGGTGCTGCTGAAGCGCAGGCTCAGCCGGTGGGTGGGGACGCAGGGCTCATCGGCGGTCTGTCGGTGGGTCACATCGTCAGCGTGGGCGAGCGGATAAGTCGCCGACCAGGGACGACGGCCGTACGCCGCCTTCGTCGTACGGAGGGCGCCCGTGCCCGCGCGCGTTGTTTGTACGGGAGTTGTACGGGTCCGCGTCCGTGTCCCCGCCGCTCCGGCCCGCGTTGGTCATCACCCCGGCGGCATGGGGGCACATCGGGGACGGAAGGACGTGAGTGCGGTGCGGGACGCGCGGAACAGTCGCACGGTGCGGTCGAAGGAGGAGAACGAGGACCTGCCGGGAGTGTGGGTGGCCTACGGCAAGCTGCTCCGACACCTGCGCAAGCGGGCCGGGTTGAGCCAGCCGGAACTCGGGGACGCCATCGGCTACTCGCTGGACCAGGTCGCCTCGGTCGAACAGGGACGGCGGCCGGCGAAGGCGGCGTTCACGGCGGGCGCGGAACGGGTGCTGGAGGCCGGGGGAGTGCTGGAGGTGCTCCAGGACGAGGTGGACCGGGCGAAACTGCCGCGCTTCTTCCGCGACTTCGCGCTCATCGAGTCGGAGGTCGTCAGCCGCTTCTCCTACGATCCGCTGCTGATCCCGGGGCTGTTGCAGACGGAAGG
>NZ_DASQNP010000195.1:0-5356 GCF_035644915.1 Streptomyces sp.
TCCGCAGGGCGGGCGACTTGCTCTTCGTCACGAGCGCCTCGCGCCCCTTGCGGACCAGCTGGTTGATCGTCGGCATACTCGGTGAGAGCCCTGGGATAGACGAAAAAAAGACTGGCGGAAGCAGAACCGCGCCCCCGCCGCCGCCAACAGGAGTTAGGCGACAGACCGGGAAAGGTAATGGGGTTCCGGGATTGTGTCAACGCCCCGCCCCCGGCTCCCGGGGCGGGACGCGGGGGTCCGGCGGCCGCTCTTGTCCGCTTCCGCTCCCCCGCGCACCTTTGTGCCTCCGGGCGCGCGGCAGGGCCTTTCGCGCCGCTCTCCGCCGACCACGCACTCGAGCATCGAAGCCCATGACCGGGTTCGCCACCCTGGCCGACGTTGAGGCCGCCGAGCGGGTCCCGCTCCGGGAGCGGGAGCTCCCGTCCAGCACCTACGAGATGCTCGCCCGCGCGGCGGCGCAGCACGTCGACCGGACGGCTTTGCGCTTCTTCCCGGCCGCGGCGGCGTACGACCGCCTGACCGACCTCACCTACGGAGAGCTGCTGGAGGCGGTCCACCGCACGGCCAACCTGCTGCACGACCTGGGCGTGGACGGCGAGCAAGTGGTGTCCCTGGTCCTCCCCAACCTCCCCGAGACGCACTTCCTGATCTGGGGGGGCGAGGCGGCGGGGATCGTCAACCCGGTCAACCCGCTGCTGGAGCCGGAGCAGATCGCCGAGATCATGTGCGCCGCCGGGACACGGGTCCTCGCCACGCTCGCCCCCTTTCCCGGCTCCGACCTTTGGGAGAAGGTCGCCTCCATCGTGGACCGGGTCCCTACGCTGGAGACCGTCCTCCGGGTGCACCTGGCCGACTACGTCCCCGGGGCGGAGAGGGCGCCCGCTCCGGAGATCGCGGGCGTCCGCGTGCTGGACCTCCGGCCCGCCATGGCGGAGCACCCCGGCGACCGGCTGGCGAGCGGGCGGAGCATCCAGCCTGACGACCCTGCCGCCTACTTCCACACCGGCGGGACCACCGGCGCCCCGCGGCTCGCCCGGCACACGCACCGCAATCAGGTCTTCGACGCCTGGTCCGCCTCGCTCGCCCTGGACGTCCAGCCCGGCCAGGTGTTCTTCTGCGGGCTCCCCCTCTTCCACGTCAACGGCGTGCTGGTCACGGGGCTGATCCCCTGGAGCCGGGGAGGAACCGTGGTCCTCGGGACGCCGCAGGGATACCGCGGGCCCGGCGTGGCCGCGGCCTTCTGGAAGATCGTGGAGCACTACGGTGTGAACTTCTTCAGCGGCGTGCCCACCCTCTACTCCGGGCTGCTGGACGTGCCCATCGGCGACGCCGACGTGGGCTCGCTCCGGTTCGCGCTGTGCGGCGCCGCCCCCATGCCGACCGAGGTGTTCCGGGAGTTCGAACGGCGCACCGGGGTCCGCATCCTGGAAGGGTACGGCCTGACCGAAGGGACGTGCGTGAGCTGCGTCAACCCACTGCGGGGCGACAGACGCGTCGGCTCCGTGGGACTGCGGCTCCCCTACCAGCAGGTCGCGACGCTCGTGCTCGACCGGGAGGGCAGCTACGTAAGGGAGTGCGAGCCGGGTGAGATCGGGGTGGTGGCGACCCGCGGCCCCAACGTGTTCGCGGGGTACCGGGGCGGCGCCGAGCACGGCGACGCCTGGATCGACACGGGGGACGGGGGCGGCCCGTGGCTGAACACCGGCGACCTGGGCCGGACGGACGAGGACGGCTACCTGTGGCTCACCGGCCGCAGCAAGGAGCTGATCATCCGCGGCGGCCACAACATCGACCCCCGGGTCATCGAGGGGCCGCTGCACGAACACCCCGCCGTCGCGCTCGCCGCTGCGGTGGGTCGCCCGGACCCGCACGCGGGCGAGGTGCCCGTCGCCTACGTGCAGCTCAAGCCCGGCGCCGAGGCCTCCGAGGACGACCTGCTCCGCTTCCTGGCGGGGTGCATCGGGGAGCGCGCCGCCGTGCCGAAGGGGGTGCGCATCGTGGAGCGGATTCCCCTGACGGCCGTGGGCAAGATCTTCAAGCCGCAGCTGAGTTGGCTGGAGGCCGCCGACGTCTACCGCGAGGAGGTCGCCGCGCTGGGGCTGGGAGCGGTGGTTGCGGAGGCAGGGCCCGACCCCGTGCGCGGCACGCGGGTGCGGCTGAAGGTAGAGGCGGGGGACGTGGACCCGGACACGGTGCAGGAGCGAGTCCGCCAGGCGCTCGGCCGCTACACCGTCGCGTACGAGGTGGAGATCGCCGGGTAGACGCCGGACGACGAGCGAAAATGCGAAGCGGCCCCGGGCTGGATGCCCGGGGCCGCTTCGCCGTTCTGGGAGACGGACTGAACTACACGTACCGGCGGAGCCTGCGTGAGGGATTTCGGCCCGAAGGGGCGAGACCCGGGGGGCAGTATCCCCGGGGCTCGACTCCGTTAGGCAGCGTTGTTTGCTGCCTTACGGAGCCGAAGCCCGACCCCGGCGCCAGCCGGGGGCACGCCTAAACCCGCCGTTCAATCAGTCGAGACTTACGCCTCCACCGGCTGGCGCGCCGCCTCTTCCGCGACCGCGGCCGCAGCCTGCGCCGCGCCCTCGTCGCCGAACCCGACCTCCTGGTACCGGTAGATGCCGGTGCCGGCGGGGATCAGGTGGCCGATGATGATGTTCTCCTTCAGCCCCTGCAGGTTGTCCCGGGCGCCGCGGATGGCGGCGTCGGTCAGCACCCGCGTGGTCTCCTGGAAGGAGGCCGCGGAGATGAAGGACTGCGTGGTCAGCGACGCCTTGGTGATCCCGAGCAGCAGCGGCTCGGAGATCGCGGGCCGCTGCCCCCGGTCGAACGCCGCCTGGTTGGCGTCCAGGAACACCGTGCGGTCCACCGTCTCGCCCTCCAGGAACTCCGTCTCACCCGGCTCGGTGATCCGGTTCTTCTGGAGCATCTGGCGGACGATGACGCCGATGTGCTTGTCGTTGATCTTCACGCCCTGCAGGCGGTACACCTCCTGGACCTCGTTGAGGAGGTACTCCTGCACCGCGCGCGGCCCCTTGATCCGCAGGATGTCGTGCGGGTTCACCGGGCCCTCCGACAGGCGGTCGCCGGCGCGCACGCGGTCGCCCTCGTGCACGCGCAGGTGCTTGCCCGACGGCACCTCGTAGGTCAGCGACTCCTCCTCGTTGAGCGAGCCGTCGTCGTTGACCGGCACCACGCGGATCTCGCGCTTGCCGCGCTTGATGTCGCCGAAGCGCACCACGCCGTCCTGCTCGGCGATGGTCGCCGGGTCCTTGGGCTTGCGCGCCTCGAACAGCTCCGCCACGCGCGGCAGGCCGCCCGTGATGTCGCGCGTCTTGTACGCCTCGCGGCTCACCTTCGCGAAGATCCGCCCGGCGTCCACCCGCTCGCCGTCGTCGACCATCAGCACGGCGCCGACGGGGATGATGTAGTCGCGGACGCGCACCTCCTTGCCGCCCTTCTCCTGCCAGATCTCGATGTGCGGGTGGAGCTTCTTCTCGCGGTCCTCGATCACGACGCGCTGGCGCAGGCCGGTGAGCTCGTCGAGCTCCTCGGCGATCGTCTCGTCCTCGTTGAGGTCGACGAAGCGGATGGTGCCCGACACGTCCGAGATGATCGGGTTCGTGTACGGGTCCCAGGTGAAGATCGCCTGGTCGCGCGCCACCTGCTGCCCGTTGTCCACCTCGAGGATGGCGCCGAGCGGCACCTGCACGCGGGCGCCCGCGCCGCCGGCCGCCTCGCCGGTGGTGCGGATCGTCATCTCGCCCTCGTAGCTGGTGACGATGCGCTGCCCCTGCGGGTTGGTGACGAACACCAGCCGGTCGCCGAACTCGATCGTCCCCGCGACCTTGCTGCGCCGCGCGGTCTGCTCGGCGATACGCGCGGCGGCGCCGCCGATGTGGAAGGTGCGCAGCGTGAGCTGCGTGCCCGGCTCGCCGATCGACTGCGCGGCGATGATCCCCACCGCCTCGCCCGGGTCGACCATCTGCATGGTCGCCAGGTTGCGGCCGTAGCACTGCGCGCACAGCCCGCGGCGGGCCTCGCACGTCAGCACCGAGCGGATGCTCACCCGCTCGATCCCGGCCTCCTCGACCTCGCGCGCCGTGTCCTCGTCGATGAGCGTGCCCTTGGCCGCGAGCACGCGCGGCCGGCCGTCCGTGCCGCTCATCTGCGGGTCGATCACGTCCTCCGCGGCGACGGTGCCGACGATCCGCTCGGCCAGCGCCTCGATGACGTCCTCGCCCTCCTTCAGCGCCTCGACCTCGAGCCCGGTCTCGGTGCCGCAGTCGTGCTCCTGGATCGTCATGTCCTGCGCGACGTCCACGAGGCGCCGCGTCAGGTACCCGGCGTCGGCCGTCTTGAGCGCCGTGTCGGCCAGGCCCTTCCGCGCGCCGTGCGTCGACGTGAAGTACTCGAGCGTCGAGAGCCCCTCGCGGAAGTTCGCCTTGATGGGCGCCTCGATGATCTCGCCGATGCCGCCGGTGAGCTTCTTCTGCGGCTTGGCCATCAGGCCGCGCATGCCGGCGAGCTGGCGGATCTGGTCGCGGCTGCCGCGCGCGCCCGAGTCGAACATCATGAACACCGGGTTGAAGCCGCCCTTGTCCTGCCGGAGCGACTTCACCATGGCGTCGGCGATGTCCGTGTTCGCGTGCGTCCAGGTGTCGATGACCTTGTTGTAGCGCTCGCCGTTCGTGATGTTGCCCGTCGCGTAGGCCCGCTGGAAGCGCTCGACGCGCTCGCCGGCCTCCTGCAGCAGCTGCTCCTTCTCGGCCGGGATGTGCAGGTCCTCGATGCCGATCGACACGCCGCCGCGCGTCGCGTTCGTGAACCCGAACGTCTTGAGCCGGTCGAGGAACTGCACCGTCTCCGACAGCCCGGCGCGCCGGTAGCTCTCGAACACGAGCTCGCCGAGCGCCTTCTTCTTCATGTCGCGGTTCTGGAACGGCAGCGCCGTCGGGATGATCGCGTTGAACAGCACGCGCCCCGCCGTGGTCACCTCGTGCCGCCGCCCCTGCTCGTCCTCGATCAGGTAGCGGATCGGCGTGGCGTACTGCAGGCGCCCCAGCGCCATCGCCATCTCGACCTCGCCCACGGTGCTGAACGCCTTGAGCGACGACGCCTTGGCCGCGTCCTTGACGTACGTGTCGAAGTCGGCCGGCGCCTTCGTCGCGAAGTAGCAGCCGAGCACGATGTCCTGCGACGGCTCGGCCACCGGCCGCCCGTCGGAGGGCTTGAGGATGTTGTTCGAGGACAGCATGAGGACGCGCGCCTCGGTCTGCGCCTCGAACGAGAGCGGCACGTGCACGGCCATCTGGTCGCCGTCGAAGTCGGCGTTGAACGCCGCGCAGACGAGCGG
>NZ_DASQNP010000196.1:0-15296 GCF_035644915.1 Streptomyces sp.
GTGGCGCGCCGCACGCCGGGGCGGGGACGCGTACGCCGCCCGCTTGCGGAGGGAGGCCCGCCGGCTGGCGGACGCCCTGCCGGCGGACGGGTCCGGAGCGCCGCCGACCCCGGCGGACCCGGCGGACCCGGCGGCCCCGGCGGACCTGCCGGACAGTGTGCCGGACGGTGCCGCCGCCGGCCTGGTGGTGGCGCTGGCCTTCCCCGAGCGGGTGGCGCGCTCGCGCGGCGGGCGAACGTACCTGATGGCCTCCGGGACGCGGGCGGAACTCGCCCCGGGCTCCGGGCTGCGCGACGCCCCCTGGCTGGCCGTGGCCGTCGCGGACCGGCCGGTGGGGGCGGCCTCGGCGCGGGTGCGGCTGGCCGCCGCGGTCGACGAGGACACCGCGCGCCGGGCCGCCGGGGCGCTGTACGCCCGGGCCGAGGAGGTCCTCTGGTCCGCCGGGCGCCGCGACGTCGTCGCCCGGCGGGTGGAGCGGCTGGGCGCCGTGGAGCTGGCCTCCGCCCCGCTGGAGGAGCCCGATCCGGCGCTGGTGCGGGCGGCGCTGCTGGAGGGGCTGCGGCGCGAGGGCCCGGAACTGCTGCACTGGACTCCCCAGGCACGCTCCCTGCGGCAGCGGCTGGCCTTCCTCCACCGGGAGCTGGGCGAGCCGTGGCCGGACGTCTCGGACGGGGCGCTGCTGGCGCGGGCGGAGGAGTGGCTGGGCCCGGTGCTGGACGCCGCGCGCCGCCGGGCCGACCTGGAGCGGGCGGACGCCGGGCGGCTGCTGACCGCCCTGCTGCCGTGGGCGACGGGGGAGGCCGCCCGGCTGGAGGAGCTGGCGCCGGAGCGGATCGAGGTGCCCTCCGGGTCGCGGATCCGGGTGGACTACGGCGGCGAGCGGCCGGTGCTCGCGGTCAAGCTGCAGGAGCTGTTCGGCTGGCGCCAGGCGCCGCGCCTGGCGGGCGGGCGGGTTCCGCTGCTGGTGCACCTGCTGTCGCCCGCGGGGCGGCCCGCCGCCGTGACGGCGGACCTGGCGTCGTTCTGGCGCGACGGCTACCGCGCGGTGCGGGCCGAGCTGCGCGGCCGCTACCCCCGGCACCCCTGGCCCGAGGATCCGACGACCGCGGAGCCGACCCGGCGCACGGCCGCCGCGGCGCGCCGGGCGGACCGGGACGGCTGACGCGCGCCGGCCCCTGCCGCCCACCGGTGGCGGTGGGCGGCAGGGGCCGGTCGGCGGGTACGGGTCCGCGGGTGCGGGGCGGGCGGCGGGTCAGCCGGCTCCGCCCGGCCGCCCCACCAGACCGGAGACGGTCTCGCTGGCGGACGGGGCGGGGACCGGCTCCTTCCCGCCGTCCTCGTTCTCCGGGTCTTCCGGGTCCTCCGGTCCGCAGGGGGTGTCCGGCTCCTCGGTCCCGCCCGTCCCGGTGGGCGTGGGCGTCGGGGTGGGCGAGGCGGTGGGCGAACCGGTCCCGGTGGGCGAGGGCGAGGCGGTGTCCGTCGGGGTGCCCGTCGGAGTGCCTGTCGGGGTGCCCGTGGGGCAGGTGGGGGTCGGGCTGGGCGAGGTGGTGGGCGAGCCGGATCCGGTGGGCGAGGGCGAGGCGGTGGGGGTGCCGGACCTGGTCGGCCCGGGGCCCACGCTGCCGGTCGCCGAGGCGGTCGGGTGCGGCGAGGCGCTCCCGCCGGAGCCGGGCTCCCCGCCCTTGCCGCCCTTGCCGCCGGGCCTGTCCGACGGGCGGGAGGTGGGGTCGGCGGTCGGCTCGGTGGACGGCCTCGCGGGCCGGGACTCGTTGCCCGCGCCGGGGCTCTCGGGCAGCACGCCCTCGCCGTCGGGGACCTCGTGGACGCCCTTGCGGTAGAACTCCAGCCAGGACAGCACGGTCCGCAGGTACTCCCGGGAGTGGTTGTAGCTGAGGATGGCCCGTTCCAGGTCGCCCCGGTCCGACAGGTCCTTGCCGCCCGCGCACAGGTAGCGTCCCGCGGCGAGCGCGGCGTCGTAGATGTTGTTGGGGTCCTCGCGGCCGTCGCCGTTTCCGTCCGCGCCCCAGGTGGCCCAGGTGGAGGGGATGAACTGCATGGGCCCCACGGCCCGGTCGTAGCGGCCGTCGCCGTCGTAGGCGCCGCCGTCGGTGTCCGAGATGTGCGCGAATCCGACGCCGTTGAGGGCGGGGCCCAGGATCGGGCTGAGGGTGGTGCCCTCGGCGTCCACCGCGCCGCCGCGGGCCTGCCCGGACTCCACCTTGCCTATCGCGGCCAGCAGTTGCCAGGGGAGGTTGCAGCCGGGCTGCTCGCCGTTCACCGTTCTCTCCGCCTTCTTGTAGGCGGCCAGGACGGTGGCGGGTATGCCCGCCTCGGCGGGGCCGGTGGCGCCCGGCAGGTCGTTGGACGAGCCGGGCTTGTCCGGCTTGACCAGGGGCGGAAGCTCGGTGTGGTAGGGGGAGTTGCCGTCGGCGGGCAGGTCGGACAGCGGTGGTGAGGCGGTGGCGTCCCTGCCGCCGGGCTGGACGAGATCCATGCCGGGCCCCTGTGACGCGGTGAGCGCGGCCATCGCCGCCGCCGCGATCGCGGTGCTGGTCACGCTCCTGCGGACCCTGCCCCCGAGACGAGCCGCCATCTGCCAGACCCCTCCACACTGCCGTCTTGTGGTGTCGCGCAGTCCGTGCGCCCTGCGCTCGCTGCCTGCTCCGTGTGTTCCCGTGCGCGCCCCGCGCGTGGGGCGCCGGCCGCCCTGCTCCCCCGGCGAGCGGCAACGGTGGTGACATTACGGCAAGTTGGGCACCCGATCCACCGCATCCCGGCACGGGGATGCGATGGACACGGCCGCTCCACCGGACGTTCACCGCCGGCTCCACCGACTCCACCGCCGGGCCGCCCGGACGGCTGCCCCGCCGACCGGGCGGCACGCGGCCGGCGGCGGGGCGGCCCCGGTGCGGGCCGGGCTCAGTGGGCGGCGCTCTCCCAGTTCTCGCCGGAGCCGACGGACACGTCCAGCGGGGCCCGCAGCTCGACGGCCCCGGCCATCTCCCGGCGCACCAGCTCCTCCACCTCCGCCCGCTCGCCCGGGGCGACCTCCAGCACGATCTCGTCGTGCACCTGGAGCAGCATCCTGGAGCGCAGCTTCGCCTCGGTCAGCGCCCTGTCCACCTTCAGCATCGCGATCTTCACGATGTCCGCGGCGGTGCCCTGGATCGGGGCGTTGAGCGCCATCCGCTCGGCCATCTCGCGGCGCTGGCGGTTGTCGCTGTTGAGGTCGGGCAGGTAGCGGCGGCGGCCGAGGATGGTCTGGGTGTAGCCGGTGGCCCGCGCCTCCTCCACCACCCGGTGGAGGTAGTCGCGCACCCCGCCGAAGCGCTCGAAGTAGGCGTCCATCAGCCTGCGCGCCTCGTCGGCCGTGATGCCGAGCTGCTGCGACAGGCCGAAGGCCGACAGCCCGTAGGCCAGCCCGTACGACATCGCCTTGATCTTGCGGCGCATCTCCGGGTCCACCTGCTCCTTGGGCACGCCGAAGACCTGGGAGGCGGCCGTGGTGTGCAGGTCCTCGCCGGAGGTGAAGGCCTCGATCAGGCCCTCGTCCTCCGACAGGTGGGCCATCACCCGCAGCTCGATCTGGCTGTAGTCGGCCGTCAGCAGCGACTCGTAGCCCTCGCCGACCACGAAGCCCCGGCGGATGGCCCGGCCCTCGTCGGTGCGCACCGGGATGTTCTGCAGGTTGGGGTCGGCCGATGACAACCGCCCCGTCGCGGCCACCGTCTGGTTGAAGGTGGTGTGGATGCGGCCGTCGGCGGCGATCGTCTTGATCAGCCCCTCGACGGTGGTGCGCAGCTTGGACTGCTCGCGGTAGCGCAGCATGATCACCGGCAGTTCGTGCTCGGTCTGCGCCGCCAGCCACGCCAGCGCGTCCGCGTCGGTGGTGTAGCCCGTCTTGGTCCGCTTCGTCTTCGGCAGGCCCAGCTCGCCGAAGAGCACCTCCTGCAACTGCTTGGGCGAGCCGAGGTTGAACTCGTGGCCCACCGAGGCGTGCGCCTCCCGCACCGCCTGCTGGACGGCCGCGGCGAACTGCTGCTCCATGCGCTCCAGCCACGCCCGGTCCGCGGCGATGCCCGCGCGCTCCATGCGCGCCAGCAGCGCGGAGGTCGGCAGCTCCAGGTCCGTCAGCAGGTCGGCCGCGCCCACCTCCGCCAGCCGCCCGGCCAGCGCGTCGCCCAGGTCGAGGATGGTGCGGGCCCGGCCCATCAGGGCGTCCGCCTCCGCCTCCTCGTCGGCGCCCAGGGCGAGCTGCCCGCTGCTCTCGGCGGTGCGGGCCAGCTCCCGGCCCAGGAACTCCACCGACAGCGCGTCCAGCGCGAAGGAGCGGCGGCCCGGCTGCACCAGGTAGGCCGCGAGCGCGGTGTCCATCGTCACGCCGCCGAACCGCCAGCCGTGCTCGGCGAAGACCCGCATCGCCGCCTTGGCGTCGTGCACGACCTTCGGCCGGCCCTCGTCGGCGGCCCAGGCGGCGAACGCCTTCTCGTCGGCCTCGTCGAGCTGGGTGGGGTCGAACCACACGGCCGGGCCCGCGGCCGAGGCCAGGGCGATCTCGGTGACGCTGCCCGCGCCGAGCCGCCAGGTGTCGACGGTGGCCACGCCCAGCGGACCGGAGCCGGGCGCGGCGTGCTCGGCCAGCCAGGGGGCCAGCTCGCCGGCGCCGAGGATCGCCCCGTCGATCTCCACGCCGTCCGCCGGGGCGGCCTCCTCCCCGGCCGCGCCCGGGTCCACGGCGTACAGCCGGTCGCGGAAGCCGGTGTTGCGGAACTCCAGCGCGTCCAGCACCACCTCCAGCGCCTTGCGGTCGTACGGCGCCCTCGCCAGGTCCGCCGGGGAGGCCGGCAGCTCCACGTCGCACACCAGCGCCGTCAGCCGCCGGTTGAGCCGGACGGAGTCCAGGTGCTCGCGCAGCTTCTCCCCGACCTTGCCCTTGACCTCGCCGGCGCGCTCCAGCAGCTCCTCCAGGGAGCCGAACTGCCTGATCCACTTGGCGGCGGTCTTCTCCCCCACGCCGGGGATGCCGGGCAGGTTGTCCGACGGGTCGCCGCGCAGCGCGGCGAAGTCCGGGTACTGCCGGGGCGTCAGGCCGTACTTCTCCTCCACCTTCTCGGGGGTGAAGCGCGTCAGCTCCGACACCCCGCGGGTGGGGTACAGCACCGTGACCGCGTCGCTCACGAGCTGGAAGGAGTCGCGGTCGCCGGTGACGATCGACACCTGGAAGCCCTCGGCCTCCGCCCGGGTGGCCAGGGTGGCGATGATGTCGTCCGCCTCGTAGCCCTCCACCGCGAACCGCCGCACGTTCATCGCGTCCAGCAGCTCGCCGATCAGCTCGACCTGCCCCTTGAAGCTGTCCGGGGTCTTGGTGCGGTTCGCCTTGTAGTCGGCGAACTCCTCCGAGCGCCAGGTCGTGCGGGAGACGTCGAAGGCCACCGCCAGGTGCGTGGGCTCCTCGTCACGGAGCGTGTTCGCCAGCATCGAGGCGAAGCCGTAGACGGCGTTCGTCGGCTGGCCCGTGGTGGTGGAGAAGTTCTCCTCGGGCAGCGCGAAGAACGCCCGGTAGGCGAGGGAGTGCCCGTCCAGCAGGAGCAGGCGCTTCGCGGACGGCGCGGGCGGTGGTGCGGTCGCTGTCGATGCTTTGTTGGCCACCCCCCGATCCTGCCACGCACCACCGACAATCCCCGCCCCGAGGTCCCGCGGACCGGTGTCGCACGCCGGTGCCGCGTGGCAGGATCGTCGGTCATGAAGCGCAAGCCGCCCCAGGCCGATCCCGTCCAGGACGCCCCCGAGGTCGGCGCCCCGCGGCGCTCCGCCGCCGGGCTGCCCGCCGTCGTCAACTCCCTGCGCGTGGCACGGCGGCAGATGGGGGTCCGGCGCACCGCCCTGACCCTGCTGAACGTCAACCAGGACGGCGGCTTCGACTGCCCCGGCTGCGCCTGGCCCGAGCCGGAGCGGCGGCACACCGCGGAGTTCTGCGAGAACGGCGCCAAGGCCGTCGCCGAGGAGGCCACCCTGCGGCGGGTCACCCCCGCCTTCTTCGCCGAGCACCCCGTGGCCGAGCTGGCCACCCGCTCCGGGTACTGGCTGGGCCGGCAGGGGCGGCTCACGCAGCCGATGTACCTGGCCGAGGACGCCGAGCGGTACGAGCCGGTGAGCTGGGAGCGGGCCTTCGACATCATCGCCGACGAGCTGCGGGCCCTGGACTCCCCCGACGAGGCCGTCTTCTACACCTCCGGCCGCACCGGCAACGAGGCCGCCTTCCTCTACCAGCTCCTCGCCCGCTCCTTCGGCACCAACAACCTGCCCGACTGCTCCAACCTGTGCCACGAGTCGTCCGGCGCGGCGCTGACCGAAACCCTCGGCGTCGGCAAGGGCAGCGTGCTGCTGGAGGACCTCCACCGCGCCGACCTGATCATCGTCGCCGGGCAGAACCCGGGCACCAACCACCCGCGGATGCTCTCCGCGCTGGAGCGGGCCAAGGCCGGCGGCGCGAGGATCATCACGGTCAACCCCCTGCCCGAGGCCGGCCTGGGGCGGTTCGACAACCCGCAGACCCTGCGCGGCCTGGCCGGCCGCGGCACGCCGCTGACCGACCTGTTCCTGCAGATCCGCATCGGCGGCGACCAGGCCCTCTTCCGCGAGCTGTGCCGCCGCGTGCTCCAGGCCGAGGGCGGGGTGGACGAGGCGTTCGTCCGCGAGCACACCCACGGGTTCGAGGAGTTCGCCGCCGCCGCCCGCGCCACCGACCCCGAGGAGGTGCTGCGCGCCACCGGGCTCGCCCCGGCCGACATCGACCGCGCCGCCGAACTGGTCCTCGCCTCACGGCGCACCGTCGTGTGCTGGGCCATGGGCCTGACCCAGCACAAGCACGCCGTGCCCACCATCCGCGAGATCGTCAACCTGCTGCTGCTGCGCGGCGCCATCGGCCGCCCCGGCGCCGGGGTCTGCCCGGTGCGCGGCCACAGCAACGTCCAGGGCGACCGCACCATGGGCATCGTCGAGCGGCCCACCGCGGCCCTGCTGGACGCCCTGGAGCGGGAGTTCGGCATCCCCATGCCGCGCGAGCACGGCCTGGACGTCGTCCGCGCCATCCGCGCCCTGCGCGACGGGAAGGCGAAGGTGTTCATCGCCCTGGGCGGCAACTTCGTCGCCGCCTCCCCCGACACCGAGGTCACCGAGGCCGCGATGCGCCGGGCCCGGCTGACCGTGCACGTGT
The DNA here is from genome assembly GCF_035644915.1 of Streptomyces sp. Taxonomy (GTDB): domain Bacteria; phylum Actinomycetota; class Actinomycetes; order Streptomycetales; family Streptomycetaceae; genus Streptomyces. Next base: position 7,217 of record NZ_DASQNP010000196.1, read on the forward strand.
CCACCAAGCTCAACCGCTCCCACTGCGTCACCGGCGCCCGCGCCCTGATCCTGCCCACCCTCGGCCGCACCGAGCGCGACGTCCAGGCGTCCGGGGAGCAGTTCGTCACCGTCGAGGACTCCATGGGCATGGTCCACGCCTCGCGCGGTCGGCTGGCCCCGGCCAGCGGGCACCTGCTGTCCGAGCCCGCCATCGTCTGCCGCCTGGCCCGCCGCGTCCTGGGCGAGGACCACCCCGTCCCCTGGGAGGAGTTCGAGGCCGACTACGCCGCCGTCCGCGACCGCATCGCCCGCGTCATCCCCGGCTTCGAGGACTTCAACGCCCGCGTCGCCCGCCCCGGCGGCTTCGCCCTCCCCCACGCCCCGCGCGACGAGCGGCGCTTCCCCACCGCCACCGGCAAGGCCAACTTCACCGCCGCGCCCCTGGAGTGGCCGCGCGTCCCGCCCGGCCGCCTGCTGCTGCAGACCCTGCGCTCCCACGACCAGTACAACACCACGATCTACGGCCTCGACGACCGCTACCGCGGCATCAAGGGGGGCCGCCGCGTGGTGCTCGTCCACCCCGAGGACGCCGCCGGACTGGGCCTGCCCGACGGCTCGTACGCCGACCTCACCAGCGAGTGGACCGACGGCCGCGAGCGCACCGCGCCGGGCTTCCGCGTCGTCCACTACCCCACCGCCCGCGGCTGCGCCGCCGCCTACTACCCCGAGACCAACGTCCTGGTCCCCCTCGACGCCACCGCCGACGTCAGCAACACCCCGGCCAGCAAGTCCGTGGTGATCCGCCTCACTCCGGCGGCGGTACCCGGCAGCCCCTCTGGTAAGACGGTGTAGCACACACCCGTGTGGAGCACACCCGTCCACCCACCGGGTCCGGCGCCCGCGCCGGACCGGCACGACGATCGGAGCCAGGCGTCCATGGGCGAGCCGACCAGCACCACCTTCCCGCAGGAGATCATCGACCAGTGGGCCGGGCTCGGCATCGACCTGCCGACCCTGTTCTCCGCCGGGCACCTGGGCGAACGCATGGGCCTGAAGATCCTCCAGGCCTCCCCGGAGAAGGTCGTCGGCACCCTCCCCGTCGAGGGCAACACCCAGCCCTACGGGCTGCTGCACGGCGGTGCCTCCGCCGTCCTGGCCGAGACCCTCGGCTCGGTCGGCGCCATGCTCCACGGCGGCCCCGGCAGGATCGCCGTCGGGGTGGACCTCAACTGCACCCACCACCGCGGGCTGCGCTCCGGCACGATCACCGGTACCGCCACCCCCGTCCACCTCGGCCGGACCACCGCCACGTACGAGATCGCCGTCACCGACGAGCGGGGCCGCCGCGTGTGCTCCGCCCGCCTCACCTGCCTGCTGCGCGACGCCCCGGAGGGGGCGCAGTAACCCGCGGCCCGCGCGGAGCCCCCCGAAACGCACGGCGGCGGTGCCGCGGCGGAACGGATCCGCCGCGGCACCGCCGCACGGGACGGAGGAGGCCGCCTACGCGGCGCCCTCGCCCAGATAGGCCGCCCGCACCCGGGGATCGGACAGCAGCGCGGACGCCTCGCCCTCCATCACCACCGCCCCCGTCTCCAGCACGTACCCGCGGTCCGCCAGCTGGAGCGCCTGCGAGGCGTTCTGCTCCACCAGCAGCACCGTGGTGCCCTGCTCGTTGATCTCCTTGATGATGTCGAAGATCTGCTGCACGATCAGCGGCGCCAGACCCATCGACGGCTCGTCCAGCAGCAGGATCTCCGGCCTGCCCATCAGCGCGCGGCCGATCGCCAGCATCTGCTGCTCACCGCCGGAGAGCGTCCCGCCGAGCTGCTCCTTGCGCTCCCCCAGCCGGGGGAACAGCGTGAACACCCGCTCCATGTCCTCCCGGTCCACGGACTTGAACCGGTACGCCCCCATCTGGAGGTTCTCCCGGACCGTCATCCGCGGGAAGACCCGCCGCCCCTCGGGGACGTGCCCGATGCCGAACCGGACCAGGTCGTGCGACTTGATGCCGTCGACCCGCTCCCCGTGCAGCAGCACCTGCCCCCCGCGCGGGGCGATCATCCCGGACGCCGTGCGCAGCGTGGTCGACTTCCCCGCGCCGTTGGCGCCCAGCAGGGCCACCACCTCGCCGCGGCGGACCGTCAGGTTGACGCCCTTGAGGGCCTCGATCGCACCGTAGAACACGTGGAGGTCACGGAGTTCGAGCACCACCGGAGAGGTCGTCTCGCCGCGCTCCGGCTCCTTCTTCACCTGCATGGTGCCGCTCACTCGCGTCCCTCCGTGTCCCGTGCCTGCGCACCCGGCCCGTCGGCGCCCGTACCGGGGCCGTCTCCGGCCTCGGCGACCACCTCCGCCACCGCGGCCTCGTCCTCCTCGGTCACGGACCCCAGGTACGCCTCGATCACCGCCGGGTCCCGCTGCACCTCCGACGGGGACCCCTCGGCGATCTTCCTGCCGAAGTTGAGCACCATCACCCGGTCCGCCACCGACATCACCAGCCGCATGTCGTGCTCGATCAGCAGCACGCTCACGCCCAGCTCGGTGTTGATCCGCCGGATCAGCTCCTCCAGCTCCAGCTTCTCCGTCGGGTTGGTGCCCGCCGCCGGCTCGTCCAGCAGCAGCACCTCCGGATCGGTCGCCAGCGCCCGCGCGATCTCCAGCCGCCGCTGGTCGCCGTAGCTCAGCGACCCCGCCAGCTCGTTGATCTTGTCCAGCAGGCCGACGAACGACAGCACCTCGTGCGCCCGGCGGTCACTGGCCTGCTCCGCCTTCCGCGCACCCGGCAGCCCCAGCATGATCGACACCGGGCCGGCCTTCAGCCGCGTCTCCGCCGCGATCTTGACGTTCTCCAGCGCCGTCAGCGCGCCGAACAACCGGATGTTCTGGAAGGTGCGCGCCAGCCCCAGCCGGCTCACCACGTGCGGCTTGCACCCCAGCAGCGAGTGCTCCCCGCCGCCCCGCGGCCGGAAGGTGATCCGCCCCTCCTGCGGGACGTACGCGCCGGTCAGCGAGTTGAACAGCGACGTCTTGCCCGCGCCGTTCGGCCCGATCACCGCCAGCACCTCACCGCGCCGCATCCGCAGCTCGACGTCGTTCAGGCTGGTCAGACCGCCGAACCGCAGCGTCACGCCCGACGTCTCCAGCACCACGTCGCCCGGGCCGGAGTCCGCCGCCGGCACCCGGTCCGTCTTCGTCACCTCGGTGGTCACTGCTGCCTGCCTTCCGCCGGGCCGGTCGCGTCGGCTCCGCCGATCCCCGCCTCCGCCATCTTCAGCTCGCGCTTGCGGCGGCGGGAGGGCAGCACACCCTGCGGCCGGTAGATCATCATGATGACGAGCAGGGCGCCCAGGTACATGTAGCGGTCCTTGGGGTCCACCCACTCCCGCAGGTACTCCGGCAGCCACACCAGGAACGCGGCGCCGAACAGCACCCCGGGGATCGACCCCATGCCGCCGAAGATGACGTAGGCCAGCACCAGGACCGACAGCAGGATGACGAAGTTCTCCGGGTTGATGTACCCCACCTTGCTCGCGTACGCCACACCCGCCACACCGGAGGTCGACGCGCCGATCGCGAACGCCATCAGCTTGTACCGCACCGTGTCGACGCCCGTGGCCGCCGCGGCCACCTCGTCCTCCCGGATCGCGGTCCAGGCCCGGCCCACCTTGGAGTGCTCCAGCCGCAGGAACAGGAAGATCGCCAGCACGATGAACCCGATCAGCAGCCAGTAGTACGGCATCGGGTCCAGCTTCCACTCGTAGGCGAAGAAGCCCAGGTCGATGCTGAACCGCTCGACCTTGACGCCCCGCGCGCCCTCCGTCACGCCCTCGGCGTTCTTCGCCATCAGGTAGACGATCTCGTGGAAGCCGAGCGTCACGATCGCCAGGTAGTCACCGCGCAGCCGCAGCGTCGGCGCCCCCAGGATCACCCCCGCCACCAGGCAGGTCGCCACCGCGATCGGCAGCACCAGGAAGTTGTTCAGCACCACCGGCGGCTGGACCGGCAGCGCCCCCGTCCAGTACGCCGCGCTGTACGCGCCGATGGCGAAGAACGCGATGAACCCCAGGTCGAGCAGGCCCGCCCAGCCGATCACCACGTTCAGGCCGATCGCCAGCAGCACGAAGATCGCGATCTGGTCCACCAGCACCTGCTGCCAGTAGCGCTCCACCCCCAGCGGACCGAACACCGCCAGCGCCAGCAGGGCCACCAGCACACCGGCCCGCACCTGCTTCGACGCCCACAGCTCCCGCACCTTGCCCAGCGGGCCGGCCGCGGCCTTCTTCGACTTCTCCGCCGCCCCGGCCGTCTGCTCGGCCAGGAACTCGCGCACCGCCCAGACGGCCACCGCGATCCCCACCCAGATCCACAGACCGGGCCCGGTGAAGTCCTCCCGCAGCGCGAAGAACAGGTCCCGGGTGGTGCCCTCCTCGCCCGTCATCAGCGTGAGGGTCACCGCCAGCGCCAGCAGCATGCCCAGCCGCTGCCAGCGCGGCTCCTGGTACCAGTGCACCTTCCGCAGCCGGGCCGCCTCCGACGGCGCCACCGAGCCCGCCGGGGCCGTCGCCGGGGTCGAGGTCTTCACGCTCATGCCGTCCTCCCCAGACGCTCACCGAGAATGCCGGTCGGACGGACCATCAGCACCAGCACCAGCACCACGAAGGCCCCGACGTAACGCCAGTCGTCACCCCACAGGCCCACCGTCATGGTCTCCACCACGCCCAGCACCAGGCCGCCGAGCATCGCGCCGCGCACGTTGCCGATGCCGCCCAGCACCGCCGCCGCGAACGCCGTGATGCCGGGCAGGAAGCCCATCTGGTACCACACCTGGCTGTTGGTCCCGAAGAGGAAGCCGGCCGCACCGCCGAGCAGACCGCCGAGCACGAACGTCCGGGACACCACCTTGTCGATGTCCACGCCCATCAGCGCCGCGACCTCCGGGTCCTGCGCCACCGCGCGGATGCCCGAGCCCATCTTGGTGCGGCTCACCACGTAGTCCAGGAGCACCATCATCGCGACCGCCGACACCAGGATCAGCACCTGCGTGATGGTCAGCTCCACCCCCAGGACCGACACCACCCGCTTGTTCTCGTACATCGACGGCATCGGCAGCGGATTGCGGCCGAACAGCTTGCCCGCCAGGTTGTACAGGAAGAACGAGGCACCGATCGCGGTGATCAGGAACACCAGGCGGGGCGCGTTGCGCCTGCGCAGCGGCCGGTACGCCACGCGTTCCAGCACGAAGGCGACCGCGGCGCCCAGCGCCGCACCCGCCAGCATGCCGATCACCACGTAGCCGGCCGAACTCAGCCCCGAGGGCGTCGCCTCGGGAATCAGGGCGGTCAGGGCCAGCAGGCCCCCGTAACCACCGAACATGAAAACCTCGCTGTGCGCGAAGTTCAGAAGCTGGAGCACGCCGTAGACCAGCGTGTAGCCAATGGCGATGACGGCGTAAAGACTGCCGAGCACCACCCCTAGGACGAGGAAGTCCCAGAACTCACTGAGGGACATCGAACTGTCTTCCTTGTGGGAATGCGCCGCCGGGCCATGCGATCGGCACCGGGAACAGGCGGCAGGAGGATCACGGAGACGGACGCGCGTCCGGAAATGAGGAGCGTCCGCCGGATGTCACCGGCCGGCGCGGCGATTTCGGGCGCGCCGCGCCGACCGGCCGGAAGCGTCAGCCGGCTCAGCCCGCGGCCAGCTCGTCGATGTTGCCCTGGTACTCGATGGCGTCGCCCTTGACCCGGTACAGGTAAACGGTCTTGTTGGTGAACTCGCCCTTGTCGTCGAAGGAGAACTCCTTCGTCAGGCCCTTGTACTTCACCCCGCGCAGCGCCTCCAGCAGCGCCTCGCGCTCCACGCCGCCGTCCTCGTGGAGCTTCTTGATCTCCTCGATGATCATCTTGGCGACGTCGTACGACTCTGCCGAGTACGTACCCGGGGCCTGGTTGTACTCCTTCTCGTACTCCGTGGCGAACTTCTTCGTCGCCTCCTCCTTGGAGGCGTCCGTGCACGCACAGGTCAGGTACCAGCCGTCCGACGCCGCGCCCGCCAGCTCGATGAACTGCGCGTCGTTGGTGCCGTCACCCGACATCGCCGCCCCGTCGTAGCCCGCTTCCTTGAGCTTCTTCGCGAACGGCCCCGCGTCCTGGTAGTAGCCCGCGTAGATCAGGGCGTCCGGCTTGTTCTTCACCACGTTCTTCGCCGCGGCGCTGTAGTCCGGCGTCTTCTGCGGAACGCTCTGGCGCACCACGGTGACGCCCGCGGCCTTCAGGTCCTTCTCGGCCACGTCCCCCAGGCCGATGCCGTAGTCGGTCTTGTCGTCGACCACCACGACCTTCTTGGCCTTGAGCTCGGTGGAGATGAACTTCGCCATGCCGGAGCCCTGGGCGCTGTCGTTCGGCACCGCCCGCAGGAACGTCTGGTACCCCTTGGTCGTCAGGTCCGGGCGCGTGGCCGACGACGACACCGTGACCAGGCTGGCCGCCCCGTACACCTCGGCGGCGGTGTCCGCCGGGCCCGAGAACGCCGGGCCGATCACCGCGACGACGTCCTGGTCGTCGATGGCCTTCTGCGCGGCGGCCGTCGCCTTGTCCGGCAGACCCTGGTCGTCCACCGGCATGTACTCGACCTCGAAACCGAGATCGTCCGAGGCATTCGCCTGCTCGATGGCGAGCTTGATGCCGTTCTCCATGTTCTGGCCGAGCTGGACGTTGTCGCCGGAGAGCGGGCCCTGGAAAGCGATTTTGTACGTGTCGCCGCTTCCGCTGTCTCCTCCACCGCAGCCGGTGAGCGCAAGCGCGCCAATGGCCACCGGAATGGCCAGCTTGACGATGGTCTTGTTGAGCACGTGAAACCCCCTGGAGCCCGCTCAGATCACGACGATCGCCGTACTGTTTCGGCGTCGCGGTCCGCACGTACGTACGTGCGGTGTGGCCCGGAATCTATTGCCCCTGAAGCTGGCCAGATAGGTGAGAGCAGCAGATGTGATCTCCCTGTGACCTGCGCCATGCGCCGGAAACAGAACACTCCTTACCGGAGACCGGACAGATAGGGAAAGATCATCAGAGGCCGGACCCGGCCCGCACCCGTCCGTCCCGGCCCAACTCCCCCACCGGTCCCCCCACTTGCGACCGCACATCCACGGGCCGCCGCACCGCCGCCCCCACTCCCCCGCCCGATTCCCAGCTCACCCGGCCCGTCCGCGGCCCCGCCGGCGGACCCCGCCCCTTTGCACCTCGCCGCCGGCAACCCACCGGCGGCGGACACGCCGACCCGGCCGACCCACGGGCTGCCGCCCCCGTACGACCGCCGCCCCACGAGCCCCGGGCGCCACAGCGGCCCCATCCGCTACACGGCCGCTACGGCCGCGCACGGCCGCCCTGCGGCGGCCGCTGGGCGTCACCGCTGCTGCTTCTTCTCCTCGGCGTCCTGGATCACGGCCTCCGCCACCTGCCGCATCGACAGCCGCCGGTCCATCGAGGTCTTCTGGATCCACCGGAACGCGGCGGGCTCGGTCAGCCCGTACTGCGTCTGCAGCAGCCCCTTGGCCCGGTCCACCAGCTTCCGCGTCTCCAGCCGCTGCGTGAGGTCGGCGACCTCCTGGGTCAGCACCTTCATCTCGTTGAACCGCGACACCGCCATCTCGATCGCCGGCACGACGTCGCTCTTGCTGAAGGGCTTCACCAGGTACGCCATCGCCCCCGCGTCGCGCGCCCGCTCCACCAGCTCGCGCTGCGAGAACGCGGTCAGCATCAGCACCGGGGCGATGCTCTCCCCGGCGATCCTCTCGGCCGCCGAGATCCCGTCGAGCACGGGCATCTTCACGTCCAGGATCACCAGGTCCGGCCGGTGCTCCCGCGCCAGGTCCACGGCGGTCTGCCCGTCCCCCGCCTCCCCGACGACGGTGTAGCCCTCCTCCTCCAGCATCTCCTTGAGGTCCAGCCGGATCAGCGCCTCGTCCTCGGCGATGACGACCCGCGTCGTCTCCGGCGGAACGTGCGCCCGCTCGCCGGCGCCGTCGCCGTTGTCGCCGTTGTCGGTGCTGATGGGCTCGGGGATGTCCGCGGTGCTCACTGGGCTCCTCGTCTTCCGGCCAG
>NZ_DASQNP010000197.1:0-18500 GCF_035644915.1 Streptomyces sp.
GGCCCGCCGGCCGCCGCCCCGGCGCTCCGGCGGGGTGGGCCGCGGGAGCGCAGAGGCGGGATGTCCCGGGCTCTGCCCGGCCGGATTTGATCAACGTCTGTGCGGTTCCGCCCTGGTGCTCTAGGGTCTGACCGACCCAAGGGGAGGAATGAATGCGCAGGGTGCGTGGGGGACGGTGGGCCGCGGTATGCGCGGCCGCGGTGCTGACGGTGGCCGGGTGCGGGCGGGGGACCGCCGAGGTGCCGACCACCCAGGCGTCCCCCGCCGGGACGGCCGCTCCGTACGCGGACATGGGGGAGCTGCCGAGAAGCTCGGCGCGGACGGCACCACGATCACGGTGGGCGACCCGAAGGCCGCGCTGACCGTGCACGTGTACGAGGATCCGCGCTGCCCGTACTGCCGGGAGTTCGAGATCACCGGCGGCGGCCCCGAGCTGCGGGAGGCCATGGTGCGACGGGAGGCGAAGACCGAGTACACCCTGGCGTCGTTCCTGGACGACCGGGTGGGCGGGAACGGTTCGAAGAAGGCGGTCAACGCGCTGCGTGCCGCACTGGAGGAGGGCAGGTTCGCCGAGTACCACGCGGTGCTCTACGTCCACCAGCCCCCCGAGAGCGCCGACGGCTACACCGACGCCTTCCTGCTGGAACTCGCCGACCAGGTCGACGGCCTCCGCGGCCCGGAGTTCGATGCCGCGGTGAAGACCATGAAGTACCGGTCCTTCGTGACCGCCTCCCAGAAGGCGTATGAGCGTGCCGGGGGGACGGAGGAGCCCGAGGGGCCGGGCACGCCCACCGCCGTGATCAACGGCAGGCGGATCCCGACGGAGTACACCGGGGTCCTGCTGGACGCCACCTCCTTCGCCGACCTGCTGCAGCGGATCCGGAGCAATCCGCTGGCATGGAACGGCCTCGACCGGTAGACCACCGCGGCCCCCACCGCCCGGAGCCCGGCGCTGACCGGAACCCGGGAGCAGCCCGGCCCGCCGACGGCACAGACACCGGATCCGTGCGGGGAACCGTCGGCGCCGGTCGCTGACGGACCGCCCGGGGTCGGCTCGTACGACGTGACCGGGGTGTGCCGTCGCCTGCGACGGCACGCCCCGGCCTGTTCCGCGCGGGTGGTCAGCTATGGATCACGATGGATCCGTTGCTGATCGCGGTCGCCGCCGCGGCGTCGTCCGCGGCGCCCGGCTGGTTGTCGAACACGACGGTGTCGCTGTCGGCGTCCCAGATCTTGAGCCGGTAGGTGTCGCTACCGCCGTTCTTGCCGGCGTCCACCACCGAGACCAGGAACCTGTAGCCCTCCTCGCCGTTGATCGTCCCGGACCCCTTGTAGATCGCCTTGCTCCCGCTGACGACCAGCCAGTCGTAGGACGTGGAGTGGAAGTTCAGACTTCCCGCCTTGAACTGGAACTCGGTCTGTCCGTTCGGGGTGGTGGCACCCTTCTGGTACTTCGAGACGAACCCGAACCGTCCGGGCCCGCTCACCGAGGGGTCGGCGGGGTAGGAGCCCTCGGGGACGTCGATCCAGCCGCCGCCGGTGACGAAGCCGGCCGTCGGGTCGTAGACGACCACGTAGTTCGGCGAGCACTTCTTGTCGGAGGCGCCGTCGTCGTCGGTCACCGTGAGGCAGACCGTGTAGATGCCGGCCGCGGTGTAGGTGTGGGAGCCGCTGACCTGGCCGTCGGTGGCCGCGGGCTCGCTCGTGGAGCCGTCTCCCCAGTCGACGGAGGCCGTGTGGGAGTCGTTGGCGCCGGGGTCGGTGTAGTCGGCGTCCAGGGACAGCGGGGTGCCGACCGCCACCGGGTTCACCGGCGTGGAGACCGCACCGATCGACGGTGCCACGTTCGTCACCGTCAGGTCGGTGGTGTTGGACACCGGCGGGTTGACGCCGTCGTCGGTGGTGAGCTCCAGCCGGTACTCGCCGTCGTCGGTGCAGGTGACGGTGGTCTTCAGGGCCGAGGCGTCCCCGAAGGAGCAGGCCGCTCCCGCGTCCACTCCGCTGACCGGCTCGTAGGACCACTGGTGGGTGAGCGGGTCACCGTTGACGTCACTGGCGGTCGCGTCGAGGGCGACCGCGGAGCCCTCGGCCCCGGAGTAGGGACCTCCGGGTTCGTTCTCCGGTGGTGCGTTCTTCCAGGTGGCCTTGGCCGACGCGAAGGGCTCGCTGGCGTCGCACGCCCCGTTCCCGTTGATGTCGTAGCAGGCGCTGATCGAGTCGGACCCGACCACCGTGCCGGTGTAGGTGAAGGTCGCCTCGCCCGCGGCGTCGGTGGTGTCCGACCCCGAGACGTCGTGCGCGCCCGTGGTCTGGAAGAGGATCGGCGCGCCGGAGACCGCCGGCGGCTCCGCACCGATCTCATTGAGCGTCGCGGTGACCGTGTGGTCCGTGCCGGTGTCCAGGGTCGCCTCGGCCGGAGCGAGGTCGAGCTGGTACGTCTTGGGCTGTGCGCCGGACTTGCACTGGGTCTCCGGGTCGGGCACGAATCCCACGCGCAGGTTGTCGACGAACGCCGCCGAGTCGAGGATGAAGTCGCCCTGGTCGAAGATGGACAGGTAGAGCGTGTGGGCGCCCGGGGTGACCTGCTTCGCCGCGGACAGCAACGGGGTGGCCCCGTCGTAGGTGGTGCCTGCCGCGTTCTCCTCGCTGAAACCGCCGAGGCCCACCGCGTTGACGCTCACGACGTCGTTGTCGGCGTCGAAGGCGAAGTTGTTCGGCGCGCTGATCTCGCTGCCCGACGTGGTCCAGTTGCTGTTGTCCAACTCCGCTATGAAGGCGTCGTTGAATGAGCTTCCGACCCACTCCGGGTATTCTTCGCTGTAGAACTGGAAGTCGAAGCTCAGGCAATTCGCCGTCTCGGGGACCTGCACGTCGACCTTGAAGACCGACACATCGAAGTCCGTGTTGCCCCGGACGTTCCCGCCGGACAGATTGGTCGTCTTGTCCCCTTCCGAGTTCGGGTCGTCGGCCGAGGCGGCGTCGCCGCTGGTCAGAATGGTGAACGTGGACCCGTTGGTCGGGAAGTTCGACAGTGACGAATCCCCGACGCCGTTGGCCACGGAACCGGCCAGGCTTCCGAAGCCGGCACCGGTGATGTCCGCTCCCGGCCCGGCCAGGGCCGAGGCCATGGCATTCGCGTTTGAATTGTTGCTGATGGCCGCGACGGCCGGCGAGGCCATCAGCAGCGTCGACGTTCCGGTGAGGGCCAGGACGCCGGTACCGACGACCAGACCACGCACCCACCCCCGCTTCATGGCATGCGAAAGCGGTTTTCTCGACATGATCCCCCCAGCTGCGTCCGGGGAGCCGGAATAGGTTACGCGAAAGCGCCCCACCCCTGTGAGCGAGAAACCGGCCCCCCGTGACTCGCTTGACCCGAGGGAAGCTAGCACGCGCTCGGCCGAGCGGGATAGATGAGAACGCCAATCAGCGTCGCAGTGAGACTGGGAACCCAACTCACTGTATTCATGCGCTGGTTGACATTTCCTTCGCGCTCCCCCTCCCCGCTGTGAGAAGAGAAAACGCGTGAACTCCAGTGGTTTCTGTGAAGCAAGCCGCCTTCCGCGCCGGCTGGTTTTCCGTACACCCCGGGCCGGGAGAGAGCCCCCTCTCCCCTCGGGGCGTGCGGCCTGCAAGACCGGCCCCGGAGGCAGGGGGAGCAGGACCACGGGAACGGCGGAGACGGCGACTGGCAGGGTGGTCCAGGTGCACGACTCCGGACGCCGGGGCGGCGGGACATCACCGGGCACCTCCCGCGGTCCGGGACGAGTGGGCAGCGCCCTCCGACGGACGGGACCGGCGGGGCCGGGCGGCTGCGCACCCCACGCAGTGTCGCCGGCACGCCCCGTGGAGCCGGCGGTGACGCCGGTCCGGAGTCCGTCCGGCATGGCTCCGCCATCGAGGCGGCTTTCACCTTGGCGTAGTGGCGCTGCCGGGCGGTGGACCCGGCGGGGTTCCCGTCCGGGGCGACGGCCGCCGGCCGGGCCTCGCTCCGCCGCCCGCCGCGGGTCCTTGCCCAGCCCGCGGGACCGACGGCAGAACTGTTCGCGCCCTCACCGGCGATCCGGCAGACTTACCGCTCTTACCGTCTGCCACGTCAAAGGGACCGGAGGGCTGATGCGGGGGAGAGTCCTGCTCGCGACGGGGTTGTTGGTGCTCGGGGCCGGCTGTACCGGTGAGCGGCCCGAGCGCGGTACCGCCGCGGCCGCCGCGACGCCCAGCCCGGCCGGCACCTCGCGGGAGCCGGTGGTGCCGCTCGACCCGGTGGCGCAGGAGTGTGTCCAGGAGGTGATGGAGGCGCTGGAGCTGTCCTGGGGGAAGCAGCAGCCGGATACCGCGGGTGAGGCGAAGCTGGACGCGTTCTTCGAGAACGCGGCGCCCTCCCGCCGTCACGTCTTCGACAAGAACGCCATGCTGGGCCACCGATGGATCGTCATGGGCATGCGCGAAGGGCAGGGCGCGGACGAAGCCGTCGAGGAGACCGTCACCGACATTCGGGGGTACGTCGAGGTGGACTGCGCGTCCGCTGCCGGGTGAGCCCTCGGAAGAGGGTCCGCGCCTGTCGGCGGCACGTTCCGGTAGGACTCGTCAGGTCCTTGACCTCGTCTGTCCGCGGACATGTCGAGCGGATGGACGCACACGACATCGCGGAGTCAGGACTGGTCGTGGCCAGTGTCGCGGCCACGGACGATACACCGCCCCCGCGCCCGGCGTACGCCAGCGCTGCCACCCGGACCTGCGCCGGAGCCCGCCCCTGCCGATGGGGTCGGCCCTGTGGCCGGGCCCGCCCCCAGGAGCCGACCACCGGGCCGACCAAGCCCATGACAAGGTGCCGCTGCCGCCTGTACCGAACAACGGCACCTGCTGGACATCGGCGTCCGTACGGACAGCCGACCCCGTCACGTGTTCGAAGGCGGCAGTGGCCCCGCGTGGGAAACCGCCCTCGACCCACGCCGGGAGCAGACCGCGGGGCCGCCCCGGCCTCCGGTCAGCGTGCGGCGAGGAGTTCGAGCGTGTCGACCACGCGGTTCGAGAAACCCCACTCGTTGTCGTACCAGGCGACCACCTTGATGTGACGGCCGTCGACCCGGGTGAGGGCCGAGTCGAAGATCGACGAAGCCGGATTGCCCGTGATGTCGGACGACACGAGCGGGTCGTCCGAGTACTCGAGGATGCCGGCGAGCGGTCCCTCCGCCGCGGCGCGGTACGCCGCCAGCACGTCGTCGCGCGTCACGTCGCGTGCGACGGTCGTGTTGAGTTCGACGATCGAGCCCACCGGAACCGGCACGCGGATCGAGTCGCCCGACAGCTTGCCGTCGAGGTTCGGCAGCACCAGGCCGATCGCCTTGGCGGCGCCCGTCGTGGTCGGCACGATGTTGACGGCGGCGGCGCGGGCGCGGCGGGCGTCGCGGTGCGGGCCGTCCTGCAGGTTCTGCTCCTGCGTGTAGGCGTGCACCGTCGTCATGAAGCCGTGTTCGATGCCGGCGAGCTCGTCGAGCACCGCGGCCAGCGGCGCCAGCGCATTGGTCGTGCACGAGGCGTTCGAGATGATCGTGTGCACGGCCGGGTCGTAGGCGGAGGTGTTGACCCCGAACGCGAGCGTGACGTCGGCGCCGTCCGACGGCGCACTGACGAGCACCTTCCTCGCGCCCGCGTCGAGGTGGGCGCGGGCGGCCTTGGCCGACGTGAAGCGGCCGGTCGCCTCCAGCACGACGTCCACACCGAGCCCGGCCCACGGCAGCCGCGCCGGTTCACGCTCGGCGAGCACCGTGATGCGACGGCCGTCGACGACCAGGGCGTCCCCGTCGACGGTCACCGGGCGGCCGAGCCGGCCGGCCGTCGTGTCATAGGCGAGCAGCCGCGCGAGGGTGGCGGGCTCCGTGAGGTCGTTGACGGCGACGACCTCGAGGTCGCTGCCGCGCTCGAGCAGTGCGCGCAGCACATTCCGTCCGATGCGGCCGAATCCGTTGATGGCGATGCGAGTCATGAGGGGCCTCCCTTCGGTTCGCCACCAGGTTCGCGTGCGGCGTCCGCCCGTGGCAGCGGCGTGATCGCCACGGTTGGAAAGGATCGCGCCACGCGGCGCCGGGCTACTCGCCCCGGGCGAAGGTGCGCCGGTACTCGCTCGGCGTGGTCCCGAGGATGCGCTGGAAGTGCAGCCGCAGATTCGCACCGGTGCCGAGACCGACGTCGGCGGCGATCTGCTCGACGCTCCGCTCCGAACGCTCGAGCAGCTCACGGGCCATGTCGATGCGGGCGCGCATGACCCACTGCATCGGCGTGTACCCGGTGTCTTCGACGAAGCGCCGCGAGAACGTGCGCGGCGACACCGCCGCGTGCCGGGCGAGCGCTTCGAGGGTGAGGGGCTCGCCGAGCCGGTGCAGCGCCCACTCGCGGGTGGCGGCGAACCGCTCGCCGAGCGGCTCGGGCACGCTGCGCGGCACGTACTGCGCCTGGCCGCCGCTGCGGTAGGGGGCCGCGACCAGGCGCCGGGCCGCGTGGTTCGACGCGGCCACCCCGAGGTCGCCACGGAGGATGTGCAGGCACAGGTCGATGCCCGAGGCGGCGCCGGCCGACGTCAGCACGCTGCCCTCGTCGACGAACAGGACGTTCTCGTCGACCCGGACGAGCGGATGCTTCGCCGCGAGCGCCTTCGCGTAATGCCAGTGCGTCGTGGCGCGCTTGCCGTCGAGCAGGCCCGTGGCGGCGAGCGCGAAGGCGCCCGTCGAGATGGCGGCGAGCCGCGCGCCCCGGCCGTGGGCCGCGAGCAACGCGTCGACGACGGCCCGCGGCGGGTCGTCGCGGTCCGGGAACCGGTAGCCGGGGATGAAGGCGATGTCGGCCCACGCCAGCGCGTCGAGGCCGTGGGCGACGTGGTACGACAGACCGTCGCCGCCGGTCACGAGACCGGGGGCCGCGCCGCACAGCCGCACCTCGTACGGCATGCTCGCGCGGGTCGTGAACACCTGCGCGGGAATGCCGACGTCGAGCGGTTTCGCACCCTCGAGCACAAGAACGGCGACACGACGCAGGCGGGCGGACGACACGGGAAACAGGGTACGAGAAGTGCGGAGCAGACCCGCTCCTCCTCTTCCACGGGAGAGGCCCCTTCACCGACCGCTTCCGCCGCGCACGGAACGCCACCGCCCGACGCCCGGCCGCCGACGCCGTGAGGGTTTGCCAGCCCCGGTCCGAGCCGACCGGGTACGGGCAGAGGACGACTTGGGCACGGCGCCGGGCAGAGCCGGCGAGGCCCCCGGCAGCCGGCCGGATGGATCGGCCGACACCCGGGCGTTCACGCCGCGTTCTGTGTGCCTGCCGGAGCAGAAGGACCGGCCGGCGGCGATCTTTCCCAGCCTTCGGCCGGGAGGCGCCCCCGGCGATCGGCGGCAGGGTCCCGTCCAGCGGCACGAACCCCCTTCGCCGATGCCGTCCGGGCCCCTCGGCGAGGGGTGGGGCAGCGGTGGGCGGCCGTGGTCCCGATGCCGAATCCGGCCCGCTGCTCACTCCCTCCCCGCGGCTGACGGGCCCGCTGCCCGACCCCGCTGACGGCGGGCGGCCTGCCTCGCCGGGCCATGTGTGGACGGGGGTGGTGATCCATCTGCTGCTGACGGTGTCCGTGCTGGAGCTGCCCCGGGCATTCGCCGCACGGTACTTCCGTCGCAGGGAGCGCACGGAGCGGGACACCCCGGCCGCGGTCGGCGCCGGGCTGAACGCATCACGCGCGCCGGCCGAAGTCGCGGTCCCGGCACACACCACCGCCCTGCACGGCGCGCCGGTTGAGCCTGCCGGCGGCGCACCCGGGGGACCTGTCGCACCGGAGGGCGACGGCGCCCGTGACACGGACGGTCCGCCGATGGGCCGCCGTCTCTTCCTCGGCCGGACGGTGGGCGCGGTGGCCGGAGTCACCGCGCTGGGCACGGTCGGCCACGGCATGTCCGTTGCGCTCGGCGCCCCGCTGACACACCGGGTACCCATCGCCCTCACCGAGCTGGATCCCCGGATGGCGGGTCTGCGCATCGCCGTGGTCAGCGACATCCACCTCGGGCCCCTGCTCGGCCGTTCCCACACCGAGCGCATCGTCCGGCTGATCAACCGGCAGGAGCCGGACGTGGTGGCGGTTGTCGGTGACCTGGCCGACGGGACCGCGGCGCAGCTCGGACCCGCCGCCCGCCCGCTGCGCAACCTGGAATCGCGCTACGGCAACTTCTTCGTCACCGGCAATCACGAGTACCTCTGTGACGGAGTCGAGGACTGGCTGGACGAGATGCGCGACGTCGGCATCCGCCCCCTGGTGAACGAACGGGTGGAAATCTGGCACAACGGTGCCGTACTGGATCTCGCCGGGGTCGAGGACGTAACCGGTGAGGAGGTCGGACGGGGACCGGATTTCGACCGGGCCCTTGGCGGGCGGGACACCTCCCGGCCGGTCGTGCTGCTGGCCCACCAGCCCGTGCTCGCCGAGGAGGCTGCCCGTCACGGCGTCGATCTCCAGTTGTCCGGGCACACCCACGGCGGCCAGATGATTCCACTGAACCTGGTGAACGAACTGTCGAACCCGGTGGTGTCCGGGCTCGGCCGGGTGGACGACACCTGGCTCTACGTCACTCGAGGAGCGGGCTTCTTCGGCCCGCCCGTGCGGGTGGGGGCGCCACCGGACATCACCATGGTGGAACTGGGCTCCTGACCGGCCGCCACCGGAGAGGAACCGGCACACCATCCCCGCTGCCGGCCGTCACCGGCGGTGCCCGCGGATCCGGCCCCTTGCACACGCTCTCGCAGGCCACCGGTCGCCCAGGCGCTGGACCGCGGAGCGGGCCTACGGGTGGCTGATGTCCCACCGCCCCAGCGGGTGCGCCTGGGAGGGCCCCGGGGAAGAACGGCGCCCAGGCGGTGCCCGCCGAAGCCGCGCGCGAGGCCACGCACGGGGCCTCGCACGAAGGACGCCATGGTCACACGGGCTTGAGCCGGGCGCGCAGGAGGCAGAACTCGTTGCCCTCGGGGTCGGCCAGGACGTGCCGGCTTTCGGTGCCGGTCCGGCCGATGTCGACGGGCCTGGCGCCGAGGGCGAGCAGTCGTTCCAGCTCGGCGTCCTGGTCGCGGTCGGTGGCGTTGACATCGATGTGCAGCCGGAGCTTCCCGGTCCGCGGGGCGCTGCTGGGGCTGAGGACGAGGATGGGCTGCGGGCCGCCGAAACCGGTGCCGGGCGGGCCGATCCCGATGCTTCCGTCGGCCTCCCGATCGAGCTCGACGTAGCCGAGGACGTCACTCCAGAATGCGGCCAGCCGTTCGGGGTCCGCGGCGTCGAGGACCAGTTCACTGATGCGGCATGCCATGGCCGTCACTCTACGTGGACGGTGTGACAGGCCTGGCCGTGGACGGTGAGTGCGGCCGGGCCGGCGGAATCCGCGAACAGGGCCTCAGGACGCTCGCCGTTCCACGAGCGGGCGCTGTGCTGACCAGCGGGTGGTGTGTCTCGGGGACGGGCGAGGTTCATCCGCTCGTGGCGGCGCCGGAGTCGGAACGTCGACGGAAACGTGCGGCTGAACGTACTCGGTGGTGCGGGTCCGCGGCCGTTCCCGCAGACGGGTGTCCACCACGGCGCCGACCCGCTGCAAGCCCGTCCACCGGTCCCGGCTGGTCTGCCGGACGCGCCGGGACGACGGCCGACGCGGCAGCCGCAAGGGCTTCTCCTGGTGCCACTGCCCGGGACCTGCCGACCGCCGCACACCAGCAGGGGGTCGGCCCCTCCGGGGCTCGGCGGCCCGATCACGCCCATCCGGGTCAACCTCCATGCCCACCAGGCCGTCGACCTGCGGGAGTCCGCCGCGTCCCGGGACCGGCCGGCCATTCACCGCCTGCCGCCTTGCGCACCCGACCCCAACCCCCGTGGAAGGGATCCGGTCGCTGCTGCGGCGCGGCCGGCCCTCCCACACCGCCTTCAACACTCCCGAACACCTCGTCCAGCGCATCCGACGCGGCCTACGACACCTCCAGTACCGCAGCGGCCTCGTGGACGGCTGCCTCACCGAGACCGGCCTGACCATCAGGCCCACCCGGGCAACGACACGACATCACGAGTTCGACCTCAGTGACCCCCGCTGCCGACAGGAGCACGCCAGTCATGCGAGATCCCTCAAGGGCGGTGCACCGGAGGGCGGTTCAGGCCGCCCCGGCCACCCCTCCGGGATTCGGGCGTGGTCAAGCCGGGAGTAGGGTTGTCCTCACCCGGAGGGGAGGGGCTCGATGAAGGTCGTGATTCCCGGGGGAACCGGGCAGGTGGGTACCGTCCTGAACCGCGCGCTGACCGCCGCCGGGCATGAGGTCGTGGTGCTGACCAGGCGGCCGGTGAGGCCGGGGGAGGTCCACTGGGACGGCAGGACCCCGGGACCGTGGACCGAGGCGATCGACGGCAGCGACGTCGTGGTCAACCTGGCCGGCCGCAGCGTGAGCTGCCGCTACACCCCCGCCAACCTCCGGGCCATGATGGACTCGCGGGTGCTCTCCGCCCGCGTCGTGGGCGAGGCGATCGGCGCTGCGGCACGCCCTCCGCGGGTCTGGCTCCAGATGAGCACCGCCACCATCTACGCCCACCGCTTCGACGCGCCCAACGACGAGGGCACCGGCGTGATCGGCGGAGCGGAACCCACCGTGCCGGCCTACTGGTCCTACAGCGTGGACATCGCCAAGGCCTGGGAGAGGGAACAGGAACAGGCCGACACTCCGCACACCCGTAAGGTGGCCCTGCGCTCCGCCATGGTGATGAGCCCCGACCGAGGAGGCGTCTTCGACGTCCTGTCGTGGCTGGCCCGCCTCGGCCTCGGCGGCCCGGTCGCGGGCGGCGCACAGTACGTCTCGTGGATCCACGACCACGACTTCGTCCGCGCGGTCGAGTTCCTGATCGACCGGGACGATCTCGCGGG
Source organism: Streptomyces sp. (assembly GCF_035644915.1). GTDB lineage: Bacteria > Actinomycetota > Actinomycetes > Streptomycetales > Streptomycetaceae > Streptomyces. The sequence goes on from NZ_DASQNP010000197.1 coordinate 10,923, forward strand.
CCCGGTGAACCTGGCCGCTCCCGAGCCCCTTCCGCACCGCGCGTTCATGCGCGCCCTGCGCACTGCGTGGCGTGCACCGGTGGGCCTGCCCGCGACACGCTGGATGGCCGAGGTGGGCGCCTTCGTGCTGCGCTCGGACACGGAACTGCTGCTGAAGAGCCGGCGTGTCGTCCCCGGACGGCTGCTCGAGGCGGGCTTCGCCTTCGCGTACCCGAGGTGGCCGGAGGCTGCCCGCGACCTGGCGCGGCGTCGGCGGGGCGGGCCTGCACCGCGGCCGTGCAGCCCCTGACCACGGCCCGGCAGCGGCCGGGGCGGGGCCACACCGACAACGGCGCCGCACCGCCGGCGTATACGGGCTCGTCGCCCGCAAGGCGTAGCCCGCACACATCACGCCCCTGAGCGAGGGCCGGGCCGCATGGACCGATGGGTTGCCCGCCGCAGCGAGCGCGACGCGGCAGGCCCTCCGCTTGTGAGGCTACGGCGAGGTGGCAAGCAGCTCCCTGTATGGGATCAGGGATGTGCCCGTCATAAAGCACCACACCACGGAACCGGTCCGGCCACAACCTTCCGAGCCTGCTTTTCGGGTGGCCGGCGAGAGGAATCCCAGCCCGGAATCGCAGACAATCCAACTGCGGCAGGGGCGGCAATTTGTGATCATGCTGTGGACGCCTCCCCGGCCCCTCATGAGACCCCGGAGAAAGATCAATGAGTGAGAAGCGTTGGGTCACCTTCGACTGTTTCGGCACCCTGGTGGACTGGCGCCACGGCATCGCCAGCGGAATTGAACTGGTCGCGCCCGGTAAGGGCCGGGAACTGCTGGACGTCTACAACCGCCACGAGCCGCAGGTGCAGCGCGAGCACCCCTCCATGCGTTACAGCGACGTCCTGACGGAGACGCTGAAGCGCACGGCAGCCGAGGCGAGGATCGAGCTGGTGGAGGACGACACCCGGGTCCTGGCAGCCGGCATCCCGTTCTGGCCGGTTTTCCCCGAGACGCGGCAAGCGCTGCGCGAACTGCGGGAGTCCGGCTGGAACCTTGCCCTGCTCACCAACTGCGACCGCGTCATCATCGGCGAGACTCAGCGCCGTCTGCGGATTCAGTTCGACGCGATCGTCACGGCCGAGGACTCCGGCGCCTACAAGCCGGCTCACAACCACTTCGAGCATTTTGAGAAGTCTCTCGGCGTCACCCGTGACCGGTGGGTGCATGTGGCGCAGAGCTACTTCCATGACATGGTCCCGGCTAGCGAACTCGGCATCACGCGCGTGTGGGTCAACCGTCTCAACGAGAGCGACGACCCTTCGATTGCGCACGCCGTCCGCTCGGACCTGAACGGCCTGGCGGCCACCGTCAACGAGGTCCATCGGACGGTCAACGGCTGACCTGCGGCTGCCCCCGTCCGCACCGGCCGGCCGTACCCCTTGCCCCCCAGGTCCGCTCGGTCATCGGTATGGACCCCGAGCCGGGCATGCTTCAGGTCGCGGGGAAACAGCCGTGGGACAGGGCGTGCGCCACGTGACACGGGTCCTCGGCACCGATGCCGATGTCCCGTGCTCGGCGCGCTGATGGGACAGCGGTCATTGGGGACGGCAGGCATCGGACAGGCACTTCACCGGATGCACCACGAGGAACTCCTCCGTGCACTGTCGCCGCTGTCCCGTCCCGGTGGTGTCGCCGCCGTCCCGAACGTCGTTTCGGCACGACAGTGGAGGCGTCCTGCGGCACCGACGCGTCAGGCCGGCTCCGTCACGCGCAGGCGTTGACGGTACGTCGAGGACTGGATCGTCCGACTCCCGGACGTCACCGGCCTCGCCCGGACGGTTCACCGAGACGCCGAAGCCGGCCGCGTCGACGAGGCGACGTCCAGGCTTCCGCGGGAGGCCCCGTCCCCGTTGCCCGAGGGGATCCGCAGACGCATCGGCGGCACGGTGGTGGACGGGGAATTTCCGGCCGGGCCGTGGGGACCTCGTCCGTCCGGAGGGCGAGCCCTGCGGCGGCGAGGGTGCCCGCGCGAGCTTGGTTCGAGGGCGCGATCCCAAGGCGCCTGGCGCCAGGCGCCGGAGCGCCTTCGACAGGGGCGTCCGCTCGATCGGCATCGAGCCTGGGGGAGAGCCCACGTGGGCGTTCCGGGACCGACAGCGTCTGCTCAGTTGGTGACGGCGGCCGCGGCTCCTGCGGCTCCCGCGGAGACCGCCGCGAGGGTCCGCAGCACCGCGGTGTTCACCGCTTCGGCGCCCCAGCTCGCCTGCTCCAGCCGCTTCGCGCGCTGGTGGACCGCACCCGACCAGGGGATGACGCGGTGCAGGCTCGGCAGCGTGCCGCTCGCGGAGAGCAGACCGATCACCGCCGCCGTACGGGCATCGGGCTCCGCGCCGTCCACCAGTGCCGCGCGCACCCGCTCGACGAGGGCCTCCTTGTGCCGGGTGTCCGCGGCCCGTGTGACCGTGGTGCGGAACACGCCCAGCGTCCTGGTGCTCTCCCGGCGCAGCAGGCCCCGCTCGACGAGCCGGTCCAGCACGGTCTCGCGCAGCCCGGTGCCGATCTCGATGAGGAGGGTCTGTACGCCCCGCACCCGCTCGGCGACCTTCTCCTGGGCGGCCCGGAGCAGGGGATCGGGCAACGGTTCACCGGCGACGGCGTGCACCCGCAGCCCGTTCAGCCCCTTGTCCTGCTCATCGACCCTGATGCGGCCGGTCTGGGCGAGCTCGACCAGCACGGCGCCGCCCAGGGTGTAGTACAGCGTGCCGGCCCCCGCGATCGCCCCCGACGAGTCGTCGAACATCAACAGCATCAGCTCTTCGACGACGAGCAGGTCCTTCTGCATGAGTCCTCTTCCCGTTCCCGCCGGTACCGGCGCGCGGGTGCCGGCACCGGCGCGCCGCCGACTTGCCTATCAGGAAAGTCAAGGATAACTTTCCTTGTGGGAAAGTAAAGCGGGACAGGAGGGCGAGGGCCGTGAGCACGCCGGTGGATGCCGAACAGGCATGGAGAGATCTGCAGCGCATCCGAGTGCCGCAGGAGCGGGTGTACGACGAGGTCGAGCGGTCCGCCGCGGGCGGCTCGGGCACCATCTGGACCACGGCCGCACTCATGTGGCTCTTCCTGGCCGGTCTGGGCCTGGACCTGCCCGGGTGGGGCGTGGGGCTGGTCGTCGCGGCGTACATCGCGCTGCTGGGCGTGCTGGCGGTGCTCGACAACCGCCGCAGCCGGGTGCGCCTGCACCACACCCGCTGCACCCGGCGGATGTTCGGCACCTTCGTCGCGGGAGCGGTGGTGACCGGCGGGACGGCCCTTCTGTCCGGCCGTCTGGTCGATCCCCTGGAGCCGATGCCCGCCAGTCTGATCCAGGCCACCGTCTCGGCGGCGGTGTTCGTGCTGTTCGTGGGGCCGACGAGCCGCTGGGCGGCCGGGTCGGCGCGGGGCCGCGGCGCACGGACGGCAGGCGCGGGAGCGGCGGGGGCGGGCCGATGAGCGTTCCCGCCGGCTTCGACGAGCTGATCCATCCCGCCACCCGGCTGTCGGTGGTCGCGCTGCTCGCCGCAACGGAATGGGCGGACTTCGCGTTCGTCCGCGACAGCCTCTCGCTCAGCGACTCCGCGCTCTCCAAGCAACTGCACACCCTGCAGGAGGCCGGTTACCTGGAACTCCACAAGGTGGGCGGCGGCCGCAGGCGGCGCACCAGGGTGCGGCTGACAGGCCGCGGCCGCACCGCCTTCGAGGGGCACGTCGCGGCGCTCCGGGCGATCGTCGAGGGCGCCGGTCTCCCGGCGGCGGCCGAGACACCACCAGGCCGGCGACACCACTCGGGGGCAGGACGATGACACCGAGGCACACACCCGCCCGGCCCGTCGTCCACGCACGCGACGTGACGATGACGTACGGCGACATCGACGTCCTCCACGGCGTCGACCTGGACATCCACCGCGGCGAGGTCTTCGCGCTGCTCGGGCCCAACGGCGCCGGGAAGACCACCACCGTCGAGATCCTGGAAGGCTTCCGGCGGCGTTCCGCCGGGGAGGTGAGCGTCCTCGGTACGGACCCGGAGCGGGGCGACGACGCCTGGAGGGCCCGGATCGGCCTGGTCCTGCAGTCCTGGCGCGACCACCGCCGCTGGCGGGTCGCCGAACTGCTGACGCACTTCGCGACGTACTACCCCGACCCGCGCGACCCGGCCGAACTGCTGGCCCTGGTCGGCCTCGCCGACCAGGCCGGCCGGCAGGTGGACCGGCTGTCCGGCGGCCGGCGCCGGCGGCTGGACGTCGCGCTCGGCATCGTCGGCCGCCCCGAACTCCTCTTCCTGGACGAGCCGACCACCGGCTTCGACCCGGAGGCGCGGCACGAGTTCCACGTCCTGGTCGAACGGCTGGCCCGCGACGAGGGTGTCACCGTCCTGCTCACCACCCACGACCTGGCGGAGGCCGAGCGGCTCGCCGACCGGATCGCCATGCTGGTCGGCGGCCGGATCCGGGCGTGTGGCACACCCGCGGAACTGGCCCGGCGGGCCGCCGCCCAGGCCGAGGTCCGCTGGACGGCCGACGACGGGACGTCCCGCCGCGAACGCACCGAGGACCCCTCACGGCTGGTCTGGGAACTCCACCGGCACGCGGACGGCCCGATCCGCGACCTGGAGGTCCGCCGCCCGACGCTGGAGGACACCTACCTGCACATGGTGCACCGGGAGGCCGACGGCACGGGCGGGGCCGCGGACGAGGAGGAACGGGCCGCATGAGGGGGACACACCTGACGAACGGTTGGCGTGCCGGGCTCCGGCGCGGCGGCATCGAGCTGCGGCACCTCCTGCGCAACGGCAAGGAGATGTCCGGCCATCTGACCAACGTGGTCGTCGCACTGCTCGTCGCCGCCTACGTCAGCGATGACGTGCCCGGCACCCGGACCCCGATGGCCCATCTGGTGCTGGCGGGCTTCGCCGCCTACCTGCTGTTCCAGATCGGGCTGATCAACCTCCCGCAGATGCTCGTGACCGAGCGGGAGGAGGGCACCCTGCTGCGGCTGCGCGCCACGCCCGGCGGGATACCGGCCTACCTCGTCGCCAAGTGCCTGCTGGTGGTCGTCGTGGCGGTCGGCACCCTGGCGCTGCTCCTGGCGGCCGCGGCGCTGCTGGTGGACGGGCCGCTGCCGCACGGGCCGGGCGACTGGCTGACGCTGCTGTGGGTCACCGTGCTCGGGCTGCTCGCCGTCGTACCGCTCGGCGCGGCCATAGGCGCCGTACTGCCCAACCCCCGCGAGGCGCTGGCGTTGATCATGCTGCCGACGATGGGGCTGCTGTTCACCTCGGGGACGGTGTTCCCGATCACCTCGCTGCCCGTGCCGGTCCAGCAGGTGGCCGCGGTCTTCCCGCTCAAGTGGCTGGCGCAGGGCCTGCGTTCGGCGCTGCTTCCGGACTCGGCACGGACCGCCGAGGCGGCCGGCTCCTGGGAACTGCCCATGGTCGCCCTGGTCCTGACCGCCTGGGCGGTCCTCGGGTTCCTCCTCGCGGTGCCCCTGCTGCGCCGCGCCGCCCGCCGCGAGTCCGGCTCCCGGCTGGCCGCGCGCCACCGCAAGGCGGCACGGAGCGGCTCGCTGCCCGCGTAGGCGGGACCGGTGACCACCGGGCGACGGCCCGGCCCGGGGTCTGTCCGGAAAACGACCACTGCTCGCGAAGCCGAAGGATCAGTGGGGCGAGGCGGGGACCGGCAAGGCGGCGGGCGGCGGGCTTACCGAAGCGGGTGGCAACTGCCCGGAACCGTTCGAGCCCGCTGAAACAGCGCTCGACGACGCCGCGGACCCGGTACCGCTCGGAATCGAGGGCCGGGGGTCGCCCGCCGGCCGGCCCCCGGCGCTGTCCGCCCGCGATCCGGCCGGCCCGTCGGGAACGACCGCTCGTATACCGCGTCGTCGTAAGCCGGAACGGATGACCCGCGAGGAATGCGCCTTGTCCGCGAAGACCGTCTCGGGCCGGCGACACGGCCGCCGTCCCGCGGGCAAGCGGGGCACCTGCCCGGGCGGCGTCACCGGAGCCGGCCGCCGCGTCGGCTGTGACAACCCGTCGCGGTCCAGCCGGGAGTACCACCGCCGGTTCGGTGCGCCCCCGGCCGGGACGCCGCCCGCCCGCGCCGCGCCGTGCGCACCCCCGCAGGTCTCCTTCCCTGAGCCGAGCCGGACCCGCAGTAGAGGTTTGTGCAAGAGGAAGCGAGGATCGTTCTACTGTTTCAGCAGGTCAGAGCGGTTCAATGGGATCACCGGTTCTCCTGCGGAGCAGGAAAGTACCTGCCCCTCCGCGGATCCCACGACCTCGCAAGGACCACACCATGAAGACAGTCCTGATCACTGGTACCTCCTCCGGATACGGGCGGGAGATCGCCCTCCACTTCCACGCCCGGGGTTGGAACGTCATCGCCACGATGCGCACCCCGCGCCCGGACGTCCTTCCCGAGTCCGACCGGCTCCGCATCGTCGAACTCGACGTGACCGAGCCCGAGAGCATCACCGCCGCGTTCGAGGCGGCAGGGCCCATCGACGTCCTGGTCAACAACGCGGGCGTGCCCTCGATCGGCGTGTTCGAGGGCACCCCCATGGCCCGCGTACGGGAGGTCTTCGAGACCAACACGTTCGGCGTGATGGCGACGACCCAGGCAGTGCTGCCCCAGTTCCGCGAGCGCGGCTCCGGCGTGGTGGTCAACGTGACCTCCAGCGTGGTACTGGGACACATGCCGCTCTCGGCCGTCTACAAGGCGAGCAAGATGGCCGTCGAGGGGTTCACCTCGTCCCTCGCGCTCGAACTCGCACCCTTCGGTGTGCGGGCGAAGACGGTCGAGCCGGGCGCCTGCCTGACGACGGGCTTCGCGGCCAGGGCGACGAACGGCGCCTCGCTGGACGAGATGGTCCCGGCGCCTTACGCAGCGTTCGCGAGGAAGGCCATGGACGACTTCACGGGCCAGGACGTGTTCACCAAGGAGAGCGACGTCGCCGAGACGGTGTGGCGAGCCGTGCACGACACGACCGGCCAGTTGCGGTTCCCGGCCGGTCCCGACGCGGTCCGGCTCGCCCAGGCGAAGTGACCAGCCTGCAGGCGAGGCGGTGCCGCACTGATGTCATGGACCGGCCCCGCGCACACGCACGGGACTCCCACCCGGCATGTCCGTACAACAGTTGCCGCAGCCCCGCCCCGTCCGGATCGGCGAATGGCCTCACCCGCCTGGACGCCGAGGCCGGCAACCTGCGCGCGGCACTCGGCGAGGCGGTACGCCGAGCCGCCGCGGGCCAGGCCGAAGAAGCTGTCCGGCTCGCCACCGCACTGTCCTGGTGGCGGCTCCTGCGCGGTCGCCTCACCGAGGCCCGGGGCAGCCTGCCGGCCGTCATCGCCGCCACGTCGGCATCCCGCAACACCGCCCCCGAACTCGCCTTCCCGCACGCCGCCTTCGCGTTCCTCACCGGCGACCACCCCGGGGCCACCGTCCTCGCGGACGCCGACACCGACGCCGATGCCGTACCCGACCCCGTACGCCGTGCCCGTGCCCTCTGACTGTGCGCCTACGGCCTGTTCAGCGCGGGTGGGACCGCCAGCGCCGAGGAGTTGA
>NZ_DASQNP010000198.1:0-12566 GCF_035644915.1 Streptomyces sp.
GTTACATTCCGAACCCGGAAGCTAAGCTCTTCAGCGCCGATGGTACTGCACGGGGGACCGTGTGGGAGAGTAGGACGCCGCCGAACAAAATGTGCAGGAAAGCCCCGTCGGGTCACGACCCGACGGGGCTTTTCGCATTTCTGAGCCAAGGACCCCCTTCCGGCCGTCGCCTCGCGCTACGGGTAAGGTCAGGGGGCATCATCGGTATGGACTCACGGGAGGTGCCGGGTGGAGGTTCAGGAGACACGCGTCCAGACGGACCGTGTCCTCACCATCCCCAACATCCTCAGCATGGCCCGGCTCATCGGAGTGCCGGTCTTCCTGTGGCTGATCCTCTGGCCGGAATTCGGTGGCCCGAACGCCGACGGCTGGGCCCTGCTCGTGCTCGCACTCAGCGGTGTCAGCGACTACCTGGACGGCAAACTCGCCCGGCGGTGGAACCAGATCAGCGGACTGGGCCGCATCCTCGACCCGGCGGCCGACCGGCTGTACATCCTCTCCACCCTCGTCGGACTGACATGGCGGGACATCCTCCCGCTCTGGTTGACCGGACTGCTCCTGGCACGCGAACTCATGCTGCTGGTGGCGGTCTGGGTCCTCGACCGGCACGGATACGCACCTCCCCAGGTCAACTTCCTCGGGAAAGCCGCCACGTTCAACCTGATGTACGCCTTCCCGTTGCTGCTGCTCAGTGACGGCAGCGGGTGGATTCCGTCACTCGCTGCTATTTTCGGATGGGCGTTCGCAGGCTGGGGTACAACTCTGTACTGGTGGGCAGGGATCCTCTACGTGATCCAAGTCCGCCGACTCGTCAAGGCGGACGCCACTGTCGACTAGGCCCCGGCTGTCTGAGCCGCGGGCCGGTTAGCCCTCCAGGGATTCGCGGGTCTTCCCGTGGGGCGGGTCGGCATGAATGTCGTCTCTTCAAGGAGGACGCTTCCGACATGAAGGCCGTTGTAATGGCCGGTGGCGAAGGCACTCGCCTTCGCCCGATGACCGCGAGCATGCCGAAGCCACTGCTGCCGGTGGCCAACAGGCCCATCATGGAGCACGTGCTGAGGCTGCTCAAGCGGCATGGTCTCACCGAGACCGTGGTGACCGTACAGTTCCTGGCCTCCCTGGTCAAGAACTACTTCGGTGACGGCGAGGAGCTCGGCATGGAGCTCACCTACGCCCATGAGGAAAAGCCGCTCGGTACCGCCGGCAGTGTCAAAAACGCGGAGGAAGCCCTCAAGGACGACTCTTTCCTCGTCATTTCCGGCGATGCCCTCACCGACTTCGACCTGACCCAGCTCATCAATTTCCACCGCGAGCGCGGGGCGCTCGTGACCGTGTGCCTCACCCGGGTGCCGAACCCGCTGGAGTTCGGCATCACCATCGTCGACGACGACGGGAAGGTCGAGCGTTTCCTGGAGAAGCCCACCTGGGGGCAGGTGTTCTCCGACACCGTCAACACCGGCATCTACGTCATGGAGCCGGAGGTCTTCGACTACGTCGACCCCGATGTCCCCGTGGACTGGTCGGGTGACGTCTTCCCGCAGCTCATGAAGGAGGGCAAGCCGATCTACGGCTATGTCGCCGAGGGCTACTGGGAGGACGTCGGCACCCACGAGAGCTATGTGAAGGCCCAGGCCGACGTCCTCGAGGGGAAGGTCGACGTCGACATCGACGGCTTCGAGATCTCCCCGGGCGTCTGGATCGCCGAGGGCGCCGAGGTCCATCCCGACGCCGTGCTGCGCGGACCGCTGTACATCGGCGACTACGCCAAGGTGGAGGCCGGCGCCGAGCTCCGGGAGCACACGGTCATCGGCTCCAACGTGGTCGTCAAGAGCGGTGCCTTCCTGCACCGGGCAGTGGTCCACGACAACGTTTACATCGGCCCGCAGTCCAACCTCCGCGGCTGCGTCATCGGCAAGAACACCGACGTGATGCGCGCCGCCCGGATCGAGGACGGAGCGGTCATCGGTGACGAGTGCCTGGTCGGTGAGGAGTCCATCGTCCAGGGCAACGTCCGCGTCTACCCCTTCAAGACCGTCGAGGCGGGCGCGTTCGTCAACACGTCCGTCATCTGGGAGTCGCGCGGTCAGGCCCACCTGTTCGGCGCCCGCGGCGTCTCCGGCATCCTCAACGTGGAGATCACGCCGGAGCTGGCCGTACGGCTCGCCGGGGCGTACGCCACCACGCTGAAGAAGGGCTCGACCGTCACCACGGCCCGCGACCACTCCCGGGGCGCGCGGGCCCTCAAGCGCGCGGTGATCTCGGCCCTCCAGGCCAGCGCCATCGACGTGCGCGACCTGGAGAACGTGCCGCTGCCCGTGGCCCGGCAGCAGACCGCGCGGGGCAGTGCGGGCGGCATCATGATCCGTACGACGCCCGGCATCCCCGACTCCGTCGACATCATGTTCTTCGACGAGCGGGGCGCCGACCTCTCCCAGGCGGGGCAGCGCAAGCTCGACCGCGTCTACGCCCGCCAGGAGTACCGCAGGGCGTTTCCCGGCGAGATCGGTGACCTGAGCTTCCCGGCGAGCGTGTTCGACTCCTACACGGGGACGCTGCTGCGGGCCGTCGACACCACCGGTGTCGCCGAGTCCGGTCTCAAGGTCGTCGTGGACGCCTCCAACGGCAGCGCCGGGCTGGTGCTGCCGAGCCTGCTCGGACGGCTGGGCGTCGACTCGCTCACGATCAACCCCGGCCTCGACGAGTCGCGGCCCACCGAGACCGCGGACACCCGCCGCTCCGGTCTCGTACGGCTGGGGGAGATCGTCGCCTCGGCCCGGGCGGCCTTCGGTGTCCGGTTCGACCCGGTGGGCGAACGGATCTCCCTGGTCGACGAGCGCGGCAGGATCATCGAGGACCAGCGGGCGCTGCTGGTGATGCTCGACCTGATCGCCGCCGAGCGGCGCAGCGGCCGGGTCGCCCTGCCGGTGACCACGACCCGCATCGCCGAGCAGGTGGCCGCGTACCACGGCACCCAGGTGGAGTGGACGACGACTTCGCCCGACGACCTCGCCAGGGTCTGCCGCGACGACACCACCATCTTCGGCGGCGACGGCCGCGGCGGGTTCATCGTGCCGGAGTTCAGCAGCGTCTTCGACGGCACGGCCGCCTTCGTACGGCTGCTCGGGCTCGTCGCCCGGACCCAGCTCACGCTGAGCCAGATCGACGCCCGCATCCCGCAGGCCCACGTGCTGCGCCGCGACCTCGCCACCCCCTGGGCGGTCAAGGGTCTGGTCATGCGGCGGGTGGTCGAGGCCGCGGGGGAACGTTTCGTCGACACCACCGACGGAGTGCGCGTGGTGGAGCCCGACGGACGGTGGGTCATGGTGCTGCCGGACCCGGCCGAGGCCGTCACGCACCTGTGGGCGGAGGGTCCCGACGACGCCTCCGCGCAGGCGCTGCTCGACGAGTGGTCGGCGGTGGTCGACAGCGCCGGACGCTGACGCTCCGAGGCCGGCGGGGCCTCCACGGTCGCCGAGGTCCGGCGCTGTGGAGGCCCCGTTCGGCGGTACGGCCTCCGGCGTGCGACGATGTGCGGCATGTCGCAGCAGCACCCCGTACGGAGTACCCCTTCACGGCCTGCGCGACCCGATGCCTCCATGTCGCTGCTGACCAATGTGATGGAGCACAGCCTCGACGACGGCTACGCGGAAGCGGCGGCCCGCCGGGGCGCCGGGGGCCGGTCCGGACTTCCCCGCACACTGCGGGCGAAGCTCGGGCTGGCCGCCGGCCTCGTCCTCGCGGCCCTGGTGGTCACGCTCGGGGCCGCCCAGGCGCGGTACGAGGCGCCCACGGTCGCCAGGGAGCGGCAGGAACTGATCGACCGGATCGAGGACGGCAGCCGGGACGCGGACGGCCTGCAGAGGAGCGTGGACGATCTCCGCTCCGAGGTTGCGGCGATGCAGCGCAAGGCCCTGCAGGAGCACGGCGGCGACCGGAGCGAGCTGGTCGCCCTGCTGGCCGGGGCGGTGCCGGTCGAGGGTCCGGGGGTCAAGCTGGTCGTCGACGACGCCGAGGACGCCGGGCAGGGCGGGACCGGCGGCCCGCGCCAGAGCACCAGCTTCGCCGACACCGGACGGGTGCGGGACAGGGACCTGCAGCGTGTGGTCAACGGGCTGTGGGAGTCGGGCGCGGAGGCGATCTCGGTCAACGGCCAGCGCCTGACGGCCCTGTCGGCGATCCGCGCCGCCGGTGACGCCATACTCGTCGACAACAAGCCGCTGGTGCCGCCGTACACGCTGCTCGCGGTCGGGGACGGGGAGCGGTTGAGCAGCAGGTTCCAGGACAGCAGCGACGGCCGGTACCTGGACGTGCTGCAGGACAGCTACGACATCCGCACCAGCATCTCCGTGCAGGACAGGGTGAGGCTGCCCGCCGCGCCCAGCCTGACCGTACGCACAGCCGAGCCCGTGAAGACAGGAGAGGGCAGCACATCGTGATCGCCGTTTTGGGTCTCATCGTGGGAGTCGTGGCCGGGCTCGTGGTCCGTCCCGTGGTGCCGACGGTCGTCGAGCCCTATCTGCCGATCGCCGTCGTGGCGGCGCTGGACGCCGTGTTCGGCGGGCTGCGCGCGATGCTGGACGGCATCTTCGACGACAAGGTCTTCGTGGTGTCGTTCCTGTCCAACGTGGTGGTGGCCGCCCTGATCGTCTTCCTCGGCGACAAGCTGGGCGTCGGTGCGCAGTTGTCGACGGGCGTCGTGGTGGTGCTGGGCATCCGCATCTTCTCCAATGCCGCCGCCATCCGGCGGCACGTGTTCCGGGCGTGAGTGAGTGATGAGCGACGACAGGACACCGGGCGGGGGCCCGGAGGAAGCGGAAGGGCGGGGGAAGGCCGCGGAGACCGCGGAGACCGGTCCCGGCGGCCCCGCCGACCGGCCGCCCGCGGCGCGGCCGGCGCCGACCGGACGCGAGCGGCTGGTCCGCGGACTGTGGCCGCCGCGGGTGAACCGCAACCAACTCACCGTGGCGCTGCTGCTGTTCGTCCTCGGACTGGGGCTCGCCATCCAGGTCCGCTCCACCAGCGAGCACAACCCGTTGCAGGGCGCGCGGCAGGAGGACCTGGTGCGGATCCTCGACGAGCTGGACAGCCGCACCGAGCGGCTGGAGGAGGAGAAGCGGAAGCTGGAGAACCAGCGCTCGGAGCTGGAGAACAGCTCGGACCAGGCGGAGGAGGCCCGCCGGCAGACCCAGGAACGGGCGCGCCAGCTCGGCGTGCTGGCGGGTACGGTCGCCGCCGAGGGGCCGGGCATCCGGATGACGGTGGAGGACCCCTCGGGCCTGGTGGAGGCGCACATGCTGCTGGACACCATCCAGGAGCTGCGTGCCGCGGGTGCCGAGGCCATCGAGGTCAACGACGTGCGCGTGGTGACGAGCACCCACTTCACGGACAGCGACGGCCGCATCAGGATCGACGGCCGGAAGGTCTCCGCGCCGTACCGTTTCGAAGTCATCGGCAAGCCCCAGGACATCGAGCCGGCGCTCAACATCCCGGGCGGTGTCGTCCAAACCCTGGAGAAGGAGCAGGCCACCGTGTCCATAACCCGTTCAGAGAAGATCGTCGTGGATGCCTTGCGATCGGCGAAGCGGCCTGACTACGCTCAGTCGTCATCACAGTGAGCCGATGCGAGAGAAACCGGGGGGTCGGCGGGCTTGCCGACCGACGAGTAGGGGAAACTGTCCGATGGCCGGGGACGTTGTGAAGACGTCCGGCCCGGCCACTGTGAGCATCGAGGGTCTGTCCTGCCCCACGGGCGGGTCTGTTTCGTGCGAGGGGAATCGCCCGTGAGTTTTCTTGGGAAGTTGTTCGGCAAGCGTCAGGACGCCGGCGAAGGTGCCCGGCACCGTGCACCGCGGGGCGGCGAGACCGCCGAGAACGCGGGGCGTCCGCTCTTCCGTGACGAGGTCGCTGCCGGTGGCGGCGGCAATTCGAGTGGTCACGGCCCTGTCTCTGTTGACCGGGGCGCGTCCGGCCGCATAGGTTCCGAGGCACCATCAGCCCCGGGTACGGGTGGAGGTTCCGAGGTGCCGGTCTGTGCGAGGTGCGGGAGCCGGGTCGCCGAGGCGAGCCGGTTCTGCTCCAACTGCGGTGCGCCGCTGCGCGGTGGCGCCCCCGCGTCCGAGCGCGCCTCGGAGACGACGTCCACCATCTCGATCTCGGGCCTGGAGGCCTACGAGGCCGAGATGACGGGGCAGACGGCGCCGCCGCTGTCCCCCGAGGCCCAGGCGGCGGTGGACGCCCTCCCGATGGGCTCGGCGCTGCTGGTGGTGCGCAGGGGACCGAACTCCGGCAGCCGCTTCCTGCTGGACAGCGAGCTGACGACGGCGGGGCGGCACCCGCAGAGCGACATCTTCCTCGACGACGTGACCGTCTCCCGGCGCCATGTGGAGTTCCGGCGCGGCCCGGACGGCCGGTTCACCGTCGCGGACGTCGGCAGCCTCAACGGCACGTACGTCAACCGCGAGCGGATCGACTCGGTCGCGCTCAACAACGGTGACGAGGTTCAGATCGGCAAGTACCGGCTGGTCTTCTTCGCGAGCAAGCGAACCGTCTGACCGGCCGACCGCCTCGGGGACGTCCCATGCTGCACTCACGGCCCGGCGGTGCCCGCAAGGGCACCGCCGCCGCTGAATCCGGCCCGATGAGCATCGGCGCCGTGCTCAACCTGCTGCGGGACGAGTTCCCCGAGGTGACCGTCTCCAAGATCCGCTTCCTGGAGTCCGAGGGGCTCGTGGAGCCGCAGCGCACCCCCTCGGGCTACCGCAAGTTCAGTGCGGCGGACGTGGAGCGCCTGAGCCGGGTGCTGCGCCTGCAGCGTGACCACTACCTGCCGCTGCGGGTGATCCGCGAGCAGCTCGACGCGCTCGACCGGGGCGAGGAGATCAGGCTGCCCGGCCCGGCGGGGTCCGCCGCCCCGCTGGACGGGATCCCGGCGCCGGCCGTCGGCCCGGACGACAGGGACCCCGCGGGGACCGGCGCTCCCGCGAGGGCGCGCGTGGGGAGGGCCGAGCTGCTGGCCGCGGCGGAGGCGGAGGAGGAGCAGCTCCGGGAGTGGGAGTCCTACGGCCTGGTCGGCCCCGCCCGGGACGGCGGGTACGACGCCGAGGCGGTCACCGTCGCCCGGCTCGTCGCGGACCTGGGACGGTACGGTCTGGAGCCCCGCCACCTGCGGATGGTCAAGGCGGCGGCCGAGCGGGAGGCGGACCTGGTCGAACAGGTCGTCGCGCCGCTGCGGCGGCACCGGAACCCGCAGACCAGGGCGCACGCCGAGGCGACCGCGCGGGAACTGGCGACGCTGGCGGTGAGGCTGCACGCCGCCCTGGTGGAGTCGGCGCTGAGGACGCGGCTCCACTGAGATGGAGGGCGCTCGACTACCCAAAGGGGGCACGCACGTCCTAGGGTTGCTGTGTGAACGAGCTCGACGTTGTGGGTGTCCGGGTCGAAATGCCTTCCAACCAACCGATCGTTCTCCTGCGAGAGGTGGGAGGCGACCGTTACCTCCCCATCTGGATCGGTCCGGGGGAGGCGACCGCGATCGCCTTCGCCCAGCAGGGCATGACGCCCGCCCGCCCGCTGACCCATGACCTGTTCAAGGACGTTCTGGAAGCGGTGGGCCAGGAACTCACCGCCGTGCGGATCACCGACCTGAGGGAAGGCGTCTTCTACGCCGAGCTGGTCTTCGCCAGTGGCGTGGAGGTGAGCGCGCGGCCGTCCGACGCCATAGCGCTGGCACTGCGCACCGGGACGCCGATCTACGGCAGCGACGGTGTGCTGGACGACGCGGGGATCGCCATCCCGGACGAGCAGGAGGACGAGGTGGAGAAGTTCCGCGAGTTCCTCGACCAGATCTCACCGGAGGACTTCGGGACCAGCAACCAGTGAGCGCCTGATGGCGTCAGACCATTCCGGCACCCATTCCCGTGACGAGGACACGCGAAACCACCCCTTGGGTGATTATCACTCGGCGTGCCGAGTGTGGCGATCGTTGACGCGCCCCGGGTCACTGCCTACCGTCGATTGGGCAGGTCCCGGGGCATATCCACGGGACGTGAAGGACGGAGGGTCGGCGTGAGAAGCACCGGCGACAGCAGGGCGGCGGGCGGTCCGTATCCGTTGCACGGGTCTTCCATACGGTCCCACGCCCAGTCCGCTTCCGCCGCGCGGGACGCCACCTCCGAGCAGATCGGCTACCGCGGCCCCACGGCGTGCGCGGCGGCGGGCATCACCTACCGGCAGCTCGACTACTGGGCCCGTACGGGGCTGGTCGAACCGAGCATCCGCCCCGCGTACGGCTCCGGCACCCAGCGGCTGTACAGCTTCCGCGACGTGGTCGTCCTCAAGATCGTCAAGCGGCTCCTGGACGCGGGGGTGTCCCTGCAGAACATCCGCACGGCCGTGAAGCACCTGCGGTCGCGCGGGCTCGGCGACCTCGCGCAGATGACGCTGATGAGCGACGGGGCGACGGTCTACGAGTGCTCCTCGCCCGACGAGGTCGTCGACCTCCTCCAGGGCGGCCAGGGCGTCTTCGGGATCGCCGTCGGAGTGGTGTGGCGGGACGTCGAGAACACCCTGTCCCGGCTGCACGCCGAGCGGGCGGACACCGGGGAGACGCTGGTGGGGAACAACCCGGCCGACGAGCTGGCGCGGCGCCGCCACCGGGCGGGCTGACGGAGACGGCGCCGTCCCCGGGCGCCCCGCGGCAGGGGCCGGGGACGGCCGTCGCGCCTGTCAGTGGCATGGTGCAGCATCGTCGGTGTGAGAGCGGCTCCGACGATCCTGCACCTGGACATGGACGCGTTCTACGCCGCCGTGGAGCAGGCGGCCAAGCCCAGCCTGCGCGGGAAGCCCGTGATCGTCGGCGGCCTCGGCCCGCGCGGGGTGGTCGCCACCGCCTCGTACGAGGCCCGCCCCTTCGGAGTGCACTCGGCGATGCCCACGGCCCAGGCCCGGCGGCTGTGCCCGAACGCCGCCTACCTCACGCCCCGCTTCGGCCTCTACCGCCAGGTGAGCGACGTGGTGATGGGCCTGCTGCGCGAGCTGTCGCCACTGGTCGAGCCGCTGAGCCTGGACGAGGCGTTCGTGGACCTCCAGGCGGGTGACGCCGGTGTGGAGACGGCCCGGGACGCCCGTGCCGTCGGGGCGCGGCTGCGCCGGGACATCCGGGCCGCCACCGGGCTCAGCGGCTCGGTGGGACTGGCCGGGTCCAAGATGCTTGCCAAGATCGCCTCCGAGCAGGCCAAGCCGGACGGCCTGGTGGTGATCCCGCCCGGTACCGAGCGCGCCCTGCTGGCACCGATGCCGGTGCGCACGCTGCCCGGCGTGGGGCCCGCCACCGCCCAGACGCTGCGCCGGTCCGGGATCGCGACCGTCGGCGAGATCGTCGAGGCCGGGGAGGCGGAGCTGGTCCGCCTGCTGGGCAGGGCGCACGGTACGGCGCTGTACGCGATGGCGCAGGGAATCGACGAGCGGCCGGTGGTGGCCGACCGGGACGCCAAGTCCGTGTCGGTCGAGGACACCTTCGACACCGACCTCACCGACCGCGCCCGGATCCACGCGGAGATCGCCCGCCTCGCCGACCGCTGCGTCGAGCGGCTGCGGGCGGCGGGACGCTCCGGACGCACGGTGGTGGTCAAGGTCCGCAACTACGACTTCTCCACGCTGACCCGCTCCGAGACGCTGCGCGGGCCGACGGACGACCCGGCCGTCGTCCGGGAGGCCGCCGCCCGGCTGATCGAGGGCGTGGACACCACCGCCGGGGTGCGGCTGCTGGGAGTGGGGGTGAGCGGCCTGGCCGACTTCACCCAGGAGGACCTGTTCGCCCAGGCCGCCGCGCTTCCCGCCGACCGGCCGCCGCGGCCGGTTCCGCCCGCGGCGGCCGGCCCGACGACCGGGGAGGAGGCCGTGGAGGCCGTACGGCGCTGGCTTCCCGGCCTGGACGTACGGCACGCGCGGTACGGGCCGGGCTGGGTCCAGGGCAGCGGCCTGGGGCGGGTCACGGTGCGCTTCGAGCAGCCCGGATCACCGCCGGGCCGGGTGCGCACCTTTCCGGTGGACGACCCGGAACTGGAGCCGTCCGACCCGCTTCCGCTGCCGGCCGGTCAGCCCTCCGGCGACCCCGCGATCCGTCCGAAGGTCATCCCGTCGTCGGACGCGGGCGCGCCGGCGACGGGCACGTCCAGTCCGTAGTGGCGGTAGAGCTGGAGCTCCTGCTCGGGGGAGAGGTGGCGGCCCACGCCGAAGTCCGGGGCGCCCTTGACCCGGGAGCGCTCGAAGGGCACCCGCAGCACCCCGTCCACCACCTCGCTGGGCTCCAGCGGGACGAAGGCGTCGCGGCCGAAGAACCCGGTCCGCACCGCCGCCCACTCCGGGATTCCGGTGGCGTCGTCGAGGTACACCTCGTCCACGGTGCCTATCTTCTGTCCGTCGCGGTCGAACGCCTTGAGGCCTATGAGCTGCCGCGGATCGATGTCGGTCTGCACGGTCCCTCCACTTCATCGCACGGAGAATCGCCTGCTCGGAAACGTTCACTACAAACAACGAAAGGGCACATTCGGTGCATCGGCCACTCGGCAACGGAACCGAACCGGTACGAGACCGACCACATGGGTCGCTGGTAGGCTCTGAAGTGGCTGTTGACCCCGAGCGGGAGAGTCCTCCGACGGCATCGCCGGCGGAGGCGCCGAAGGAGCAAACCCTCCCCGGAATCTCTCAGGCTCACGTACCGCGCGGGTGAGGTCACTCTGGAAAGCAGGGCGGGCCGCGGGAGCACGGCGCCACAGCCCCCCTCACCGACGGTGAAAGCCGGGCCGCGGGCACGGGCCGGTGAAGCTCTCAGGTCGAGATGACAGAGGGGGAGGCCGTTCGGGCACCCGTGCCGTGGTGCCCTCGCAGGTCGCGCAGACCAGGAGGCCTCCGCAGATGACAGAGAACCGCATCTCCCTCACCGAGCTGGAGCGGGGCACCCCCTTCGAGGAACGCCACATCGGGCCCGACGCCGGCGAGCGGGCCAAGATGCTCGCCCAGGTCGGCTACGGATCGCTGGACGAGCTGACCGCCGCCGCCGTCCCCGAGGTGATCAAGAGCACCGAGGCGCTGAACCTCCCGGAGGCCCGCAGCGAGGCGGAGGTCCTCGCCGAGCTGCGCTCCCTGGCCGCCCGCAACCAGGTGCTGGACTCCATGATCGGCCTGGGCTACTACGGCACCTTCACGCCGCCGGTCATCATGCGCAACGTCCTGGAGAACCCGGCCTGGTACACCGCCTACACCCCGTACCAGCCGGAGATCTCCCAGGGGCGCCTGGAGGCGCTGCTGAACTTCCAGACGATGGTGGCCGACCTGACCGGCCTGCCCACCGCCGGCGCCTCGCTGCTGGACGAGGGCACCGCCGCGGCCGAGGCCATGGCGCTCTCCCGGCGCGTCGGCAAGGTCAAGGGCGGCGTGTTCCTGGTCGACGCCGACTGCCTGCCGCAGACCATCGCCGTGATCCAGACCCGCGCCGAGCCCACCGGCGTCGAGGTCGTCGTCGCCGACCTGTCCGGCGGCATCCCCGCCGAGGTCGCCGAGCGCGGGGTGTTCGGCGTCCTGCTGCAGTACCCGGGCGCCTCGGGCGCCGTGCGCGACCTGCGTCCCGTCATCGAGCGGGCCCACGAGCTGGGCGCGGTCGTCACCGTCGCCGCCGACCTGCTCGCCCTGACCCTGCTGACCCCGCCCGGCGCCCTGGGGGCCGACATCGCGGTGGGCACCAGCCAGCGCTTCGGCGTGCCGATGGGCTTCGGCGGACCGCACGCCGGATACATGGCCGTACGGGAGGGGTACGCGCGCAACCTGCCGGGCCGGCTGGTCGGCGTCTCGGTGGACGCCGACGGCGCCACGGCGTACCGCCTGGCCCTCCAGACGCGCGAGCAGCACATCCGCCGCGAGAGGGCCACCAGCAACATCTGCACCGCCCAGGTGCTGCTCGCCGTGATGGCCGCGATGTACGCCGTCTACCACGGCCCCGACGGGCTGGCGGCCATCGCCCGCCGCACCCACCGCTACGCCGCCGTCCTGGCGGCCGGACTGCGGGAGGGCGGGGTCGAGGTCGTGCACGACACCTTCTTCGACACCGTCACCGCGCGGGTGCCCGGCCGGGCCGCCGAGGTCGTCGCCGCCGCCCGCGAGGCCGGGATCAACCTGAGGCTGACCGATGCCGACCACGTCGGCATCGCCTGCGACGAGACCACCGGGCGCGCGCACCTGGCCACCGTGTGGCGGGCCTTCGGGGTGGCGGCCGGAGCGGAGGACGTCGACCGGCTGGACGCCGCCGCCGGCGACGTCCTGCCCGGGGACCTGCTGCGCACCGACGACTACCTGACCCACCCGGTCTTCCACCAGCACCGCTCCGAGACCGCGATGCTGCGCTACCTGCGCAGGCTCGCCGACCGGGACTACGCGCTGGACCGGGGCATGATCCCGCTGGGGTCGTGCACGATGAAGCTGAACGCCACCACCGAGATGGCGGCGGTCACCTGGCCCGAGTTCGCCGACCTGCACCCGTTCGCGCCGATCCGGGACGCGGCCGGCTACGTGAC
>NZ_DASQNP010000199.1:0-4727 GCF_035644915.1 Streptomyces sp.
GCTGTTCGTGGAGACCTTCGGCACCTCCACGGTGCCGGTGGAGAGGATCCAGCGGGCGATCACCGAGGTGTTCGATCTGCGCCCGGCGGCGATCATCCGGGATCTGGAGCTGCTGCGGCCGATCTATGCGCAGACCGCGGCCTATGGGCACTTCGGGCGGGAGCTGCCGGACTTCACCTGGGAGCGCACCGACCGCACCGACGCCCTCCGCACCGCCGCCGGCCTCGCGGAATGGGAGGAGGGCCGATGACCACGCCCGCCGAGACACCCACCCTGGCCTGGGACGACGGAGCCGTCACGGCGATCGACCAGAGAGCGCTGCCCCACCGGTGCGACGTACTGCGGTTGCGGACGGTGGACCAGGTGATCGACGCCATCCAGTCCCTCGCCATCCGCGGGGCCCCCGCCATCGGCCTGGCCGGAGCGCTGGGCGTGGCACTGGCCGCGTACCGGCACCGCACCCCCGGCGGCCTCGACGAGGCGTCCGTCCGCGCCGACGCCGCACGGCTGGCCGAGGCCCGGCCCACCGCGGTCAACCTCGCATGGGGAGTACACCGCGCCCTGGGCCGGCTCGCCGAGGGGCCCGACGCCGTCCTGGCCGAGGCGATGGCCATGCTGGAGGAGGACGCCCAGACCAACCGCACGGCCGCGGACCTGGCGGCGGACCTCGTGACGTCGCTGACGCCGGACCGTCCGCTGCGGCTGCTCACGCACTGCAACGCGGGCCGGCTGGCCACCTCCGCCGTGGGCACCGCGCTGGGGACCGTCCTCAGGCTCGCCGAGCTGGGCCGGGTCGCGGAGGTCCTGGTGGACGAGACCCGCCCGCTGCTCCAGGGCGCCCGGCTGACCGCCTGGGAGCTGGCGGAGGCCGGGGTGCCCCACCGGATCTGCGTGGACTCGGCCGCCGCCGCGGCCATGGCGCAGGGGCTGGTGGACTGCGTGCTGGTGGGGGCGGACCGGATCGCGGCCAACGGCGACGTGGCCAACAAGATCGGCACCTATGGGCTCGCCGTGGCGGCCGCCCGGCACGGCGTGCCGTTCGTCGTGGTCGCCCCCGAGTCCACCTGGGACCGGAGCCTGCCCGACGGGACGGGGATCGTGGTGGAGGAACGCGCCCCGGAGGAGGTCACCCGCTTCGCCGGCGACGCCGTCGCCCCCGCCGGCTCCGGCGTCTACAACCCCGCCTTCGACATCACGCCCGCGGAGCTGGTCACCGCCATCGTCTCGGAGAAGGGCGCGGTACGGCCGCGGAGGACCCCGGACGGCACACGGACCCCGGACGGCGCGGAGGACACCGGCGACTCCCTGTCCGCCAGGATCGCCGGCCTGCTGACGGACGTCCCCGACCACCCCGTCCCGGGCGTCCTCTTCCGCGACCTGTCCCGGCTGTACGCCGAGCCGGGGATGCTGGCCGAACTCGCCGACCGGACCGCGAGCGCGTTCCACGGGGCCTTCGACCGCGTCCTCGCCGTCGAGTCGCGGGGCTTCGTGCTGGGGGCCGCGCTGGCCGTCCGCGCCGGGGTTCCGCTGACGCTGGCGCGCAAGCCCGGCAAGCTGCCCGGCCCGGTCCACGAGGTGGGCTACGACCTGGAGTACGGCAGCGACCGGCTGGAGGTGCGCAAGGGGGACGTGCCGCCCGGCGAACGGGTGCTGTGCGTGGACGACGTCCTGGCCACGGGCGGCACCCTCACCGCCGCCGCCGGGCTCGTGGAGAAGAGCGGCGCGCACCTGGCGGGGCTGGCCGTGATCGTGGAGCTGTCCGGCCTCGGCGGCGCCGAGCGGCTGTCCGGGCACCGGCTGCTGTCCCTGTGCCGGGTGGCGGCATAGGGCGGAGAGGAGCCGGAGCCGGAACCGCCCGCGTCCCGCCGCCGACGCGCTGCGCGCACGCCCCCGCGGGGTGACCATGGAGGCGTACGGCCGTACGCGCGCCGTACGCGCCGGGAAGCGGGCGAGGAGGGCGGCCATGACGCGACCGGAACACGCCGCCCCGCGCGGCGGACACCGCGGTGTGCCGCACACCGCCGACCTGCGGGTGGAGGCATGGGCCCCGACCCGTGAGGAGTGCCTGGCACAGGCGGTGCGCGGCCTCTGCGAGTCGTTCCTGGACCTGACGGGGGCGACCGGTGTCCGCCGGCGGGACGTCGTGGTGCTGGCGGACAGCGACGAGGACCTGCTGGTGGCCCTGCTGGACGAGGTCGTGTACTGGCTCGACGCCCAGGACGAGGTGCCGGTCGGCGTGGAGCTGACCGCCGTCCCCGGCGGCCTGCGGGCCGGCCTGGACATGGCCGACGCCGGCTCGCTCCCGGCGACGGGAGCGGCGCCGAAGGCGGTCACGCTGCACGGGCTGAGCTTCGGCCGCGGCCCGGAGGGCTGGAGATGCTCCGTGACGCTCGACGTCTGACCCGGCACGTCCACGTCCGATCCGGCACGTCCGGCCGGCACGTCCGGCCGGCACGTCCGGCCCGCGCGGGAGCCGTTCCGGCTGTCGGCCGCCCACCGCCCGCCCTACCATGGACACCAGGCGGGACAAACCACCCCAACCACATACACGAGGCCGCATTCTCCGCACGACGGCCGCCCGGAGTTCCACCTCCTCCTGAGGGGAAAGACCCATGTCCGCCACGCACACGGCCGAGTTCGAGCACGCCATCCACACGGCGAACATCTGGCTGAAGGCGGTGTCGGAAGCCCTGGGAACCGATGACCGGCACCTCGCCCACCGGGTCCTGCGCGCCTGGCTGCACACCCTGCGCGACCGGCTCACCGTCGACGTCGCGGCCCACTTCGCCGCGCAGCTCCCCGAACTGCTGCGCGGCGTCTACTACGACGGCTGGGTCCCCAGCGGCGCGCCGGTCAAGTACGACCGCGACGCCTACGCGGACCGCTTCGCCCAGGAGGCCCGGATCGGCGCCGGGGACGTCCCCCGGATCGCTCCCGCGGTCACCGCCGTCGCCCGCGGGCACCTCTCGCCCGGCCAGTTGGAGCGGGCCCTCGCCCAGTTGCCGCACGACGTCCGCACCCTCCTCGAACCGACCCCGGCCCCGGCCGGGTGACCACCGGACCGCCGCACGGCCGTGCGGCGGCACGACCGACCGAGCGGAGGGACACCGTGGACATCGTCCTGGTCGAGGAGAGCCCGGTCCGCTTCCGCATCGAGCGGCGGGGCCCGATGCGCGTGCCCGGAGTCGTGTTCGCGACGCGCTCCCTGCTGCCGGAGGCCGCCGACGACAAGGCCCTGGAACAGGTGGCGAACGTCGCCACCCTGCCCGGCATCGTCCGCGCCTCCTTCGCCATGCCCGACGTGCACTGGGGGTACGGCTTCCCGATCGGCGGAGTGGCCGCCACGGACACCGGCGCCGGCGGCGTGGTCTCGCCCGGCGGGGTGGGCTTCGACATCTCCTGCGGCGTCCGGCTGCTCGCCGCCGACATCGAACGCGACGAACTGGCACCCCGGCTGCGGAGGCTGATGGACCTCCTCGGCGACACCGTCCCGCGCGGCATGGGACGCGGCGGCCTGTGGACGCTGTCCGGGCGCCCGGAGATGGAGAAGCTGCTGCTCGGCGGCGCCGGCTACGCGGTCGAGCACGACCAGGGCACACCGCGCGACCTGACGTTCTGCGAGGACCGCGGAGCCCTGGAGGACGCCGACCCCTCCCAGGTCGGGGCACGGGCCGTGGAGCGGGGCCTGCACCAGGTCGGCAGCCTGGGCTCGGGCAACCACTTCCTGGAGGTGCAGGCCGTGGACCGGGTGTACGACGAGGACACCGCCGCCGCCTTCGGCCTGCGCCCCGGCCAGGTGTGCGCGATGATCCACTGCGGCTCGCGGGGCCTGGGCCACCAGGTGTGCACCGACCACGTCCGCGTCATGGACCGGGCGCTGCGCCGGTACGGCATCTCCCTCCCGGACCGGCAGCTCGCCTGCGCGCCGGTCGACTCCCCGGAGGGACGCGCGTACCTGGGGGCGATGGCCGCCGCCGCCAACTACGGCCGCGCCAACCGGCAACTGCTCACCCAGGCCGTGCGCCGCGCGTTCGCCGCGGCGGCGGGCGTGGGGGTGGACCTCGTCTACGACGTCTCCCACAACATGGCGAAGCTCGAGACCCACGAGGTGGACGGCACACCGCGCCGGCTCTGCGTCCACCGCAAGGGCGCCACCCGGGCGCTGCCGCCCGGCCACCCGGACCTGCCGGAGGAACTCGCCGGAGCCGGGCAGCCGGTCCTGATCCCCGGCACCATGGGCACCGCCTCCTACGTGCTGGTCGGCGAACGCGGCAACGACGCGTTCTCGTCCGCCTGCCACGGCGCCGGCCGGGTGTGGAGCCGCCACCAGGCGCTGCACCGGGTCCGCGGGGAGGACCTGCGCGCCGGCCTGGAGGCCCGGGGCATCGCCGTCCGGCCGTCCTCCTGGCGCGGGCTCGCCGAGGAGACCCCCGAGGCCTACAAGGACGTCGACGCGGTCGCCACCGCCACCGCGGACGCGGGCCTCGCCCGCCCGGTCACCCGCCTGGTACCGCTGGGCGTGGTCAAGGGCTGACGCCCGACACCACAACCAAAAGGCCAGGTCGGACGATGTCCGACCTGGCCTCCGATGAGCCGCCTGTGGGAATCGAACCCACGACCTACGCATTACGAGTGCGTCGCTCTGGCCGACTGAGCTAAGGCGGCAGTGCGTGCGGCGATCCGCAGCGCGTGTAAGTCTACACAGTGCCCGGGGGTGCCCCGTACCG
>NZ_DASQNP010000200.1:0-8027 GCF_035644915.1 Streptomyces sp.
TGGCTCAGGGACATCACCGACATCGTCGCCCGGGCCTCCGCGTGAACGCCAAGGGGAACGAGCCGACGTCTTCGGGGTACGGCCGTGCGGCCGGGCCACCGGCCGGAGATGTGTCGGGGGCCGTCAGCGATACCTGCCCACGGCGAGTGGCCCGCCAGGGTCGAACTGGTCGAGGACTACCGGCCGGCTGCCCGCCGTGCCGGCCCGTCCCGGCACGGCGGGCGGTGGGTCAGCCCTGCTGGACGGGGACGACGACCAGCTCGGCGACGTTCACGTGGGACGGCGCCGCCACCGCGAACGCGATGGCGGCGGCGATGTCCTCGGCGGCCAGCGGACGGAGGTCGGTGCGCATGCGCTCCAGGGAGCCGCGCATGTCCGCGTCCCGCATGTCCGCCCCGAGTTCGGTGGCGGTGACGCCGGGCTCCACGTTCTTCACGCGGACGCCGCGCGGCCCGAGTTCGGCCCGCAGGTTGCGGGTCAGGTGGGCCACGGCGGCCTTGGTGGCGGAGTAGACCGACCAGCCGGGGTAGAGGGCGTGTCCGGCCACGGACCCGACGTGCACCAGGTCCGCGGGGCCGCCGGCCGCCGCGGCGGCGAGGAGGTCGTCGGCGAAGGCGCGCGCCGTGTGCAGCAGGCCGCGCAGGTTGACGTCGATCATGCGGTCCCACTCGTCGGTCCCGGCGGTCTCGAAGGGGGCGCCGAGCATCACCCCGGCGTTGGCCACGACGAGGTCGACGCGGCCGAGCGCCGAGCCGACGGTGCGGGCGGCCACGCCGACGGCCCCGGGATCGGCCAGGTCCACGGCCACCGGCAGGACGGTGCCCGCGGCCGTGGGGCGGAGCCGGTCGGCCAGGTCCTTCAGGCGGTCCTCGCGGCGGCCCAGCACGGCGACGTGCGCCCCGTCGGCGGCCAGGCGGCGGGCGGTGGCCGCGCCGATCCCGCTGGAGGCGCCGGTGACGACCGCGACCCGGCCGGCCAGGGGACGGGCGGCCCCGCCCCGGTCCGTGGCGGTGTCCGTGGTGGTGTCCGTGGCGGTGGGGGAGGGCGTGGTGGTGGAGGAATGGGTCATGCAGCCCACCGTGCCGGGCGCCCGGTTGCGGGACCAGGCCGTGCTCCTCCCCGGGAGGATTGCTCCTACGACCGCTCCCGCCGGGCCCGTCCGACGACCGGCGGGCCCGGCGGCAGGGGACGGCGGGTTACCCGGTCTTCTCGAAGGCCACGCGGTGCAGTCCGCCGGGGAGGTCGTTGACGACGTAGAACTCGCCCTCCGCCGTGGTGCCGAACGCCGTCACCTGCGTGGGCGTCTTGCCGATCTCGGCCTGGAGGTAGCCGCCGTTGCCGTCCTCGCGGATCGCCCACACGGTGGACGAGCAGTAGTCGGTGGCCACGTAGGTGCCCTCCATCAGGTCGGCGAACTCCGCACCGCGGTAGACCTGCCCGCCGATGACCGCGCAGTTGCCGTCGGTGCCCAGGGGGTAGGTGAAGACCGGCTCGGTGTACTCCTCGCCGGGCGGGCAGTGCGCCTGGTCGAACACCTCAGGCCCCTCGTAGCAGGACCAGCCGAGGTTCGCGCCGCCCCGCCCCGGGGCGAGGTGGTTGATCTCCTCCCAGCGGCCCTGGCCGACGTCGCCGATCCACAGCGAGCCGTTCGCGCTGTCGAAGGAGAACCGCCAGGGGTTGCGCAGCCCGTACAGCCAGATCTCCCCGCGGGCGCCCTCGACGCCGGCGAAGGGGTTGTCCTCGGGGATGCAGTAGGGGAGGTCTCCGCAGCTCCGGCTGACGTCGATCCGCAGGATCTTGCCCAGCAGGGTGTCCAGCCGCTGCCCGCTGCGGAAGGGGTCACCGGACCCGCCGCCGTCGCCGATGCTCCAGTACAGGTGGCCGTCGGGGCCGAAGGCGAGCTGGCCGCCGTTGTGGTTGCTGTACTCGGCGTGCTCCTGGGTCAGCAGGACCTCCAGGCCGCCGTCTTCGAGCCGGTAGCGGGCCAGGGCCACCCGGCCGTCCGGCAGCATCGTGTACGCCAGGTACAGCTCCCGGCTCTCGGCGAAGTCGGGCGGGAGGGCGATGCCGAGCAGCCCGCGCTCGTTGCCCGAGGTGTCCACCACCTGGCCGATGTCGAGCAGCGGGTTGGCCGCCAGGCCGGTGTCCGGGTGGTAGACGCGGACGCGGCCGGCCTTCTCGGCGATGAACAGCCGACCCGTCCCGTCGTCGGGCGCGACGACGGCGGTGGGGCGTCGCAGCCCGGAGGCGACCTGGACGGTGGTCACGGTGACGTCCTCCAGGGACACCGGGGAGGTGCCGGCCCGCTGCCCGGTGTCGGCCGGGGCGGCAGGCGGAGAGGCGGACGCGGACAGGGGGACGGTCAGGGCCAGGGAGAGCGCGAGCAGTAATGAACGCAGTAACGAACTGCTCCAGCGGCGTCGCAGCATGGTGGCTCCAGATGTGGGGGGATCCGTCGGGACGGGGGTCGGGACCGGGCTCCGAACCCGTCGGTGTCGCCGGCCGCATCCGGTCGGATTCGGCGGTACCGGCCTGAACCCCGCGTTCCGGTGTGTCTGCCGGGACCGTACCGACTTCCCCCGGTCCGCACCAGACTGCCTCCGGCAGTTCGAAGGGGCCGGGAACGCAGGGCCGTCGGCGACGGGGTCGCCGGTGTCGGTCCGGTGGACGGGGCGGGTGCTGACGGCGTGGATCCAGCACGTGTTCCGGCGCCGGGCGGAGGGAACCCGGGGGTGAGGCGGTCTCACGACCCGCTGACGGGCCGTGAGGTGGAACTGCGGCCTCCATTTCTCCTGGTGCAGCGGCTGAGTGGTGGCCGGGAGCCGCTGGGTCGGCCTGAGCGATCCGGTCCGCGACGACCGAAGACCCGCCGACGGGGCAAAGCATTGCGCAACCGTCCCTGGACCCTCTCTACAGTGCGGTGCCATGAGGTGACACAAGGCCGAAGACCGCCCTTCACGGAGGGACGGAAAGGGCTAATCGGGGCGAAAATGCAGAGGCAAAGCTTTGCGCAACGTCTAGGCAGGGGAGTTTCGGCCAGCTACATTGCCGTGAAGTCGTGCAGGTCGAGGGCGACCCGCACCGGGGACAGGAGTTGCGGATCATGGGACGTCTGCGTTTTCCCGTCAGAGCATCGATCGTCGCCACGGCCGGCCTGACCCTGCTGGCCACCGGCTGCACGTCGACGAAGAGCGGCGGATCCGGCAGCGAGGAGTCCGGCGGCCAGGTGGCCATCGGCCTCGTCACCAAGACCAACAGCAATCCCTTCTTCGTCGAGATGCGCGAGGCGGCGAAGGCCCAGGCGGACAAGCACGGGGCCAAACTGATCGCCCTGGCGGGCAAGTTCGACGGTGACAACCAGGGACAGGTCGACGCGATCAACAACCTGATCGCCCAGAACGTCCGGGGCATCCTGATCACCCCGAGCAACTCGAGCGGCGTACTGGGGGCCATCGAGGCCGCCCGTGACAAGGGGATCATGGTGATCGCCCTGGACACCGCGACCGAGCCGGCGGACGCCGTGGACGCCACCTTCGCCACCGACAACAAGGCCGCCGGCGTCGCCCAGGGCACGTACGTCAAGGCCTCCCTGGAAGGCAGGAAGCCCTCCGTCGTCCTGCTGGACGGCACGCCGGGCTCGACCGTGGACGAACTGCGGCACAACGGCTTCCTGGAGGGATTCGGCCTGACGGAGGACTCCCCGGAGATCAAGGGCACGGCCGTCACCAACGGCGACCAGACCAAGGCGCAGACCGCCATGGAGAACCTGCTCCAGCGCAATCCCGGGGTCAACGCCGTCTACACGATCAACGAGCCGGCCGCCGCCGGTGCCGCCCGGGCGCTGGACGGGAAGAACGCCGGAAAGAAGGGCGTCGTCATCGGCTCCATCGACGGCTCCTGCACCGGTGTCCGCAACGTACGGAGCGGCAAGTTCGCCGCGACGGTCATGCAGTTCCCCCAGAAGATGGCGGAGAAGGGGGTCGACGCGGTCGTCGAGTACGCCGAGACCGGCAAGAAGCCCTCGGGATTCATCGACACGGGATCCCAGTTGATCACCGACGACCCGGCTCCCGGAGTCCCCTCCAAGGACACCGCCTGGGGCCTGAAGAACTGCTGGGGCTGATCCTCCATGACCACCGCCCGTACTTCTCCCGCGCCCGTGCCCGAGCCGGTGACGGAGGCGGCTCCCGGCGGACCCGCGGCGAAGTCGCCCCTGGAGCGGGCGCTGAGCAACACGGCGGCGGGCCCGCTGGCCGCGCTCGTCGTCGCCGTGACCGTCTTCGCGCTCACCACCGACACGTTCTTCACCGTCGACAACGGGTCCCTGATCGTCCAGCAGTTCCTGGTCATCGGCACCCTCGCCCTGGGGCAGACGCTCATCGTCCTGACCGCCGGCATCGACCTGGCCAACGCGGCCATCATGGTGCTGGGCACCCTCGTCATCGCCCGGCTGGGCCAGGAGGTCCTGCCGGGGGGCCTGGCCCTGCTCGTCGGCGCCCTGCTGTGCACGGCCGTCGGCGCCGTGGCCGGCACCCTGGTGACCCGTCTGCGGCTGCCCCCCTTCATCGTCACCCTCGGCGTGCTCAGCGTGCTGACCGCCACCGGCCAGCTCTTCGCCAACGGGGAGAGCTTCGCCGTGCCCCCCGGCGTGCTGACCCTCCTCGGTGAGCGCTCCTACCTGTTCGGCCGGATCGAGGTCACCTACGGCATGGGCGTCATGCTCGTCCTCGTCGTCGTGCTGTGGTTCCTGCTCGGCCAGACCGCCTGGGGGCGGAACGTCTACGCCGTCGGGGACGAGGAGGAAGCCGCGCGGCTGACCGGCGTCGACACCCGCCGCACCCTGCTGAGCGTGTACGTCCTGGCCGGGTTCGTCTACGCCGTCGCCGCCTGGCAGGCCCTGGGGCGGATTCCCAACGCCGACCCCAACGCCTTCCAGACCGGCAACCTGGAGAGCATCACCGCCGTGGTGATCGGCGGGACCAGCCTCTTCGGCGGCCGCGGCGGCGTCCTCGGCACGGTGCTGGGGGCGCTGGTCGTCACCGTCCTGGCCAACGGGCTGACCCAGGCCGGCATCGACAGCCTGTACCAGCAGGTCGCCACCGGCATCCTCGTCATCGTCGCGGTCGCCGTCGACCGTGTCGTCCGCAGGAGGACCGCATGAACCGACCGCATCCGGCCGCCCGTCCCCCCGCCGCCCCCTCCACCGATGTGGTGATGCGCGCGAGCGGACTGGTCAAGCGCTACGGGAACGTGGTGGCCATCCGCGAGTCCGACTTCGAGATCCGCGCCGGTGAGGTCCTCGCCGTCGTCGGGGACAACGGCGCGGGCAAGTCCAGCCTGATCAAGGCCCTCACCGGCGCGCTCGTCCCGGACGCCGGAACCATCGAGCTGGACGGCCGGCCGGTCCACTTCCGCGGGCCCCGCGACGCCCGCGCCGCGGGCATCGAGACCGTCTACCAGACCCTCGCCGTCGCTCCGCAGCTCGACATCGCCGGCAACCTCTTCCTCGGCCGGCCCCTGCGCCGCGCGGGCTTCCTCGGCTCCGTCCTGCGCATGCTCGACCACAAGGAGATGCGCGCCCGGGCCGCCGAGCAGCTCGACCGGCTCGGCATCGCCACCATCCAGGACATCACCCAGCTCGTGGGCACCCTCTCCGGCGGGCAGCGCCAGGCCGTGGCCGTCGCGCGGGCAGCCATGTTCGGCACCCGCATGATCGTCATGGACGAACCCACCGCCGCGCTGGGCGTCCGCGAGTCCCGCCAGGTCCTGGACCTCATCGCACGCATCCGCGACCGCGGCATCCCCGTCGTCCTCGTCAGCCACGACATGCCGCAGGTCTTCGAGATCGCCGACCGCATCCACGTGCACCGCCTCGGCCGGCGCACCGCGGTGGTCGATCCCAGGACCTGCACCATGACCGACGTGGTGGGGCTGATGACGGGCGCGTTGCGGATGGACGCCGACGGGGCACTCCGGGAGAACACCGCACAGCCCATGCCCGAGGACGGACCCGCCGCCCACCACACGCCGGAGCTTCCCGCATGACGATCACCGCCGGCCGTCGCCCCGCCGGAGCCGACGGCCCGTACGGCACCCCGCTCTACGCGCAGCCGCCCCTGGAGGACCTCGCCCGGCGCGCCCTGGGACTGGCCCGGGACGGGCGGGCGATCCTCGGCATCGTGGGGGAGCCGGGAGCGGGCAAGTCCACCCTCGCGGAGCAGCTCCTGGCCCGCATCGAGACCGAACGGCCCGGCGTCGCCGTGGCGGTGTCCATGGACGGCTTCCACCTCGCCCACAAGATCATCGAGGCGCGGGGGCAGAGTGCCGCCAAGGGGACGATCGACACCTTCGACGGGCACGGCTTCCTCGCGATGCTGCGGCGTACCCGCACCGAGACGCACAACAGCGTGTGGTGGCCCGAGTTCGACCGCGACCTCGAAGACCCCGTGGCCTGCTCCACCGAGGTCGCGGCCCGGCACCGCCTGGTCATCGTCGACGGCAACTTCCTGCTGTCCGTGCAGGAGCCCTGGGTCCGGGTGAAGGACCTGCTGGACGAGGTCTGGTTCCTGGACGCCGTGCCGCGGGCCCGGCGCGAGCGGCTCACGCGCCGCTACATCAGCTACGGCTTCGACCCCGAGGCCGCGCGCGCCAAGGCCGGCGGCGTCGACGAGCGCACGAGCGCCCTCATCAGGAGCACCGCCGCCCGCGCCGATCTCGTCCTCCGGGAAGCTCGGTAGGGTTCGGACATGCCAGGTCGTCCGCCACGACAGACGCCCACGATGTCCGATGTCGCGCGCCGGGCCGGGGTGTCGGTCTCCACGGTGTCCCACGTGCTCAACAAGACACGTCCCGTCGCCCCCGCCACGGCGCGCAGCGTCCTCGACGCCGTCGCCGACACCGGCTACGTCCCGGAACCCGCCGCCCGGGCCCTGGGCAGCGCCGGCTACGGCACCATCGGCCTGGCCATGTCCGCCCTGTCCAACCCCTACTTCAGCAACGTCGTCCACGGCATCGACCGCCACGCCTCGGCCGCCGGATACTCCCTGCTGCTCGCCGACACCCACGACGAGCGGGACGCGGAGATCAAGGCCGTCAGCGAACTCCTGCGCCGGAGGGTCAGCGCGCTCATCCTGGCGCCCTCCGGCGACGGGGCGCAGGCCATCCGCTACGCCGGACAGGTCGACGTCCCGGTCGTCGTCATCGACCGCTTCGTCCCCGCCCCCGTCGACCAGGTCGCCGTGGACAACGCCGAGCCGACCGCCGCCCTCGTCGACCACCTCGCGTCCATCGGGCACACCCGCATCGCGATGCTCACCGGCCGCGAGGGGCTCACCACCACCACCGAGCGGCGCCAGGGATACCGGCTCGGCCTGCGGCGCAACGACATCGAACCGGACCCCCGCTACGAAGCCGACGGCGACTCCAGCGAGGAGGGGGCCGAGGCGGCCGTCGCCCGGCTGCTGTCCCTGCCCGAGCCGCCCACCGCCCTGGTCGCCGGGAACAACCGCATGACGATCGGCGCGATGCGCGCCCTGCGCAACGCCGGGCTCGAGGTTCCCCGCGACATGGCCCTGGTGTCCTTCGACGACTTCGAGTGGGCGGACCTCTTCCACCCCCGGATCACCGCCCTGGCCCAGCCCGCCCTCTCCATCGGGGAACAGGCCGTCTCCATGGCGCTGTCCCGGCTCGCCACTCCGTCGCTGCCCCCGCGCAAGGTCACCATCAACCCGGCCTTCATGCACCGGGACTCCTGCGGCTGCGCCCCCAGGGACGCCTGACGCCGGGAGGCGGACGCCGGCGGGCGGGGCCCGTGGCCGCGCCGGCCGGTCGCGGCCTCGAAGGTCCGTGATCAGCCATGGGTGTCCAGGCCGTTGCGATCGAGTGCTGCCCGGATCCGGCCGAGCCACTCCGTGCCCAGCCGGCGCCCGTTCGGGAACTGGTCACCGCGATCCCAGCGCCACGTTGTGACCATCGCCAGCACGAGGATCCGGCACTCGCGCAGCAAGTCCTGACGGACACCCGGATAG
>NZ_DASQNP010000201.1:0-10575 GCF_035644915.1 Streptomyces sp.
CAGCCTGTACGGCCACGACGCCCCGCGCGCCACCTTCGTGCCGTCCCCGCAGGTGCTGCCCGGCGCGGACCGGACGAGCCCGGACCGGGAGGTGTCCGGGGACTTCGCGGCGATGTTCCGCATGAGCGCGCAGGGCAGGGCACTGATGCGCTTCCTGGCCTCCGAGGAGGCCCAGCGGGCCTGGGCGACCAGCGTCGACCCGCCCTCCTTCTCCGCGCACCGGGGCGTCACCCAGGAGGCGTACCCCCCGGGCGACGGCGTCAGTCGCCGCATCGTGCGGGAGCTCCAGCAGGCCGAGCGGTTGTGCCTGGACGCCTCGGACGTCATGCCGCCCACGATCCGCAGGCTCTTCCACGAAAAGGTCCTGGAGTTCCTCGCCGACCCCGGGCAGAACCCCCGCGGGCTGCTGGCGCAGATCGAGCGGGTCAGGAACCGGCTTCCCGACGACACCCTCTGGCTGCGGCAGGTGTGCCGGTGAGACGGGCCGCCGGGGCGGCTCAGGCGGCGCCGGAGGGTGCCGGGGCGTCGACGGGCGCGTCCCAGTCGATGTGATGGTCCGTCAGCCAGGCGGAGGCGTTGCGGGGGCCGTGCCGCAGCAGCAGGGGCAGCGCCAGGTCGCGCAGCACCCGCCCCACCGGGCCCGGCGTCGCCCGGCGGCTCATGGCGGCGCTCGTCTCCACCAGGCGTGTCACCCGCTCCCGGCGCAGCCGCTCGTACGCCGCCAGCGCCCGGGGGACGTCGGGGAGGTCGCGTAGGCACCGGGCGAGCTGGACGCCGTCCTCCATGGCCATGGAGGCGCCGTGCCCCGCGTTGGGCGAGGCGGCGTGCGCCGCGTCGCCCACCACGACCAGGGGACCGGCGGACCAGCGCGGCAGCGGGGGCGGCCCGAGGTCGTGGGCGGTGAAGGCGACGACGTCCTCCTCGGCGGTGGCCCGGACGAGGTCCGCCGCCGGGGTGCGGTCACCGGCCACGGAGGCGATCGCCGCCTCCCGCCACCGGGCGGGGGAGCGGGCCGCCGGCCCGTCCCCGTCCCTTCCGGAGCGGGGAAGGGGGAGATTGACGAACCACCAGGTCTCGCCGTCCGGTGCGGTGAGGTACGCGGCGAACGCGCGTCCGCCGTAGAGCATCCGGAAGGTGCCCGGCGGTGCGGTCACCGGCGCGGCGCGGGTGTGGCCGCACACGGTGGCCGTACCCAGCCGGCGGGGGCGCCGCGCGGTGGGGGCGATCAGGGTGCGGGTGACCGAGTGGACGCCGTCGGCGCCGACCAGCAGATCGCCCTCCGCCTCGGTGCCGTCCTCGAAGACGGCCACCACCCCGCCGGGCGGGGTGCGTACGGCGGTGAGCCGCCTGCCGTACTCGATCCGGACGCCGCGCCGCGCCGCCTCGTCGCGCAGCGCCCGGTACAGGTCGGCGCGGCGCAGGGTGCGCGGGGCGCCGTCCTCCGGGCCGTGCGCGCCGTCCCCGCCGATGCGTTTCCCGCCCAGCCGCCGGCCGGTGCCGGTGAAGAACTCCACCCGGTCGGTGGGGAAGGAGGCCGCCACGACCGGGCCGTCCGCGCCGATGGCGCGCAGCGCGTCCATGCCGTTGGCGAACACCGTCAGGAAGGCGCCCACGCGGTCGGCGCCGGCGGGGTACGCCTCGTACACCACCGGCTCCAGGCCCGCCGCGCGCAGCGCCATCGCGGTCACCGGCCCGGCGATGCCGCCGCCGGCGACCAGCACGCGCCGCACCCCCGCGCCGCCCGCGCCGCCCGCGCCGCCCGCGCCGCTCACGACGCCTCCGCGGTTCCGGCCTCCACCGACCGCAGCGCCCGGGACAGCGCCACCAACTGCCGCACGTCGGCGTCCAGATCGCCCTCGTCCGGCACCACGACGGGCACGGCGGAGGTGGAGACCGGACGGCCCGCGGCGTGGGCCCGCAGCGCCTCCCGCAGCCGCCGCGCCAGCTCCCGCGGATCGGCGTCCACCGGGCCGCCCGTACCGGCACCCGTTCCGCTGTCGCGGTCGAGCGCGGCGAGGTAGGGGCTGACGCGGACCAGGCCGTCCCGGCACTCGATGACCCGGCGGTAGTAGCGGCGGTGCACCCCGCGCAGGCTCAGCGCGTCCCGCCAGGGCCGGACGGGCACCCGGTGGAGCGCGTCCTCGGGGAAGTGCCGGTGCAGCGCCGTCCACAGCGGCGCCAGACCGCGGTACGCCCGCAGGTGCCGCCACCACACGCGCAGCGCGGTCAGCCGCATCACCGCGGCCGGGTAGATGATGCCGACCAGGATCAGGACGATGCCCGGCAGCAGGAAGAAGACGGCGCCGAACCAGCCCAGCGTCGTCTCGGCGGCACCCGCGGTGTCCAACGACTCGTGCGCGCCGTCGCCCCCCGCCCAGCGCATCAGCACCGCGGGCACGAACAGCGCGTTGGCCACGACGATCGCCGCCATGCCGACGGAGGTGATCCGCAGCCCGCGCGCCAGCCGCGGCTCGGCGCGGCGCGCGTAGCGCCGGGTCCACACCCAGCCCAGGGCGAAGCCGGCGGCGAGGTAGACGTCGGCCGTCACGAAGAACACCGCCACGCTGGTGACCGTGTGGTCCCGGGTGCGGACCCCCTCGGGCGTCGCCGCCGCCGCGGCGGTGAGGACGGCCGCCGCGGCCAGCAGCGCCAGCCCGTACCACGCGGCGCGCCGGCGGGCGCGGGCGGGGGGCAGGGCCGAGAAGAGGTAGAAGTAGACCATGCAGTTCACCGCGGCCAGCACCAGGAGGTGCTGGACCAGCCGGGACGTCATGGGGGCCAGGCCCCAGAACACCTCGTTGCGGTCGGCCGCCAGCCCGAAGGGGTACGCCACGGCCCAGCAGGCGATCAGCCCGGTGACCGCCCACAGCGGCACGTCGCGCGGCGCCCGCGTCAGCCGGTAGGCCAGCCACGCCAGCGCCAGGAGCGAGCCCGCGCCGTACAGCGTCAGCAGCAGGCTCACAGCCACCCCAGGCGGTCGCCGAGGGAGGCGCCCATGCGCTCGGCCGCCGCGTCGGCGGACGACCGCGGGGCCACGTGGTCCAGGACCGAGGCCCACTCCAGGATGATCGTGGCCACCGTCTCGGCCTCCCGCTCCTGTTCGCTGTCGTAGGCGGTGCGCCGCAGGGCCCGCCGCAGGGTGCCCGGATCGAGGTCCAGGGCGGTGAGCAGGCCGGGCGGCAGGTCCTCGGTGCCGCGGCGCAGCTCGGTCATCAGCTCGTCGTCGTGCTCGTCGCTCTGGTGGCCGGCCAGCATGTGGCCGAGCTCGTGGAGGATGATGTGCCGCTGGTGGGCGCGGCTGGTCTCCTTCTGGAAGACGATGTAGTCGGCCGTGGGGGCGCCGACCCACATGCCGAACGGCCCGGGGACGGGGATCGGGTAGGGCACCAGCCGCAGGGGCCTGCCGCGCCGCCGCTCCACGCGCCGGCAGAGCTCGGCCACGTCCAGGGGCGGCCTGATGCCCAGCTCGTTGAGCAGCCGGCGGCAGCGCCGGCGCAGTTCCCGCTCCTTCACGGTGCCCGTTCCCCCCTGTACGGCTCCTCCGGCCCCTCCGGCTCCCCCTGCCCGGGGGCGCCGCCGTGCCGGGCGTCCAGTTCCAGGACGTGCTCGATGATCTCCGTGGCCGCGGCCAGGCCCTCCGGGGACAGCTCCAGGGCACGCAGCGCCAGGTGCCGGACGCCCAGATTGCCGGCCAGCCGGGCCAGTTCGGCCTCCGCGGCGTCGGCTCCGGTCTCCTCCTCGTCCAGGAAGGAGGAGGCGGGGACGCCGAAGAAGCGGGCCAGGGCGGTCAGCAGCTCGGTGGAGGGGTTCCGCTTGGTGCCCTTGCGCAGGGCCGACAGGTAGGCCCCGCCCACGCGGATGCCCGGATTGGCCTCCCGGACGGCCGCCGCCACCTCCTCGTTGGTGTAGCGGCGTCCCTGGGGGCCGTACGGGCGCACCTCGTCGAACAACCGGTTCAGGTTGTCGGCCAACGTCGGCCGTCTCCCGGAGTCGGGCACCGCTTTCCACCTCCCAGCGCGCGGAACCCGGTCGGGGCGCCGCCCCGTGATCCGCCTCAACTTCCGTCGTAGGCACAGAGGTTGGCAGGAGCGGGAGGGGGAGTCCAGTCGCATGGCACGGCGTGCGCGATGACGGTGGCGCGCCCGTGGCCCGGCAGTGGCGGCGGAGGGGCGGGATCTGCGCGGGGGAACGTACGGAGCGACGTCCGAAACCAGGGATGAATCAGGATCAAAAGGGACGAACAGGGGCGGAGTGAACCATCGTCATTCGGTCATTCTTCCGTTGGACGCATGCCGGGGGCGCCGGTGCGACGACCGGCGCTTCCGGGCCCGGACCGGTGCGCGCGGCGCCCCGCGGCGTACGCCGCCACCGCCGGTGGTGCGGCGCGGACGGCGCCCTCCCCGCAGGCGCCCGGCGGCCCGCCGCCCGGCACCGCCTGGCAGGGGCAGCTCCAGGGCCGCGTCGATGTGGGGGTGAAGGCGGAGGCGTACGACATCGACGGCTTCGAGAACGACGCGGAGACCGTCGCCGCCCTCCACGCCCGCAGCCGGAAGGTGATCCGCTACCTTGACGCCGGCACGTGGGAGGACTTCCGCCCCGACCGGAACACCTGCCCGCCCTCCGTCCTGGGCCGCGGCAGCGGCCGACCCGGCGAACGCTGGGTGGACGTCCGCCTCCTGGACGTGCCGCGCCCGATCCTGGCCGCCCGGATGGACATGTGCCGCACGAAG
The DNA here is from genome assembly GCF_035644915.1 of Streptomyces sp. Taxonomy (GTDB): domain Bacteria; phylum Actinomycetota; class Actinomycetes; order Streptomycetales; family Streptomycetaceae; genus Streptomyces. Next base: position 4,731 of record NZ_DASQNP010000201.1, read on the forward strand.
GGCTTCGACGCCGTCGAACCCGACCCGCTCGACGGCTGCCGCAACGACACCGGCTTCCCCGCGCCGCCACCCACCAGTTGGCGTTCAACCACACGGTCGCCCGGCTCGCCCACGATCGGGGGCCGGTGGTGGGGCTGGGGAACGACCTGGAGCAGATCCCGGAACCGGTGGACGACTTCGACTTCGCGGTCAACGAGGAGTGCGCCGAGTTCGGCCGAGTGCGCGGAGCCGGCCCCGTTCATCGAGTGCGGCAAGGCCGTCTTCCACGCCGAGTACACCCTGGCCACCGGCGAGTTCTGCGACACGGCACGGGAGTTGGGCCTCGGCTCGATCCGCAGGAGACTCGCCCTGGACGCCTGGCGCCGCACCCGCTGAGCGTGCCGCTCGGCCGCGCGGGAGACTGGGCGCGCGGGAGACCGGGGCACGGGGGAGAAGGAGGCGCCGTGGAGATCGTGGTGTTCATGACGTTGCCGGGGCTGGTGATCCTGCTGACCGGCGTGGCCTTCGTCGACCGGGTGCTGCTGTCCCGGCGGAACGGAGCGCGCGGCCGTGTCTCGGCGACGGGGTTCGAGATGCTGCACGCGAGCCTCCTGCCGGGCAAGGAGCACGAACTGCGGCAGCGGCAGGCGACGACGTTGCTGCGGGACGAGGAGGGCGACGGCGCCCCTCCCCACTCCACGGTCGACCTGGAACGGGGCAGGGCGGTCATCCGCCCGCGCGACCTGTCCTGACGGTCGCGCCCGGACGGCTGCCTGGACGCGCGCGGGCCGCGGCGTTCGCCCCACCGCGCATCCCCAGGCGCCGGGCCGCCCGCCGCCGCGGCGACCGGCCCGGCGCGGACGCTCAGCGCGTCGGGCCGTCCGCCGGACGGGCGCGCTCCAGGATCGCCCCGAGGTCCGCCCCGGCCGGGAGCGTGCCGAAGGCGTGGCCCCAGTCGCCGCCGAGCCGGGAGGCGCAGAACGCGTCGGCGACGGCCGGGTGGCTGTGGCGCACCAGCAGGCTGCCCTGGAGGACCAGCGCCAGGCGCTCGGCCAGCACCCGGGCACGGAGCTGCGCGCCCACCGGGTCCTTCAGCTCCGGCAGCATGGCCCGCACCCCGGCGGCGGCCGCGTCCAGCCGGGGGTCGGCGCCGGCGGCGGCGTCCACCTCGGCCAGGACGGCGTCGAGGGAGGCGGGCTCCTTCGCCAGGGCGCGCAGTACGTCGAGCGCGGCGACGTTGCCCGAGCCCTCCCAGATCGACAGCAGCGGCGCCTCGCGGTACAGGCGCGGCATGCCCGACTCCTCGACGTAGCCGTTGCCGCCCAGGCACTCCAGCGCCTCGGCCGCGTGGGTGCTGCCGCGCTTGCACACCCAGTACTTGGACACCGCCAGGGCCAGGCGGCGGAACGACGCCTCCGACTCGTCCCCGGCGTGCGCGGCGTCCACGGCCGCGGCCAGCCGGAGCCCCAGGGTGGTGGCGGCCTCCGACTCGACCGCCAGGTCGGCCAGGACCGAGCGCATCAGCGGCTGGTCGATCAGCCCGGCGCCGAAGGCTCGCCGGTGGGCGGCGTGGTGCAGGGCCTGCCGCAGTCCCGCGCGCATGCCCGCCGCCGTGCCCAGCACGCAGTCCAGGCGGGTCATGTTGACCATCTCCACGATGGTGCGCACCCCGCGGCCGAGTTCGCCGACCGGCCAGGCCACGGCCTGGTCGTACTCGACCTCGGCGGAGGCGTTGGAGCGGTTGCCCAGTTTGTCCTTCAGGCGCTGGAGGTGCATCGCGTTGCGGGTGCCGTCGGGCAGCACGCGCGGCAGCAGGAAGCAGCCCAGCCCCTCGGGGGTCTGCGCCAGCACCAGGAAGACGTCGCTCATCGGCGCGGAGGTGAACCACTTGTGGCCGGTGAGGAGGTAGCTGCCGTCGCCCGCCGGGACCGCCCGGGTGGTGTTGGCCCGCACGTCCGAGCCGCCCTGCTTCTCCGTCATCGACATGCCGGCGATCAGCCCGGCCTTCTCCCGCGGGGGCCGCAGCCCGAAGTCGTAGGTGCGGGAGGCCAGCAGCGGCTCGTAGACGGCGGCCAGCTCCGGCTGGGCGCGCAGCGCGGGGACGGCGGCGTACGTCATGGAGACGGGGCAGCCGTGCCCGGCCTCGGCCTGGGACCACAGGTAGAACTTGGCGGCGCGCACCAGGTGTGCGCCGGGGCGGGCATCGGCCCAGGGGGCGGCGTGCAGCCCGCGCTCCACGGCGGCGGTCATCAGGTGGTGCCAGGCGGGGTGGAACTCCACCTCGTCCACGCGGTGGCCGAAGCGGTCGTGGGTGCGCAGGCGGGGCGGGGTCTCCTCGGCCATCCGGGCCCAGTCCTGGACCTCCGGGGAGCCGGCCAGCGCGCCCAACTCCCGCACCTCCGTCTCGCCCCACCCGGCGTCGTGGCGGTGCAGCGCCTCCAGCAGGGCGGGCTCGTCGGCCGTGGTGAAACCGGTCAGCGGCGGGGGCTGGTTGATCACGTCATGGGTGGCGCTCACGGCGACCTCCGGCGGGAGCGGCGGCGGGACGGCCGGGACGGCGGTGCCCGTACCCTGACATTACAGATTCCGCATACGTGAGGGAAGACTGTAATGGCGCAGGCGGCTAGGATGGCGCGCCCATGAACGGGACAGATGGCGCAGCCGGCACAAGGAGCACAGGGAGCACAGGGAGCACAGGCGGCGCGGACGTCGCGGGCGGCAGGACGGGCGGTTCCGGAACCACCGGCGCCGCACCGGCGCTGCGGCCCCTGACGGCCCGCTCGATCGTGCTCAGCACCCTGCTCGGCCACCATCCGCCCGCCCTCCCGGCCCGTGCCCTGGTGAGGGTGGGGGAGGTCTTCGGGGTGGCGGAGGGCACCGTGCGGGTGGCGCTGTCCCGGATGGTCGCCTCCGGCGACCTGGTCCAGCGCGCCGACGGCACCTACGGCCTCACGGCACGTCTGCTCGCCCGCCAGGCCCGCCAGGACGACAGCCGAGCGCCCCGCACCCGCGACTGGCGGGGCCGGTGGGAGATCGCCGTCGTCACCGCCGAACGCCGGGCCGCCGCCGACCGGGGCGCCCTGCGCCAGGCCATGGCCGCCCTGCGCCTGGCAGAGCTGCGCGAGGGGACCTGGCTGCGCCCGGCCAACCTGCGGCGGCCCCACCCGCCCGTCGTCACCGAGCAGTGCACGCTGCTGACCGGGGCCCCCGAGGGCGACCCGGCCGCCCTGGCCGCGACGCTGTGGGACCTGGACGGCTGGGCCGCCGCCGCCCGCGCCCTGGTGGCCGCCGCCGACGCCGCCGAGGAGACCGGCGACCTGGCCCGGCGCTTCACCGTGGCGGCCGCCTCCCTGCGCCACCTGCTCGCCGACCCCCTGCTGCCCGCCGAACTGCTGCCCGGCGACTGGCCGGGCGCGGCCCTGCGAGCCCGCTACGACGCCTTCGAGGACGACTTCCGCGCCGTCCTCCGGCGCCACGCGGCACCCGGATAGGCCGGACGCGGCGGGGGCGCGGCGGGGCGCCGGACCGTGCGGCGGTCAGCGCGGGGCGAGCACCACCCACACCTGGCCCCGGGCGAAGGTCATCGGGTCGCCCTCCGGGGTGGTGAACTCCGTGCCGCTCTCCGCCGCCGGCCGCGACCAGCGCGCCTCGTACGCCCGGCCGCCGCGCAGCACCGTCGCCTCGCCGGAGCCGGTGGTCTCGGAGTACGGGGTGATGTTGCCGCCGCGGTCCCCGAAGCGGGAGTCGCGGACCGTCACGCGCTGGAGGACGATCGTCGGGGCGCCGAGCCGGTCGCCGTCGGAGGTGGTCGCCTCCCTGCCGTCCATGGTCACCAGCCAGCGGCCCTCGTCCCCGGACCAGGTGAAGGCGAAGGAGGCGCCGGGGAAGCGCACGGCCTCCTCGGTGTCGGCGCGGCCCCCCTCCGGCGCCCGGCCGAAGCGGAAGCCGATGTCGGCGGCCCCGCTCACCCCGTCGGGCGCGGCGCGCAGCGCGGCGCCCGGGTCCAGGTACATGTTGTGCGGCGCGGAGCGGTCCCGGCTGCGGGAGTACGCGCCGGGGGCCTGGCCGGGCGGCAGCAGGTGCACCGGGGAGGCCTCCATCAGCGGGATCAGCTTCGACTGCACCCCGGAGTAGGCCAGGGCCGGTTCGCCGAACTGCCGCAGCAGCTCCAGGTCCGACTCCCGGGCGCTGCGCACCGGGCCGACCGTGGGCGGCAGGTCGGAGGAGTACACCGCCAGCAGGCGGCTCAGGCCCGCCTCGACCTGCTCCACGTACACGATGTCGGCCCGCTCCAGGCCCGTGGGGGGCCGGGCGGCCGGCACGTTGTCGATCTTCACGGCGAGCACCGGGGCCGAGGGGTCCTCGACGGTCTCGCCGGTGAAGGGGGAGCGTCCGGTCTCCCCGCCGTCCCCGTCCCCGTTCCCGCCCTGGCAGCCCGCCAGCACGGCGAGCAGCACCAGCAGCGGCGCCAGCACCCTCGCGGTCCGTCGCCCGCTCCGTCCGCCTGCCATCTCGCTCGCCGTCCCTCCGGCCGGGCACGCCGGCGTGCCGCCTGGCCCCCCTCTGGTCCCCTTCTCATCCCTTGACCGGGACGGCCGGTTTCATGCCGGTCCGCCCCGTCCCCACCGCCCGGTGGGGATGGCGCGGCCGGGGCTCACAGCCGGTTCACGACCCCGCACAGCAACGGCAGGTTGCAGCTTCCCCGGGCCGCCTGGGCCGCCGCGCAGGCCGGGCCGATCCGGTCGGCGCCCGGCACGCGCCCGGGGCGAGCCCCATCGGGAACACCGGGGGCGGCACCCCGCGGACGCCCCGCGGGGTCGGCGGATTCAGCCCGTAGTCGCCCGGGGCGCCACCGACCGGGCGGCGGCGGTGGCACGATCGCCGTATGGCCGCCCGGGCGCCGCTCCACCGCGTGGTACTGCGCGCCGCGGCAGCGGGCCCCTTCCACGACCGGCACCACGACCCCCGGCGCCGGCGGCATGGCGGTGACGCCGGGCCAGGGCGCGCCCGGCACCAGGTCCTCGAACGGCACCGGCCCCCGCGCGGTCCGGTGGTCCTCGCTCCGGCCGAAGGCCGCCCGGGTGGCCAGGAGAGCCTGCGCGTACGTCAGGGCCGCCGGCGCCGTCCCGGCCACCGCGGGAGCGGCGGCGAACCGGCGCATCCCGACGGCGGCCCGGGCCCGCCGGGGCACCACCAGCACCACCACGGCACTCCGGCCCACCGACAGCACCATCAGCGGCACGGAGAACGCCCCGGTCGGCCTCACCGGGCCGGCCGCACTGCGGATGCCCCGGAGCGGCCGGGGCCGCGGGCCGGGGCGCCGGGGCGTGGCAGCGGCCGGTGCTCGTCTCCCCGACGCCCACCGGCACGGCCGGACTCCAGGCGGTGGTTCTCTGGGCGCTGCGCGGTGACTTCTCCGTCGGCTGGTGGGTGCCCGACCTCTTCCTGCTGCTCCCCCCCGCCCGGCATCGTCCGGCCGGGCCGGGGGCGCCAGTGGAGGACGTCCGACCGCGCGGGACGGCGGCGGGTTCCCCCGTGGCCCGGGCGCCCCGGGTCCGGGGCGTGCGGTGGGGTCGGCGTCGTTGCACCGTGCCGCCGGGTCCGGGGACGTCGTCGAAGGCCGCGCCGTCCTCGGTGGTGCCGGGGAAGACGTGGCCGGAGGAGAAGCCGACGCCCGGCACGTCCTGGGGTGTGGAGATCACCTCCGGACCGCCGTCCTCCACAGGCAGGGTCACCCGCCCGGCGGACAGGGCGTCCAGCACGACCTGTGGACAACGTCCGCGCACCGGCGGGCCCGGGGGGCCGGTTCCGGGACCGGTGCCGGGCATGGGCGGGGAGTCAGATGGCCCTGGGCACCGGCGTCAAG
>NZ_DASQNP010000202.1:0-25520 GCF_035644915.1 Streptomyces sp.
CCCGGCCGCCCCCTCGGGGAGGCACCGGCCCGCCGCGGTCTTGATCGTCAACCGGCCCCCACCGGCCCGCAAATCCAGCGCACCAACCGAGTGACCCACCCCCACCACCGCACCCGCACCACACCGCGCGGAGACCGGTCGGGTCCCGCCGTCTCCGTCACGGTGGTTGGGGGTGTCGTTTGTGGGTGCCCCTGCCGCGTGGTCCGGCCGGGCGTTCGGGTGGGCCGGGGACACCCCGCCCCACCGCCGGGGCATGGATCACCACCCCGGCCCCCGGACGCGCCGGACGCCCCCTACACACTGGAGACCCGTGATGCCCCACCCCGACCTGACCGTCCCGGTCCTCATCGCCGGCGGCTCCCTGGTAGGCCTGTCCACCTCCCTGTTCCTGGGCCGCCACGGCATCCCCCACCTGCTGGTCGAACGCCGCCCCACCACCTCCACCCACCCCCGCGGCCGCGGCAACAACATCCGCACCATGGAAATCTTCCGCACCGCCGGCCTGGAACCGGCCATCCACCAGGCCGCCGCCACCCTCGCCGACAACCACGGCATCTGGCAGACCCCCGCCCTGACCAGCCCCGCCGGCCGCTGGCTGGTCCCGCCCACCGCCACCGACACCACCGACGCCCACCTCAGCCCCACCACCTGGTGCCTGTGCAGCCAAAACGACCTGGAACCGGTCCTGGCCCACCACGCCCGCACCCACGGCGGCGACCTGCGCTTCGCCACCGAACTGCTCACCTTCCACCCCGACCCCGACGGCATCACCGCCACCGTCAAAGACCACCACACCGGCCACCACACCACCGTCCGCGCCCGCTACCTCATCGCCGCCGACGGCCCCCGCAGCCCGATCCGCCACCAGCTGGGCATCGGCCACAGCGGCCCGGGCCCGCTGTTCCACAACATCAGCATCACCTTCCGCGCCCCCCACCTGACCGACCTGCTGGCCGGCCGCCGGTTCATGATGTGCTACCTCACCGGCCCCGACGCCGACGGCGCCCTGCTCCCGGTCGACAACCACCAGCACTGGGTCTTCCACGCCCCCTACCACCCCGACCGCGGCCAGACCCCAGAAGACTTCACCCCCGCCCGCTGCGCCGACCACATCCGCCGCGCCCTGGGCACCCCCGACCTGGACCTGGAGATCACCGGCACCGCCCCCTGGCACGCCGCCGAACGCGTCGCCCTGACCTACCGCGCCGGCCCGGTCTTCCTGGCCGGCGACGCCGCCCATGAGATGTCCCCCACCGGCGCCTTCGGCGCCAACACCGGCATCCAAGACGCCCACAACCTGGCCTGGAAACTCGCCGCGGTGCTATCCGGCTGGGCCGGCGAGGAGTTGCTGGACAGCTACGACGCCGAACGCCGCCCGGTCGCCCAGGCCACCGCCACCCGCGCCTCGACCCGCTCGGCCGAACACCACCACCCCGGCTACACCCCCGAAAACCACCCCAGCACCGGCCCCGCCGGCCCCGGGAAACCCGCCGGCCCCGGCGGGGGGCCGCTGGCCGCCCTGCTCCCGGTCGCCCTGGCCTACCGCTACCCCCGCGGCGCCGTCCTGGACACCGACCCGGCCACCCCCATCCTCCCGGCCACCGCCGACCTCACCGGCGCCCCCGGCAGCCGCGCCCCCCACCTGTGGCTGCACCCCCCCACCCGCCCCACCCACCGCATCTCCACCCTGGACCTGTACGAACGCACCCCGGTCCTGCTCACCGGCGCCGGCCGCCCCACCGGCTGGCACCCCGCCGCCACCGACCTGGCCACCCGCCTGGGCATCCCGCTGACCTGCTACCGGCTGGGCACCACCGACGACGCCGACTGGACCCCCACCGGCACCGGCGAGACCGGCCCCGACTGGGCCGCCGCCCACGGCATCACCCCCGACGGCGCCGTCCTCATCCGCCCCGACGGCTTCGTCGCCTGGCGCTCCCCCCACCCCGTCCCCACCACCACCCTCCACCACGTCCTGACCACCCTCTTCCACCGCACCTGAACCCACCACCCACACAAGACCGCCAGAGAGACGACGAAAACGGCCCGCCCCCGAACGGATCGGGGGCGGGCCGGCCCGGTGTGCTCCGGCCGTCAGGAGGTCGGGCACGTCAGCGAGCCGGGATCGGCCGCCGCGCGGATCAGTGCTTCGTGAGCGCTCCTGAGCCGCTGCACGTCAGCCTTGATCACTTCCCGGTCGTAGGTGAGGAGGCCGTTGAGCTCGCCCTCCAGGTCGGTGATCTGGGTGTAGACGGCACCGCTGCTGCCGTTGCAGGCGACCAGTCTCTCCACCTTGTCCAGCAGGGCGAGGTACTCGTCGGTGTACTTCTCCTTGGCCACGCCCACGTAGGTGTGCTGCACCGGCCAGGCGTGCCCGGGAACGGCGAGCCCGAGACCGCCGTACTCGCCGGTGACTCCGGCGCGCTTGCCGTCGGGCCGGGGGTCGCCGGGGCCCGGGTAGGCGTGGATGTCGGCGATGTCGCCGTTGCCGGTGTCGTGCCAGCCGCTGGCGCCGTTGACCAGGCGGGTCGGGTCCAGGCTCTTGGCCAGGGCGGGCACCTTGCCCCCGCCGTACTGGCCCCAGCCCTCGTTGAAGGTGACCCAGATGATCACCGCGGGGCTGTTGTAGTGCTGCTCGATCATCTCCTTCATCTCGTGCTCGTACTGGGCCTGGGCCTTCTCGTCCGGGGTGTGCGGCATGGACGGCATGTCCTGCCAGACCAGCAGGCCGAGACGGTCGGCCCAGTAGAACCAGCGGTCCGGTTCGACCTTGATGTGCTTGCGGACGGCGTTGAAGCCCATCCGCTTGTGCATCTTCAGGTCGTAGGCGAGCGCCTCGTCGGTGGGCGCGGTGTGCAGCCCCTCGGGCCAGAAGCCCTGGTCCAGGGTGGCCATGGAGAAGACCGGCTTGCCGTTGAGCACGGTGCGCTGCTTGCCGGCGACGTTCTCCACGGCGATGCTGCGCATGCCGAAGTAGCTGCCCACCCGGTCGGCGGTGCGGCCCCGGCCGAGGGTCACCTCGAGCCGGTACAGGTGCGGGTCGTCGGGGGTCCACAGGCGGGGGTCGGGCACGGGGACGTCCAGGGCGGTCCCGGTGCGTCCGGTGGCCTTGCCGACCTGGCGGTCGCCGCTGTACGCGGTGGCGGTGACGGGCAGTCCGGCGCGGGCGCCCTTGACCTCGACGGCCAGCTTCTCGCCCGCCACGTCGGGGGTGAGTTCGAGACCGCCGATGTGGTCGGCGGCCACGGGTTCCATCCAGACGGTCTGCCAGATTCCGGAGGAGGGGGTGTACCAGATGCCGCTGGGGTCCAGGCGCTGCTTGCCGGCCGGCGGGTTCTCGCCGTCGCGGGCGTCGGTCGGGTCGTAGACGCCGACGATCAGCTCCTGGGCGCGGCCGGGCTTCAGCGCGTCGGTGACGTCGGCGGTGAACCGGTCGTAGCCGCCGCGGTGGTCGGCGACCTTCCGCCCGTTGACCCACACCTGGGCGTGCCAGTCGACCGCGTCGAAGTTGAGCAGCAGCCGCTGTCCGTCGCCGATCCTCCAGTCGGGCGGCACGGAGAAGGTGCGCCGGTACCACATGCGGTCCTCGTGGCGCTCGACCCCGGACAGCTTGGACTCCACCGGGTACGGCACCAGGATGCGCTCGGCGAGGTTCCTGCCGACGGGCGGGGCCTCGCCCTCTCCGGCCGCGGCGAACTGCCAGGTGCCGTTGAGGTTGCGCCAGCGCTCCCGGGTCAGTTGGGGGCGGGGGTACTCGGGGAGGGCGTTGCCGGGGCCCACTTCGTCGGCCCAGCGGGTGCTGAGCTGGTACGTGGAGTTGTTGGGCCCGCCGGTCCAGAACGGGTCCACCTCGCCCCCGGCGTGGGCCAGGCCGCCCTTGCCGTCGTAGCGGACCAGGGCCTCGCCGCCCTGGCCGACCACGGGCTCGTCCAGGGCGAGCAGCAGCCGTGAGGGGTCGGCGCTGTCCAGGCGGGCCCGGCCGAGCGGCCAGTCGGCTCCGCCGATGCGGGCGGAGAGGTGGTCGCCGAGGTCCGCGGGGACGGCGGTCAGCGGCTGGAGGAAGTCCATCAGCAGGGTGCGGCCGTCGGCGAGGACGGAGGAGGCCACGGGGCCGTCGTAGTCGAAGTCCTCGGGCAGCCGGTACGCCGACTGGGGTACGGGCGTCTTCGCCCCGTCCGGCGGGGTCCAGGACAGGTGGAGGTTGGAGCCGCCCCAGTTCTCGAAGTACTCCACCGTGATGTCGTAGGCGCGGCCCGCCTCCAACTCGATCGGCGGGGCGGTCTGTTCGGTGTCCCAGTCGTCCACCCAGTGGTCGATGAGCAGCCGGCCGTCGACCCACAGCCGGAAGCCGTTGTCGCCGATCATCGAGAAGGTGTGCGGGCCCGACTGCTCGGCGGTGATCCGGCCGGTCCACCGGACGCTGACGCTGTCGGAGCGCCCGGTGGCCGCGGCCAGCCGGGGTTCGAGGTCGTCGAAGTCGATTCCGGGGTCGAAGCCGGTCGCCTTCAGTTCGTGGAAGTCGAAGACGCCGGGCGCGGAATGGGTGTAGTACTCGCCCTTCAGACCGTGCACGACGTGCTCGCCCTCCGCCGGTGCGGCCGTGGCGGCCGGTCCCGGGCCGAGCATCAGCCCGGCGGTGGCGAGCGCCGCGGCCAGGACCGAGGCGAAGGTTCTCCTGATACGCACGTGCCCTCCATGCTGATCAGCTTCGGGGACAGGCGGAGCTTCGCCATTGCGCCAGTTCAAACAGAAACTGTCAATAGGAAACGCAAACGAACGGACATCTTGGGCCGGTGCGATCAGAAATCCCCGTCAACACCCTTTACAGGACACCCGGTTGAACGGTAGTCACGGTATGTACAGTACCGGCGGCTTCCGACCGTACCGGCCGCCGGGCGACCGGCCGAACCACCGACCCCCGCGCACGGGAACACGGACCACAGGGGTTCCAGGGCGCGGAGCGGCGGAAGTGATCCCGGCCGCGACGTCAGGGCCAGGGCCTCGCCGTACCGCGGCCGGACCTTCGAGATCCACCGGACTTCCGACCTTCGGACAGCGGGACGAGCGGAGGCTCACTGCATGGACACCTCGCCACCGTGGTGGAGAACCGCGTTACGCCGCAGGCCCCTGGGGGCGCTGGCCGCCGCGCTGAGCGCCGCTCTGGGCGCCGGGCTCCTCGCCCCGCAGGCGAGCGCCGCCGCGGCGCAGGACCGCACCTGGCAGATCACCCGCTCCCCGGGCCCGGCCCAGGAGCGGCTGACCGCCCGGGTGGACTACGAGAGCGACGACGGCACCCTGCGGCTGTCGGTGCGCCGGGGCGGCGCCACCGTCCTCGAGCCCGCCCCGATCGGCCTGGTCACCGCCGCGGCCGACCTGTCCTCCGGGCTGCGGCCCGTCGACGGCGACACCCGCACCGTGACCGAGCGCTACACCTCCACCGTCGGCAAGGAGCGCGACCGCCACGCGGTGATGACCGAGTCCCGGCTGTCCTTCGCCGGTGAGGGCGGCCACCGTCTCGATGTGGTGGTACGGGTCTCCGACGACGGTGTCGCCTACCGCTACGTCGTCCCCGAACAGGGCACCGTGGAGGTGCGCCGGGAGGCGTCCGCGTTCCAGCCGCCCGCGGACGCCGACGCCTGGCTGCGCCGCTACACCCCCAACTACGAACGCCCGCACGAGACCACCACGGCGGCCCAGGCGCCCACCGGCCAGTGGTCCTACCCGGCGCTGTTCCGCACCGGCGACACCCATGTGCTGCTGACCGAGTCCGACGTGGACGGCCGCTACTCCGGCAGCCGCCTGACGCACACCGGCGGCGATCCCCGGTACACGGTGGAACTCGCCGACGAGGCCGTCACCTCCACCGGGCCGCTGGCCACCCCCTGGCGCACCGCGATCATCGGCAGCCCCGCCCAGGTCGCCCAGTCCACCCTGCCCGACGACCTGGCCCCCGACTCCCGCATCGCGGACACCTCCTGGATCCGGCCGGGCACCGTCGCGTGGTCCTGGCTCGCCGGTTTCCACGGCGCGCAGCGCAGCCTGAGCACCCAGCAGGAGTTCGTGGACTACAGCGCCGCCCACGGCTGGGAGTACACCCTGGTCGACGACGGCTGGAAGACCACCGACTGGATGCCGGAGCTGATCGAGTACGCCCAGCGGCGCGGCGTGAAGATCCTGCTGTGGATGCACTGGAGCGACCTGGACACCGCCGAGGAGCGCACCACCGTGCTGGACCGGGTCGTCAGGTGGGGCGCCGCCGGGCTGAAGATCGACTTCATGGACTCCGACGCGCAGGAACGCTACCGCTGGTACGACGACGTCCTCGCCGAGACCGCGCGGCGGAAGCTGCTGGTGAACTTCCACGGTTCCACCATCCCGCACGGCATCCAGCGCACCTGGCCGCACGTGATGACCATGGAGGCCGTCTACGGCGCCGAGCAGGGCGACGTCAGCGCCCGGGACATCACCACGCTCCCCTACACCCGCAACGCGGTGGGCTCCATGGACTACACCCCGATGGGCTTCCAGTTCGGCCGGCGCACCATCTCCGACGCCGCCGAACTCGCCCTGTCGGTGGTCTACGAGTCCGGACTCCAGCACTACGCGGGCTCCATCGGCGCCTACCGGCAACGGCCGCACCTGGAGCGCTTCCTGGAGCAGGTGCCGACCGTGTGGGACACCACCCGTCTGCTGGCCGGCACCCCCGGGCAGGACGTCACCTTCGCCCGCCGCAGCGGCGACCGCTGGTTCCTCGGCGGCGTGCACGCCGGCGCCGCCCGCACCGAACGGATCCCGCTGGACTTCCTCGGCAGCGGCACCTGGCTGGTCGAGGTCGTCCGCGACGGCGCCGACGGCCTGGTCAGGGAGTCGAAGATGCTCAGCCGCCACGACACCCTCCAGGTCCCCACGGCCACCGACGGAGGCTTCGCCGCGATCGCCTGCCGCCACCCCCGGGCCGGGGAGGACCGGACCTGCGACCGGCCCGTCGACCGGCTTCCGCTGACCACCCTGACCGCCCGTCCCGACAGGGCCGGGGCGGAACCCGGCACGGCGGTGGAGGTCTCCGGCACCTTCACCGTGGAGGAGTTCGGGCCGGTCCGGGACGCCCGCCTCACCGTCACCGCGCCCGGGGGATGGGCCGTCCGCGGTGAGCAGCCGTCGGCCGACAGCCTGGGCACCGGGGAGGAGCTGACCGGGCAGTGGACCGTCACCGCCCCCGCGGAGGTACGCCCCGGCCACCACGACATCGTGGTGGCGGCCGAGTACCGGGCCCCCGGCGACAGCGGTGACCCGCCCGCGCTGCGCACCGAGCGCACCGTGCGGGTGTTCGTCTCCCCGCCGGGGGTGGACTTCGTCAGCGACCTGCCGTTCGTCTCCGCCGACAACGGCTGGGGCCCGGTGGAGCGCGACCACTCCAACGGGGAGAGCGGAAGCGGCGACGGCGGCCCGCTCACCCTGCGCGGCACGGCCTACGACAAGGGCCTGGGCGTCCACGCGCACTCGGAGGTCACCGTGGACCTGGGCGGGAGGTACGACCGGTTCACCGCCGAGGTGGGCATCGACGACGAGGTCACCGGCACCGGCTCGGTGGTGTTCGAAGTGGTCGGCGACGGCGCGGTGCTGGCCCGCAGCCCGGTCCTGGGCAACCACGACGCCCCGCACCGGCTCCAGGCGGACCTCACCGGAGTGCAACGGCTGACCCTGCGGGTCACCGACGGCGGCGACGGGATCGACTTCGACCACGGCGACTGGGCCGACGCCCGGCTGCACCTGGCCGGCTGACCGGATCCTCCGGCGCGTTCCCCGGACCGCACACCCCGCCGTGGGCCCGGCCCGTCGGTGTCACGGGCCGGGCCCACCGCCGTATCCGCCGCCACGGACACGACCGGCTCCCGGAAGCTGCCGGGGCGTCAGAACCGGGCGGGGCCGCCGTTGGCCCGGACGGCGTCGCGGGCGGCCTGGACGAAGGCGCGGATGCGGGCGGTGGCGCCCGCGGTGCGCCAGACCACCGCCACCTCGGTGCGGGGGGCGTCGTCGATCGGGACGAAGGCGATGTCGGGGCGGGCGTAGTAGCGCTCCACGGAGGCGGCCACCGGCGACACGCCCTGACCGGCCGCGATCAGCGCCAGCAGCTCCTGGAAGGTGGCCACGTCCTGCCCGCGCGGGATGGGCGTGCCGCCGGGCGTGAAGCGGGGCACGTGGAAGTCCCACCAGTAGTCGGGCGCGGGCCCGGCGACGCCGAACACGGTGTCGCGGGCCAGGTCTTCGAGCGAGACGCGGGCGCGACGGGCGAAGGGATGGTGCGCGGGCACGGCCAGGACGCGCGGCTCGGACAGCACCACGGGACCGACGGTCAGGTCCGGCTCCCGCACCGGCAGCCGGGTGATCAGCACGTCCACCTCGCCCGCGCGCAGCGGCCCGAGCGGGTCGGCGAAGTGGGTCTCGCGCATCCGGATCTCGCAGGCCGGGTGCCGGGCCCGGAAGGAGTTCATGATCATCGGAGCGAGTTCGCCCGCTCCCGTGCCGAGGAACCCCACGCGCAGCACGCCGTCCACGCCGCGGGCCGCCGCGATCGCCCGGGCCATCGCCTCGCCCAGGCCGCGGTGGAGCGGCGCGAGGTCGTCGCGGAGCCGCGCGCCCAGCGGGGTGAGCGCGACGCGGCGGCTGGTGCGCTCGAACAGCGGCGCGCCGACCCTGCGTTCCAGTTTCCTGATCGTCTGGCTGACGCGGGCCTGCGACAGCCGCAGCCGCTCCGCGGTCCGGCCGAAGTGCAGTTCCTCGGCCAGCACCAGGAACGCCTCCAACTCGTGCCGCTCCGGCACCACCTCTCCATCCATAACCGGGGATTATCGACCGTTGTCCACTCCGTCGTTGTTCGCGGGTCCGCGCCGGTCGATCGTGGAGGTGTCCCAACCGAGCGATCAAGGAGTTGACCTGCGTGACTGCGATGACCGACGCGCCGGCCCCCGCGGCGGCGCGGCCCCGGGCGGCGGCAGCGGGCGCGGAGCACGTGTCCGGCCGGAGCCGGTGGACGCTGCTGGTGGTGATGGCCGGCACCTTCATGGCGATCATGGATTCGTTCATCGTCAACGTGGCGGTGCCCTCCGTCCGCGCCGAGTTGAACGCGAGCTTCTCCCAGGTGGAACTGGCGGTCAGCGGCTACGTCCTGGTGTACGGGCTGCTGCTGGTGACCGGCGGCCGACTGGGCGACCTGTTCGGGACACGGCGGCTGTTCCTCGCCGGCACCGGGGTCTTCACGCTCGCCTCCCTGGCGGTCGGACTGGCTCCCGGCCCGGAGGCGCTCATCGCGTTCCGCGTCGTCCAGGCGGCGGGGGCGGCACTGTTCTACCCGCAGGTGCTGGCCGTCCTGCAGACCGCGTTCACCGGCCGGGCGCGTGCCAAGGCGCTCGCGGTGTTCGGCGTCACGATCGGGCTCGCCTCGATCGCCGGACAGGTGCTGGGCGGTCTGCTGATCCACCTCGACCTGTTCGGGCTCGGCTGGCGGAACGTGTTCCTGGTGAACGTGCCGATCGGGCTGCTCACCCTCGCCGGCGCCCTCCGGCTGCTGCCCGCCGACCGTGTGACCGGGCGTCAGACGGCCGCCGACGGGCTCGACCTGACCGGGGTGGGGCTGCTCAGCGGGGCGCTGCTGCTGCTCTCGGTCCCCCTGGTGGAAGGGCAGCACGCCGGGTGGCCGGCCTGGTGCTGGATCTCGCTGACCGCCTCGGTGCCCGTGCTCGCGGCGTTCGTGGCGTGGGAGCGGCGCACGGCCGCGCGCGGCGGCAGCCCGCTGGTCGATCCCGGGCTGTTCCGCCTGCGGACCTTCTCGGCCGGGAACGCCATCGCGCTGGCCTTCTTCGCCGGCAACGCGGGCCTGTTCTTCGTCCTCACCCTCCAACTCCAGAACGGGATGGGCCACTCGCCGCTGGCCGCGGGGCTGGCGTTCGTCCCCCTGGCCGTGGCCTTCTCCGCCGCCTCCCTGCTGGGCCCGCGCCTCGGGGCCCGGCTCGGCCGCCACGTCCTCACACTCGGCTACGCGGCCAACGCGGCCGGCACCCTCGCCCTGATCGGCACGGTCTGGGCCGCCGGGCCGGAGCCGACCGGATGGACCCTGCTGCCCGCCCTGTCCGTCATCGGCTTCGGCCAGGGCCTGGGCGTCGGCCCGCTGTTCGGGACGGCGCTGGCCGGCGTCCCCGCCGAGGACGCCGGAGCGGCGGGCGGCGTCCTGGAGACCGCCGGGCAGATCGGGATGTCGCTGGGCGTCGCCGTCCTCGGACTGGTCTTCTCCGCCGCGCTCGGCCACGAAGCCTCCCCGGCGGCGTACTCGGACGCGTTCGCCCTCACCCTGGCCGGCAACCTCGCGCTCGCCCTGGCCGCCCTGGCCCTGCTGCCGCTCCTCTTCCGGCGGGCCGACCCGCGGTGACCCGCACGCCACCACGGCACGGGCCCTCACAGCGGGCGGGGGAGACGGTGAGAACCACGGGCCCGGCGCGCCGGGGAGTACGCGGGCGGGAGGAGGGCGGGCGGAGCACGGTACGACCCGGGTCGTACCGTGCTCCCGACCCGGGGCCGATGCGGCGGCGCGCGTCCGCGCCGAGCATGGCGGTGTGACCGAGGTGATCACGGGACTGCGGATGTCCCCCCTGGAAGTCGTCGTGCTGCTGGGCGCCGTCGCGCTGCTGCTGTCCCGCTGGTTTCCCCCCGGCGCCCGCCGGCCCGTCGCGCTCGCCGCGGCGGCGGTCGTCGTGCTCTCCGGGGCGGTGCTGGGCGCGGTCGGGCCGCGCTGGCAGATGGTGCCCGTGCTCGCGGGCGCGGCGGTCGTCCTCCCGTTCGCCGTCCCTCCCGTGCTGCGGCGGCGTGCCGACCGGCCGCCACGCCGGGCCCGGTGGTGGCTCGCGCTGCCCGGATCGGTGGTGTGCCTCCCCTGATCGCCGCCGGTCCGGTGGCGTCCTGGGCCCTTCCCGTGCCGGTGTTCCCCGAGCCGTCGGGCCGTTTCCCCATCGGCACCGCCGTGCTGGAGTGGACCGACCCGGACCGTCCCGAGGCCGCCACGCCCGAGGCCGGCGACCGGCGCACGGTCGTGGTCCAGCTCTGGTACCCCGCGCGGAAGAGCCCGGCAGGCGCCCAGCGGGCCCGGTACCTCGGACGCACGCGGGACGAGGCACGCACCGTCTCCGACGCCCTCGCGGACCATGCCGGCGTGCCCGGCTTCCTGCTCGACGGCCTCCCGCGCGCCCGCACGCACTCGGTGCCCGGCGCCCCGGTGGCCGGGGGAGGCGGACGGTTCCCCGTGGTGCTGTTCTCCCCCGGGCTGGGGGGAGTGCGCACCCAGAACACCGCCTGGGCGGAGGAACTGGCCAGCCACGGCTACGTCGTCGCCGCCCTCGACCACCCCCACGACTCCGCCGCCGTCGTCCTCGCCGACGGCCGGACGGTCCGCACCGGGGTCGCCGCCACGGGCGACCCGGACAGGGACGAGGAGCTGGCGGCCGGCTGGACGGCGGTCCGGGCCGCCGACCTCGGCTTCGTCCTCACCGAGCTGGGCCGCCTGGACCGGGGCGAGATCGCGGGGCCCGTGGCCGGACGCCTCGACACCGGCCGGGTCGCGGTGGCCGGCCACTCCCTGGGCGGAGGCGCCGCCTTGCGGGCGGCACGCCAGGACCGCCGGTTCGACGCCGTCATCAACCTGGACGGGTTTCCGCACGGCTTCGCCCCGCGCCCCTTCCACCAGCCGGTGCTCGCGCTCACCCAGGACATCGGCCCGGAGACCGACCCGGACTACCCGCCCCGCCTCGCGCAGGTCCTCGACCTCAGCACCGCCCCGAGCTACCGGCTCACCCTTCCCGGCGCGGCGCACCTGACCTTCACCGACGCTCCGCTCTACCTGCCGCCCGTGCCCGCGCTCGTCGGGTCCCCAGGTCGCACCGAGGGTCCGCGCGTCACCTCCGCCGCCTGCCTCGCCTTCCTGGACGCCACGCTGCGGAACGGCGCCGGCGATCCGGCCGCCGTCCTGTCGTCCTACGGCGACCTCCACGTCCACCGCCCCGGCGGCCGGTGATCCGCCGGCCCCGGTCGCCGGGCCCGCGGCGCCCGGTCAGCGGGGTGCCGCGCGGCCGTCCAGCACCTCCCGCACGAGCCGGTGCGCGTACGCGGCGGTGAGGGAGTCCGGGCGGAAGAGGATGCGGTACATCATCGGCGCCACGACGCGGTCGATGACCGTCTCGACGTCCGGGGCCCGCTCGCCGCGCTCCGCCGCCCGGGCGAGGATGGTGCCGATCTGGTCCGCCGCGTACGCCGAGCACTGGCCGGCGTTGCCGCCGTCGGGGTCCCCGAGCAGCGCGTCGCGGATGTAGGCCCGGCCCGGCGGGGAGGCCATCTCCTCCAGGAACTGCTCGGCCCAGTTCCGCAGGTCCGCCGCCAGGCTTCCGTGGTCCTCCGGCGGCGCATCCGGGCGCAGGCGCTCCACGGCGACGTCCGACAGCAGCTCGTGCAGGTCGCCCCAGCGGCGGTAGATCGTCGACGGGGTGACGCCGGCGCGGGCGGCGACCAGGGGAACGGTCAGCGCCGAGCGGCCCACCTCCGCCTCCAGCTCGCGCACGGCGGAGTGGACCGCCGCCTGGACGCGGGCGCTGCGACCGCCGGGACGCACCATCGGTCTGGGACTCATGATCTCACCTTAAAGCAAAGTTCTTGCTTCTAGAGGACGGCCCTCTTAAGCTCACTAAAGCTAAGAGTTAGCTTTAGTGAGGTGTGGGAGCGCTGCCGTCCCGACCTCCCGTCCGTGAAAGGCGCCTGCCCGTGACCGAGACCCGCTGGAGCCACCTGACCGCTCCGGAGCTGCGCGCCCTGGCCGCTCGGGACGCCGTCGTGCTGCTGCCCGTCGGATCCACCGAACAGCACGGGGCGCACCTGCCGACCGGCGTCGACGACTTCCTGGCCGCGGAGGTGTGCCGCAGGGCGGCGAGTGCCGCGGCCGGCCGCGTCCCCGTCGTCGTGGCCCCGTCCGTCTGGTGCGGCCTGGCCGAGCACCACATGTCCTTCGGCGGCACCATGACCCTGTCGCTGCCGACCTTCCACGCGCTGCTGAGGGACGTGTGCCGCTCCGTGCTGCGCGCCGGATTCCGCCGGATCCTCCTGGTCAACGGGCACGGCGGCAACGTCACCGCCCTGAACGCCCTGGTCGGCGAGCTGACGGCCGAACTGTCCGCGCCCATAGCCGTCACCAGCTACTTCACGGTCGGGCGGAAGGCGATCCGGGAGGCCCTGGAGACGCAGCAGCACCTCATGCACGCCTGCGAGGGGGAGACCTCCATGGCCATGGCGGCCTTTCCGCACCTGGTCCGCGAGGAACTGCTGGACCGGGCCGCCGGTCCGGCCACGGAGCTGCAGTCCGAGGACACCCGCCCCGTCCAGCGCTTCGTCCCCTTCGAGGACGTCACCGGGTCGGGCACCGCCGGCGACGCCCGTGCGGCCTCCGCGGCCAAGGGCGAGAGAATGCTGCGGGGATGCGCCGAGGCACTCGCGGAACAGCTCGCCGTCATCTGGGAGGAGCGGCGCTGACGGATGCGGCGTCCCGCCCGGGCCGGACGCCGCACGGCCCGTTCAGTCGACCACGGGCGCCAGGCCGCCGGTCGCGGCGGCGGTCCGCTCGTAGGCGCGGCCGACGCGCAGCACGGTGGCCTCGCCCAGCGGCCGCCCCATGAGCTGCATGCCGATCGGCATCCCCGCCCGGTCACGGCCCACGGGCAGGGTCAGCGCCGGCACTCCGGTGATGTTGGCCGGCGCGGACAGGCGCACGTAGCAGTCGGAGACGCTCTCCGTGACACCGTCCGCCCAGGTGACGACGGACTGGCCGGCCCTGACGGCCGTCGTCGGAACGGTGGGGGCCGCGATCACGTCCACCCGGTCGAACAGGCGCAGCCAGGCCTCGCGCATGAGCGTCCGCGCGCGCTGGGCGCGCAGGTAGTCGCCGGCGAGGACCAGCTCGCCGGCCTCCAGGAGCACGCGGACGTCCGGTGCGTACAGGTCGGCCGCCGAGCGCAGCGTCCGCTCGTGGTAGGAGGTCGCCTCGGGCACCATCAGGCCCCACTGGACCGCCTGGACGTAGCGGGTCATCGGGATCTCGACCTCGACCGGCTCCGCCCCCAGGTCCCGGAGGTGCTCGACGGCGCGCCGCACGGCCGCCTCGACCTCGGGGTCGACGCGCTCGAAGTAGTAGTTGCGCGGGACGCCGACCCGCAGCCCGTCCAGATCCGGGCCGGCGGGGGCCTGGTGGCCGGTGGGGGAGACCCGCAGGCAGGCCGGGTCGTGCGGGTCGGGCCCCACCAGGGCGGACAGCACCAGTGCCGCGTCCTCCACGGTGCGGGTGATGGGGCCGACGTGGTCCAGGGACCAGGACAGCGAGGTCACGCCGTGCCGGGAGACCAGGCCGTAGGTCGGCTTGAGCCCGACGACGCCGTTGAGGGCGGCCGGGACGCGGATCGATCCGCCGGTGTCGGTTCCCAGGGCGAACATCGCGGCACCGGCGGCCACGGCCACGGCCGAGCCGCCGCTCGAACCGCCGGCGATGCGGTCCTGGTCCCAGGCGTTGCTCGTCTGCGGCGTGATCAGGCCGTAGGCGAACTCGTGGGTGTGGGTCTTGCCCAGCAGGGCCGTGCCGGCGTCCGCCAGACGGGAGGCGACGGTGCTGTCGGCGTCCGCCAGGTGGTCCGCCCGGAGCCGCGAACCCGCCGCGGTGGGCACGCCGGCGACGTCGATCAGGTCCTTCAGGCCCATGGGCGCGCCGTGCAGCGGGCCGCGGAAGCGGCCGGCCGCGGCCTCGTGCTCGGCCCGGCGCGCCGCCTGGCGCGCGCGGTCCGCGGTCACCACGGAGTAGGCCCGCAGCCGCGGTTCCACCTGCTCGATCCGGCCGAGCACCGAGTCGGCCAGTTCCACGGGCGAGAGCCGCCGGGAGCGCACCGCGGCGGAGGCGGAGGCGAGGGTCAGTTCATACGGCCGCATCGGTCCGCTCCCGTTCCGCGGTGTAGACGGCCGCCGGTGGCGTGTCCCCGAAGTCCAGCTCCCGCAGGACGCCGATGACACGGTGGATGTGACGGGCGGTGGCGGCCACCTCGGCGTGGCGTTCGCTCTCCAGCGGGAGCCCGGCCCGCAGCGCCCAGCGGGCGGCTTCCCCAGGGGTGAGATCAGCGGCGGTCATGTGCGTCCTTCCGGTGGGGTGCGCGGCACCGGAACCTTCCACGTCCCCGGCGCCGCACACAAAAGCTAACAGTTTGCGTTAGCGGGCGATAGACCCTACGGTTCCTTAGCGCAAAAAAATTGTTTTAAGGAGAGCTCGTCGGGGGTTCGTACGCGGCGCCTCCGCGGGCGCACCGGTCCGCCGCGCCCCGCCACCCGCGAGCAGTCCGCAAGGAGAACACGATGCGCCACGCAGCGCCCTCCGGCCGCCGCACGTCCGGGATCCCCGCCTGGGGCGTGGGCGACATCACCGTCCACCGCATCGACGAGACCGTCCTCCCGCCGGAGACCGGGCCGTGGCTGCTGCCCGCGGCCACCGGCGAGGTCGTGGGACGGGAGGCCTGGCTGGTCCCCGACTTCGCGGACGGCCGGGGCGTCCTCCGCCTGGCCAGCCACAGCTTCGCCCTCGTCGCGGGCGGCATGCGCGTCCTGGTGGACACGGGGATCGGCAACGGCAAACCGCGGGCGAACCCCGCCTGGCACGACCTCGACACCGACTACCTGCACCGGCTCGACCGCGCCGGCTTCCCCCCGGAATCGGTGGACCTGGTGGTCCTCACCCACCTCCACACCGACCACGTCGGCTGGAACACCCGTGCCGACAGCGGTGCCTGGGTGCCGACCTTCCCCAACGCGCGCTACCTGGCCTCCCGCACCGAGTGGGACTTCTGGGCGGGACACGACATGGACGGGGCGCGACGGCAGATGTTCCGCGACTCCGTGCACCCGATCCGCGAGGCGGGGCTCCTCGATCTCGTCGACGTCCGGGACGAGGCGGTCGGCATCGCCCCGGGCCTGCGCCTGCTGCCCACACCCGGCCACACTCCCGGGCACGTGTCGGTGGAACTGCGCAGCCGCACGGAGACGGCACTGATCACCGGCGACTGCATCCACCACCCCGTCCAACTGCCGCACCCCGGCATCGGGAGCTGCGTCGACATCCACCCCGCGCGGGCGGAAGCCACCCGCCGGCGGCTGCTCGCCTCCCTCGCCGGCACCGGCACCCTGCTCCTGGGCACCCACTTCCCCCCGCCCACGGCCGGACGCGTGCGGCCGCACGGCGACGCCCACCGCCTGGTTCCCGTCCCTCCCGACTCCTGCGCCCACGACGGGGAGTGAGGGGGCGGGCGGGCGAGGAGAACGGCGGGGCCCGGACCGCTTCCCGGTCCGGGCCCCGTGAACCGCCGTTCCGTGCCTAGCGGGCGGTGCCGAAGTCCTGCGTCCAGTAGTAGCCGGGCTGGGCCAGGCCGACGCCGATCTCCTTGAACGTGCAGTCGAGGATGTTGCGCTTGTGGCCGGGGCTGGACATCCAGCCCTTCATCACGCTCTCGGGGGTCCGGTAGCCGTAGGCGACGTTCTCGCCGTAGGCCCTCCACTCGTAGCCGGCCCGCTTGATCCGGTCGCCGGGGTTGGACCCGTCGGAGCCGGTGTGGGACATGTTCCTGTGCCTGGCCATGTCCTCGCTGTGGGCCTGGGCGGCCTTGGTCAGCTTCTCGTTCACCTTCAGCGGCGCGCATCCGGCCTTGCTGCGCTCGCTGTTGACGAGTTCCACGACGCGGGCCGCGGCACCGGTCGCCGGGGCGGCGGAGCCGGAGGTGCTCGGGGAGGTGCCGGGCGTCTGCGACGCGCTCCCGGCGGGCTGCTGGGTCCGCACGGGCTGCGGCGACCGGCCGTCGGCGACCGCCGGCCCGTCCACGCACGCGATGGCCGCGGTGGGCACCACCACGGCGGTTGCGGCGATGGCCGTGACGGATATCTTCCGGTAGCGCCTCGTCCTGCGATGTTTCCTCATGCCTGACCTCGATCGGTGAGTCGCGGAGCGCCCAGATGCGGCTGACTCCGCCCGAATCCCGTCTCTGAGCTGCGGGAATGCCATGCGGGTCGTCATTGTGTGGACCGCTCGGCGAGCGAGGCAACGAGCGCCGTTACTAGGCCCGCTCGTAGGACCCGGCGCCCCTTGCGAAGGGCGCACGGGCGTGCTGGAGCGGGCTCCGGAGCCCTCCGGGACGGTGTGTCGCCCCGTCACGAACCGCCCTGTGCCGCCATGGACGGGCGAACGCGCCGGGCAGGTAACGGACCGCCGAACCGTACGCGCGGTATGTCCGCACCGATACGGACAAATCTCTTATGCCGCCCGGGTGTCATCTACTATCCCGCACGCCTAGTACAGGTATCCGCTATGACGGATGTCACGAGGAGCCCGTACGGGACCCTGCCCGGGCCGTGGCCGGGGTCACGGTGCCGGGGGCGCGACGACCACCGGTGCGGCGCGCGGCCGTCCGCCGGGGCGCCTCTTCAGTCCGCTTCCGCCGGAGGAAAGACGATGCCCCGCAGGTCCGAGGCGAGATGGCGGACCAGCTCCTCCTCCGGCATCTCCGCCAGGGGGCCGCTTCCCAGTACGTACCGGGAGAACGTCACGCCGATGAGGTAGGCGCCCACCGATTCGACACGCCTTTCCCAGTCCGGCCCCGGCATCACGCCCCGGTACACCTCCAGGCTCTGCTCCCGCATCGCGGTGAACAGACGTTTGGCGGCCTCCTCGTCCGAGGCCACGCTGCGCACGAGGGCCACGAACGGGTCGCACCCTTCACCGCGCGCCATCCGGTCGACGTACGTCCGCGCGATGCGCTCCGGCAGCGTCGCCGGGTCGCCGGCGACCTCGGCCACCAGGTCCCGCGGCCCGGGGAGGGCCGCGAGGAACAGCCGTTCCTTGGAGGTGAAGTGCCGCATGACCAGGCCGTGGGTGACCCCGGCCCGGCGTGCGACGTCCCGGATGGTCGCCTTGGCGAAGCCACGTTCGGCGAACGCGGCCCGGGCCGCCTCCAGGATCGCGGCGCGGTGGGCCTCCGGTGCCCGCCTGCGCTTCCGTGTCGGTGCGTCGTCCCGGACGTTCGCTGTGCTCTGTGTCTGCGGCGTCTCCTCCACGCTGCAAATGTACATCTGGTCATTAGCCTGCGACGGGTGTAACGTCTTTAATGACCAAGCGGTCACTAAGACTCGCCGGCTCCCGTCCGCCGTTCCTCCCCTGCCGGGCAGCAACCGCCGTGCCGACGGCGCGGCGGCGACGGACGCGGAATCCGGCTTTCCCCGGCGACCGCCGCGGCACCGGCCGCGCAGACGAGAACGGACGAGAAAGGACCCCTCCCATGGCACCCGAGCCCCTGTCCCCGGCGAACACCACCGTGGTCCTGGTCGACCACGCCGTCGGCTTCGCCAACCTCCTGCGCTCCCACGACCTGTCCGAACACGTCAACAACGTCGTCGGCCTGGCCAAGACCGCCCTGTGGTACGGCAGCGGCCTGGTGGTCACCAACGGCCTGTCCACCAAGCCATCCGGCCCCCTGTACCCCGAACTGCTGGAGACCATCGGCGACCATCCGGTCATCGAGCGCGCCAGCGAGTTCAACTCCTTCCTCGACGAGCGCTTCGCCCGGGCCGTCCGCGACACCGGCCGGCCGAACCTGGTGATCGCCGGAGTCGCCACCGACGGCTGCGTCCTGCAGACCGCGCTCGGTGCCCTGCGCGAGGGGTACACCGTCCATGTGGTGGTGGACGCCACCGCCGCCCTCACCACCGAGGCGCACAACGCCGCCGTCCAGCGCCTGGTCCAGGCCGGTGTGGTGCCCGTCACCTGGTTCTCCCTGGCCGCCGAGTTCCAGCTCGATCCCCGGTTCGCCGATGCCCCTCACCGCCTGCGCCTGATGCAGGAGCACGTGCCCGCCATGGCCATGGGCGTCCGCGCCTACACCAACGGCGTCGAACAGGGACGGCGCGCCGCCGCTGCGGCATGACCTCCGCCGACCACGCGAGGGGCACCGGCCCGAGCGCGCCGGTGGGATCGCTCAAGCCGGGGGAGTGCCGGTGTCCCCCGGCAGCGGGGCCGGCGGCCCGGCGGTGGTCCGGCGGTGGTCCGGGCCTGGGCCGGCGGTGCCGATCATGCTGCTCGGCCGTGCGCTGTCGAGCCGGTCGCGGGCCCTGGTAGGGCCTGCCGATGGCGGGCGGCGGGCCGGGACGGGCGTCGCGCGCGCAGGCGGTGATCCGGTCGTGCAGCTCGGGTCCGGCGCAGGAGGAGTCATTGCCCCCGAACCGGACCGGGCCCTGCGGGTGTGCGGTGTTGTCCGCACGCACCTACCGGATCGGGGACGGGTGACTCCCGGGTGTGCCAGAACATGTACGTGTCCTGGAAGTCCTCGCCCATGATGCGGTAGGGATCTCCCTCGCCCCGCAGCAGGTGGCCGTTGAGCCGGATGCCGGTGCTCCGGAAGCCTCCAGGAGAAGGTGCGGGATTCCTCGTCCCCGACCGGGTGGCGGAAGAGGGGGTTGTTCCGGCCGGTGTGCGGCCGGGCTGCGCGGCTGTCCGGCCCAGGAGCCCAGGGGGGTTCGCCGCGGCGGGCGGCCGGAGGGAGGGTTTGACGGCGTCGGCACGCCCGGGCGGGGCTGCGGACCCCGACGCCGCGGGCCGGTGCGAGCGGTCAGTGGCCGGAGTGCCCGTGGTGTCCGTCCTCCGGCGGGCGGACGGACGCACCCGGTACGGTGCCGGAGAACTGCCCGGCCACGCCCTTCCGTTCGCCCTCGGGCCAGACGAGCACCTGGTAGCCGACGGCCACGATGTCCGGCACGGCCCAGGCGCTCAGCTCCGTCGCGCTCTCGCCGGGTGCCAGCTCGCCCTTGAACCCGCCGTCATCGGCCGCCTTCTGGGCCATGCCGCCCACCCGGACCCCCACCCACTGGAGCTGCACCTTGTCCAGGTCCAGGGGCTTGTCACCGTTGTTGGTCAGCTTGACCCGCAGCCCCAGCGGCTCGCTGCGCTCGCCCAGCAGCTTCCCGCGGGCCGTGGCCAGCCGCGCCTTGTCCACCACGCCGTCCCGGACGTCCGTCCGGGACGCCGGACGCAGTCGTCCCAGCACGGTCGCCGTCGCTTCGAGGCCGTCCGGCCAGGTGAAGGCCTGCCCGGTCGGTACGGGTGTCGGCCCGGCCGGTGCCGATCCGGACGGTTGGGCACTGCTCGGGGCGGAGGTGTCGGAGGTGGCCGACGGGGCGGGCTCACCGTCCGTACCGCATCCGGCGAGCAATAAGGACGCCAGGGCCGCCGCGAGCACGGTTCGACGCATGAAGACTCCAGCAAGCGGCCTCGGACGGACATGACGGAGCCGACGGTAGCGATCGCCGGCAACTTCTGTAAACAGCTCCGGCAGCGATCCGTCCGCACCCTGGAACCCGGCCCTCCGTACGCGCACCGCCCCCGAGGGCGCGCGGCGCCGCCTGCTCGTCCGGGCCGGGCCGCCGTCGGTCTCCGCCCACCATCCTGCGGTAATTTAATCTGATAATAAAAACTTGTTTTGCGTCATTGTTTTTCCCCTTCTCCTGGTGCGCCGTCCGGCCGGGCGCGAAGAGAAACCGTTTTTCGCGGGAACGGTGGCTGTCCGGTTCTTTTCCGCCCCCCGGGGAAGGGGGATGGGGGAGAGGGTTCCCGGGTAATTCATGCTCGGTCGCTCCGGGATTTCCGGGGTGATCGGGATTTCCGGGAGGTTGTGCAATGAACAGATTCCGTCATCAGTTGGCCACCGTGGTGGTGGCGACCGCACTGGCCCTGGGAGGCACGGCCGTCACCGCCACTGCCACCGCCGCTGCCGCGCCCGCCGGCCCGGCGCAGCAGTCCAAGGCGTCGGACACGCGCGACGGCATGCGCGTCCTGGCCAACGCCGACTTCCCCCGCGGGACCACCTTCTGCAGGAACACGGCGCTGACGTCGGGGAACGGCCGGACCCTCCTGCGGTTGCAGGAGGACGGCAACCTCGTGGTCTACCGGGACGGCAGGCCGGTGTGGCAGGCTCCCGGCGCCTGGTCGCGGGGCAACTGCGCCGTCTTCCAGGAGGACGGCAACTTCGTGCTCTACGACGCCGGCGGCACCGCGGTATGGCACTCCAACACCTGGCGCCAGGGACAGACCCTCTCCGTCCAGGACGACGGCAACGTCGTCATCTACGACGCCAGTGGCAGGGCGGTGTGGCACACCAACACCGCGGGCTGACCCTTCCCTCCTCCGAGCGGTGACACCCCCGTACCGCTGAGGGGACGGCGCGGCGCACCGGTCTTTCCGGCCATCCGGTCGGGGAGACCGGTGCGCATGCCGAAATCGACCGGAAATTCCGGAGGGGTGGAGTTCTGTATTCAGGGGAGTCGTCGCTTCTGGGTGCCGTCCGCCGTCTCCTGTATACGGTTTTTGTTTCCGTCTCCTTCCGTGCGTTGATTCGTTTCCGTCGCGAACCGGTTCCACCGCTGCCGTTGGTTGCCGGCCCGGGAAATCCGGGCACGGCGCGGAGGCAGCCCAGGAGTGCGTGGCCCGCACCCCCACCGCGCCGATGCGTGCCACCGGTCACCGGCACGCATCGGCCGGCCGCTGCTCCCGCCGCGTTCCTCGCCGGAACCCGGGGCGCGGCCGGGGTCAAGCGCCGAACGGTGCCGTCCCGTCCGGGGAACTCGCCGGCGAGTCAGCCCCGTCGTCGGACGGTGCGGGCGGCTGAGGCGCACTCAGGAGAACGGCAGACGGTCCGATGCGTCGGGAGGGGGGAGGGGGCGGTGTCCGGGCCCCGCCGGGCGGCACCACGGCTCCACGGGTGCGGCCACCGTGCCCGGGCGCGTGTCACCTGGTCCGCCGCCCGTCGGTGGCCCCTCGTGTCAGGAGCCCCGTCTAGGCTGCGGGCATGGAACCGCTCTACCGCCGCTGGCTCGAGGAGCTGTGGAACGGCGATCCGGACAGCCTGGAGGACGTCGCCGCCGGTCTGGTGACCGATGACTTCACCGGGCACTGGCCCGGTCGTCCCGCGCTCGTGCGCGGGCCCGCCGCACTGGCGGAGATCGTCCGGCAGGGCCGGCTGCCGTTCGAAGGGCTGCACTTCGAGGTGGTTCTCGGGCCGGTCCGCGAGGGCGATCTGATCGCGGCGCGCTGGTCGGCCCGCGGTGCCTACGCGGGAGGCGGCCACGCGCTGCCCGGCGCCACCGCCGCTCCGGGCACCCCGGTGTCGTTCCACGGGCACGACATCCTCAGGGTCGCCGACGGACGTCTCGCCGAGTACTGGGTCATCTCCGAAACCGAACTCCTGATGTCCCAACTCCGTCCGGCCTAGATCCCGTCCCACCCGGTACGGGCGCGGGGCCGTGGCCGGGCGGTCGCCGCCATGAACCGGCCGGCGCCGGACGGAAGCCCGTCCGCCCCGGGGCACGCCGCACGCCCCGGACCGAAATCGGTTGTCCGCACACCGTCATGACGACCACGCTGGACCCATGACAGACCTCCTCCGGTCCGCACGGCAGCCGGCACGTCCCACCGGGCAGTGGCGGGCATGAGGCTGAGGCTCAGCGAGTTCCGCCCGCGCCTGGGCCCGCACGAGTACCGCATCGTCCAGCCCCGCCCCCCGCTGCGGCACACCACGCTCAGCGACCCCCTGGAAGGATGGGGCTACCTGGTGGGCGACCACGACGGGCTGTCCCGCCTGGCGGCCCTGTTCTCCTTCGCCGCGTTCTCCCGGCACACGATCGTGTACGCGCCGCTCAGGCGCAGCGTGCCCAGGACGTACCCGCCCGGAGTGCCCGTCGACCTCGTCCTCGTCCACCACCGGCCGGGCCTGCGCCCGTCGGTCTGGCCCGCCCTGCGCCGCCGGCTGACCCACGGCACCCCGCTGACCGTACGCACCGACGAACGGCGCACCACCGCCCACGCGGACGCCTGGCAGCGGCGCTGGGACGACCACTGGGACCGCCTGGAGGCCCACGACAGGCTGCGCATGGCCGTCCACGCCCGGACGGTGGTGCTGTACGGCAGCCGCGACGTCTTCGCGTCGGCCTCCGTCCACCTGCAACTGGCCGCCGGCTTCGGGCCCCGCGCGGAGGGGGCCGCCCACGGCCACGACGTGCTGGTCACCTCGCTCACCACCCACCTGCCGCTCCGGCGCGGTCCCGGCCCGGAGCTGGACATCGGCTTCCGGGCCTACCCGCCCTACCGGCACTTCCGGCCGCCGGGCCGGCCGGCCCGGCGCCGCCCCCGTCAGGCGGCCGCCACCTGACGACCTCGGGAGCGGACGTCCCCGGTGCCGTCCGCCGGCCCGGGGGCGTTCGGCCGCGGGGAGGCTGTCGGTGGCGGCTGGGATGCTGCCGGACATGGACGAGGAGATCATGCGGGGACGGGTCTACGGAGCGGACCCGGAGGATCCGGGGCCGCGGCCGGGACGCGCGTACCGGGAACTGGTGGGCGGGCCGCTGGACGGGCTGCTGCTGGACGTGACGGATTGGGAGGACGCGCAACTGCGCCGGGGCGTGGCCCTGGCCACCGAGCTCGGAGCCTTCGGGGCCGGGGGCCGGGCGCTGTACGAGCCGCGCCGAGGCGACCCACGGCGCTGGGACTGGCGCGGCGACACGCCCTGACCGCACCGGTCGGGACGCCCGCGGCCTCGCGGGCGCGGCCGACGGGCCATCAGAAACGGTTTCCCGCTGGGTGAACCGGAGTCGGTGGCGTGCGGACCCGGTCCCGGGGCCTGATCCCCGGCAGGGCCGCCGGGGAATCGGCGGGAGGAACCGCGGAACTCCGCGGGCGCCCGGGGGAGTCCGCCGACGGGCCGGGCCGCGGCGTCCGGTGGTCCACACCGGGCGGGAGCGGCGGTTACCGGCGCGAGCCGGTGGAGAGGGGCCGAACGGTGCTCTCCGGGGCGGACGGCGACAATCCACCACGCTCTCGATGACAAGCTTGTGTCACCGCCATGACAAACGGTCAACTCTCTTGTCCTGTACGCGTAACTGGATCAAGCTGCTGTACAGCCGGGAGCCGAAACGCAGACTCCCGGTCGCGTACGCGATCCCGCGTACCCCCCACCGCGCGCGCCCCACCCGGCGCGCAGCCGATGAGGAGGCCCCTCGTAATGGCAAGATCGCGTTTCTCCAAGAGCCGTGTCGCCGCCGCCTCGGTGGCCGCCGCCACCGCGCTGCTCGGTGCGGTCGTCGCCCTGCCGGCCCAGGCCGCTCCCGTTGAAGGAAGGATTCTGCACGCCGGATCCCCCACGGCCGTCAAGAACAGCTACATCGTCACGCTCAAGAAGGACTCCGGCCTCAAGGCCGCGTCCCGCGCGGGCAAGGACCTCATAGCCGAGTACGGCGGCCGGGTGAAGCAGACCTTCGGCACCGTGCTCAACGGCTATGCCGCCGAGCTGTCCGAGGCCGAGGCGAAGCGGCTCGCCGCCGACCCCGCGGTCGCCTCCGTCGAGCAGGACCAGAAGGTCCACCTGGACGCCACCCAGACCAACGCGCCCTGGGGCCTGGACCGCATCGACCAGGCCGACACCCCGCTCGACGGCTCCTACACCTACCCCGACTCCGCGGGCAGCGGCGTGACGATCTACGTCATCGACACGGGGGTGCGCGTCAGCCACAGCGACTTCGGCGGCCGGGCCGTGAACGGCTACGACGCCGTGGACGGCGACAACGTCGCGCAGGACGGCAACGGCCACGGCACGCACGTCGCCTCCACCGCCGCGGGCACCACGTACGGCGTGGCGAAGAAGGCGAAGATCGTGGCGGTGCGCGTGCTGGACAACAACGGCTCCGGCACCACCGCCGGCGTCATCGCGGGCGTCAACTGGGTCACCCAGAACGCCACCAAGCCCGCCGTCGCCAACATGTCGCTGGGCGGCGGTGCCAGCACCTCGCTGGACAACGCGGTCGCCAACTCCATCGCCTCGGGCGTGACCTACGCGGTCGCGGCGGGCAACTCCTCCACCACCGCCTCCTCGTCCTCCCCGGCGCGCGTGGCCAGCGCGATCACCGTGGGCGCCACGACCAGCACGGACGCCAGGGCCAGCTACTCCAACTACGGCTCGGCGCTGGACCTCTTCGCCCCGGGCTCGTCCATCACGGCGGCCTGGCGGACCAGTGACACCGCCACCAACACCATCTCCGGCACCTCGATGGCCACCCCGCACGTCGCCGGGGCGGCCGCCGTCTACCTTGCCGGCCACCCCAGCGCCACACCGTCCGCGGTTTCGAGCGCGCTGGTGAACGGGGCCACCGCCAACACGCTGACCGGCGTCGGCACCGGCTCCCCGAACCGCCTGCTGAGGCTCGTGCCGTAGCCCCGGCGGCACGGCACCACGGGGACACCCTCCCCGGCCCGCACCACCTCAGCCGTCTCCTCCGGGCCGACCGGCCCGGAGGAGACGGTTCCGCGTTTTCCCGCCGCTCCACGGGAGCCCTCGGGACCCGCGACCGGCAGCCGGACGGTTCCGGCACCACCGGCCGGG
>NZ_DASQNP010000203.1:0-104949 GCF_035644915.1 Streptomyces sp.
CCTCGCCGCCGTACTCCCGGGGCGGTTCCTCGCTCAGCAGCGCCACCACCTCCGCCGCCCGCCGGGCCCCCACCAGGGGCGCGCCGTCCAGCAGGGCGCGCGCCAGGCGGGGGTGCAGGCCCAGGCGGGCCATCGCCTCCCCGCGCCCGGTGACCCGCCCGGAGCCGTCCACGGCGCCGATCGCGCGCAGCACCTCGCGGGCCGCGGCCATCGCCCCGTCCGGCGGCGGGTCCGGCAGCGCCAGGCCGCGCGCGTCCGGATCGCCCCAGCAGGCCGCGCGCAGGGCGAACGCCGTCAGGTCCGCGACGGCGATCTCGGGGGAGGGGAAGCGCGGCAGCCGCCCGTGCTCGGCCTCCGGCCAGCAGCGGTACACCACGCCCGGCGCCTCGCGCCCGGCCCGGCCCGCGCGCTGCTCGGCCGACGCCCGGGAGACCCGCACGGTCGTCAGCGCGCCCAGGCCCCGCGCGTGGTCGGTGCGCGGCTCGCGGGCCAGCCCGGAGTCCACCACCACCCGCACCCCCGGCACGGTCAGGCTGGACTCGGCGACCGCCGTGGCCAGCACCACCCGGCGCCGCCCGGCGGAGCCGGCCAGCACCGCGTCCTGGACGGCGGCCGGGGCCCGCCCGTGCACCTGGAGCACCTCGACGTCCGCTCCGCCGGTCCCCTCTCCGGTTCCCGGGCCGTCGCCGCCCAGCAGCCCGGCCACCCTCGCGACCTCCCCGGTCCCGGGCAGGAAGCACAGCACGTCGCCGCTCTCCTCCCGCAGCGCCCGCCGCACCACGGCGGCCACGTGCTCCAGCAGGGCGGGGTCCACCCACGTGCCGTGCGCGGGGCGCACCGGACGAGGGGGAGGCGTCCACACCACCCGCACCGGGTGCGCCGCGCCCGGCGCCTCCACCACGGGCGCGTCCAGCAGCCGCGCCCAGCCCTGGGCGTCGGTGGTCGCCGAGGCGGCGACCAGGCGCAGCTCCGGCCGCAGCGCGGCCCGCACGTCCAGCAGGAAGGCGACGGCGGTGTCCGCGTCCAGGTGCCGCTCGTGGCACTCGTCCAGCAGCACCGTGTCCACCCCGGCCAGCTCCGGGTCGCGCTGCAGGCGCTGGAGCAGCACCCCGGTGGTCACCACCTCCACGGCGCATTCGGGGCCCACCACGCGCTCCCCGCGCACGGTGAACCCCACCCGCTCCCCCACGCGCTCGCCCAGCAGCCAGGCCATCCGCCGCGCGGCGGCCCGTACCGCGATGCGGCGCGGCTCGGCCACCACCACGCGCCGGACGGGGCCGGTGCGGCCGGGATCGCCGGAATCCGCCAGCCCGGCCAGGGCCAGGGGCACCAGCGTGGTCTTGCCGGTGCCCGGCGGCGCGCACAGCACGGCCGCCCCGCGCGCCTCGAGCGCGTCGCGGAGGGCGGGCAGCACGGAACGTACGGGCAGTCGGTGGAGGGCATCGGTCCGCAGGGGCATGCCCTCCATCCTCGCAAGCGTCCTACGGCCGCCCGTCGCGCTCGCCGTCGCGCTCGCACACGAAGATCGCCGTGCCCGGGATCAGCCGTCCGCGCAGGGGGGACCAGCCGCCCCACTCCTGCCGGTTCCACTCGGGCCACTCCGGCTCCACCAGGTCCAGCAGGCGGAAGCCGGCGGCGACGACGTCGCGCACGCGGTCACCGAGCGTGCGGTGGTGCTCGACGTAGACGGCGCGCCCGTGCCCGTCCTGCTCCACGTACGGCGTGCGGTCGAAGTAGGAGGCGTGGACCGTCAGGCCCTCCGGTCCCGGCTCGTCGGGGAAGGCCCAGCGGATCGGGTGCGTCACCGAGAAGACCCACCGCCCGCCCGGCCGCAGGACGCGGTGCACCTCGCGCATCACCCGCACCGGGTCGGCGACGAAGGGCAGCGCCCCGTACGCGGAGCACGCCAGGTCGAAGGAGCCGTCGGCGAAGGGCAGGGCGCCGGCGTCGGCCTGGACGAGGGGGAAGCCGGCGCCGGCGCGCAGGGCGTGCCGCAACTGCCGGTGCGAGATGTCCAGCGCCACCGGTCGCGCGCCCCGCGCCGCCAGCCAGCGAGAGCACTGCGCCGCCCCGGCGCCGACCTCCAGCACCGACCGCCCGGCCAGTTCCCCGGCCGGGCCCAGCAGCCCGGCCCGCTCCTCGTCCAGCCCCTCGGGGCCCCACACGAAGCGGGCGTCGCCGAGGAAGTCACCGTGCTCGCGCTGGTAGTCGTCCGCGTTCCGGTCCCACCAGACGCGGCTGGCCCGGCTGCTCTCCGCGTCGTCCGCGGCGCGGCGCGCGACCTCCGGCTCCGGTTCGCTGTCTTGGTTCATGCTGCCCGTCGTCGTAGCCTGCGGTGCGGGCGCGCGGCGGAGAGGCACCGTGGGGCGCCGTGAGGACGGCCGCCGAGCGCGGGATCCTGCCGGATATGAGACGTAAGTCCCGTGTGTCCTCGTTCGTGCATTGACCATGCCCGGCTGCCCCCGTATGCTACAAGTTGCGCTGCGGGCCTGCGCGCCTCGGACGGAGCAGGTCGCGCTCGCATCTGTTGTATGTCCCCTCGGTTGTCGAGGTGCTTGTTGATTTCCTCGAAGGTGGAGATCTTGACAGAAGCGCCTCTCAGGCTGTCCGGCTTCGGCAGTGCGATAAGGGCTCTCGGCGTAGCAGTACCTACGACTTCAATGTCCGTACCGGAGCCCTTTTCCACATGACGAGCAGCACCGAGACCACCGTGACCACCCCGCAGGTTGCGGTTAACGACATCGGTTCCGAGGAAGCCTTCCTCGCCGCGATCGACGAGACGATCAAGTACTTCAACGACGGCGACATCGTCGACGGCGTCATCGTGAAGGTCGACCGGGACGAGGTCCTGCTCGACATCGGCTACAAGACCGAGGGTGTCATCCCTTCCCGTGAGCTGTCGATCAAGCACGATGTCGACCCGAACGAGGTCGTCGCCGTCGGTGACGAGATCGAGGCCCTCGTCCTCCAGAAGGAGGACAAGGAGGGCCGCCTGATCCTCTCGAAGAAGCGCGCCCAGTACGAGCGTGCCTGGGGCACCATCGAGAAGATCAAGGAAGAGGACGGCATCGTCACCGGTACCGTCATCGAGGTCGTCAAGGGTGGTCTGATCCTCGACATCGGCCTCCGTGGCTTCCTGCCGGCCTCCCTGGTCGAGATGCGTCGTGTCCGCGACCTCCAGCCGTACGTCGGCAAGGAGCTCGAGGCCAAGATCATCGAGCTGGACAAGAACCGCAACAACGTGGTCCTCTCCCGCCGCGCCTGGCTGGAGCAGACCCAGAGCGAGGTCCGCCAGACCTTCCTCACCACCCTGCAGAAGGGCCAGGTGCGCTCCGGCGTCGTGTCCTCGATCGTCAACTTCGGCGCCTTCGTGGACCTGGGCGGCGTCGACGGTCTGGTGCACGTCTCCGAGCTGTCCTGGAAGCACATCGACCACCCGTCCGAGGTGGTCGAGGTCGGCCAGGAGGTCACCGTCGAGGTCCTCGACGTCGACATGGACCGCGAGCGGGTCTCCCTGTCGCTCAAGGCGACCCAGGAGGACCCGTGGCAGCAGTTCGCCCGGACCCACCAGATCGGCCAGGTCGTCCCCGGCAAGGTCACCAAGCTGGTGCCGTTCGGTGCGTTCGTCCGCGTCGACGAGGGCATCGAGGGCCTGGTCCACATCTCCGAGCTGGCCGAGCGCCACGTGGAGATCCCCGAGCAGGTCGTCCAGGTCAACGACGAGATCTTCGTCAAGGTCATCGACATCGACCTGGAGCGCCGCCGCATCAGCCTCTCGCTGAAGCAGGCCAACGAGGCCTTCGGCGCCGACCCGCTGGCGGCCGAGTTCGACCCGACCCTGTACGGCATGGCCGCCTCCTACGACGACCAGGGCAACTACATCTACCCCGAGGGCTTCGACCCGGAGGCCAACGACTGGCTGCCGGGCTACGAGAAGCAGCGCGAGGAGTGGGAGCGCCAGTACGCCGAGGCGCAGCAGCGCTTCGAGCAGCACCAGGCGCAGGTCCTGAAGTCCCGCGAGGCCGACGCGCAGGCGGAGGCCGAGGGGGCCGGCGGCGGTGCCGGCGGCCAGCAGGGCGGCGGTTCCGGCGGCTCGTACTCCTCGGAGTCGAGCGACAACTCCGGCGCCCTGGCCTCGGACGAGGCCCTGGCGGCCCTCCGCGAGAAGCTCGCGGGCGGCCAGAGCTGACCCGACCGGGTCGGCCGACGCGCCACAACGCCTGACAGGGCCCGCCCCCCGCACGGGGGGCGGGCCCTGCGGCGTGCCCGCGCCCCGCGCCCCGGGGCCTGCGGCTCCCGCCGGACCCGGTGCGGGGGCCCGCGCCGGACGTGGCACCATGCGTGACCGTGCCGGCGGCCACCCGGCCCCGGCAGCGCCACGGGCGCGGCGGACGGAGCGCCGCGGGCGGGCTCCCCCGCACCCGGCGGACGCCAAGGTCCCGGCCCCTTCCGCCCACCGGGCCGGTGGACGCCCCGCGGGCGGGAGCCCCCGGTCACCGACCGTGGGAATGCGTGCGCGACGGCGGACGTTGCCGACAGACAGGAGCGATACGGAGGAGCGGCGGCAGTGCTGGATCCGCAGAGTTTGTACGAGTGGGAACCGACCGGCCTGAAGGAGGCCGAGGCGGTCATCGGTGAGCCGGGCAGCGCCGGACTCGTCATGCTCTACCACTTCGAGGGCTTCATCGACGCCGGGGAGACCGGTGGCCAGGTCGTCGAGCGGCTGCTGGACCGCCAGCCGCACCTGACCGTCGCCCGCTTCGACGTGGACCGCCTCGTCGACTACCGCGCCCGCCGCCCGGTGATGACCTTCCGCCGCGACCACTGGGTGTCCTACGACCGGCCCCGGCTGGAGCTGCGGCTGCTGAGGGACGCCACCGGAGCCCCCTTCCTGCTGCTCGCCGGCCCGGAGCCGGACGTGGAGTGGGAGCGGTTCACGGCCGCCGTGCGCGGGATCGTCGAACGGCTCGGCGTGCGGCTGGCGGTCACCTTCCACGGCATCCCCATGGGAGTCCCGCACACCCGCCCGGTCGGCCTCACCCCGCACGGCAACCGCCTGGACCTGACCCCCGCGCGGCAGACCCCCTTCGACGAGGCCCAGGTGCCCGGCAGCGCCGCCGCGCTGCTGGAGCTGCGGCTGGCCGAGGCCGGCCACGACGTGCTGGGCTTCGCCGCGCACGTACCGCACTACGTGGCCCGCTCCACCTACCCCGACGCCGCCCTGACCGTCGTGGAGTCGATCACCGCGGCCACCGGCCTGGTCCTGCCGGAGGTCACCCACGCGCTGCGCACGGACGCGCACCGCGTGCAGGACGAGATCGAGCGGCAGCTCGCCGAGGGCGACGGCGAACTGGTCGCGGTCGTCCGCGGGCTGGAGCAGCAGTACGACGCCATAGCCGGGGCCGAGACCCGCGGCAGCCTGGTGGCCGAGCCCACGGAGCTGCCGTCCGCCGAGGAGCTGGGCGAGGTCTTCGAGCGCTTCCTCGCCGAACGCGAGAGCGGCGGCGCGGACGGCCCGGACGGCGGGAACGGCGCGGACGGTACCGGCCCCCGGCCCTGACCCCGCGGGTCGCCGCAGGCCACGGCAGGTCACGGTGTGCCCCGCGGCTTCACGGGCCCCGTGCGGTGCCGGGCCGCCCGCGCGGCGTCGGCAGGCGGCTTCGGTAGGCGGCTTCGGTAGGCTGAGCGGCGGCCGTGGCGGGGGGACCGCCGCGGCCCGCGGCCCCGCCGCACGGTGCGGGGGGCGACCGGGCACCGGACGGGTGGAGGCGTGGGCATGCTCTCCGTGGGGCTGACGGGCGGGATCGGCGCGGGCAAGAGCGAGGTCTCCCGGCTCCTGGGCGCGTACGGCGCCGTGATCATCGACGCCGACAAGATCGCGCGCGAGGTCGTGGAGCCCGGTACCGAGGGGCTGGCCGCCGTGGTCGCCGAGTTCGGCGAGGAGGTCCTCGCCCCGGACGGCACCCTGGACCGGCCCCGGCTCGGCTCCATCGTCTTCAACGACCCCGAGAGGCGGAAGGCCCTCAACGCGATCGTCCACCCGCTGGTCGGGGCGCGCTCCGCCGAGCTGCAGGCGGCGGCCGGGGAGGACGCGGTCGTCGTCCACGACGTGCCGCTGCTGGTCGAGAACGGCCTCGCGCCCCTCTACGACGTGGTGGTGGTCGTCGACGCCTCTCCGCAGACCCAGCTCGACCGCCTGGTGCGCCTGCGCGGCATGGACGAGGCGGACGCCCGCAGCCGGATGGCCGCCCAGGCCACGCGCGAACGGCGGCTGGCGGTCGCGGACATCGTCATCGACAACGACGGCCCGCTGGAGAAGCTGGAGCCCCAGGTCGCGGAGGTCTGGCGGCGGTTGACCGAGAGGGCCCGCCGGACCCCGGACGCTTGACCGGCGCCCGAACCGGGAAGACTGCACCGAACGGGGGAATATGCCCGCAGGCCGGCGCGTTCCCGTGGCGGTGCACCACGGTGCCCGTGACGTCCCCGGCGTCGCGCGGCACTCCGGAACCACCATCCGTACCCGAGGACCCGTGATCCCGCGGACGAGTACGAACGCGGCCGAGCGCGGGCGAGGAGGCGCCGACGTGCCCGAGACCACGCCCGAGACCCATGTCATCCAGTACCGCGCGGCGGAGCAGTTGCTGGCCGCCCGCGACCCCAGGGGCGCCCTGAAGCTCCTGGAGTCGGTGGTCGCCGCCTTCCCGGAGAAGACCTCCGTCCGGCTGCTGCGCGCCAGGGCCTTCTTCCTCAGCGCCCAGTTGCGCGCCGCCGAGGAGGAGTTCCAGGTCGTCCTGGAGCGCGAGCCGGACAACTCCTTCGCGCACTTCGCCCTCGGCCGCACCCTGGAGCGCGCGGGCCGGGACGACGAGGCGCTGCGCCACTTCCGCCTCGCGGCGGCGCTGGACCCCCGCCCGGACTTCTGGGAGGCGGCCCGGTTCGGCGACCGCGCCGCCTGACACGCCGCCTGGCACGCCACCGGACGGGCCGGTTCCGACACACGCCGGAACCGGCCCGTCCGCTGCCGCCGCCCGCCCCCCGCGCCGCCGGACCGGTCACGGGGCCAGCCCCAGGGAACCGGTCATGAAGAACGCCCCCTCCACCCACTGACCGGGCACCGGAGGGTGCGGGAGCTGGGTGTCGGCGGCGGCGACGTCCACCTCGATCCCGCCGATCGTCCGTACCCGGATCCGGTGGAAGGCCTCACCGCTGATCTCGCTCTCGGTGCGCTCGGCGGCCACCACCCCGCCCGCGAACAGCGCGTGCGCCGTCGGCGTCCACTCCCGGTCCGCGTCGTCCGGGCGGAACAGCCCGGCGGGGATGAGGAAGTCCGGTGCGAACTTCGGCTCGCGGTCGCCCTGCGCCGCGTCGTACGCCGCCTCGTCGGCGTGCAGGTCGATCCGCTCGGCGAGCGCGCTCAGCCGCAGGCTGCCCTCCCTGGGCGCCCCGGCCTCCCCGCGGCCCAGCGCGCGCAGCTCCGCGCGGTCGGTCAGCTCCACGGGCAGCGGGCACAGCATCTCCCCGCCCTCGCCGTCCAGCAGTTCCATGTGCGCGGTGCCGTCCGGCGCCAGCGCGATCCCGCGCACCGGGACCGGCGCCCCCCGCGGCACCAGGCACGGCAGGACGTACGTCAGCGCCCCCTCGCCGTCGAATTCCAGCTCGACGCGGGTGCCGCCCGCGCCGCTCCACACCACCCGTGTGGCGCCCTCGCCGACGGGCTCCGCCCGCCCGAGCCCGTACAGCCGGTGCAGCAGCTCGCCGTACTCCTGCTGATCGCGCACCTCGAGACCGATGGCACCGAAGTGACTGGCCATGTCAGGAAACACCCCCGTGGAGAACCGATCGCCCATGACGCCGACCGGAGTCGATCACCGTGACAGCCCCTACCGTCCCCCCGCTCTCCACCGGACGGCAACCGGGTTTCGCGCGGGACGGGCGGGCACGATGGACGACGGGCCCCGGCACCGGCGGCCCGTGACCGCACCCCCGACTCCGACCACGGGACCGCAGCATGACGCTCCGACACCTCCGACACCTCCGCCCGGCACACCCCGCCGCCCTCGCGCTGGCCACCGCCCTCTCCCTGACGGGATGCGGGGCCGCCGGCACCGGGAACCCGTCGCCCGGCCCGGGGACCGCCGCGTCCGGCGGACGGTCCGTCAACCCCCTGGACAACCACGACGGCACCGGGCCCGGACTCGCGCCCGTCACCTCGGACACCGGCAGGAGCGAGGCGCGCAGGCTCATAGGGGAGCTGGCGACGAAGGGGCGCGGCCCCGGGACCGGCTACGACCGCGAGGAGTTCGGATACGCCTGGATGGACACCGCCGACGGGGTGCCGCTGGCGCGGAACGGCTGCGACACCCGGAACGACCTCATGAAACGCGACGGCCAGGAGCTGCGGTTCCGCTCCGGCTCCGACTGCGTGGTCGTCTCCATGACGCTGGCCGACCCGTACACGGGCAAGGAGATCGCCTGGAGGAAGCAGGACGCCGCCGAGGTGCAGATCGACCACGTGGTGCCGCTGTCGTACGCCTGGCGGATGGGCGCGTCCCGCTGGCCGGAGAGCAAACGCGAACAGCTCGCCAACGACCCGCTGAACCTGCTGCCGGTCGAGGGCCGCGCCAACTCGGCCAAGGGAGACTCCGGGCCCGCCTCCTGGCTGCCGCCGAACAAACCGGTCCGGTGCGCCTACGCGGTGCGCTTCGCGCAGGTCGCCGAGAAGTACGAGCTGCCGGTGACGGCCGCGGACAAGCGGATGATGCTGCGCCAGTGCGGGGGGTGAGCGCCCCCGCGGGCGTGCCGTCGGCACCCCGCCCGTGCGGCGTCCCCCCGCGTCCCCCGGCCGGCGGGACGGCCGGCGCGCCTCACAGGCCGTGCGGTGCGTCGACGACCCGGTCGGGCCGGGTGATGGTGTAACGCAACTGTGCCACGAGGCTCTCGCCGGGCACCGGCCGCGTCCGGCCGGCCGGTATGAACAGCACGGACTCCGCCACGTCCGGCGGCTCCGCGAACCTGTACCGCCGCCCGTCCCTGACGAACGGGGACAGGTGGCGGTTGGCGAGGGCGTACCCGATCCCCGCGATGTGCCGGGCGCGCTGCCGCGCGCCGTGCAGCAGCCGGGGTGCGCTCAGCCCGATGCCGTGGGAGGTGCCGCCCGCCACCACGGCGAGGTGGCCGTCGGCCGGAGCCGGGCGCTGCCGGACGCCGAACCGCTCCCCCCGGGCGACGTCCACGACGTCCAGGACGGTGCTGCGGTACTGCGTGGCCTTCGGATCACCCAGCCAGAGGCCGGTGCCCACGCGGGGGCGGAACGCGGTACGGGGGAACCGCTCGCGCAGCCGCGCGAGTTCGCCGGCGGAGAGGTGGCTGACGAAGAGGGTGTGCCGGGGCAGCCCGGCCGCACGCAGCCGGTCCATCCAGGCGACGATCTCGCCGACCCCGCCGGCGCCCGCCGGACGGTCCAGCGGCAGGTGGATGGAGAACCCCTCGAACTGCCAGTTCCGCAGCGCCGTCCGCACCCGGTGGAGGTCCCGGGGGTGCACCCCGTGACGCCGCATGGAGGACATCAGCTTGACGACGACCCGGGCGCCCGCGAGGCCGTGGGCGCCCGGGTCGTCGACGGTGGAGAGGGTGCGGATGACCCGCTCGTGCAGCGGCAGCCGCGCCTCATGGCGGTGATGGGGCGTCAGCACCAGCAGGTCCCCCTCGAAGACGTCCTGCACCCGCAGGGCCTCGTGGACGGTGCCCACCGCGAGGAGTCCGGCTCCCAGACGGGTGGCCTCCCGGGCCAGCCGGTCGAGGCCGAAACCGTAACCGTTGCCCTTGCAGACCGGCACGAGACCGGGCAGCCGTTCGAGGACGGCCTCCTGGTGTCCGCGCCAGCGTGCGGTGTCGATGTGAAGTGTGAGCGCCACGGCGGATTCCGGAACCCTTCTCGCGGTGGTGAGGTCGGCTGTCGGCGGCGGTGGTGTGCCGGGTCGGCGGCACCGGACGCCGCTGCCGTGCGGGACCGGCGCGCCGCGGTTCCCGGCCGGACTGCCGGCCCGCATCCGCGTCCCCGCCACCGTCACCGCCACACCCACCATGATCGCGGACGGCCGCGCCCGGTCCGCGGGCCGGTGCGGATCTCCGGGGGCTCCCGGCCTGCGGATGCCCGGCAGCGCGGCGTCCGGCCGGCGGGCGCGGGCCGGCTCAAGCGCCGCGCGACCGTGTCCGCTGCGGAGGACAGCGCCATCCGGATACCGGACGGCGGGGGTGCCGTCCGCTCTGGACGGTGGAGAACCCGAACGGGGTCCTCCGCGGCCCGGCGGACTCCGGCCGGGCGCCCGGGTGGCCGCGCGGCGTCATGCCTCCGGCCGGTGACGGCCGGAGGGCCGCGTCCGGAAACGCCGATCCGCTGCCGTAGGGGAACTACGACGGCGGCACACCGGCGGGGGGACGAACTGACGGACTTTCCCCGGAGAGGCAGCGGTATTCCCGCACACCGCCCTGGTCGGAGAGCCGGCGAAGGTACTGTGCGGCGCCGGGGCGATGCGACGGGAGGCGGGGTCTGTGGGCACGACACGGCGAACGGTGGTGACCGCGGTGGTGGTGGCCGGCGTCCTCGTGCTGGGCGGCTGCGGCCGGACGGACGGCGCCGGGGAGGGGACCGGCAGCGCCACGGAGAGGGCCGGAGCCGGTGACGGCCGGCAGGGCATTCCCCCCGAACTGGTGGGGAGCTGGAGCACGGACCACTCCAGCGATTTCGATCCGACCGTCCACAGCTTCTACGAGGACGGATTCTTCACCCGGGAGGCCGGGGCGATCAGGACCACGGGCCGCTACGAGGTCAGGGGCAGCACGATTCTGACCTACCCCGACGAAGGGAAGCCGCGGATCTACGAGTGGCGGGTCGGGGACGGCGGCTGTCTGTACCTCAACGGCGCGAGACACTGCCCGTACTCCTAGGGCGCGTATCGAGTCGTGATCGGGGAGTGGTTCGAGCGAGGTCCTCGATCCAGGTCATCGGGGCTCGCAGGTGGAGGCCGGCGAGGCGGCTGGCAGGGGTCTTGTCGTAGCGAGTGGCGATGCCCCGCCACGCCTCCGGCCTGTCGATCAGTTGCTCAACGGTGCTCCGCTCCTTGTGGAGGTCGGCGTCGTGGCTGACGGGCCGATCGCCCTTGCTGCCCTTCTTCCTGCGGTTGGCGGCCTGGTCCGGCCGGCGCAAGGTCTGCTCGGCCGGTTGAGCGGGAGACCTGATCGGGACGTGACGACGTAAGGAGTTCGCAGCATGGCAACAGGTGACCTCGACGGGCCGGTTCCGGCAGCAGCCGGAGGTGGGCAGCGAGTCCTCGACCTCCTGGACAAGGCGATCGACATGCAGGGCCCACTGGTGCGCAAGAACATCGCCCGGGCCCGCCAGCGGAACCCAGAGGCGACACCAGCACAGGTGATCCGCAATCTGGAGCGGATGTACGTCAGCGCCCTGGCCGGGACAGGTGCCGCAGTCGGAGGAACTGCAGCCGCGCCCGGCGTCGGTACGGGAGTCGCCCTGGCACTGTCGGCGGGCGAGGCTTTCTCATCCCTTGAGCTGACCGCCCTCTTCGCGCTCTCGATCGCCGAAGTCCACGGAGTTCCCATCGACGAGATCGAGCGCCGCCGGACGATCGTGATGGGAATCATGCTCGGCGGGACCGGCTCCACCACCATCACCAAGGTCGCCGGGCGTACGGGGCAACACTGGGGACGTCAGGTCGTCGCCAAGGTGCCCGTCG
This sequence comes from Streptomyces sp., assembly GCF_035644915.1. Classification (GTDB taxonomy): domain Bacteria; phylum Actinomycetota; class Actinomycetes; order Streptomycetales; family Streptomycetaceae; genus Streptomyces. The sequence continues at coordinate 11,754 of NZ_DASQNP010000203.1, forward strand.
AGACGTTGCGTCAGATCAACAAGGTCCTGGGGAAGAACTTCGTCACGAAGTACGGGACCAAGCAGGGAATCATCGTTCTCGGTCGAGTGGCACCGTTCGGTATCGGCGCTGTGATCGGTGGTGGCGCCAACGCTGCCATCGCCACTCTGACCGTGAGGGCCGGTCGCCGCGCATTCGGCCCGCCCCCGACCTCGTGGCCGTGACCGACGCGCGGCACACCGCCGACGTCCGGGAACTCGCATGACCGACCCTCGGTGCACGGAAGGACGTCGGGTGTCCCGCCTCCGCCACCGGAGTCGATTGCGGCACGCACCTGCACCGCGTCACGCGGCACCTGACGGATTTCCCACGGCAGGGCGACGTTTGTTCTGGCAGATCGTCTTCTGCGGCGCAGATGCAACCGACTGGTGCGGAGTAGGAATGCATCGAGCCGTATCCGCCGAAAGGCCGGGAACACCGTCGGGTGCCTGATCAACACGCTGAAAGCCCGGCGCGGCATCGCCACCCGCTACGACAAGGCCCCGGAAGCCACCGGGCCGGACTCCACCTCCGCGGCTCCATATCCGGATCGAGGACCTCGCACGAGCCACACGATCACGACTCGGCACGCGCCCCAGGAGGAGCCCGGGTGCCGGCGCACGGTGCCGTTCCGCGCCGCCGGCCCCGGAACTCCCGGGAGCGTCCGTCTCAGGGAGTCCCGGGCGGCTGCGCGTAGCCGCACAGCCGCCGGCAGGCGGCCGTCCGGCCGGAGCCGGCCCGGTGGCCGGGGCCGCCCGCCGTCCGCCCGGCGCGTCCTCTCCCTCCCGCCGGGCGGCAGCGCGCCCGGTCCGGGCGCGGGCGGGACGGCTCGTTGAAGCGGCAGAGGCGGGGAGGGGACGGGAAACGGGGGGAAGGCAACACACCTCCACCGTATCGGCCCCGGCCCGGTCCCGGAGCCCCCCTGTGAGTACCCGCACACCCGCGCTCCGGCGCACCCGCCGGGGACCGGCGCACGGGCCGGCGGACGCCACCGGAGTCCGCCGGAGCTGTACGGAGGCGCTCCTGACGACGGGTCAGCCGTACTTGCGGGCGCCCACGGCGAGGACGGCCGGGGTGGGGGCGCCGCTCTCCGCGAACCGTTCCAGGGTGAGCCCCGCGTCGAGGAACGCGTGCAGCAGTTCGGGCAGCGGGCGGTGCGGGGCGCCGGTCCCGTCCCGTACGCCGCGGTCCGTCCAGGGCCCCTCCGCCGCGCGGCCGTCCGCGCGGCCGGGGCGGACCACCACCGTCTCGGGGCCGGTGCGGTCGGTGAGGCCGCCGCAGGAGCAGGGGTGCTCGCCGACGTGCACGAACACCCCGCCCGGCCGCAGGACCCGGGCCGCCTCGCGCAGCACCGCCGGGTAGTCGGGCACGTCGGTGTGGACCATCACCGCGAGCACGGCCGGGACGGAGCCGTCCCGCACCGGAAGGCGTCCGGCGTCGGCCCGTACGGCCGGCGGACGGTCCCGGGCGGGGCGCGGCACCCCGGCGGAAGGGCCGACGCCGAGCGGTGTCCAGCCCAGCTCGCGGACGGTCCCGCGGACGGGGGCGGTGTGGCCGACCTCCAGGCAGACGCCGCTGCCCTCGCCCAGGAGGTCCCGCAGCAGGGGGCCGATGCCGAGGGGGCCGGCGTCCCCGGGGCCGGTCCGCGTCCGCCGTCCTCCGGCGGGCTCCTCCTCGTACCGGTCCGCGATCTCGTGGTACGTCGCCGTCGGCGCCATCGGCCCCTCCCCGGGTTGAGCTGTCCAACCTCTTTACGTGCGGGGGGAGTTGGGGTGATCCGGATTCCGCTCACGGCGGAACCGCCGACCGTGGGACCGGACGGCGGACGGCGCGGCGATCGGGGAGGAGATCGCCACGCCGCCGCCCACCGGTCGCCGGCCGAGGTCAGGAAGCCGGCAGGAGCCGATCCTGGGGGTCGCCCGGGCCACCGGGGTCTTCACCCGGGCCGTCACCGGAGCCGGTCCCCCCGGAGCCGCGGCCGCTGCGCGTCCGCGCTCCGCGCAAGCGCGCCCGGGGAGGTGTCGGTCCGCGGGAGGGTCCGTCGGTCATCGCTGTCCCCTTCTCGGGGCGGGTGGGGAACCGGCCGGGGGAGCCGGGGTGCCGGCCGTGCCCGCGCACATCCGCGGTGATCGGGTGATCGGCGGCGGGCGGGTGGCGAGCGGTATGGAGTATGGGACCGCCCCGGGCCGCCGTCAACGACTTCTTCCGGAAAATTTCCGATAAGATTTTCCGCCCGGATTCCCGGCCGGACCGCCGTGAGAAGCACGGACGTGCCGCCGGGGCCGGCGCCGCGGCAGGAGGCCGGGCCGGCCTGCCCCGGGCCCTTGAACCGCTTCCGGTAAGGGACGGGCGCGCCGCTCCGCGCCCCGGCCCACCGGATCCGTACCGACGTGCACACGGTGGGTTACCGCTGTTCTAGGCTGCTGGGCCTGGAACGTGGACGGCCGAGGGGGGACCGGTGCCGGTGAGCGATGACATGGGCGGAGGCGGACGGCTGGACGACCGGGTTCCGTACCTGGCACGGATCGACGAGCGGACCCGGAACGAACTGCTGGCGCTGGGCAGGGAGATGAGCTACCCCGCGCGGGCCGTCCTGCTGCGCGAGAGCGAGCCCTCCAGCCACGTGCTGCTGATCAGGCGCGGCTGGCTCAAGGTCACCTCCACCGCCGTCACCGGGCACGAGGCGCTGCTGGCGCTGCGCGGTCCCGGCGACGTCGTGGGGGAGGGCGCGGCACTGAACGGCGCGCCCCGGTCGGCGACCGTGTCGGCGCTGGAGCGGGTGGAGGCGACCGTGATCAGCGCCGAACGCTTCACCGGGTTCCTGCAGGACAGGCCGCAGGCCGCCCTCCACCTGCTGTCGCTGATCAGCGACCGGCTGCGCACGGGGGACCGCAGGCGGCTGGAGTACGGCGCCTCCACGGTCGAGGAGCGCCTGTCCCGGCTGCTGCTGGAGCTGGCCGAGCGGCACGGCGAACGCGCCGACGGTGGCGGTGTCGTCATCCGGGTACCGCTCACCCAGCAGGAACTGGCCGGTGCCATCGGGGCGTCGCGCGAGGCGGTGACCCGGACCCTGCGCGTGCTCCGCACGCGCGAGGTGGTGGTGACGCGGCGCCGGCACCTGGTGGTCCTGCGCCCGGAGGTGCTGCGGCGCATCGGCGGTGCCCCGGCCGGGGCCGGACGGCCGGGCGCGGACCGCCGGTGCGGCGGCGGCCGGCCGCACCGGTAATCGGTCACATCCGGACTGCGTCATCGTTCCTCCACCCGGGCGCCCCGCTGCGGAATGCTCCCGGGCAGCGGCCACGGGCCGTACCGGACGGCGAGGGGAGCGGTGGTGGAGGAACCCGTCAACAGGACGATCCTGCTCATGGACATCGAGGGGTCCGGCAGCAGGTCGGACGTCGAGCAGGGCGTGCTGCGCAGGCTGCTGTACGGGGTGCTGAAGGAGACGCTGTCGGCGGCGTCGGTGGAGGCGACCGAGTACCGGACGGAGGACCGGGGCGACGGCGTCCTCACGCTGCTCGACGCCACCGTCCCCAAACCCCAGCTCATCCGGGCCCTCCTCACCGAGACGCCCATGCGTCTGGCCGCCGCCAACCGGCTGTCCAGCCAGGGCACCCAGGTCCGGCTGCGCATGGTGCTGCACTCGGGGGAGGTGGCGCTCGACGCGTACGGGGCGGTGGGCTCCGACCTGGTGGAGGGCTTCCGGCTGCTGGACTCCGACCCGCTGCGCGCGGCGCTGAAGGAGACGGACGAGCCGTGCGTGCTGTGCGTGTCGGAGGCGGTGCACCGCGGGGTGGTGCGGCACGCGCACCCCGGCATCGAGCCGGAGCACTTCCACCGCTTCGAGATCCGGGGCAAGGGCAGCGAGGGGAGGCTGGGCGGCTGGATCCACGACCGCTCCCGCAAGCGGGCGGAGGACGGCACCGCGGAGGCGGCCACCACCGCTGACACCGCCGCCGCGGACCGCGGCAGCGGCGGCAGCGGCGGGCCGGCGGGCCCGTTCCCCCCGCCGGGCGGGTCGGGCAACTTCTTCTTCGGCCACTCCCCGCAGATCACCGGGGACGTGGTGGCCGGCCACAAGATCGTGGGCCGGCCGTGGGACGGGGGCGCGGACCGGTGACGGAGCGGAACGAGCGGACACCGGCCGGGGGCGGCGCGGAGGAACCCGGGGGAGGGGCATCCGCGCCGGAGGAGACCGGAACGCGAAAGGCCGGGGAGGAGACCGGGGAGCGGCAGACCGGGGCGGCACGGGGCGAGGAGGACGCCCCGGACGCGTGGGAGGCGTCCGAGCAACTGCGCTCCCTGGCACGGCACCTCTTCGCGCGCGGCGGCAGCGGCAACGTCCTGCGCGACCCCGACGTGCGCGGCGACGTGGTGGGCGGGGACAAGTACGACCTGCACCTGTACGGCCACGCCGCCGCCCGGACCGCGGCCGGCCGGGCGTCGGGACCGCTGCCCGCCGAGGAGATCGCCGCCGTGGAACGCGTCTTCGTGGCCGGCCGCCGCTACGACGAGGCGTACGACCGGCTCCGCGCCCAGCGCGTCCTGGTACTGCGCGGACAGCGCGGCACGGGACGCCGGACGGCCGGGGTGCGGCTGCTGCGGCAGGTGGTGGGGGACGGGAGGGTCATCGCGCTCGACCCGGGCACCGACCTGGCGGAACCGGCCGAGCTGGACGGGCAGTTGGAGCCCGGCTGCGGCCACCTCCTCGCCGACCCCGTGACGAGCGGGGAGTCCCCGCTGCGCGCGGTGCGGCTGCACGCCCTGCGGGAGCGGCTGGCCGGCAGCGGGGGATTCCTCGTCATCACCGCCGATCCGGAGACGGTGCTGGAAGGCGTCGACCCCGCCCGCTGGGAGGCCCCGGAGGCCGACCGGATCATCCGCGCCCACCTGCGCGTCCTGCTCGGGGAGGACGCCGGCGGCACCGGGGAGGACCTGCTCCACCGGCCGGAGACCAAGGCGTTCCTGGGCCGCTGCCCCACCCCCGCGGAGGCCGCCGGATTCGCGCGGCTGCTCGCGGAGCACGCACGCGGCCGGGTGGCCGCCGGCGAGCTGGAGGAGTACGGGCGCGCCGCGGCGGAACAGCGGGTCGACGCCTGGTTCGCCGACCCCGGCCTGAAGCTGCGCGAGAAGGCGTTCCTGATCTCCCTGGCCGTCTTCGACGCCGCCCCGTACCCGCTGGTGGCCGAGTTCGCCGACCTGCTGTTCCGGGAACTGCGCCGGCTGGAGACGCCGGGGCGCGACGTCGCCCTGCCGGTCTTCGCCACCCCCCTGGAGGCACGCCTGCGCACCGCCCGGGCGGTGGAGTACGACGGCGCGCTGGAGACACCGTGGGGGACGCTGCCGCAGCGCCTGGTGGCCTTCCGGGACAGCGGCCTGTGGGAGGTCCTGCTCGGCCGCGTCTGGATGACCCACCCGACCGTGCGGGAACCGGCGCTGGCATGGCTCGCCCGGCTCGGCACCGACCCCCGGGCCATGGTGCGCATCCGCGCCGCCGTCTGCGCCGGAACCCTGGCCTGCCACGACTTCGCCTTCGCCGCCGACCGCCTGATCGCCCCCTGGGCCGCCTCCCCGCGACCGCGGGAACGCCAGCTCGCGGCGTGGGCGCTGGCGGCCGCCCACCAAGCAGGCCGGGAGACGCCGGTCCGCCGGCTGCTGCGGAGCTGGAGCCGGGGCGGCGACGAGGGACGGCGGTGGACGGCGGTCCGCGCCTACGCCCTGCTGGGCGACGCGATGGTCCCCACGGCGCTGGCGGACCTCGCCGCGGTGGCCGCGACGGCCGCCGGCACCGACGCCGCGGCCGGCTCCCGGCTGCGGCAGGCCGTCGTCCAGACGCTGGAGACGCTGATCGGCGGCCCGGCCGGCCCGGAGGTACTGGCCCGGCTCGACCGCTGGCGCGAGCCGGACCGGTGGCTGCGGCACCTGGCGGCCGACGCCTTCCTCAGGGCCGCCGCACACCACCACACCGCCCCGGACGGGACACGGGCGCCCCTGCCGTCCCCGGTCCGGTGGGCGCGTGAGGGCGGGGCGGCCTGGGAGCGGTACGTGGAGCTGTGGCGCCAGGTGCTGGGCGACCCGGCGCTGCGCCGGGACGGCCTGGAGCGGATCGGCGCCTGGGTCCGCGCCGCCGGGCACGACGCCGAACTCGAGGACGCGCTGGCCGGACTGCTGCCGGGCATGGCCGCCACCGGCAACGAGACCGACCGCCTGGACCACCTGCTGCGCAAGGTCCAGGGCCGGCACCTCAGGGAGACGGGCGAGCCGCTGCCGGTGGCCGGCCGGCTCTCCGGCGCGCTGGGCGGCAGCCGCGCCCGCTGAGCGGGACGGACGAGGGACGAGGAAAGAGAAACGGACACCATGAACGAGACCACCGAACCGACGGGCGGCGCACCCGCCCACCCCCGGGTCGTCAACGACCCGGTGCGCGCCGAGCGGGAGCTGAGCCGCTTCGAGTTCATACGCAACCGCCCGCCGGTCTCCGCCGACCGGGCCCTGGTGCTGGTGACGGCCTCGGGGGAGACCGTGGCGTACCCGCCGGACCGGCAGCCCACGCGCGGCGAACTGGTCAGCAGGAACTTCCGCAGGCTCTACGAGGTGGAGACGGGCTACCAGTACCTCTCCTTCGAACACCGGCTGCCCAGCGCGGGCGACGCCTTCTTCTTCCACGCCGAGACCGACGTCACCTGGCAGGTCACCGACCCCGGCGCGGTGGTCCGCAAGCAGGTGCGCGACGTACGGGCGCTGCTGGAGCCGAGACTGCTCGCCCGGATGCGCCAGGAGACCCGCCGCTTCGACATCGAACGCAGCGCGGCGGCCGAGACCGCCGTGCACGACGCCCTGGCGCTGTCACCGCTGGCCGAGGCCGAGGGCCTGACGGTGACCTGCGCGGTGCGGCTGAGCCTGGACGAGGAGGCCGTCCGGCAGTACTCGGCCATCCGGGGGCTGGACTACGCCCGCGTCCGGGCCGAGAGCGAGCACCTGCTGGAGCGGCTGCGGACCCGTCACCAGCACGAACTGACCGAGGAGAAGACCCGGTTCTACACCTCCCTGCTGGAGGACGGCGACATCGCCCGGTGGGCCCTGCAGGTGGCGCGCAACCCCGAGGACCTGCCGCTGGCGCTGGAGGGCATCCGGGACGACGCGCGGGAGGCCATGGCCAACCAGATCGGCATCGTGAGCAAACTGCTGGAGACCGGGGCGCTGGAGGACCACATGGTGGAGGAGACGGCGCGGATGGCGGTGGAGAGCCTGAAGGCCCCGCTGATGGAGGCGGCCCGGGGCCGGACGCGCAAGCAGCCGCTGTACCGGGAGCAGCTCGAGCGGGCACCGGCGCCGGAGGAGGCGGACGGCTCCGGGACCCCGGGCGGGGGACGGTGAACCCGGTGGACCCCGCGACCGGCGGCGGGTGGTCCCGGGCGGTCGAGCCCTGGGCGGTCGGGGGAGCGCTGCTGGTCTTCGCACTGCTGACGACGGCCCTCTACGTGGCCGCGCGGTGGGGCGCGGCGCGTGCCGTGGCGCAGTTGTCCTCCGGCGTGGAGTACGGGGTGAACCTGCTCGCCGTGGGGCTGCTGCTCCCCGAGTACCTGGTCACCCGGGTGACGCGCAGGGCGTCGGGACGGGCGGCGCCGCTGGCGTACGCCTACGGCGACGCGGTCTGCGGGCTGGCCTGCGGGACGCACCGCTGCGCCGCCGCGGTCATGGGAACGCTGCACGACGCGGCACGGCGCATCGACCACCGGACGGCCCTGGTGATCAGCCTGCTGCTCAGCGCGGCGCTGCTGTACTCCGCGCGGACGTAGGCGCACGGCACGCACGGTGCCGGACGGGACCGCACGGCACCGCGTGCGCGACCGCGCGGACACGGAACGGCAGGAAGGGCGAAGGGGGGACCGGGATGAGCGAACCGCCCGCGGGGAGCCCGCCGGGGGTGCGGGCCGGGGAGCGGCTGCTGGCCGAACTCCGGGCCGAGATAGGACGGGCGGACGCCAAGGCCGCGGTCCTGGTCGCCGCCATGGGGGTGAGCACCGCCGCCTGGACCGGCGCCGTGGCGGTGGCGGGCACCTGGGAGCCGGGGCGCCCGGCCTGGCCGGGGCTGCTGCTGTGGTGGACCGGGTGCCTGGCCTGGGCGGCGTCCCTGGCCTGCCTGCTGGCGGCCGTCGCTCCCCGCTACCGGCGCGGCTCCTGGACGCCCGGGGACACCCTCGCGTACTTCCACGACATCCGCGAGGCGGCGGAGGCGGACGAGCTGCGGGAGGCGCTGCGCCGCACCGAGGAGCGCCCGCTGGACAGCCTGGTCGACGCGCTCACGGACACCAGCCGCATCGCGGCGGCCAAGCACCGCTGGGTGCGGGCCGCGCTGGCCTGCTTCGCCGTCGGGTTCGCGCTGGTGCCCGCGGGAGCCGCGGCGGCCCTGATCGCCTGACCGGCCGACCGCCTGACCGTCCGTCCCCGCCCGGGCCCGCCCGGGGCCCGCGCCCGGACGGGGGCGGCGGTCAGCCGGACGCCTGCCTCACCGGCTGCGCCTCGCTCGGACGGACGATCACGAAGCCCTCGCCGTCCAGCCTGAGCTGCACGGCCTCCCCGGAGCCGCCGCGGAGCATCGAGCCGAAGCTCTGCGACCGGTGCAGGGAGGTGTGGAGGTGGGTGCTCCAGCCGACGACGGCGTCGGTGTCGACGAAGACGGGCAGGTCCGGGGAGACGGGGATGACGATGGGGGTGCCCTCGCAGGTCACGCCCAGCCTGCCCTGCCCGGTGAAGACGCTGTTGAACAGGCCGCCGCCGGCCATGCCGGCGCCCTTGACGACCTTTATGTCGTAGCCGAGGGTCGCGTCGAAGCACAGCACGTTGCGCCCGTTGAGGGTGAGGCTGTCGCCGGGGGCGAAGTCGACGACGAAGCAGTTGGCCGCCTCGTGGGCGAACCAGGCCTCGCCCTGGCCGCGCACGGCCATCAGGGGCAGGCCCTCGCCGGTGACGGTCCGTTTGAGGAAGTTCCCCACCCCCTGGCCCTTCTTCTCGAACCTCAGGTCGCCGCGGAAGGCGATCATCGCGCCCTGCCGGGCGTAGCACTCGCCGTTCACCACGTACCTGATCGACTTGGGGTTCTGCAGGGACATCCCCGGCGCGGTGGCCGGCTGGACCGTGTGCTCGGAGGCGAAGAGATCGCTGCGCATGGGCCGTATGCTTCCCCGAACCCCCCGGCCTGCCAAGGCACCGCGCGGAGGGCCGGGCCACCCGGCGGCCGGACGCGGCGGTGCCGCCCGGCGGACCGCGCCAGGCGGTACCGCTAGCGTGTGCCCATGGCGATGGACGAGGCGCAGGCGGTCGGCGGGCTCCGGGAGAACCCGGGGAGGTGGGGGCCGGCCGCGACCGCCGAGGTGCGGGCGGACGAGGTGGGGCCCGTACGGACGTCCTACGCCCCCGATCCGGACGGCGACCCGGACCCGGGCGAGATCGTGTGGACCTGGGTCCCCTACGAGGAGGCGGACGGGCGCGGCAAGGACCGGCCCGTCCTCGTCGTGGCCCGCGAGGCGGCCGGCACCCTGCTGGCCGTGCAGCTCTCCAGCCGGCCCCGGGACGGGCGGCGCGACTGGATGCCGCTGGGCTCCGGCCCGTGGGACCGGTCCGGGCGCGACTCGTGGGCGGACCTGGACCGCGTGCTGCGGGTCCACCCGCGGGGAATGCGGCGCGAGGCGTGCGCGCTGGACCGGGCGAGGTTCAACCGGGTCGTGCACCGCCTGCGGCAGTTGTACGGCTGGCACTGACCGTCCGCGCACCGCCCGCCACCCCGTTCACAGTCCTGCCCGCAGCCCTGCCCACCCTCGTCCGAAGCCCAGCCCGACACCCAGCCCGACACCCTGAGGAACACCCCGAGGAGACCACCGTGGAAGGTCAGCTCAGCCCCATGCCCGAGGACTGGAACCGCGCGCTCGCCGTCGTGGCGCACCCCGACGACCTGGAGTACGGGGCGGCCGCCGCCATCGCGCGGTGGACCGGCGCCGGACGGGAGATCGCGTACCTGCTGGTGACGCGCGGCGAGGCCGGGATCGACACCATGGAGCCGGCGGAGGCGGCGCGCGTGCGGGAGGCGGAGCAGCGGGCGAGCGCGGCCGTGGTCGGCGTGGAGAGCGTGGAGTTCCTGGACCACCGGGACGGGGTGATCGAGGAGGGCGTCGCACTGCGCCGCGACCTGGCCGCCGCGATCCGCCGCCACCGGCCCGAACTGCTCATCGCCTTCAACCACCACGACACCTGGGGCCAGGAGGGCTGGTGGAACAGCCCCGACCACCGGGCCGTCGGACGCGCGGTGCTGGACGCGGCCGGGGACGCGGGCAACCGCTGGATCTTCCCCGAACTGGCCGAGCGGGAGGGGCTCCAGCCCTGGGGCGGAGTGCGCTGGGTGGCGGTCGCGGGATCGCCGGAGCCGACGCACGCGGTGGAGGTGGGGGAGGAGGAGGTGGAGAAGGCCATCGCCTCGCTCGCCGAGCACCGCGCGTACATCACGGCGCTCAGCGACCAGGAGCCCGCCGAGTACGCCCGCACCGTCCTCACCGGCACGATGGACGCCCTCGCCGAACGCACGGGCGGGCGCCGCGCCGTGGCCTTCCAGGTCTATCCGATGGGCTGACGGACGCGCGTACCGCCGGTCCCGCCGCGGGACGGCCGGGCACCCGGACGGCACGGGGGGACCGGTGGCGGCCGGACCGGCCGGGGGCCTTCGCCCGGGAGGCGGCCGGTTCCGTTCGCGTCACCGGCCGTCCGGGGCCGGGCGGCGACCCCGGACGAGCAGGACGAACGCGGCGACCGGCAGGAGCAGGGCGGCACCCATCGCGTTGAGCCAGCCGTAGCCCGCCTGGGCGACGACGAGCCCGGCGAGTGCGCCGCCCGCGCCCGCCGCGGCGTTCATGGTCAGGTCGGACAGCCCCTGGACGGCCGCGCGGGCCTCCTGCGGCACCGAGTCGGTGAGCAGGGTGGAGCCGCCGATCAGCCCGGCCGACCAGCCCAGGCCGAGGAGGAACAGGCCCGCGGCGCTGCGGACGTGGTCGCCGTCCGCCGTACCGGCCAGCAGCGCCGCGCACGCCGTCAGCGCGACGCCGAGCGAGATCACCGGGATCCGGCCGAGGCGGTCGCAGAGCCGGCCCATCAGCGGGGAGAAGGCGTACATGCCCGCGATGTGACCGCTGATCACCAGGCCGATCAGTTCGATGTCCGCGCCGTGGTGGCCGAGGTCGACCGGCGTCATCACCATGATCGAGACCATGGCGCTGTGGGCGCAGGTGACGGCGGCCAGCGCCAGCCGGGCGCGCGGGGAGGCGGCGACGACCGCGAGCCCGGCCCGCAGCGACCGGCCCTCCGCCGGGGTACGGGCCTCGGCACCGGCCTTGGTCTCGGCCCCGGTACCGGCCTCGGTACCGGCCTCGGCCAGGGCACGGGCGGTGAGCAGCGGGTCGGGGCGCAGCAGGGCGAACACCAGCGCGGCGGCCAGCAGGAAGATGGCCCCGCCCCACAGGAACGGGCCCGCCGTCGCGGGTATCCCCAGGCCCGAGACGCTGCGTCCGGCCGGGGCGGCGATGTTCGGGCCGAGGACCGCGCCGACGGTCGTGGCCCACACCACGGTGGAGATGGCCCGGCCGCGGCGGGCGGGCTCGGCGAGGTCGGCGGCGGCGAAGCGGGCCTGGAGGTTGGCGGAGGAGCCCGCGCCGAAGGCCGCCATGCCGAACAGCAGCAGCGGGAAGCTGCCGGCGACGGCGGCGAGGACCACGACACCGCCGCCTGCGGCGCCGATCAGGTACGCCAGGCAGAGCCCCGCGCGGCGGCCCCGCGCGGCCATCAGGACGGCCAGCGGCAGGGACAGCACGGCCGTGCCGAGGACCGAGGACGTCACCGCCAGACCGGCCGGCCCCTCGGACCCGCTCACCTCCTGCGCCAGCACGGCGGCCAGGGCGATGCCCGTGGCCACGCCCAGGCCGCCCAGGACCTGGGTGGCCACGAGCACGGCGGAGGTACGGCGGCGCAGCGCGGCCAGCTCGCTGCCGGAGGGGACCGCGGCGGTGCCGCGCGGTGCGCCCGGAGGGCCGCCGGCGGCGCCGGTGGTGTCGGAGGTGCCGGTCACGGCGGGCAGTCTGCCAGGCGGGCGCGGGAGAGGGACAGCGGTGCGGCGCCGGGCGGAGCCGGACGCGGCCCGTGGCCGGCGCTCAGAACAGCGGCGCCGGGAGGACGCCCTCCAGCGCCAGCAGTGCCCGCTTGGTCTCCAGCCCGCCGCCGAAGCCGCCGATCCCGCCGTCGCTCTCCACCACCCGGTGGCACGGCACCACCACCGGCAGCGGGTTGGAGCCCATGGCGACGCCCACCGCACGCGCCGCGCCCGGCTCGCCGACGCGGTCGGCCAGGGTCTGGTAGCCGACGACGCTGCCGTACGGCACGGACTCGGCCAGGGCCCGCAGCACCCGCCCGTTGAACCCGGAGGTCAGCGACCAGTCCAGGGCCACGGAGAACTCCCGCAGCGCGCCCCGGAAGTACGCGTCGAGCTCCCGGGCCGCCCCGGCCAGCACCGGATCGCCGTCGTCGCGCACGGGCTCGGCGCCCAGCCGCCCGGCGAGCCGGGCCAGGGACCGGCGGACCGTCCGCTCGTCGGCGTGGAAGACGACGGTCACCAGCCCCCGCCCGGTCGCCGCGAGCAGCAGCGGGCCGATCGGGGTGTCCCGCACCGTCCAGGCCGGGGCTGTGGCCGGGCGTCCGGCCGGGATGTCGGTCATGTGACGAGCCTACGGGCCGCCACCGACAACGGGCCCCGGTCCCCGGACGCCCGGCCCGGGCGCCTCAGTCCCCGGCGGCCCGGGCCCGGTCCCCGGTGCTGTCCCCGGCGCTGTTCCCGGTGCTGTCCCCGGTGTCGCCCCGGGTGGCGTCCCGGACGACGTCCGGGGCGTTGGAGATGATCCCGTCCACGCCCATGGCGGCGACCCGCCGGGCCGTCGCCGCGTCGTTCACCGTCCAGGTGAAGACCTCCAGCGGCTTGCCGTGCGCCCCCTTCAGGGCGTGGACCTGCCGCACGTACTCCTCGGACAGGCTGGTGTGGGTCGGGTTGATCTGGTCGGCGAACCGCGCGTACTCCGGAAGGTCGCCGACGGCCGGGGTGCCCAGAAAGCCGGTCTTGACAGCCGGGGCCTGCTGGTGCACGGCCCGCACCGAGTCGGCGCCGAAGCTCTGGATGATCAGCTTGCTCCGCACGTGCCGCCGGTCCAGCCAGCCCTCCTCCCGCAGCTCCCGGAGGATGTCGGCCTCGATGCCCGGGTACAGCTCGGGTCTCTTGATCTCCAGCAGCAGGTTCTGGCGGGTGCCGTGCAGGTGCCGCAGGTACTCCTCCAGGGTGGGCACCGGCTCGCCCGCGTACAGCGGGTCGAACCAGCTCCCCGCGTCCAGCAGGGCGATCTCGTCGGCGGTGAAGTCCGCGACGTTCCAGGGGGCGCGGTCGGGGAAGAGCTGCTCGACGTTCGTGGTGCGGGCCAGGGTGGCGTCGTGCATGACGACCAGCTCGCCGTCCCTGGTGCGCTGCACGTCGTTCTCCACCCAGCGGATGCCCCGCTCGTGGGCGGCGTCGACGGCGGCCAGGGTGTTCTCGGGGGCGTAGGCGGAGGCACCGCGGTGCGCGACCGGGACGGGGGCCTCCCGGTCGGCGGCGCGCGGGGCGTCCGCCCGCGGCGCGGCCTGGACGGGGACGGCGGCGAGGACGAGCACGCAGAGGCCGGCGAGTGAACCGGTGACGGCGGCAGCGGGGCGTAGGGACACGGGGACTCCTCACGTCTTCGGTGCACTGACCCCAAGAGCATTCCGGCATCCGCGCGCGGATACATGGGCGGGAAGTGGACAGAACCTGAACGCCCCATGGAAGCCCCCGCCCGTCCGGAACCCGTCCGCGGCCCCGGTTGTCGGTGGGGAGCCGTACGGTGGGGACATGCGGCCCGTGACTCAGATCGAACGCAAGGCGGCGCCCTTCGAGGTCGTCAGCCCCTACCGACCCAGCGGTGACCAGCCGGCGGCCATCGACGAGCTGGAGAGGCGCATCAGGGCGGGCGAGAAGGACGTCGTCCTGCTCGGCGCCACCGGCACCGGCAAGTCGGCGACCACGGCGTGGATGATCGAGAGGCTCCAGCGGCCGACCCTGGTGATGGCGCCCAACAAGACGCTCGCCGCCCAGCTCGCCAACGAGTTCCGCGAGCTGCTGCCGAACAACGCCGTCGAGTACTTCGTCTCCTACTACGACTACTACCAGCCCGAGGCGTACGTCCCGCAGACGGACACCTACATCGAGAAGGACTCCTCCATCAACGAGGAGGTCGAGCGGCTGCGGCACAGCGCGACGAACTCGCTGCTCACCCGGCGCGACGTCGTCGTGGTCGCCTCCGTCTCCTGCATCTACGGCCTGGGCACCCCGCAGGAGTACGTCGACCGGATGGTGCCGCTGAGGGTGGGCCAGGAGATCGACCGGGACGAGCTGCTGCGCCGCTTCGTCGACATCCAGTACACCCGCAACGACATGGCGTTCACCCGGGGCACCTTCCGGGTGCGCGGCGACACCATCGAGATCTTCCCGGTGTACGAGGAACTGGCCGTCCGCATCGAGATGTTCGGCGACGAGATCGAGGCGCTCTCCACCCTCCACCCGATCACCGGCGAGGTCATCTCCGACGACCGGGAGCTGTACGTCTTCCCCGCCTCGCACTACGTGGCGGGCGCCGAGCGCATGGAGCGGGCCATCGCCGGGATCGAGGCGGAGCTGGAGGAGACCCTCGCCCGGCTGGAGAAGCAGGGCAAGCTGCTGGAGGCCCAGCGGCTGCGCATGCGGACGACGTACGACATCGAGATGATGCGGCAGGTCGGCACCTGCTCCGGCATCGAGAACTACTCGCTGCACATCGACGGCCGCGAGAAGGGTTCCCCGCCGCACACCCTGCTCGATTACTTCCCCGACGACTTCCTGCTGGTCATCGACGAGTCCCACGTCACCGTCCCGCAGATCGGCGCCATGTACGAGGGCGACGCCTCCCGGAAGCGGACGCTGGTCGACCACGGCTTCCGGCTGCCGTCCGCGATGGACAACCGGCCGCTGAAGTGGGAGGAGTTCCTGGAGCGCATCGGGCAGACGGTCTACCTGTCGGCGACCCCGGGGCCGTACGAGCTGTCCCGCTCCGACGGCGTGGTGGAGCAGATCATCCGGCCCACCGGGCTGGTCGACCCGGAGGTCGTGGTCAAGCCCACCGAGGGGCAGATCGACGACCTGGTGCACGAGATCCGCACCCGCACCGAGAAGGACGAGCGCGTCCTGGTCACCACCCTGACCAAGAAGATGGCCGAGGACCTCACCGACTACTTCACGGAGCTGGGCATCCGGGTCCGCTACCTGCACAGCGACGTGGACACCCTGCGCCGGGTCGAGCTGCTGCGCGAGCTGCGCGCCGGCGAGTACGACGTGCTGGTCGGCATCAACCTGCTGCGCGAGGGCCTGGACCTGCCGGAGGTCTCGCTGGTGGCCATCCTCGACGCCGACAAGGAGGGCTTCCTGCGCTCGGGCACCTCCCTGATCCAGACCATCGGCCGCGCGGCGCGCAACGTCTCCGGCCAGGTGCACATGTACGCCGACAAGGTGACCCCGGCGATGGAGAGGGCCATCGAGGAGACCAACCGGCGCCGGGCCAAGCAGATCGCCTACAACGAGGCGCACGGCATCGACCCGCAGCCGCTGCGCAAGAAGATCGGCGACATCGTGGCGACGCTCGCCCGCGAGGAGGTCGACACCCGGGAGCTGCTGGGCAGCGGCTACCGCAAGGCGGGCGCGGGGGAGGACCGCAGGGGCCGGGCCCCGGTGCCCGCGCTCGGCCGCGGAACGCGCGGGGACGGCGCCGGCGGCGCCGGACGGCCCACCGACCGGCCCGCGGCCGAACTCGCCGAGCTGATCGAGGAGATGACCGGGCGCATGCGGGCCGCGGCGGCCGAGCTGCAGTTCGAGGTGGCCGCCCGGCTGCGCGACGAGGTGAGCGAACTGAAGAAGGAGCTGCGGCAGATGAAGGAGGCGGGCCTGCGGTAGCGGGAAGTGTTGCAAGACCGACACAAAGCCGTCCGGCGCCGCCCGGCCCGCCGGGCACGGTGCGTAGGGTTCGTGGCAGCCGTCGGCGACGACGGCCGATCGCAGTTGACGGGAAAGAGGGGAACGCACGTGACGGTCAACTTGTCCAAGGGGCAGGCGGTCAGCCTGCAGAAGTCCGACGGGGGCACCCTGACCGCGGTGCGGATGGGACTCGGATGGCAGGCTGCTCCCCGCCGGGGCCTGTTCGGCAGGCGCACCCGGGAGATCGACCTCGACGCCTCGGCCGTGCTCTTCGCCGACAAGCAGCCGGTGGACGTGGTCTTCTTCCGCCACCTCGTCAGCGACGACGGCTCCGTGCGCCACACCGGCGACAACCTCGTCGGCGGCGCCGGCCAGGGCGGTGACGACGAGTCGATCCTGGTGGACCTCCAGCGGGTGCCGGTCCACATCGACCAGATCGTCTTCACCGTGAACTCCTTCACCGGCCAGACCTTCGCCGAGGTGGAGAACGCCTTCTGCCGGCTGGTCGACGAGACCAACGGTCAGGAGCTGGCGCGCTACACCCTGACCGGCGGCGGCCAGTACACCGCGCAGATCATGGCCAAGGTGCACCGCCAGGGCAGCGGCTGGCAGATGACCGCCCTGGGCGCCCCGGCCAACGGCCGCACCTTCCAGGACCTGCTGCCGACGATGCTGCCGCTCCTGTAACCCAGCGGAGGGACAACCCAGCGGGCGGACCGGTGGTCGTCCCGGGCCCGGCGGTGCCGACTCCGCCGGGCCCGTCGCGGTGACGGCCCGCCGGCGAAGACCACGGCGCGCCGCGAAGCGCCACCGAGCACAAGAGAACACACCAGGAGGGGGCGCGGCGATGACGGCCGAGCTGGTCCGCGGACAGAACCACCCGCTGTCCGAGACCCGTTTGGAGATCCGGGTGTCCGCCGGGAAACCGGTCGTGGCCGCGGCGACGCTCAACGACGAGGAGGGGCGGCTGCGCGAGCCGGGCTGGATCGCGCACCCCGGCTCCCCCGGCCTGCCCGGGCTGGAGGTCTCCCGGCAGGCCGCCGCCGACCACCGGCTCGCGGTGGACCTGGACGCGCTCCCGGAGGCCGTGCACCGGGTCAACGTGCTGCTCGCGCTGCCCACCGGGGTCGGCGGGCCGCTGTCCTTCGGCGCCCTGCCCGCCCCCTCCGTCGCCGTCACCGGCCTGGACGGCACCGAGGTCGCCGGCTACACCATCACCGGCCTGGAGGCCGAGTCCGCCGTCGTCGCGCTGGAGCTCTACCGCCGGCAGGGCGGCTGGAAGGTGCGCGCGGTCGGCCAGGGGTACGCGGGCGGACTCGCCGCCCTGCTGGCCGACCAGGGCCTGCCCCGGGCCCGTGAGCTGGCCACCGCCGTCGACGAGGCCGTCGCCCGGGGGATGGCCCGCTCCGTGACGCCACCGCCACAGCCGCCCCGCGGCGGCGACGGCGACCGGACCAGGCGCACGGCCCCGGTCGGCGCCCCGGGCGACATCCCCGGGACGGCACCGGAACCGCAGCCCGCCCCGCCGCCCGCGCCGCCCGGCGCGGGGCGGCCCCCCGCGCCGTCCGCCGGCCCGGGCCCGATCGACTACCGCCACCCCGGCCGTACGACGGCGGCGCCGCCCCCTCCGCCGCCGGCCGCCCCGCCGCCCGCCCCCGGGGAGCCCGCCGTGCCCGTGGCGGGCGACGCCGCGGGCTGGAGCCCGGAGGAGCGGCTCTACAACCAGGTCTGGGGCATGTTCGAGGACCTGGCCCGGACGACCGCGGCCTACCGCAGCGCCGTCGACTTCGCCGACTCCCGCATGGAGCAGGAACTCGACAAGGCGCTGTCCGACCCGCGGGCCCGGCTGGGCCCCGCCGCCGACGCCGCCCGCTCCCGGGCCCAGGTCAGACACACCCAGCTCGTCGACCAGGCCCGCGCCCGCCTGGACCGCGACCTGGCCCAGCTCGCCGCCGAGGCCGAGGTCGTCGAGCCCGCCCTGCCGCCCGCCTTCGCCCGCTGGGACAGCCCCGTCTGGCACGCCTACCAGGTGCCGATGGAGAGCCCGATGGCCCTGCGCCTGGGCGACCTGAGCCTTCCCGAGCACGGCGGCCTGCGCGTCCCCATGCTGGTCCGGCTGCCGCTGGAGCGCGGGCTGTGGATCGACGCCGGGCGCGGCCGCTCGGCGGCCTCCCTCGTGGTGGACCCCCACGAGATGCGCCGCCTCGCGGGCGAGCTGGCCACCGCCGTCGTCGGCCGGCTGCTCGCCGTCCATCCGGTCGGCGACCTCGCCGTCCACGTGATCGACCCGGCGGGCGCCGCCGCGCCCGCCCTGGCCCCGCTGGTGGAGTCCGGTGTGCTGCGCGAGCCGCCCGCGACGGGGCCCGGGGGCGTCGCGGCGGTGATCGCGAAGCTGACCCGCCGTGTCGACCTGGTGCAGATGGCCCTGCGCACCCGGGCCGCCGACGCCCTTCCCCCGGACGTGGACACCGCCGAGCAGCTCCTGGTCGTCCACGACTTCCCGCACGGCTTCGACGACCGCGCCGTCACCCAGCTCCGCTACCTCGCCGACGAGGGGCCGTCCGTCGGGGTCCACCTGATGATGGTCGCCGACCGGGAGGACGCCCAGGCCTACGGCCCCGTGCTGGACCCGCTGTGGCGCGCCCTGCTGCGGATCACCCCGGTGCCCGACGACCACCTCGCCGACCCCTGGGTCGGCCACGCGTGGACGTACGAGCCGCCCCTGGTGCCGCGGGGCAGCCGGGTCCTGCCGCAGGTGCTGGGGAAGGTCGCCGAGGCCCGCAGGAGGTACGGCCGCTGACACCCCGCCGTCTCCCTCTCCCACCCGGGGCTTTACCGTTCCTTGGCGTTGCTTTACCCTGTCTTGGGCGGAGGGGAGTATTCCCATCACTGCGGCGTTCCGTCAGTACGGACCGGGCGTGACCGGTCCCGGGGCGTCGGTCCGCAGGCCGATCGGGCCCGGACGGAAGAGACCTCCGGCAACCGGAGCCGGAGGATTTCTGTATGGACGTTTCCCTGACCACCTGGGTACTGACCGTCGCAGGTCTGTGCGCCCTGATCGCCGTCGACTTCTTCATCGGGCGCAAGCCGCACGAGGTCTCCCTCAGAGAGGCCGGCACCTGGACGGTCGTCTGGATCGTGCTCGCCGTCCTCTTCTGCGGCGGCCTCTACGTCGCCGGAGGCGGCGGACCGGCCGGTGAGTTCGCCGCCGGTTACATCACCGAGAAGTCCCTCAGCGTCGACAACCTCTTCGTCTTCGTCCTCATCATGGCGAAGTTCGCGGTGCCGACGATCTACCAGCAGCGCGTGCTGATGGTCGGCGTGCTCGTCGCGCTCGTCATGCGCGCCGTCTTCATCGCGGCCGGTGCCGCGCTGATCTCGGCCTTCTCCTGGGTGTTCTTCATCTTCGGCGGCTTCCTCATCTGGACCGCCTGGAAGCTGGTCCGCGAGGCCCGCGCCGAGGGCCAGGGCCACGAGGAGGAGGCGTACGAGGAGAACCGCCTGCTGAAGGCGGTCGAGCGGCGCTTCCCCTCCACCTCCGAGTACCACGGCACCAAGCTGTTCGTCATCGAGAACGGCAGGCGGCTGATGACCCCGATGCTGATCGTCATGCTGGCGATCGGCAGCACCGACCTGCTGTTCGCCCTGGACTCCATCCCCGCGATCTTCGGCCTGACCGAGGACCCGTACATCGTCTTCACCGCCAACGCCTTCGCGCTGATGGGCCTGCGCCAGCTCTACTTCCTCATCGGCGGGCTGCTGAAGAAGCTGGTGCACCTGTCCTACGGGCTGTCGATCATCCTCGGCTTCATCGGCGTCAAGCTGGTGCTCCACGCCTTCCACGAGGCGGGGGTCCACGTCCCGGAGATCTCCACCCCCGTCTCGCTCGGCGTGATCTGCGCGGTGCTGGTCGTCACCACGATCACCAGCCTGCGCGCCTCCCGGCGGCAGGAGCGCCAGTCCGCCGCCTCGCGGGACTGACCGGCCGACGGTGGTACGACGGGGCGCGCCGCCCCGCCGTACCACCGGCGTGTCACCGCGGGCCGCGCACCACCGAGACCTGCCTCTCCTGCTGTTCGCCGCTCACGGTCACCGCCAGGGTCACCGTGCCCGGCCGCACCCCCGTCAGGGTGCCCGCCACCGGATCGAGGACCGCCACACAGCGCCCGCGCGCCCGCGCCCGCTCCGCGTCCCCGGTGCACAGACCCGGTGAGCCGGACCAGTCCGCGCTGAGCGGCCAGCCCACCGGCACCGTCCGCGCCGCCTCCCCGGAGCCCTGGACGACCGCCGCGGAGACCTTCCCCGGGGCGCCGCCCGCCGTCACGGTCGGCGGCGCCTCCAGGGTGAGCCCGTCCACGTGGGCGCGGGTCTGGACGGAGATCCAGTCGTCGCCCGCGCCCCGGTCCACGCCCACCAGCGACCAGCCGCTGAAGCCGCCCGCCGCCGGGGGCGCGGCGGGCGCCTTGCCCGCGTTGCCGTTGACCAGGTACGGCACGCCGTCCACCCGGGAGGCGTGGAAGACCCCGACGTGGGAGCCGATGAACGCCGCGCCCTTGCCGGTGCGGCGCCGGAAGTCGCCGAGCCAGTCCTCCAGCAGGTCCGCCTCCAGCCGGTCGGTGAGCCGGCTGGCCCGCTGCGCCGTCGGGTCGCGCGGCGGTACGTGCGCCAGGACGACGACCGAGCCGATCCCGCGGTCCTCCGCGGCGGCGTCGAGCTGTTCCCGCAGCAGCCGGACCTGCTCCCAGCCGCCGCCGCGCAGCGTCAGCGAGGAGGTGTCCAGGGTGATGAAGCGCGTGCCCTCGTGGTCGAAGGAGCGGTGGGTCGGGCCGAACTCCGCGCGGAAGTTGCCGATGGAGCCGCCCATCACCTCGTGGTTGCCCGGCACGTAGTACCAGGGCAGTCCGTCGCCCAGCTCCTCCTGGAGCATCCGGCGGGCGAAGGCGAGGTCCTCCGGGGAGCCCTCGTCCACCCAGTCGCCGTTGACCACGACGAAGTCGGGCCGGGCCGCCCGCACCTCCCGCAGGGTGCGCCGCGCCTGCCGCACCAGGGCGCTGTCCGGGTCGCGGGCGACGAACTGGGCGTCGGAGACCACCGCGAACCGCCAGTCGCGGCCCGCGGTGCCGGCGGCCGTGGAGATCAGCGGGTCCGGGTGCGGCCCGACGGCGGGCAACTCGGCGTCCGGAGGGGTCCGGGCGGTCAGCCCGTCGATGACGACCTCGCCCCGGTACTGCTCGGCGGGCCGGGTCTCGGCCAGGTAGAACCGTCTGACCTGGAGCGGGTGGGCGACGCCCGCGGGCACCTCGAAGGTGATCCGCCGCCAGCCGGTCCAGGTGACGTGCGGGCCGCGCAGCACCTGGCCGGTGCCCGCGGCGTCGACCAGGTGGAGCGAGGGCCAGGCGCCGCGGCCGTCGCCCTTGAGCCACAGGGTGAAGCCCTGCGGCTGGCCCGGCACGGGGATGCTCCCGCCGGGCGGGTTGGCGTAGGCGGCTCGGGTCGCGGTGGACTGGGTGAAGTCGTAGGCCATCCGCAGCCCGGTGCCGTCCTGCCCCGCGGGGTCGGCGGCCAGGGAGCCGGAGGCCCGGGCGGCGCTGAAGGTCCACTCCCCGGCGTCCTCGAACTCCGCGACCGGCTGGTCCTTCAGGCCGACGGTGACGGCCAGGGCCGCCGTCCGCCCCGCCACGGTCGCCCGGATCACCCCGGAGACGGACCCGGTGCCGTCGCGGGCGGCGACGGTGAAACCGCCGTGCGCCGGATCGGGGGAGACGCGGAAGAGGGAGCGGTCGTACTCCAGCGTCACGTCCGACGGCTCGACGGGGGCGCTGTGGCCCCCGGCGTCGAAGCCGGTGAAGCCGAAGGCGCCCTCGGCACCGGGATCGGCCAGCCCGACCCGCTCCCGGGTCGGGGCGATCCGCTCCAGCGGGCCCAGCACGGTCAGGGTGGTGGAGCCGCGGGCGCCGCCCCGGTGGGCGACGACCTCGGTGCGGCCGGTCCCGCGGGCGTGGAAGACGCCCTCGCCGTCCACCCGCCCGACGCCGGGGCGGGTGCTGTACCAGTCGGCGTCCCCGCCGGCCGGGCCGTACGTCTCGTCGTACCCGGCGGCGGTGAGCCTGCGGGTCAGCCCGGGGAAGACCCGCTCCGGATGCCCGCCGGGCACGGTGTCCGCCGAGGGGGCCAGCGCCGGGTCCGCGGCCGTCTCCACCCAGAAGCCCGCGAGCTTCCCGCTGCCGTCGGGGGCGGTGACGGCCAGTCCGTTGGGCACCTCGCGCTCGGCGCCGTCGGACGGGCTGTTCTCCACCTGCGGGGTGTCCGAGCCGGGCTCCCGGGCGACCAGCGTGGAGGAGCCGCCGCCGTCGAGGTTGAGCGCGTTGTGCGCGCCCAGCTCGTCCATCATCAGGGCCAGTTCGGTGAGGGTGACGCCGCCGGAGGCGGCCTGGCGGCCGTCCACGGTCAGCACGTGCAAGGTGGTGCCGTCCTTGGAGAAGCCGACGGCCGTGCGGGGCGCGGCGGCGTTGTTGGGGCGCCCCTCCCAGTTCTGCGGCTCGCCGTCCACCACCAGGACGCCGCGGCCGCCGACGGCCGTGCGCGGCACCGGTGCGCCGTCGTCGGTGCGCAGCCGGTACTCCCAGCTCACCGGGTCGCCCGGGGCCAGACCGGCCAGGGCCCTGGCGCCGGCGTCCCGGCCGAGCAGCACGGTGGTGCCCTCGGGGATCGCGCCGCCGCCGGGCCGGTCGGCGACGCCGGTGACCCGGCCGCCGACGACGGTGACCTCGGTGACCTCCGCCGAGCCGTTCACGGCCAGGGCGCGGTCGGCCTCGCCCCACTGGGCGTTGTAGGCGCCGATGCCTCCGGCGGGGACGTCGGCGGCGTTGAGGGCGGCCAGCGGCCTCGGCCCGTCGGGCAGGGTGAGGGTGCCCTCGAAGTACAGGTCGAGGATGCGGCCCGCGCCGCCGGGGCCGAAGCCCACCGCCTCGGTGACGCCCGGGGCCGGCGAGTGGGGGACCTCGCCGTCGTCGAGGCCGGGGCCGAGCGGGGCGCCGGTCTCGTTGATGTCGAAGAAGTCGGCGTTGAAGGCGGCGACGGTGCGCCGGCCGGCGCCGGGGTCGTGCGCCGCGGCCAGCTCCGAGACGGTCGCGCGGCCGGAGACCTTGCCGGAGGACAGGTAGTCCACCCCGGCGCCGCCGTCGAGGTCGACGCTGAGGGCGTCGGCGCGCAGCCACTTGTCCGATTCCAGCCGGTCGAACGAGGTCAGGGTGGTGCCGGGCGCCACCGGGCGCGTGGTGCGGGACAGTTCCAGGCCGTCGCCGTCGGCGATGCCCAGGGGGCGGACGGAGGCGGGGGACGAGGAGGCGGGGGACGGGACGGTGATGGCGGGGACGGCGGCCGGGCGGCCGTCCGGCCCGGCGAGGGCCGGCGGCGCCAGCCCCAGCCCGAGTGCGCACAGGGCCGCGAGGGACACCGCCGCCCGTCCGGAGAATCTTCTGCCCTGCGACCCTTGTGACACGTGTGACACGACACCACCCACAGACGCGGCGAGACCATGCGCTTCCTGCGCACCCAGCGCCACAGGGTTCCAAGGCCGACCGGTCCACACCAGAGGGCGTGCGCTAACCGGGGGGAGAACAACCCGGAGGGGACAACGCGGAGCGCCCGTCCGGCCGTTGGGCCGGACGGGCGCACGGGGAACACCTGCCGGAGAAGGTGCCGCCGGGCCGTACCGGTTCGCGCCGGCTGCCCCGGGCGGCCGGGGTCAGGCGCCGGGGCCGGCGACGAGCCTGCCGCCCTCCACCCGGACCGGGACCTCGGGCAGCGGCGCGTTGGCCGGGCCCGCCAGCACCTCGCCGGTGGTGGTGTCGAAGCGGCTGCCGTGGCAGGAGCAGTCGCCCTCCAGCCGCTCCACCGAGGTCAGCACGCAGCCCGCATGGGTGCACACCGCACCGAACGCCTTGAACTCGCCCTCGGCGGGCCGGGAGACCACCAGCCTCTGCTCGCGGTAGAGCCGGGAGCCGCCGACCGGCACGGCGTCGGCCGGGCCGAGGTCCACGGGGGCGGTCGGGGTCGCCGGGGCCCGCTCGCCGCCCGTGCCCGAGCAGGCCGTCAGACCGGCCAGGCCGAGCCCGGCGGCCCCGCTGAGCGCCGCGCCGCACAGCACGGTGCGGCGGCCGACGGGCCGAGTGCTCATGGTCGCTCCCTCTCTTCGGCGTTCCTCCCGGCGGTCCTCCCGGCGGGCCCGGAGGGCTCCGGCGGGGGCGCCTGCCGTACGGCGCGGGGGACGGTGATCGCCGCCATCATGGCAGGCGCCCCGCCCCGTGCCGTACGGCGGGTGGGGCGCCCGCGCCCGGCCGTCACGGCTTCAGCGGCAGGATGTCCTGGAGGAACTTGCCCGTGTGGCTCTCCGGGACCGCCGCGACCTGCTCCGGGGTGCCCTCGGCGATGACCAGGCCGCCGCCGCTGCCGCCCTCCGGGCCCATGTCCACGATCCAGTCCGCCGTCTTGATCACATCGAGGTTGTGCTCGATGACGATGACCGTGTTGCCCTTGTCGACCAGCCCGGACAGCACCGTGATCAGCTTGCGGATGTCCTCGAAGTGCAGACCGGTGGTCGGCTCGTCCAGGACGTAGACCGTGCGCCCGGTGGAGCGCTTCTGCAGCTCGGAGGCGAGCTTCACCCGCTGCGCCTCGCCGCCGGAGAGGGTGGGCGCGGGCTGGCCGAGCCGGACGTAGCCGAGCCCGACGTCGTTGAGGGTGCGCAGGTGGCGGGCGATGGCGGGCACCGCCTCGAAGAACTCCAGCGCCTCCTCGATCGGCATGTCCAGCACCTCGGCGATGGACTTGCCCTTGTAGTGCACCTCCAGCGTCTCCCGGTTGTAGCGCGCGCCGTGGCAGACCTCGCACGGCACGTACACGTCCGGCAGGAAGTTCATCTCGATCTTGATGGTGCCGTCGCCGGAGCAGTTCTCGCAGCGGCCGCCCTTGACGTTGAAGGAGAAGCGCCCCGGCAGGTAGCCGCGCACCTTCGCCTCCGTCGTCTCCGCGAACAGCCTGCGCACGTGGTCGAAGACACCCGTGTAGGTGGCCGGGTTGGAGCGGGGGGTGCGGCCGATGGGGGACTGGTCGACGTGCACGACCTTGTCCACCAGGTCGTCGCCCTCGACCCGCACGTGCCGCCCCGGCACCGTCTTCGCGCCGTTCAGCTCGCGCGCCAGGTGGGTGTAGAGGATGTCGTTGACCAGGGTCGACTTGCCCGAGCCGGAGACGCCCGTGACGGCGGTGAGCACGCCCAGCGGAAAGGACACGTCGATGTTCCGCAGGTTGTTCTCCTTCGCCCCGCGCACGGTGAGCATGCGCTTGCGGTCCACCGGGCGCCGCTCGGCGGGGGTCGGGATGCTCTTCTTCCCCGCCAGGTACTGGCCGGTCAGCGACTCGTCGTTGGCCAACAGCTCCTTCAGCGGCCCGCTGTGCACCACCTTGCCGCCGTGCTCGCCCGCGCCCGGGCCGATGTCCACCACCCAGTCGGAAGTCCTGATGGTGTCCTCGTCGTGCTCGACGACGATCAGGGTGTTGCCCAGGTCGCGCAGCCGCACCAGGGTCTCGATCAGCCGGTGGTTGTCCCGCTGGTGCAGCCCGATGGACGGCTCGTCCAGGACGTAGAGCACGCCCACCAGGCCGGAGCCGATCTGGGTGGCCAGCCGGATGCGCTGCGCCTCGCCGCCCGAGAGCGTCCCGGCCGCGCGGTTGAGGGAGAGGTAGTCCAGGCCGACGTCGACCAGGAAGCGCAGCCGCTCGTTGACCTCCTTGAGCACCCGCTCGGCGATGACCTTCTCCCGGTCGCTCAGCTTCAGGGAGGCCAGGAACTCGGCGCACTCGCTGATCGACATCGCGGAGATCTCCGCGATCGACTTCCCCTGCACCGTCACGGCCAGGACGATCGGCTTGAGCCTCGTCCCCTCGCAGGCCGGGCAGGGCACCTCGCGCATGTAGCCCTCGAAGCGCTCCCGGCTGGAGTCCGTCTCGGCCTCCGAGTGCCGCCGCCGGACGAACGGCACCGCGCCCTCGAAGGCCGTGGTGTACGAGCGCTCCCGCCCGTAGCGGTTGCGGTAGCGGACCTCGATCTGCGTCTTGTGGCCGTACAGCAGGGCCTTCTTCGCCCGCTGCGGCAGCCCGGCCCAGGGGACGTCCGTGCGGAAGCCGAGCGCGTCGGCCAGCGCGCCCACCAGCCGCCCGAAGTACTCCTTGGTGTGCCCGTGCGACCAGGGGTGGATCGCGCCCTCGTCCAGGGACTTGTCCTCGTCCGGGACGATCAGCTCCGGGTCCACCTCCATCCGGGTGCCGATGCCGGTGCACTCCGGGCAGGCGCCGAAGGGGGAGTTGAAGGAGAACGAGCGCGGCTCCAGCTCCTCGAACGACAGGTCGTCGTACGGGCAGTACAGGTGCTCGGAGAACATCCGCTCGCGCTGCGGGTCGTCCTCGTCCAGGTCGACGAAGTCGAGGACGACCATGCCGCCCGACAGCCCCAGCGCGGTCTCGACGGAGTCGGTCAGCCGCCGCTTGGCGCTCTCCTTGACCGTCAGGCGGTCCACGACCACCTCGATCGTGTGCTTCTCCTGCTTCTTCAGCTTCGGCGGATCGGCGAGCTGGACCGTCGTGCCGTCCACCCGGGCGCGGCTGTAGCCCTTGGCCTGCAGCTCGGCGAAGAGGTCGGCGAACTCGCCCTTGCGCTGGCGCACCAGCGGGGAGAGCACCTGGAAGCGGCTGCCCTCCTCCAGCGAGAGCACCTTGTCCACGATCGCCTGCGGGGACTGCCGGGCGATCGGGCGCCCGCACTCCGGGCAGTGCGGCTTGCCGATCCGCGCGAACAGCAGGCGCAGGTAGTCGTAGACCTCGGTGATGGTGCCGACCGTCGAGCGCGGGTTGCGCGAGGTGGACTTCTGGTCGATGGAGACCGCCGGGGACAGGCCCTCGATGAAGTCCACGTCCGGCTTGTCCATCTGGCCGAGGAACTGCCGGGCGTACGCGGACAGCGACTCCACGTAGCGGCGCTGTCCCTCGGCGAAGATGGTGTCGAAGGCGAGCGAGGACTTCCCCGACCCCGACAGCCCGGTGAAGACGATGAGGGAGTCGCGCGGGAGGTCGAGCGAGACGTTCTTGAGGTTGTGCTCGCGAGCGCCACGGACGATGAGACGGTCGGCCACGCCGGTTGGCACCTTTCGTGTGGGATGAGGGGTACGGAGCCCCCGCCCCAGGGTAGGGGGAGCGCCGCCGCGATGTCGTATCGCTGCCCGCCGATACGACGCCTGCGGGACACCGCGAGCTTATAGCACGCACATTCGATTTACGGGCGGTCTCCGACGGCTTCACCCGAAGGAGTGGTGGGGATAGCTTTGGATCATGACCTCGCCTGCCGACGACACCGCCGCCCTGCGGGACTCCACCGACCGCCTCCTGGCCGCCGTGGAGAAGCTGGACGACGCCTCCCTGGCCGAGCCCTCCCTGCTGCCGGGCTGGACCCGCGGCCACGTCCTGGCCCACCTCGCCCGCAACGCCGACGCCCTGGTCAACGTGCTCGCCGGACGCCCGATGTACGCCAGCGCCGAGGCGCGCGAGGCCGACATCGAGCGCGACGCCCACCGCCCCCTCGCAGCCCACCTGGAGGACCTGCGGACCAGCGCCGCCGGCCTGGACGAGGCGATGGCCGCCCTCACCGACGAGCAGTGGCGGGCCACCGTGGCGCTGCGCAACGGCGTCACCGACCTCGCCGCCTCCGTCCCCTTCCGCCGCCGGATCGAGGTCGAGCTGCACCACGTCGACCTCGGCATCGGCTACACCCTCGACGACCTCCCCGCCTCCTTCACCGACCGCGAGCTGGAGAACATGGTCGGGCGCTTCTCGGGCCACCCCGACGTGCGGCCCCTGGAGCTGCGCACCGAGGACGGCCGGGTCTGGCGCACCGGCCGCGCGGACGGCGGAGGGGACCCGCCGGTGGTCGTCTCGGGTTCGCCCACCGCCCTGGTCGGCTGGCTCACCGGCCGCACGACGGGGAGCGGGCTCACCGCCTCCGCGGAGGTCCTGCCGCCCCTGCCGCCGCTCTGACACACTGATCGCCGGCCGCGCGCCATCCCTTCTGGAAGGAGCCCTGAGTCCCATGCCGTACACAGGAAAGGTCGCGGTCGGCGGCCCGCCGGACGTCCACGAGCTGACCGACCTGGTGATCTCCAAGGTCGCGGTGGGCCCCCTGGAGAACAACGCCTACCTGCTGCGCTGCCGCGCCACCGGCGAACAGCTCCTGATCGACGCCGCCAGCGAGCCCGACACCCTGCTGAACCTCATCGGCGAGGACGGCATCGCCGGGGTCGTCACCACCCACCGGCACGGCGACCACTGGCAGGCCCTCGACACCGTCGTCCAGGCCACCGACGCCCGCACCTACGCCGGGCGCTACGACGCGGAGGGCATCCCCGTCCCCACCGACGTGCCCCTGGAGGACGGAGACACCGTCACCGTCGGCCGGATCACGCTCACCGCCCGCCACCTGCGGGGCCACACCCCCGGCTCCATCGCCCTGGTCTACGACGACCCCCACGGCCACCCCCACCTGTTCACCGGCGACTGCCTCTTCCCCGGCGGCGTCGGCAACACCCACGGAGACGCCGAGGCGTTCGCCACCCTGCTGCACGACGTGGAGACCAAGCTCTTCGGCGAACTCCCCGACGAGACCTGGGTCTACCCCGGCCACGGCGCCGACACCACCCTGGGCGCCGAGCGCCCCCACCTGCCGGAGTGGCGCGAGCGCGGCTGGTGACGGCCGGGCAGCGGGCCGGGCGGCGGGAGGGGCGGAACGGAGGGACGGGCCGGCCGGGACGGAGAAGGCCGGCACGGGGCGGCGGGGCGTCCTCCGGCACCTCCCGCCGTACCCCTCCCGTCACCCGTCGCCAGTAGGGTGGACCGCATGGCAGACCCCTCCAGCTACCGCCCCAGGCCTGGAGAGATCCCCGACTCGCCGGGGGTCTACAAGTTCCGCGACGAACACGGCCGGGTGATCTACGTCGGGAAGGCGAAGAGCCTGCGCCAGCGGCTCTCGTCCTACTTCCAGGACCTGGCGAACCTCCATCCGCGCACCCGCACGATGGTCACCACGGCCGCCTCCGTGGAGTGGACGGTGGTCTCCACCGAGGTCGAGGCGCTCCAGCTGGAGTACTCCTGGATCAAGGAGTTCGACCCCCGGTTCAACGTCAAGTACCGCGACGACAAGAGCTACCCCTCCCTCGCGGTGACGCTGAACGAGGAGTTCCCGCGGGTGCAGGTGATGCGCGGGCCCAAGCGGAAGGGCGTGCGGTACTTCGGGCCGTACGCGCACGCCTGGGCGATCCGCGAGACCGTGGACCTGATGCTGCGGGTCTTCCCGGTGCGCACCTGCTCGGCCGGGGTCTTCAAGCGCTCGGCGCAGATCGGCCGCCCCTGCCTGCTCGGCTACATCGGCAAGTGCTCCGCGCCCTGCGTCGGCCGGGTCTCGGCCGGGGAACACCGCCGGCTGGCCGAGGAGTTCTGCGACTTCATGGCCGGCCGCACGGGCGCCTACCTGCGCAGGCTCGAGGAGCAGATGCGGGAGGCGGCCGAGGAGATGGAGTACGAGCGGGCCGCCCGGCTGCGCGACGACATCGAGGCGCTGAAGCGCGCGATGGAGAAGAACGCCGTCGTCCTCGCCGACGCCACCGACGCCGACCTGATCGCGGTCGCGGAGGACGAGCTGGAGGCCGCCGTCCAGATCTTCCACGTCCGCGGCGGCCGGGTGCGCGGCCAGCGCGGCTGGGTCACCGACAAGGTGGAGGAGGTGGGCACCGCCGGACTCGTCGAGCACGCCCTCCAGCAGCTCTACGGCGAGGAGAGCGGCGACGCCGTGCCCAGGGAGGTGCTGGTCCCGGCCCTGCCCGAGCCGGTGGAACCGGTCACGGCGTGGCTCACCGGCCGGCGGGGCGCGTCCGTCAGCCTGCGCGTGCCGCAGCGCGGCGACAAGCGCGCCCTGCTGGAGACGGTGCAGCGCAACGC
The DNA here is from genome assembly GCF_035644915.1 of Streptomyces sp. Taxonomy (GTDB): domain Bacteria; phylum Actinomycetota; class Actinomycetes; order Streptomycetales; family Streptomycetaceae; genus Streptomyces. The sequence goes on from NZ_DASQNP010000203.1 coordinate 41,911, forward strand.
GCAGCAGGCCCTCGCCCTGCACAAGACCAAGCGCGCCTCCGACCTGACCACCCGCTCCCGGGCCCTGGAGGAGATCGCCGAGGCCCTGGGGCTGGACTCGGCGCCGCTGCGCATCGAGTGCTTCGACGTCTCCCACTTCCAGGGGGACGACGTGGTCGCCTCCATGGTGGTCTTCGAGGACGGCCTGGCCCGCAAGAGCGAGTACCGCCGCTTCCAGATCAAGGGCTTCACCGGCCAGGACGACGTCCGCGCCATGCACGAGGTGATCAGCCGCCGCTTCCGCCGCTACCTCCAGGAGCGGCAGCGCACGGGCGAGTGGGCCACCGACGGCCCCGAGGGCCCCGACGGGCCCGGGGCGGACGGTGCGGACGGCACGGCCCCGGCGGAGCGGGCCGGCGGGGAGACGGGCCGCGGCAGGCCGCCGAAGTTCGCCTACCCGCCGCAACTGGTCGTGGTGGACGGCGGACAGCCGCAGGTCGCCGCCGCGCGCCGGGCCCTGGACGAGCTGGGCATCGACGACGTCGCCGTGTGCGGCCTGGCCAAGCGCCTGGAGGAGGTGTGGCTGCCCGGCGAGGACGACCCGGTGGTCCTCCCCCGCACGAGCGAGGGCCTGTACCTGCTCCAGCGGGTCCGCGACGAGGCGCACCGCTTCGCCATCCGCTACCAGCGCGGCAAGCGGTCACAATCGATGAGGGCGGGTCCCCTCGACGCCGTCCCCGGACTCGGGGAGTCCCGCAAACAGGCGCTGATCAAGCACTTCGGCTCGGTCAAGCGGCTGCGCGCCGCCACCGTCGAGCAGATCTGCGAGGTCCCCGGCATCGGCCGCAAGACCGCCGAGGCCGTGGCCGAGGCCCTGGACCGGGCGGCCCCGGCCGCCCCGGCGGTGAACACCGCCACGGGTGAGATCCTGGAAGACCAGTGAGACGAGCGGCACGAGCGGAAACGGCAACGGCCATCGGGGGAGAGCGCTGATGAGCGAGCACACGGAAGACGGAGTCAAGGTGGGCACGGGCACGAGCACGGGCAGGGCAGACGAGGCCAAAGGTGCCACGGGTGCCAAGGGCGCCACGGGCACGGAGGGCGCCGCCGCCATCCCCGAGCTGGTGATCATCTCCGGCATGTCCGGCGCGGGCCGCAGCACCGCCGCCAAGTGCCTGGAGGACCTCGGCTGGTTCGTGGTGGACAACCTGCCGCCCGCCCTGATCCCGACCATGGTCGACCTGGGCGCCCGCTCGCAGGGCAACGTCGCCCGGATCGCCGTCGTCGTCGACGTCCGCGGGCGCCGCTTCTTCGACAACCTGCGGGAGTCCCTCGCCGACCTGGACGCCAAGCACGTCACCCGCCGGATCGTCTTCCTGGAGGCGTCCGACGAGGCGCTGGTGCGCCGCTTCGAGTCGGTGCGCCGCCCGCACCCCCTCCAGGGCGACGGGCGGATCGTGGACGGCATCGCCGCCGAGCGGGACCTGCTGCGCGAACTGCGCGGCGACGCCGACCTGGTCATCGACACCTCCGGCCTCAACGTCCACGAGCTGCGCGCCAAGCTCGACGCCCAGTTCGCCGGGGAGGAGGAGCCCGAACTGCGGGCGACCGTGATGTCCTTCGGCTACAAGTACGGCCTCCCCGTCGACGCCGACCTCGTCGTCGACTGCCGCTTCCTGCCCAACCCGCACTGGGTGCCCGGGCTGCGGCCGTACACCGGCCTCAACGACGAGGTCGCGCAGTACGTCTTCAACCAGCCCGGCGCCAAGGAGTTCCTGGACCGCTACGCGGAGCTGCTCCAGCTCATCGCCGCCGGCTACCGCCGCGAGGGCAAGCGGTACATGACCATCGCGGTGGGCTGCACCGGAGGCAAGCACCGCAGCGTCGCGATGTCCGAGAGGCTGGCCCGCCGCCTGGCCGCCGAGGGCGTCGAGACGGTCGTCGTCCACCGGGACATGGGACGCGAGTGACGATCCGCACCCGGAGACTGAGGCGCCTGGTCACCACCCGCAGGGCCCGCGGCGGAACCCCGAAGGTGGTGGCCCTCGGCGGCGGCAGAGGGCTGTCCGCCTCGCTGGCCGCGCTGCGCCGGATCACCCGCGACCTGACCGCCGTGGTCACCGTCGCCGACGACGGCGGCTCCAGCGGACGGCTCCGCGACGAGCTGGGCGTGCTGCCCCCCGGAGACCTCCGCAAGGCCCTGGCCGCGCTGTGCGGCGACGACGAGTGGGGCCAGACCTGGGCCCGGGTCATCCAGCACCGCTTCGTCAGCAAGGGCGAACTGCACGAGCACGCGGTGGGGAACCTCCTCATCGTCGCCCTGTGGGAGCAGCTCGGCGACCACGTGAAGGCCCTGGACCTGGTCGGCCGCCTGCTGGGCGCGCACGGCCGCGTGCTGCCGATGTCCGCCGTCCCGCTGGAGCTGCGGGCCCTGGTGCGCGGCCACGACCCGGCCCGGCCGGACGAGGTCACCACCGTGCGCGGACAGGCCACCGTCGCCCTCACCCCCGGCGAGGTGCAGCAGGTGCACCTGGTCCCGCACGACCCGCCCGCCGTCCCCGAGGCGGTCGAGGCGGTCCTCGACGCGGACTGGGTGGTGCTCGGTCCGGGCTCCTGGTTCTCCTCGGTGATCCCGCACCTGCTGGTGCCCGATCTGCTCCAGGCGCTCACCGAGACCAGGGCGCGCCGGGTGCTGTCGCTCAACCTCGCGCCGCAGCCGGGAGAGACCGACGGCTTCTCCCCGCAGCGTCATTTGGAGGTTTTGGTCAGACACGCACCTAAACTCACCTTCGACGTGGTGCTGGCCGACCGGGCCGCCGTGCCCGACGAGGAGGGCCTCCGTGACGCCGCCCGGCGGCTCGGCGGCACGGTCGAGCTGGCGCCGGTGGCCGCGGTCGGCGGGGGAGCGTCCCCCGGCTCCGGGGGGAACGCGCCCCGGCACGACCCGGAGCTGCTGGCCGCCGCGTACGACCGTATTTTTCGAATGCATGGAAGGATCGGCCCATGGCGATGACGGCTGCGGTGAAGGACGAGATCTCCCGACTCCCCGTCACCCGGACCTGCTGCCGGAAGTCGGAGGTCTCGTCGGTCCTGCGGTTCGCGGGTGGTCTGCACCTGGTGAGCGGCCGCATCGTGATCGAGGCCGAGCTGGACACCGGCATCGCCGCCCGCAGACTCCGCAAGGACATCCTGGAGATCTTCGGGCACAACTCCGACCTGGTGGTGATGGCCCCGAGCGGACTGCGCCGCGGCAGCCGCTACGTCGTACGGGTGGTGGCGGGCGGCGACCAGCTCGCCCGGCAGACCGGACTGGTCGACGGCCGCGGCCGTCCCGTGCGCGGACTGCCGCCGCAGGTGGTCTCCGGGGCCACCTGCGACGCCGAGGCCGCCTGGCGCGGCGCCTTCCTGGCGCACGGCTCGCTCACCGAGCCCGGCCGCTCCTCCTCCCTGGAGATCACCTGCCCCGGCCCCGAGGCCGCCCTCGCCCTCGTCGGCGCCGCCCGGCGGCTGCAGATCACCGCCAAGGCCCGCGAGGTGCGGGGCGTGGACCGCGTCGTCGTCCGCGACGGCGACGCCATCGGCGCGCTGCTCACCCGGCTGGGCGCCCACGAGTCCGTACTGGCCTGGGAGGAGCGGCGGATGCGCCGCGAGGTGCGGGCCACCGCCAACCGCCTGGCCAACTTCGACGACGCCAACCTGCGCCGCTCGGCGCGCGCCGCCGTGGCGGCGGGCGCCCGGGTGCAGCGCGCCCTGGAGATCCTGGGCGACGACGTGCCCGAGCACCTGGCCGCCGCCGGACGGCTGCGGATGGAGCACAAGCAGGCGTCCCTGGAGGAGCTGGGCGCCCTCGCCGACCCGCCGCTGACCAAGGACGCCGTCGCGGGCCGCATCCGGCGGCTGCTCGCCATGGCCGACAAGCGCGCCGCCGATCTGGGGATCCCCGGCACCGAGTCCAACCTGACGGAGGAGATGGTCGGCTGACCGGCCGCCGCGTCCGCCGCACCGGTCCGTACCGCCCCTCGTGTCCCCCGCTCACCACCGTTCCCTCGCTCTTCCGCCGGCCCCCGCCGGGCACCCTCCCGGGCCGCCGCCGCACCGCGCCGGGAGGGTGGCCGATGTCACTCCCGGGCCATGAGCGCGGTAGGGTCGGAAGTGGTCGGGGACATCCCAAACAGCACACGTCGGTGTCCGCACCGGCGTACCTAACGAGGAGATCGGTTCGTGACGATCCGCGTAGGCATCAACGGCTTTGGCCGCATCGGTCGCAACTACTTCCGCGCTCTTCTGGAGCAGGGGGCGGACGTCGAGATCGTCGGTGTCAACGACCTGACCGACAACGCCACCCTGGCGCACCTGCTGAAGTACGACAGCATCCTGGGCCGCCTCAGGCAGGAGATCAGCCACACCGCCGACACCATCACGGTGGGCGGCAAGACCTTCAGGACGATGGCCGAGCGCGACCCGGCCGCCCTGCCCTGGGGTGAGCTGGGTGCCGACATCGTCATCGAGTCCACCGGCATCTTCACCAAGCGCGAGGACGCCGCCAAGCACCTGGCGGCCGGCGCGAAGAAGGTCCTGATCTCGGCCCCGGCCAAGAACGAGGACGTCACCGTCGTCATGGGCGTCAACAACGACGCCTACGACCCGGAGAAGCACCACGTCATCTCCAACGCCTCCTGCACCACCAACTGCGTGGCGCCGATGGCGAAGGTCATGGACGAGAACTTCGGCATCGTCAAGGGGATGATGACGACCGTCCACGCGTACACCAACGACCAGCGCATCCTGGACTTCCCGCACAAGGACCTGCGCCGCGCCCGCGCCGCCGCCGAGAACATCATCCCGACCTCGACCGGTGCCGCCAAGGCCACCGCCCTCGTCCTGCCGCAGCTCAAGGGCAAGCTGGACGGCATCGCCATGCGCGTCCCCGTCCCGACCGGCTCGGTCACCGACCTCGTGCTGGAGCTCGACCGCGAGGTCACCAAGGACGAGGTCAACAACGCCTTCCAGAAGGCCGCCGAGGGTCAGTTGAAGGGCATCCTGGAGTACACCGAGGACCCGATCGTCTCCTCGGACATCGTCAACTGGCCCGCCTCGTGCACCTTCGACTCCTCCCTGACCATGGTTCAGGGCAAGCAGGTCAAGATTGTCGGCTGGTACGACAACGAATGGGGCTACTCCAACCGCCTCGTGGACCTGACCGTCTACGTCGGTGAGCGGCTCTGACCGCTGTCCGCCGCCGTCCGGCCGATGACTTCGAGGACACGGGACTTGTGAGGGGAGAGGGCTCGCAGAGCGCGGTGCCGCGCCCTGCGGGCCCTCTCCCATGACCCCGGCGACCCCAGCGCTCTCACGGACCACCTCACGGAACCACCCCACGGAACCACCACGGAGCCGTACATGAAGACGATCGACGACCTCGACGTGTCGGGCAGGCGGGTCTTCGTCCGCGCCGACCTGAACGTGCCGCTCGACGGTGAGACGATCACCGACGACGGCCGCATCCGCGCCGCCCTCCCGACGATCACCAAGCTGGCCGAGGCCGGCGCCAGGGTGATCGTCGCCTCCCACCTGGGCCGTCCCAAGGGCGCCCCCGACCAGGCGTTCTCTCTCGCCCCCGTCGCGAAGCGGCTGGGCGAACTCCTCGGCGCCGACGTGGCGTTCGCGACCGACACCGTCGGCGACTCCGCCCGCTCCACCGTCGCCGCCCTCGGCGAGGGCCGGGTCGCGGTGCTGGAGAACCTCCGCTTCAACCCCGGTGAGACCAGCAAGGACGACGCCGAGCGCGGCGCCTTCGCCGGTGAACTCGCCGCCCTCGCCGACCTGTACGTCGGCGACGGCTTCGGGGCCGTGCACCGCAAGCACGCCTCCGTCTACGACCTCCCGGCCCGGCTGCCGCACGCCGCCGGCGACCTCATCGCCACCGAGGTCGGCGTCCTGCGCAAGCTCACCGAGGACGTCAGGCGGCCGTACGCCGTGGTGCTGGGCGGCGCCAAGGTCTCCGACAAGCTCGGCGTCATCGAGCACCTGCTGGAGCGCGCCGACCGCATCCTCGTCGGCGGCGGCATGGCGTACACCTTCCTGAAGGCCCAGGGGCACGAGATCGGCGCCTCGCTGCTCCAGGAGGACCAGATCCCGGCCGTCCAGGGCTACCTCAAGCGCGCCCAGGAACGCGGCGTGGAGTTCGTCCTGCCCGTGGACGTGGTGGCCGCCGCCGCGTTCCCGGACCTGAAGACCAAGGCCCCGACCGAGCACACCACCGTCGCCGCGGACGCCATCCCGGCCGACCTGATGGGCCTGGACATCGGCCCGCGCAGCCGCGAGCTGTACGCCTCGAAGCTCGCCGACGCCGCCACCGTCTTCTGGAACGGCCCGATGGGCGTCTTCGAGCACCCGGACTACGCCGGCGGCACCCGCGCCGTCGCCCAGGCGCTGATCGACAGCCCGGCCTTCACCGTCGTCGGCGGCGGCGACTCCGCCGCGGCCGTCCGCACCCTGGGCTTCGACGAGAACGCCTTCGGACACATCTCGACCGGCGGCGGCGCCAGCCTCGAGTACCTCGAGGGCAAGACGCTGCCCGGCCTCGCCGCACTGGAGGACTGACCCCATGGCACACCGCACCCCGCTGATGGCGGGCAACTGGAAGATGAACCTCAACCACCTGGAGGCCATCGCCCACGTCCAGAAGCTCGCCTTCGCCCTGAACGACAAGGACTACGACGCCGTCGAGGTCGCCGTCCTGCCGCCCTTCACCGACCTGCGCTCGGTGCAGACCCTGGTCGACGGCGACAAGCTGAAGATCCGGTACGGCGCCCAGGACCTGTCGGCGCACGACTCCGGCGCCTACACCGGCGAGGTCTCCGGCGCCATGCTCGCCAAGCTGAACTGCACCTACGTGGTGATCGGCCACTCCGAGCGGCGCCAGTACCACAACGAGACCGACGAGCTGTGCAACGCCAAGGTCAAGGCCGCCCACCAGCACGGCCTGACCCCGATCCTGTGCGTCGGCGAGGGCCTGGACGTCCGCAAGGCGGGCAACCAGGTCGCGCACACGCTCGCGCAGGTGGACGGCGCGCTCAAGGACGTCCCGGCCGAGCGGGCGGCGGGCCTCGTGATCGCCTACGAGCCGGTGTGGGCCATCGGCACCGGCGAGGTCGCCACCCCCGAGGACGCCCAGGAGGTGTGCGGCGCGATCCGCGGCCGGCTGGCCGAGCTGTACGACCGGGAGACGGCCGACGCGGTCCGCATCCAGTACGGCGGCTCGGTGAAGTCCGGGAACGTCGCCGCGATCATGGCCCAGCCGGACGTGGACGGCGCCCTGGTCGGCGGGGCCTCGCTGGACGTGGACGAGTTCGTGAAGATCATCCGGTTCCGCGACCAGTGAGCGACCGGTAAGGCGCTCGGCGACGAGTGACGGCGGGCCGCGCGCGTCGTACCCTGTCGGGGCCGGGAGCGAGCACACCGGGCGTCTCCCGGCCCCGTACCCTGCAAGTCCCGAGAATTTTCCACAGTCATCCGTCCGAGAGAGTTGGTCCAGCCGTGATCATGGGGTTCTCCATCGCCCTCATCGTCTTCAGCCTGCTGCTGATGCTGCTCGTGCTGATGCACAAGGGAAAGGGCGGCGGCCTCTCCGACATGTTCGGCGGCGGCATGCAGTCCACCGTCGGCGGCTCCTCGGTCGCCGAGCGGAACCTCGACCGCATCACGGTCGTGGTCGGCCTGATCTGGTTCGCCATCATCGTCGCGCTGGGCATCCTGATGAAGCTCGACGCCTGACGCCCGCCGGTGTTCCCGGCCTATCATGAGGCTCGCGTCCACGGACCCGGGGGGCGGTAACTCCGGTCCACAGACGCGTGTTGGGCCCTTACGTACACTGGGCACCCGCAGCGGAGCCGCCTCATCGACGCTCCGCGGCACCATGAGGCAGGGAGTTACGACCGTGGCAAGTGGCAACGCGATCCGGGGAAGCCGGGTCGGAGCGGGGCCGATGGGGGAGGCCGAGCGAGGCGAGTCCGCGCCGCGCCTGCGCATCTCCTTCTGGTGCTCGAACGGGCATGAGACCCAGCCCAGCTTCGCCAGTGACGCGCAGATCCCGGACACCTGGGACTGTCCGCGCTGTGGTTTCCCGGCAGGCAAGGACCGGGACAACCCGCCGGACCCGCCGCGCACCGAGCCGTACAAGACGCACCTGGCGTACGTGCGCGAGCGGCGCAGCGACGCCGACGGCGAGGCGATCCTCGCCGAGGCGCTGGCCAAGCTCCGCGGGGAGATCTGACCGGCCCGGGCCGGCGCACGACGGCGAAGACGGCGGCTCGGCCGCGCGCCCCGACGGGGCGCGCGGCCGAGCCGCCGTTCCATTAGGTTGGAACGCGGCGGGTCCGTCACGAGGGAATCACGAGAGAAGTGGACTGAATTCGCTGATGAACGCTGAAGGCCGAGGCAGGCTCGACCGCATGCCGCAGTGGCAGGCGCTGGCCAGGCACCGCGAGGAGCTCGGGGAGGTGCACCTGCGCGAGCTGTTCGCGGACGACCCGCGGCGCGGCGAGCGGTACGGCGTCCGGGTGGGGGACCTGTACCTGGACTACTCCAAGCACCTGGTCACGGACGAGACCCTGCGACTGCTGCGCGAACTGGCCGAGGCCGCCGACGTCGCCGGGCTGCGGGACGCCATGTTCCGCGGCGAGAAGATCAACATCACCGAGAACCGGGCCGTGCTGCACACCGCCCTGCGGGCCCCGCGCGACGCGGTGATCGAGGTCGACGGGGAGAACGTCGTCCCCGCGGTGCACGCCGTGCTGGATCGGATGTCCGACTTCGCCGGGCGGGTGCGCGCCGGGGAGTGGACCGGCCACACCGGCCGCCGCATCACGACGGTCGTCAACATCGGCATCGGCGGCTCCGACCTGGGGCCCGCGATGGCGTACGAGGCGCTGCGCGCCTACACCGACCGGGAGATCGACGTCCGGTTCGTCTCCAACGTGGACGGCGCCGACCTGTACGAGGCCCTGCGGGACCTGGACCCGGCCGAGACGCTGTTCGTCGTCGCCTCCAAGACCTTCACCACGATCGAGACCATCACCAACGCCACCTCGGCCAAGGACTGGCTGCTGAAGGGCCTGAACGCCGGCGAGGAGGCGGTGGCCCGGCACTTCGTGGCGCTGTCGACCAACGCGGCCGCGGTCGCGAAGTTCGGCATCGACACGGCCAACATGTTCGAGTTCTGGGACTGGGTCGGCGGACGCTACTCCTACGACTCGGCCATCGGCCTGTCGCTGATGATCGCCATCGGCCCGGACCGCTTCCGCGAGATGCTGGACGGCTTCCGCACCGTCGACGAGCACTTCCGCACCGCGCCGCCGGAGGAGAACGCCCCGCTGCTGCTGGGGCTGCTGGGCGTCTGGTACGGCTCCTTCTTCGACGCGCAGTCCCACGCGGTGCTGCCCTACAGCCACTACCTGTCGAAGTTCACCGCGTACCTGCAGCAGCTCGACATGGAGTCCAACGGCAAGTCGGTGGACCGGCAGGGCGAGCCGGTCGACTGGCAGACCGGCCCGGTGGTCTGGGGCACGCCCGGCACCAACGGCCAGCACGCGTACTACCAGCTCCTCCACCAGGGCACCAAGATGATCCCCGCGGACCTGATCGGCTTCGCCCGGCCCGTGGCCGCGCTACCGCCCGCGCTCGCGGCCCAGCACGACCTGCTGATGGCCAACCTCTTCGCCCAGGGCCAGGCCCTGGCCTTCGGCAAGACCGAGGAGGAGGTCCGCGCCGAGGGCGTGGCCGAGGAGCAGGTCCCGCACCGCACGTTCAGGGGCAACCACCCCACGACGACGATCCTGGCCTCCGAGCTGACCCCGTCGGTGCTGGGGCAGCTCGTCGCGCTGTACGAGCACAAGGTGTTCGTCCAGGGCGCGATCTGGAACATCGACTCCTTCGACCAGTGGGGCGTCGAGCTGGGCAAGGTCCTCGCCAAGCGCATCGAGCCCGCGCTGACCGAGGGCGCGGAGGTGGCCGGGCTGGACGCCTCCACGGCGGCCCTGGTGGCCCGCTACCGGGCCCTGCGGGGCCGCGCCTGACGGGGCGACAGCCGCCCGGAAAGCGGAAAGCGGCGGCCCGCTCCCCGACCGGGGAGCGGGCCGCCGCCGTACGGGCGGGTCGGCCGGGGCGCCGGGTCAGTCCCGCGCCGAGGCCGGCAGGCCGGCCGCCGCCGCCTCGTCGAGGATCCACAGGGTGCGCGAGCGGCCCCGGGCGCCCGCGGCGGGGGTCCGGAGCGGGTCCGTGGCCGCCAGCGCGGTGGCCGCCGCCTCCGCCTTGTCCTCGCCCGCCGCCAGCAGCCAGACCTCCCGGGCCGTCCGGAGGGCCGGGAGCGTGAGGGAGATCCGGGTCGGCGGCGGCTTGGGGGCGTTCCGGACGCCGACGACCGTGCGCCCGTCCTCCCGTACGGCCGGGTGGTCCGGGAAGAGCGAGGCCACGTGGGTGTCCGGCCCCAGCCCCAGCAGCAGGACGTCGAAGGGCGGCACCCGGTCGCCCGGGTGACCGCCCCGCTCCGCCGCCGCGGCGAGCTCCGCCGCGTACGCCCCGGCCGCCGCCTCCACGTCGTCCCCGTGCGGGCCGTCGGAGGCGGGCATCGGGTGGACGCGTGCCGGGTCCAGGGGGACGGCGTCCAGGAACGCCCGGCGGGCCTGGGTGTGGTTGCGGTCCGGGTCGCCGTCGGGCAGGAACCGCTCGTCGCCCCACCACAGGTCCACGCGGGACCAGTCCACGCCGTCCCGTGCCGGTGCCTGGGCCAGGGCCGCCAGCAGGGCGTTGCCGTTGCGGCCGCCGGTCAGGACGACGGAGGCCTCGCCGCGGGCGGTCTGCGCCTCCACCAGGGAGGTGATCAGGCGCGCCGCCGTGGCCCGGGCCATCCGCTCCGTGTCGGGGTGGACGACGACCTGCGGGGGAGCCGGTTCGGAAGCGGTCATCGGGCGGCCGTCCTTCCGGAGCGCTTCCCGGCCCCGGCCGTCTTCCTGGCCCTGGTCCCCTCGCCCTTCCCCTCGCCCGTTTCTTCGCCGGCCTCCGCGCCGCCGTCCCCGGTGCTCCCGGTCTCCCCGGCGTCCCCGCCGGCGGCGGAGTCCGCTCCCGCTCCCCGGCCGCTCAGCCGGTCGGTGCCGAAGCGGACCGCCCGCGCGTAGGTCTCGTCCGGGTCCAGCCGCCGCAGCTCCTCCGCGATCAGCTCGGCCGTGGAGCGCCGGTGGAGGGCCACGTTGCGGTCGGGCTGGTCGGGCACCGAGAGGCGGGCCAGCGAGCCGTCGCCGCGGTACAGGCAGATCTCGCCCTCGTCCGTCACCAGCCGTACGGCCGTGATGCCCGGGCCGTCGGAGATCACGCGGTCGACGGGGACGGCCAGGCGGTCGGCGAGCCAGAGCGCCAGCAGCTCGGTGCTGGGGTTGTACGCCTCGCCCTCGACCATCGCCCGCTCGACCCGGGCCTGCTTCTGGTCCAGGGCGGCGGCCAGCACGCTGCGCCAGAGGGTGACGCGGGTCCAGGCCAGGTCGGTGTCGCCGGGCGCGTACGTCCGGGCGCGCAGGCCGATCGCCGCCACCGGGTCCTCGGTCTCGGCCGCGTCGGTGATCCGGCGCTGGGCGAGCACGCCCAGCGGGTCCTTCGAAGGCTGCTCGGGCGCGTCGGCGGGCCACCAGACGACCACCGGCGCGTCCGGCAGCAGCAGGGGCAGGACGACGCTGTGGGCCTGGGAGGCCAGCTCGCCGTGGAGCCGCAGCAGGACCGTCTCCCCGGAACCGGTCTCGCCGCCCACCCGCACCTCGGCGTCGAGCCGGGCCGTGGCCCGGTCCCGGGGGGAGCGTCCCGGGCGCCGGATGACGACGAGGATCCGCGAGGGGTGCTCCTTGGACGCCTCGCTGGCGGCCTTCAGCGCGTCGTAGTGGCTGCCCTCGTCCGTGACGATGACGAGCGTGAGCACCATGCCGACGGCCGGGGTGCCCATCGCCCGCCGCGCCTGCACCAGGGCCGCGTTGATCTGGCCGGACGTGGTGTCCGTGAGGTCGATGTTCATGGCCGCCGCCAGCTCCGTCCGTCGCGTGCGAGCATCTCGTCGGCCGCCTGGGGCCCCCAGGTCCCGGCGGTGTACGGCTCGGGCCTGCCGTGCGTCTCCCAGTACTCCTCCACCGGGTCGAGGATCTCCCAGGACCGCTCGACCTCCTGGTGCCGGGGGAAGAGGTTGGCGTCGCCCAGCAGCACGTCCAGGATGAGCCGTTCGTACGCCTCGGGGCTGGACTCGGTGAAGGACTCGCCGTAGGCGAAGTCCATCGTCACGTCCCGGATCTCCATCGAGGTGCCGGGCACCTTGGAGCCGAACCGGATCGTCACGCCCTCGTCCGGCTGCACCCGGATGACCAGGGCGTTCTGGCCCAGCTCCCGGGTGTCGGTGGCGTCGAAGGGGGAGTAGGGCGCGCGCTGGAAGACCACCGCGATCTCGGTGACCCGGCGGCCCAGCCGCTTGCCCGTGCGCAGGTAGAAGGGGACGCCCGCCCAGCGGCGGTTGTCGATCTCCAGCTTGAGGGCGGCGTAGGTGTCGGTCCGGGAGTCCGGGTCGATGCCCTCCTCCTCCAGGTAGCCGGGCACCTTCCGGCCGCCCTGCCAGCCCGCCTGGTACTGCCCGCGCACGGTGTACCGGCCCAGGTCCTTCGGCAGCCGCACGGCGTTGAGCACTTTGAGCTTCTCGGTGACCAGCGCCTTGGCGTCGAAGGAGGAGGGCTCCTCCATCGCGGTCAGGGCCAGGAGCTGGAGCAGGTGGTTCTGGATGACGTCCCGCGCGGCGCCGATGCCGTCGTAGTAGCCCGCGCGGCCGCCGATGCCGATGTCCTCGGCCATCGTGATCTGCACGTGGTCGACGTAGCTGCGGTTCCACAGCGGCTCGAACATCGTGTTGGCGAAGCGCAGCGCCAGGATGTTCTGGACGGTCTCCTTGCCCAGGTAGTGGTCGATCCGGAAGACGTCGGACTGGCGGAAGACCTGGTGGACGAGCCGGTTGAGCTCCTGGGCGCTGGCCAGGTCGTGGCCGAAGGGCTTCTCGATGACCGCGCGGCGCCAGGAGCCCTCCGGGGCGTCGGACAGCCCGTGCTTCTTGAGCTGCTCCAGGACGGTGGGGAAGAACTTCGGGGGCACCGAGAGGTAGAAGGCGAAGTTGCCGCCCGTGCCGCGGGACTTGTCCAGCTCCTCGATGGTGGACCGCAGTTTGCGGAACGCCTCGTCGTCGTCGAAGACGCCCGGCACGAACCGCATGCCGTCGCTGAGCTGCCGCCAGACCTCCTCGCGGAAGGGGGTGCGGGCGTGCTCCTTGACGGCGTCGTGCACGACCTGGGAGAAGTCCTGGTCCTCCCAGTCGCGGCGGGCGAAGCCGACGAGGGAGAAACCCGGGGGCAGCAGGCCCCGGTTGGCGAGGTCGTAGACGGCCGGCATCAACTTTTTTCGCGACAAATCGCCCGTGACGCCGAAGATCACCAGGCCCGACGGCCCCGCGATGCGCGGGAGCCGTCGGTCCTGTGCGTCACGCAGCGGGTTGGCTGCGCTGCTCACCTGCGTTACGCCTCCTTCGGGGCGAGGCGCTTCAGCTCCGCCTCGGTGGAGGCCAGGAGGTCGTTCCAGGACTTCTCGAACTTCTCGACGCCCTCGGCCTCCAGCAGCTCGACGACCTCGTCGTAGTCGATGCCGAGCTTGGCGATCGCGTCGAGGTCGGCCCGGGCCTGCTCGTAGGTGCCGCGCACGGTGTCGCCGGTGATCTCGCCGTGGTCGGCGACGGCCCGCAAGGTGGCCTCCGGCATGGTGTTCACGGTGCCGGGGGCGACCAGCTCGGTGACGTAGAGGGTGTCGGGGTAGTTCGGGTCCTTGACGCCCGTGGAGGCCCACAGCGGGCGCTGCCGGTTGGCGCCGGCGGACTCCAGGGCCGTCCAGCGGTCGGAGGCGACGAACTCCTCGTACGCCTGGTACGCCAGCCGGGCGTTGGCCAGCGCCGCCTTGCCCTTCAGCGCCAGGGCCTCCTCGGTCCCCAGGGCGGTCAGCCGCTTGTCGACCTCGGTGTCCACCCGGGAGACGAAGAACGACGCCACGGAGTGGATCCCGGACAGCTCCAGGCCCTTCTCCCTGGCCTTCTCCAGGCCCTCCAGGTAGGCGTTCATCACCATCCGGTAGCGCTCGATGGAGAAGATCAGCGTGACGTTGACGCTGATGCCCGCGGCGATGGTCTCCGTGATCGCCGGGAGCCCGGCCCGGGTGGCGGGGATCTTGATGAAGGTGTTGGGGCGGTCCACCAGCCAGGCGAGCTGCTTGGCCTCGGCGACCGTCGGCTGCGTGGCGTGGGCCAGCCGCGGGTCCACCTCGATGGAGACCCGGCCGTCCAGACCCCCGGTGGCGTCGAAGACCGGGCGCAGCACGTCGGCCGCGTCCCGGACGTCGGCGGTGGTGATCATCCGGAGGGCCTCCTCGACCGTCACCCCGCGCGAGGCGAGGTCGGCGAGCTGCTGGTCGTAGCCGTGGCCTTCGGAGATGGCCTTCTGGAAGATCGACGGGTTGGTGGTCACACCCACGACGTGCTGCTCGTCGAGCAGTTCGGCGAGGTTGCCGGACGTGATGCGGTGGCGCGACAGGTCGTCCAGCCAGATGGCGACGCCTTCGTCGGTCAGGCGCTTGAGTGCGTCTGTCATGGGAAATGCATCTCCTACTTCGTTGCCTGTTGGCGTCAGCTCGCGGCGGCGTCGATTGATTCCCGGGCGGCGGCGACCACGGCCTCCGGGGTCAGGCCGAACTCGCGGAAGAGCACCTTGTAGTCGGCCGAGGCGCCGAAGTGCTCCAGGGAGACGACCCGGCCCGCGTCACCGACGTACCGGTACCAGGTCAGGCCGACACCGGCCTCGACGGCCACCCGCGCCCTCACCGACGGCGGCAGCACGCTCTCGCGGTACGTCCGGTCCTGCTCCTCGAACCACTCCAGGCACGGCATCGACACCACCCGGGTGGGCACGCCCTCGGCCTGGAGCGTCTCGCGGGCGGCGACGGCCAGCTGCACCTCCGAACCGGTGGCGATGAGGACGACCCGGGGCTCCCCGCCCTCGGCCTCCAGCAGCACGTACCCGCCGCGGGCGGCGTCCTCGTTCGGCTCGTAGGTCGGCACGTTCTGCCGCGTGAGGGCGATGCCGTGCGGGGCCGGGCGGTCGCCGTGGCGGCGCATGACCTCGCGCCAGGCGATGGCCGTCTCGTTGGCGTCGGCCGGGCGGACCACGTTCAGGCCCGGGATGGCGCGCAGCGCGGCCAGGTGCTCCACCGGCTGGTGGGTCGGGCCGTCCTCGCCCAGGCCGATGGAGTCGTGCGTCCACACGTAGGTGACCGGCAGCTTCATCAGCGCCGCCAGCCGCACCGCCGGGCGCATGTAGTCGGAGAACACCAGGAAGGTGCCGCCGTAGATCCGGGTGTTGCCGTGCAGCGCGATGCCGTTCATGGTCGAGCCCATGGCGTGCTCGCGGATGCCGAAGTGGATCGTGCGGCCGTACGGGTTCGCCTCCGGCAGCGGGTTGTCCGCCGGCAGGAAGGACGAGGAGGCGTCGATGGTGGTGTTGTTCGAGCCGGCCAGGTCCGCGGAGCCGCCCCACAGCTCGGGGATCACCCCGCCCAGCGCCTTGAGCACGGCACCGGACGCCTTGCGGGTCGCCACGTCCTTGCCCGACGGGAAGGTGGGCAGCGCCTCCTCCCAGCCCTCGGGCAGCTTCCCCGCGGCGATCCGGTCGAACTCGGCGGCGCGCCCGGGGTTGGCCTCGCGCCACTCGGCGAACCGCTTGTCCCACTCGGCGCGCGCCTCGCGGCCCCGGTCGGTGACCTTGCGGGCGTGCGCCAGGACCTCGTCGGCCACCTCGAAGTGCTTCTCGGGGTCGAAGCCCAGCACCCGCTTGGTGGCGGCGACCTCCTCGGCGCCGAGCGCGGAACCGTGCGCGGCCTCGGTGTTCTGCGCGTTCGGCGCGGGCCAGGCGATGATCGTGCGGGCGGCGATGATCGAGGGGCGCTCGGTCTCCTCCCGGGCCGCCTTCAGGGCCGCGTACAGGGCGTGCACGTCGAAGTCCCCGTTGGGGGCCTGCTCGATGCGCTGGACGTGCCAGCCGTACGCCTCGTACCGCGCCAGGACGTCCTCGCTCATCGCGGTCGCGGTGTCGCCCTCGATCGAGATGTGGTTGTCGTCGTACAGGGCGATGAGGTTGCCCAGCTTCTGGTGGCCGGCCAGCGAGGACGCCTCGGCCGAGACGCCCTCCTCCAGGTCGCCGTCGGAGACGATCGCCCAGATGGTGTGGTCGAACGGGGAGGTGCCCGGGGCGGCGTCCGGATCGAACAGGCCGCGCTCGTAGCGGGCGGCCATCGCCATGCCCACGGCGTTGGCGATGCCCTGGCCGAGCGGCCCGGTGGTGGTCTCGACGCCGACGGTGTGGCCGTACTCCGGGTGGCCGGGGGTCTTGCTGCCCCAGGTGCGGAAGGCCTTGAGGTCGTCCAGCTCCAGTCCGTAACCGGACAGGTAGAGCTGGATGTAGAGGGTCAGGCTGGTGTGGCCCGGGGAGAGGACGAACCGGTCCCGTCCCGTCCACTGCGGGTCCGACGGGTCGTGCCGCATCAGCTTCTGGAAGAGCAGGTAGGCGGCGGGCGCCAGGCTCATGGCCGTGCCGGGGTGGCCGTTGCCGACTTTCTGCACGGCGTCCATGGCCAGGACTCGGGCGGTGTCGACAGCCCGCTGATCCAGTTCGGTCCACTCGAGGTCTGTGGTGGTCGGCTTGGTGCTCACCCTGCCTCAGGGCTCCTCTCCACATGTCGAAGGCCGGTGTCGGTTGGGTCACACCGGGCGGTGTCGAGCGTACCCCCGCCACTGTCCCCCCATTTCGGTCGATCGGCCTTTGCGTGTTCCCCGGGGGAGGCGGCCGGGGAAGCGGCGGCCGAAACCCCCGGAACCGGGCGGGTGCTGGGCGTTTTCCGAGCAGGTGACGACCACGGAGCGCACCTGAGCGCGGAAGGCCCGCCGCGGTGCCGCACCGCCCCCGTGCCGCTCCCGGGCCGCCCCTCCCGCGCGGTGCGGGCCAACACGGGCCACCCCGGGGCGGAGCGGCGTATGGCCAGCGTCTACAGTGGCGTGGTACGTGCGAGTCGTCCCGGGCGCCTGCCCGGCCTCGCTTGTCCCATGCGGCGCGAGCCGCACATGTCGCATCGTGATCAGGGGTGTCCGTGACGGCCGTCGAATCCCGTCCCGCGGGTGGGGGTACCGCCCACGCCCGAAGGGCCGTGGGGGAGCTCGATCCGAGCCCAGCACACCGGCCGCTCGGGGCCCGTATCAAGGGCTTCGTGGCGCTGACCAAGCCGCGGATCATCGAGCTGCTGCTGATCACCACCATTCCGGTGATGTTCCTCGCCGCGCAGGGCGTCCCCGACCTGTGGCTGGTGCTGGCCACCTGCGTCGGCGGCTACCTGTCGGCGGGCGGTGCCAACGCGCTGAACATGTACCTCGACCGGGACATCGACGCGCTGATGCACCGCACCGAGCGGCGTCCGCTGGTGACCGGGATCGTCTCACCGGGTGAGGCCCTGGCCTTCGGCATCACCCTGGCCGTGGTCTCCACGGCGTGGTTCGGCCTGCTGGTCAACTGGCTCTCGGCCGCCCTGTCCCTGGGTGCCCTCCTGTTCTACGTCGTCGTCTACACGATGCTCCTCAAGCGGCGCACCTCCCAGAACATCGTCTGGGGCGGCATCGCGGGCTGCATGCCCGTCCTCATCGGCTGGTCCTCGGTGACCAACGAGGTGAGCTGGGCCGCCGTCGTCCTCTTCCTGGTGATCTTCTTCTGGACGCCGCCGCACTACTGGCCGCTGTCGATGAAGGTGCGGGAGGACTACGCGCGCGTCGGCGTCCCGATGCTCCCGGTCATCGCGAGCAACAAGGTCGTGGCCCGGCAGATCGTGATCTACAGCTGGGTGATGGTCGCCGTCTCGCTGGCCCTGTGGCCGCTGGGGTACGTCGGCTGGTTCTACCCGCTGGTCGCGGTCGCCGCGGGCGGCTGGTGGCTGAAGGAGGCGCACGCCCTCCAGTCCCGCGCCAAGGCCGGGGTCACCGGGCCGAAGCTCAAGGAGATGCGGCTGTTCCACTGGTCCATCACCTATGTGTCGCTGCTGTTCGTGGCGGTGGCGGTGGACCCGTTCCTGCGGTGACGGCGCCGCGGCGCTCCCGCGCCGCGGCGGTGGCATGACGGCGGTATGACGGTGGCGTGACGGCGGCGTGGCGCAGGCCACCCGGCACGGCGGTCGCCAGCCGATCTACCCATCGGTAGCATCTTGTGCATGGACAGCACGCAGCAGGCGGAAGAGACCAGGTCCGGCGCCCGGGCCGAGCGGTGGGCGGCCAGGCTCGCCAAGGAGATCACCGCGTTCGCCAAGGAGCGCGGCGGCAGCGCCGACGGCCAGATCGCGCACCTCGGCCGGCGCGGCGTGCGGATCGTCCTCGTCGGCGCCGACGGCGGCTGGGGCGACCTGGTGGCCCCCTCCAAGGAGATCGCCGAGCGGGCCGCCGAGAAGGCCGGGATCACCGTCCACGAGACCCTCGACGGCGACCTCGCCGCCCGCATCCGCACCGGCCCCTACGAGTGGGAGCGCATGGCCGGCATCCAGCTCGGCGGTCCGGAGAACCGCTGAGGCGGCGCCCCGGCACCGCGCCGACACCCGGCGGGCCCCCGGGCGTTGAACCGGGCATGGAGCCCCTCGTCGACCACCACGGCCGCGGAGTCCTCCACGGGGAGGTGGGGCTGGCGGGCTTCGAGGCGTGGCTGGCCGCCGCCACCGGCGGCGGGGGCGGCGCCCGCCCGCCCGGGGGAACGTCCTTCGACACCCGGCTCGGCCTGGCGGTGCGGCGCTGGTGCCCGCCGCTGCTGGGCCTGGAGGCGCACTGCGCACCCGTCCGCTACCTGGCCCGCCGCCGCGAGCTGGGCGCGTACGCCGCGGGGCGGGCGCTGCTGCGCGGCAGCGGCATCGGGACGTTCCTGGCCACCGACGGGCCCGCCGACCCCCCGAGCCCCGGCGGCCCGGACGGACCGGGCCCCGCCGGCCCCACCGGCGCCGACGAGCTGGCCGCCGTCGCCGACCGCTCCGCCGGCCAGGGCGTCCACCGGATCGTTCCCCTGGAGCAACTGGCCGCCCGGGTCGCGGACGCCTCCGGCACGGTCGCCGCGTTCGTCTCCGGCATCGCCGAGGCGCTGCACGCGGCCGCCCGCACCGCCGTCGCCTTCGTCTCCGACGGCGGCTTCCTGGAGGGCTCGCCGCCCGGCCCGGGCGAGGTGCGCCGCGCGGCCGGACGCCGGCTGCGCGACCGGGGGCGCCGCACCGAACCCGTACTCGTCCGCCACCTGCTGTGGGGCGCGCTGGCCACCGGCCGCCCGGTGCAACTGCGCTGCGCCGACCCCGGGCCGCTCACCGGCTTCCTGCGGGCCACCGCCGGGCTCGGCAGACCGGTGGTCCTGCTGCCGAGCCCCCCGCACCACCGCGCCGCGGCACGGCTGGCCGCGGCCTTCCCCCACGTCTACGCCGACGTCGGGCCGCGCCCGGCCGAGACCCTGGAGGAGGCGCCGTTCGGCAAGCTGCTGTTCTCCACCGGGGCCCGGGCGCTGCCGGAGCTGTACGTGGTGAGGGCGAGACTGTTCACCCGGGCGATGGACCGGCTGCTGTCGGCCTGGACGGAGGAGGGCGACTGCACCCGGCAGGACGCGCGGCGGATCGCCGCGCTGGTCGGCGGCGGGAACGCCCGCCGCGTCTACCGGCTGGACGAGGCGCCGGCCCCGGCCGGGGCGCTGCCCGCGGGCTGAGCCCCCACGGCGGGAGCGGAGTCCCCGGCGGGAGCGGCCGCGGGCGGCAGGCCGCGCTCGCGCAGCGACAGCAGCATCCGCAGGACGGCGATCCACACCAGGCAGGAGCCGAACAGGTGGAGCGCGACCAGCACCTCGGGCAGCTCGGTGAAGTACTGGACGTAGCCGATCGCCCCCTGCGCCAGCAGCACCAGCAGCAGCTCCCGGGCACGGGCCAGCGGGCCCCGGGGGGCGTCCACGGCGCGCAGCGCCAGCCACAGCAGCACCGTCAGCCCCACCACGGCCCAGGCGAGCAGGGCGTGCGCCCGGGCGGTCAGCTCCCAGTCCACGCCCATCCGCGGCACGTCGCTGCTGTCGCCCGCGTGGGGGCCCGCGCCGGTCACCATGGTGCCGACGACGATCAGCGCCGCGGCCACGGCCGTCAGCACCCCCGCGAGCTGCCTGATCCGCAGCCCCGCCAGCGGGCGCGGCCCCTCGTCGCCCT
The DNA here is from genome assembly GCF_035644915.1 of Streptomyces sp. Taxonomy (GTDB): domain Bacteria; phylum Actinomycetota; class Actinomycetes; order Streptomycetales; family Streptomycetaceae; genus Streptomyces. The sequence goes on from NZ_DASQNP010000203.1 coordinate 62,242, forward strand.
CGCGCGAGCGCAGCCAGGTCACCGTGGCGACCGTGAGCAGCACGGTGGCGAGCAGGAAGTGCGCGGCGACGGTGTACGGGTTCAGCTCCATCAGGACGGTCACGCCGCCCATCAGGCCGTTGGCCACGACCACCCAGAACTGCGTCCAGGCCAGCCGCGACAGCCCCCGGCGGCGCGGCTCGGCGGAGCGCGCCGCGACGATCGCCCAGCCGACGGCGGCGCACAGCACGTACGTCAGCAGGCGGTTGCCGAACTCGATGGCGCCGTGGAGGCCCATCTCGGGCGTGGCGACCAGGCTGTCACTGCTGCACTTGGGCCAGGTCTCGCAGCCCAGCCCCGAGCCGGTCAGCCGCACCACCCCGCCGGTGACCACGATGACCACGCTCATGACGAGCGCGGCCAGGGTGGCGCGCTCCAGGATGCGCTGGGCGGGGGTCCAGCGCTCGGCGATGTACGCGACGGGGTTCCGCGCGAATGTGAGCAGATTGGGCACGGACCCATCGTAGGCGTGCGCTTGTGCGACGTTTCACGAGGGGGACGCGAGGGAGGGGGACCGTCCCGTCCCCGCCGTCACTCCCAGCGGAAGAAGCGGGCCGCGGCGGCCAGGCCGGCCACCGCCCACACCGTGAGGACGGCCAGGTTCCCCCACGGCATCCCGGCGCCGTCGCGCAGCACGTCCCGCAGCCCGTCGGAGAGCGCGGAGATCGGCAGCCACTCCAGCACCCCGCGCACCGGGGCGGGGAACCTCTCCAGCGGTACGACCACCCCGCCGCCGACCAGCAGCAGGACGAAGACGAGGTTGGCCGCGGCCAGCGTCGCCTCGGCCCGGAGCGTCCCGGCCATCAGCAGTCCGAGCCCCGAGAAGGCGGCCGTCCCGGCGATCAGCAGCAGCGCCACGGCCGCCGGGCCGCCCCGCGGCGACCAGCCCAGCGCGAGGGCGACCGAGGTCAGCAGCACCACCTGCAGCGCCTCGGTGACCAGCACCGCGCACGTCTTGGCGGTCATCAGCCCCCACCGCGGCAGCGGCGAGGCGCCCAGCCGCTTGAGCACGCCGTAGCGCCGCTCGAAACCGGTGGAGATGGCCTGGCCGGTGAAGGCGGTGGAGAGCACGGCCAGCGCCAGCACGCCCGGCGCCAGGAAGTCCACGCGCTCGCCGCCGCCGGCGTCCGCGAGGTTCACGATGTCCACGGAGCTGAACAGCACCAGCAGCAGCGTCGGGATGACGACCGTCAGCAGCAACTGCTCGCCGTGGCGCAGCAGCAGCCGCGTCTCCAGCGCGGCCTGCGCGGCGATCATCCTCGGGAGCGGTGCGGCACCCGGCCGGGGGGCGTAGGTGCCCCGCCCGGCCGTTTCCGCGCCCCCGGCCGTCCTCGCGTTCACGACCTCAGCTCCTTGCCCGTCAGTTCCAGGAAGACGTCCTCCAGGGTGCGCCGTCCGACCGAGATCCGCTCCGGCATCACCCCGTTCTGCGCGCACCAGGACGTCACCGTGGCCAGGAGCTGGGGATCGACGGTGCCGGTCAGCCGGTACGTGCCCGGGGTCAGCTCGACGACGGCGGTGTCGGTGGGCAGCGCCGTGAGCAGCGAGCGCAGGTCGAGCCCGGGGCGGCCGGTGAAGCGCAGCGTGTTCTCGGCGCCGCCCCGGCACAGCTCCTCGGGGCTGCCCCGGGCGATCACCCGGCCCTCGTCGATGATCGCGACGTCGTCGGCCAGTTCCTCGGCCTCGTCCATGAAGTGCGTGCTCAGCACCACCGTCACACCGTCCGCGCGCAGCTCCCGCACCAGGTCCCAGGCGGCCCGGCGGGCCTGTGGGTCCAGGCCGGCGGTCGGTTCGTCGAGGAAGACCAGCTCCGGCCGTCCCACGACGGCCATGGCCAGGGCGAGGCGCTGCTGCTGCCCGCCCGACAGCCGCCGGTAGGGGGTGCGGCCGCAGCCGTCCAGGCCCAGCCGCTCCAGCAGCGCGCCGACGTCCAGCGGATGGGCGTGCAGCGCGGCCATGTGGCGGAGCATCTCCGCGGCGCGGACGGTGGGGTAGACCCCGCCGCTCTGGAGCATCACCCCGATCCGGGGGCGCAGGGCGGCCGCGTCGGCGACCGGGTCGAGGCCCAGGACGCGGACGGTGCCCGCGTCGGGGCGGCGGTAGCCCTCGCAGGTCTCGATGGTGGTGGTCTTCCCGGCCCCGTTGGGGCCGAGCACCGCGGTCACGGTGCCGCGCCCGACGGCGAGGTCCAGTCCGTTCACCGCGGTCCGCCGCCCGTACCGCTTCACCAGCCCTGTGACCTCGACGGCCACCGTGTCTCGCATACGGGCGAGTCTAGGAGCCCGGGACGCCGCCGCGGTCCAGGGGCCGTACGGAGGTCGCGCCGGGACCGTGGGTAAGGCATGCCTTACGTGACGCATCCCATTCGGGCCGTCCGGGGCGCGGCTTGCCCGGCTCCTTTGAATTACGCAACAATAGCGTTGTGAAAAACGTGCGCCCGGCGGGACGGCTCCCCGGCCCCGGCGGAACGGCGACGGCATGGAGTGAGGAGGCGCGAACGGTCATGGCGGCCCAGCACGGCACCGGCAACGCCCGCGTCCCCGCGCCCTCCGCGCCGGAGGAGCAGCACGGCACCCGCAACCGGGTCGCGCGTTCCATACTCGACCACGGCCCGTCCACCGCGGCCGAACTGGCCCAGCGCCTGGAGCTGACCCAGGCGGCGGTCCGCCGCCACCTCGACGCCCTCGTCGCCGAGGGCGTCGTGGAGCCCCGCGAGAAGCGGGTCTACGGTTCGCGCGGCCGGGGCCGCCCCGCCAAGGTCTTCACGCTCACCGACCGCGGCCGGAGCGCGTTCGACCAGGCCTACGACCAGCTCGCCGTCGACGCCCTGCGCTGGATCGCGCAGGCCGCGGGCGGCGGCGAGAAGGGCAGGGCCGCGGTGGCGGCCTTCGCCCGGGCCCGGGTCGCCGCCCAGGCCGAGCGGTACCGGGCGGAACTGGAGCGGGCCGCTCCCGAGGACCGGGCCAGGGTGCTGGCCGAGGCCCTGTCCAGGGACGGGTACGCTGCCACTGCGCGCAGCGCACCCGCCTCCAGCGGCGAGCAGCTCTGTCAGCACCACTGCCCGGTGGCCCACGCCGCCGAACAGTTCCCGCAGCTGTGCGAGGCGGAGACCGAGGTCTTCTCCCGCCTGCTCGGCACCCACGTGCAGCGTCTGGCCACCATCGCCCACGGCGACGGCGTGTGCACGACGTTCATCCCCGGGACCGTCCCCGGAGCCACCCCCAAGACCACCACAGCATCTGCAAGCACAGCCGGGAGGAACCCCGCATGACTCTCCCCACGGAGACTGCCCACCCTGAGCTGGAGGGCCTGGGCAAGTACGAGTACGGCTGGGCCGACCCGGACGCCGCCGGCGCCTCGGCCAAGCGCGGCCTCTCCGAGGAGGTCGTCCGCGACATCTCGGCCAAGAAGTCCGAGCCGGAGTGGATGCTGAAGCTCCGTCTGAAGGGCCTGAAGCTCTTTCAGAAGAAGCCCATGCCGAACTGGGGCTCGGACCTGAGCGGCATCGACTTCGACAACATCAAGTACTTCGTGCGGTCCACCGAGAAGCAGGCCCGGTCCTGGGACGAGCTGCCGGAGGACATCAAGAACACCTACGACAAGCTGGGCATCCCCGAGGCGGAGAAGCAGCGCCTGGTCGCCGGCGTGGCCGCCCAGTACGAGTCCGAGGTGGTCTACCACCAGATCCGCGAGGACCTGGAGAAGCAGGGCGTCATCTTCCTGGACACCGACACCGCGCTCAAGGAGCACCCGGAGCTGTTCCAGGAGTACTTCGGGACCGTCATCCCGGCCGGCGACAACAAGTTCGCCGCGCTGAACACCGCGGTGTGGTCCGGCGGTTCGTTCATCTACGTGCCCAAGGGCGTGCACGTGGACATCCCGCTCCAGGCCTACTTCCGGATCAACACCGAGAACATGGGCCAGTTCGAGCGGACGCTGATCATCGTGGACGAGGACGCCTACGTCCACTACGTCGAGGGCTGCACCGCGCCGATCTACCAGTCGGACTCGCTGCACTCCGCGGTCGTGGAGATCATCGTCAAGAAGGGCGCCCGCTGCCGCTACACGACCATCCAGAACTGGTCGAACAACGTCTACAACCTGGTCACCAAGCGCGCCGTGGCCTACGAGGGCGCGACCATGGAGTGGGTCGACGGCAACATCGGCTCCAAGGTGACCATGAAGTACCCGGCGGTGTACCTGATGGGTGAGCACGCCAAGGGCGAGACCCTGTCCATCGCCTTCGCGGGCGAGGGCCAGCACCAGGACGCCGGCGCCAAGATGGTGCACATGGCGCCCAACACCTCGTCCAACATCGTCTCCAAGTCGGTGGCGCGGGGCGGCGGCCGCACCTCCTACCGCGGCCTGATCGAGATCGCCGAGGGCGCCGAGGGCTCCAAGTCCAACGTGCTGTGCGACGCGCTGCTGGTGGACACCGTCTCCCGCTCGGACACCTACCCGTACGTCGACGTCCGCGAGGACGACGTGACCATGGGCCACGAGGCGACGGTCTCCAAGGTCAGCGACGACCAGTTGTTCTACCTGATGAGCCGCGGCCTGTCCGAGGACGAGGCGATGGCCATGATCGTGCGCGGCTTCGTCGAGCCGATCGCCAAGGAGCTCCCGATGGAGTACGCGCTGGAGCTGAACCGGCTGATCGAGCTGCAGATGGAGGGCGCGGTCGGCTGACCCGGCCCGCCGCAGCCCCCGTCCCGGGGGCCACCCCGTGACCGTGAGCGAGCCGAAGGGGGCACCGCCGCCGCGGGCGACGGGACCGAGCGACCGGAGCACCGCAGGTGCGTACGACGGAGCGCGGGTCCACCGGCGCCGGCGGCGGAACAGGGCCCCCGGAGGCGAGCGGACACAGACGACAGAGAGCGAGCAACACGACAGCCATGGCTGAGGCTCAGAACATTCCGGCGGGGGCCACCACCTCCGGATCGATCGCGGTGGCCGCCGAGTCCACCGTCGCCACCCGGATGAGCGCGCCGCCGTCCTACGAGGTGGCGGACTTCCCGGTCCCGCACGGCCGTGAGGAGGAGTGGCGCTTCACTCCGCTGGAGCGGCTGCGGGGCCTGCACGACGGCACCGCCACCGCCGACGGCGGCGTCAAGGTCGAGGTCTCCGCGCCCGAGGGCGTGACGGTCGAGACCGTCGGCCGCGACGACCCCCGGCTGGGCCGGGCGGGCAAGCCGGTCGACCGGGTCGCGGCACAGGCCTACAGCTCCTTCGAGAAGGCCTCGGTCGTCACCGTGCCCAAGGAGACCGTGCTCGGTGAGCCGATCCGGGTCGGCGTCCACGGCCAGGGCGGCGTCTCCTTCGGGCACACCGTCTTCGAGCTGGGGGCCTTCGCCGAGGCCGTCGTCGTCATCGACCACACCGGCGACGGCGTGCGCGCCGCCAACGTCGAGTACGTGCTCGGCGACGGCGCCAAGCTGACGGTCGTCTCCATCCAGGACTGGGACGACACGGCCGTGCACTGCGCCCAGCACAACGCGCTGGTCGGCCGCGACGCCACCTTCAAGTCCGTGGTGGTCACCTTCGGCGGCGACCTGGTGCGCCTCCACCCCCGCGTCACCTACGCGGGCCCGGGCGGCGAGGCCGAGCTGTACGGCCTGTACTTCACCGACAACGGCCAGCACCAGGAGCACCGGCTCTTCGTCGACCACGGGACGCCGAACTGCCGCAGCAACGTCGTCTACAAGGGCGCCCTCCAGGGCGAGGACGCGCACGCGGTGTGGATCGGCGACGTGGTGATCCGCGCCTCGGCCACCGGCACCGACACCTACGAGCTCAACCGCAACCTCGTGCTCACCGACGGCGCGCGGGTGGACTCGGTCCCCAACCTGGAGATCGAGACCGGTGAGATCGTGGGCGCCGGCCACGCCTCGGCCACCGGCCGCTTCGACGACGAGCAGCTCTTCTACCTGATGGCGCGCGGCATCCCCGAGCAGGACGCCCGCCGCCTGGTGGTGCGCGGCTTCTTCGCCGAACTGGTCCAGCAGATCGGCCTGCCCGACCTCCAGGACCGCCTGATCGCCAAGATCGAGGAGGAGCTGGAGGAGTCCGTCGCATGAGCACCGCGGAAGGCACAGCGGGCACGGAGGGCTTCGTCCGCGTCGCCACGCTCGGCGAGCTGGAGGAGGACACCCCCCGCCGGGTGGAGGTCGGCGGCACGCCGGTCTCCCTCGTCCGCACCGAGGGCGAGGTCTTCGCGATCCACGACATCTGCTCGCACGCCAACGTCTCCCTGTCCGAGGGCGAGGTGGAGGACTGCCAGATCGAGTGCTGGCTGCACGGCTCCAGCTTCGACCTGCGCACCGGCAAGCCCTCCGGTCCGCCCGCCACGCGTCCCGTCCCCGTATACCCCGTCAAGATCGAAGGAGACGGCCCCGACGCGGCTGTGCTCGTCTCCGTCACCCAGGAGTCCTGAAGCCCCATGGCAACGCTTGAGATCCACGACCTGCACGTCTCCGTCGAGGCCGAGAACGGCCCCCGGGAGATCCTGCGCGGCGTCGACCTGACCGTGAAGCAGGGCGAGACGCACGCGATCATGGGCCCCAACGGCTCCGGCAAGTCCACCCTCGCCTACTCGCTGGCGGGCCACCCCAAGTACACCGTCACCGGCGGCACCGTCACCCTGGACGGCGAGGACGTCCTGGAGATGACGGTCGACGAGCGCGCCCGCGCCGGCGTCTTCCTCGCCATGCAGTACCCGGTCGAGGTCCCGGGCGTGTCCGTCTCCAACTTCCTGCGCACCGCCGCCACCGCCATCCGCGGCGAGGCCCCCAAGCTGCGCACCTGGGTGAAGGAGGTCAAGGAGGCCATGGAGCGGCTGTCCATCGACCCCGCCTTCGCCGAGCGGAACGTCAACGAGGGCTTCTCCGGCGGTGAGAAGAAGCGCCACGAGATCCTCCAGCTCGAACTGCTCAAGCCGAAGATCGCGATCCTCGACGAGACCGACTCCGGCCTGGACGTGGACGCCCTGCGCATCGTCTCCGAGGGCGTCAACCGCGTCCGCGAGACCGGCGAGGTCGGCACCCTGCTGATCACCCACTACACGCGCATCCTGCGCTACATCAAGCCCGATCACGTCCACGTCTTCGCGGGCGGCCGGATCGCCGAGTCCGGCGGCCCGGAGCTGGCGGACAAGCTGGAGGAAGAGGGCTACGAGGCCTACGTGAAGGGCGGCCAGGCCGCGTGAACGAGGCGCGCGGGGCCACGGCCACCGACCACCCCGCCCGGTCCCGCCGGGCGGGTGACCGCAGCATTCCCCCGGCCCTGCGGCCGGGGGACATCCCCGGCCGCCGAAGCGGCGGGGCGAACGGAGGAACAAGGGCGTGACACAGCTGCCGGGCCTTCTCGACACAGAGGCGATCCGCAAGGACTTCCCCCTCCTGGACCGCACGGTCCACGACGGGAAGAAGATCGTGTACCTGGACAACGCGGCGACCTCCCAGAAGCCGAACCAGGTGCTCGACGCGCTGAGCGACTACTACGTGCGGCACAACGCCAACGTCCACCGCGGTGTGCACGTGCTCGCCGAGGAGGCCACGGCGCTGTACGAGGGGGCGCGCGACAAGATCGCCGCCTTCATCAACGCCCCGAGCCGCGACGAGGTGGTCTTCACCAAGAACGCCTCGGAGTCGCTCAACCTCGTGGCGAACATGCTCGGCTGGGCCGACGAGCCGTACCGCGTGGACGATCGCACCGAGATCGTCATCACGGAGATGGAGCACCACTCCAACATCGTGCCGTGGCAGCTCCTCGCGCAGCGCACGGGCGCGAAGCTGAAGTGGTTCGGCCTGACCGACGACGGGCGCCTGGACCTGTCGAACATCGACCAGCTCATCACCGAGCGGACCAAGGTCGTCTCGTTCGTGCTGGTCTCCAACATCCTGGGCACGCTCAACCCGGTCGAGACGATCGTCCGCCGCGCCCAGGAGGTCGGCGCCCTGGTGGTCGTCGACGCCTCGCAGGCCGCCCCGCATATGCCGCTGGACGTGCAGGCGCTCCAGGCCGACTTCGTGGCCTTCACCGGCCACAAGATGTGCGGCCCGACCGGCATCGGCGTGCTGTGGGGACGGCAGGAGCTGCTGGAGGACCTGCCGCCGTTCCTCGGCGGCGGCGAGATGATCGAGACCGTCTCGATGCACTCCTCCACCTACGCCCCCGCGCCGCACAAGTTCGAGGCGGGCACCCCGCCGATCGCCCAGGCCGTCGGGCTGGGCGCCGCCGTGGACTACCTCACCTCGATCGGTATGGACCGCATCGCGGCCCATGAGCACGCGATCACCGAGTACGCGGTCGGCAGGCTGCAGGAGGTCCCCGGACTGAAGATCATCGGCCCGACCACGGCCGAGGACCGCGGCGCCGCGATCTCCTTCACGCTCGGTGACATCCACCCCCACGACGTGGGGCAGGTGCTCGACGAACAGGGCATCGCGGTCCGGGTCGGCCACCACTGCGCGCGGCCGGTCTGCCTGCGGTACGGAATTCCCGCGACCACGCGAGCGTCGTTCTATCTGTACTCCACTCCCGCCGAGGTCGACGCCCTGGTGGAGGGGCTGGAGCACGTGCGGAACTTCTTCGGTTGACGTTCCGCGACCCGTGACGGACGACTGCAGCGGCTGAAGGTGACTCGTGAAGCTTGACTCCATGTACCAGGACGTGATCCTGGACCACTACAAGCACCCGCACGGACGGGGGCTCCGCGACGGTGACGCCGAGGTGCACCACGTCAACCCGACGTGCGGCGACGAGGTCACGCTGCGGGTGAAACTGGACGGCTCCACCATCGCGGACGTCAGCTACGAGGGGCAGGGCTGTTCCATCAGCCAGGCCAGCGCCTCGGTGCTGAACGAGCTGCTGGTCGGCAAGGAGCTGGACGAGGCGCGCAGGATCCAGGAGACCTTCCTGGAGCTGATGCAGTCCAAGGGCCGGATCCAGCCGGACGACGCCATGGAGGAGATCCTGGAGGACGCGGTCGCGTTCGCGGGGGTCTCGAAGTACCCGGCACGCGTGAAGTGTGCCCTGCTGAGCTGGATGGCATGGAAGGACGCCACCGCCCAGGCGCTGGGCGGCGGCTCCACCGACGAGAAGGTCGAGGAGAAGACCGCATGAGCGAGACCCCGACCACGACGAAGCCGGTGAGCGAGGACGAGGTCCGCGAGGCGCTGTACGACGTGGTGGACCCCGAGCTGGGCATCGACGTCGTCAACCTGGGGCTGGTCTACGGCATCCACATCGACGACTCCAACGTCGTCACCCTGGACATGACCCTGACGTCCGCGGCCTGCCCCCTGACCGACGTGATCGAGGACCAGGCCAGGTCGGCGACCGAGGGCCTGGTCAGCGACCTGAGGATCAACTGGGTCTGGATGCCCCCGTGGGGCCCGGACAAGATCACCGACGAGGGCCGCGAGCAGCTCCGCGCCCTGGGCTTCAACGTCTGAGACGCCGGTGACCGGAGGCCGTCCGAGGTAATTCGAGGCGATCGAAGCGGTCACGCACACGGCCCGGGCCCGTCGGCACACGCCGGCGGGCCCGGGCCGCTGCACGCCACGGCCGGCCGTCCCGGCTACCGCCCGCGCCACCACCGCGCCAGGGAACTCCACCAGCGCCCCGTGGACCGGTCTGCTCCGTCCGCCCCGTCCGTGGACCCGGTCCCCCCGGGCACGGGCGCCGGCGCGGACGGCAGAGGCGACGACGGGACCGGCTCCGCGTCCCGTCCGCGGTCCTCGGAGGGCCGCTGTGCGGGGGCGATCGGCGGGAAGCGCACCGGCAGGGAGACCAGGCCCCGGTTGAAGGGCCCCTGCCGCCACTCCAGCTCCTCCACCCCGACGGCCAGCTCGATGTCGGGGATGCGGTCGAGGAGCTTCTCCACGGCGACCGCGGCGATCAGCCGTGCGGAGCCCTTCGCCGCGCAGGTGTGCGGACCCACGCCCCACGTGATGTGGGCCCGGTTGCCGACCCGGCGGTCGCTGACCAGGGTCGGGTCGTTGTTCACGGCGGTGAAACTGATCAGGATGGGCTCGCCCTCGCGCAGGAGGGTCCCGTCGAGTTCCACGTCGTGGATCGGGTAGTGGATGGCGTAGTTGGCCATGGGCGGGTCGGTCCACAGCACCTCGTCGAGCGCGTCCTCGACGGGCATGCTGCCGCCCGCCAGATCGCCCGCGAACCGGTCGTCGGACAGCAGCAGCCGCAGGCCGTTGCAGATCAGGTTCTGCTCGGGCTCGGTGCCCGCGCCCAGCAGCAGCACCAACTGGTGGATCATCTCCTCGTCGGTCAGCCCGCTGGGGTGGGCCATCATCCAGGACGTCACGTCCGGCCCCGGCTGCCTCCGCTTGAGCGCGACCAGCTCGGCGACGGCCTCGGTGAGCAGGGCGTTCGCCTTCTCGGAGTCGGCGTTGGCGTCGAAGATCCCCGCCATGCCACGGACCATCTTGTCGCCGATGTCGGCCGGGCAGCCGAAGAGCTGCTCGAAGACCAGCAGCGGCAGCACGGCACCGTACTCGCCGAGCAGATCGGCCTCCCCCCGGGGACCGAACCGGTCGATGAGGGTGTCGGCGCTGCGCTCCACGTAGCTCCGCAGCGCGTTGGGGTCCACGCGGCCGAGGCTGTCGGTGATGACGCGGCGCAGGCGGCTGTGCTCCTCGCCGTCGGTCCACAGGGCGTTCGGCCGGTACATCATCATCGGCACGACCGGGCTGTTCGCCGGGACCCTCCCCTCGGCCAGCGCCTTCCACCGGCGCGGGTCCTTGGAGAACCGCTCCGGGCTGCGCAGCACCTCCAGGGCGGTCTCGTACCCGAGCACCACCCAGGCGTCGACGCCGGGAGCTATCTCCACGGGCGCGACGGAGCCGTGGGCGCGCAGGCGCGTGAAGGTCGCCATGGGATCGGCGGCGAACTCCGGGCCGTACATGCGCTCGGCGGCCCGGAGGCCGGTACGGCCGGGTGTGTCCGTGCCGCCGGCGACGGCGGCGTGCGCCGGACAGCCCGGCGGCGGCACGGCGTCCGACACGGGTCGGGATGTGGTCATCGCTGCTCCTGAAGGGTGCGGGTCTGGAGGTACTCGACGAGGGCGATCAGCGCCTTGGACGAGGACTCGGTGTCGCGCGCGTCACAGGTGACCAGAGGGGTCTCCGGGAGCAGGTCGAGGGCCTCGCGGACCTCCTCCTCGGGGAAGACCGGCGCGCCGTCGAACTGGTTGACGGCGACCGCGTACGGCATCCCGTGCTCCTCCAGCACGCTCATGATGTCGAAGGACTGGTCGAGCCGCCGGGTGTCCGCCAGCACCAGCGCGCCGAGGGCGCCCTGCATCATGTCCTTCCACAGCCGCATGAAGCGCTTCTGCCCGGGGGCGCCGAACAGGTACAGCACCAGCGAGTCGCTGAGCGTGAGGCGGCCGAAGTCCATGGCGACGGTGGTCGTGGTCTTGTCGGGGACCCCGGCCAGGTCGTCGATCATCTCGCCGGCCTGCGTCATGATCTCCTCGGTGCGCAGCGGCCGGATCTCGGAGAGCGAGCCGACGAACGTGGTCTTGCCGACGGCGAAGTGCCCCACGATCAGGATCTTGACCGCGGTGGTGACCGTGTCCGCGACATAGACCCGATCAGAAACGGGCGCGGAGCCCATCGAGTACCTCCTGCAGGAGTTGGGCGTCGGGCAGTTGTGCCTTGGGGATGGGGGGCCGGACGGTGATGTGGCCGCTGTCGATGAGGTCGCTGAGCAGCACCTTGGTGACGCTCGTGGCCAGACCGAGGTGCCCCGCGACCTCGGCGACCGACAGCGCCCCTCCCCGGCACAGTTCCATGACGCGGCGCTTCTCCGGGTTCAGACCGCTCAGGGGGCGGCTGCTCACCGCGGTCACCAGCGTCACGAGATCCAGTACGTTGCGCGTCGGATGGGCCCGGCCGTCCGTGATGACGTACGGCCGTACCAGCCCTCGCTCACGCCGGGGACGGGGCGGAGTCATGCGGTACCGGACGCGGAGTCCTGCCGGGGCGGAGTGGTCAGCTCCTTGCCCAGCCGGTCGACCAGCTTGTGCATGCTGTAGGTGACCGCCTCCATGTCGACGTTCTGGCCGGCGGAGACCGCCAGGTAGGCGCCCGCGCCGGCGGCCACCAGGAAGACGTATCCGTCGACGAACTCCACGAGCGTCTGCTGCCAGGGCGAGGACTCGTTCCCGCAGAACTCGGCGGTGCTGCGGCTGATGGACTGCAGGCCGGACAGGGCCGCGGCCTGCCGCTCGGCCTCGTCGCGCCGGATGCCCTGGGAGTGGGCGCGGAGCATGCCGTCCGCGGAGAGCAGGATGGCGTGGCGGGCTTCCGGCACCTTCAGGACCTCGTCGAGCATCCATCCCAGCTCGTTGGTCATGTGGCCGTTCATTCCTGGGGGTTCCCTTCACTGTCCGGGGATGCGCCGCGGCCCGAGCGGGTGCCGCGGGCGAAAGCGCTCATGCGTGAGGCGGTTTCGGTGGCCGGGCGGACCAGCGCGGGGCCGGAGCCGGCCGGGACCGTGCCGTCGGCGGACGGGTGGGGCCGGGGCTCGCGCCGGCGGCGCTTGGGCAGGCCCCCCGCCGTGGACTCCCGTACCGCCGCCGGGGAGGAGGCCGGGGCGGGTGACGCCGGAGGGGAGGAGGGCTCGGCGGCCGGCCGGGGAAGGGCGGGTGCCTCCGGGGAGGCCGGCCCGTCCGCGGCGTCCCCGGAGGGGCCGGTGCCGGACGACGCGGCCGGGACGGGCTCCGGGGCGGGCTCCAGCGCGGTCGGCACGTCCGGCACGTCCGGCACGTCCGGTACGTCCGGCACGTCCGGCGCCCCGGTCTCCCGGACGGCGGTGGCCGGCTCGGCGGGACGCTGCTGTTCCAGGAGCGCGTTGGGCAGGAAGAGGACGGCCCGCACACCGCCGTAGGGGGACCGCGTGTCGACGGAGACGCTGAAGCCGTACCGGGCGGCGAGCACGCCGATGACGGCGAAGCCGAACTGCGGCGGGTCGCCGAGCCGGTTGATGTCGATGTCCTCCCGGCCGGACAGGCGCCGGGTGGCCTCCTCGACCTCGCGTGCGTCCATGCCGATGCCCGCGTCGTCGATGACGATGCTGACACCGTTGTGCGCGGGCCGGATGTCGACCTCGACGGCGGTGTTCGGCTGGGAGTGCCGCGCCGCGTTGTCCAGCAGCTCGGCGACCGCGAGGACCACCGGCTCGACGGCCCGGCTCACCACGTCCATGTCGACCTCGGAGTGGACCTTGACGCGCCGGTAGTCCCGGATCCGCGACGTGGCTCCGCGGACGACGTCGACCAGCGGCGAGGCGACGCGCTGCCGCCCCGGCCACGAACCGCAGAGCACGGCGATGGCCTGCGCCCTCCGGCCGAACTGGGCGTTGGCGTGGTCGATCTCCAGCAGGTCGCGGAGCACGTCGGGGTTGTCGTGCCGGTCCTGCATGTCCGAGATCGACACCTGCTGCTCGTTCGCCAGGGCCTGAAGGGCGCGCACCGCGCCCTTCAGCGCGGCCTTCGCCGACTGGTCGGCGCGGGACCGCGCGGCCTCGGCGGCGCCGGTGAACATCCCGATGACCTTCTCCAGGTTCGCCCCGTACGCCGTCGTGGCGAGCTCCGCGTCGAGCGGGCCGGGCACGGACGCGTCGCCGTGGGGCGCCTCGACCAGTGCGGGGAGCCGGGCCTCGACGAGATGCCGGACCTCCTCCTCACGGGCGCGCAGCGCGGCTTCGGAACGCGTCAGGCGACGGCGCAGGCGGGCGCTGATCCGGCTCTGACGCACCAGCAGCACAACCGCGGGAACGGTTGTGGCAAGGCACCAGAACACCGCCTCTGGTATGTGTTGAGTCATCAGATCCTCAGGCAGGAAAGAGCGGACGCCAGGCCCGGGCGGGAACGCGACATGCGGGAGTGGCCGGCTCTGGCGATCCGTCGGATTCCGATCGACCTGGATCGACATACCGGGCACGACGCTGGTGATGCCAGAGCCCACCCACGTCCGCTACGGGCGCTGGAATGCCAGATCATCCTAGGGTCGGCCACATGCTTCAAGCGTCCGGAGGTCACCAATCCGGGCTTGTGACCCCGCTCTTCGCCGGTCCGTCACGTCCTCTTCACATATGGGCGGCAATCGGCGCGCCGGGCGGTCCGGGCGCGTCCCCCGACGGCTCGGCCCGCGCCCGCTCCGCGCCGGCCGGCGGCACACCCGCGGCGGTGACCGGACGATCCGGGCGCACCGCGCGCCCCGCACTCCGGGGCTCCCCGGGGCCTCCGGGGCTCCCCGGGCCGGAGGGAGGCGCCCGGCGGGACCGCCCCGCGGGGCCGCCCGCGTCCGGCCGCGAGCACGCGGCGGGCCCCGGCGCGCACGGGCGTCCGGCCGGCGGACCGGTTCGCGTTCGCGGAGCGCGTCCGGTTAGCGTTTGACCATGACCGAAGCACCCGCACCCTCCCCCCGCAGGACCGGCGCCGTCGCCGCCGGGCTGGCCACCATCGCCGCCGACGGAGGGGCCGTCCTCGACACCTGGTTCCCCGCGCCCGAGCTGACCGACGAGCCCGGCCCGGCCGGGACCGAGCGGCTGAGCGCCGAGCGCGCCGCCGAGCTGCTGGGCGACGCCGCGCCGCAGGCACTGGGTCCGGACCCGCTCCGCGGTGTCGAGGTCGTCGCGGTCCGTACGGTGATCTCCTCGCTGGAGGACAAGCCGCTGGACGCCCACGACGTCTACCTGCGGCTGCACCTGCTCAGCCACCGCCTGGTGAAGCCGCACGGCCAGAACCTCGACGGCATCTTCGGCCTGCTGGCCAATGTGGCCTGGACCAACCTCGGCCCCGTCCCCGTGGACCGGATCGAGCAGACCCGCCTCGCCGCCCGCGCCGCCGGCAAGCAGCTCACGGTCACCAGCGTCGACAAGTTCCCGCGGATGACCGACTACGTCATCCCCAAGGGCGTGCGCATCGGCGACGCCGACCGCGTGCGGCTGGGCGCCCACCTGGCCTCCGGCACCACCGTGATGCACGAGGGCTTCGTCAACTTCAACGCCGGGACGCTGGGCACCTCCATGGTCGAGGGCCGGATCAGCGCGGGCGTCGTCGTGGACGACGGCTCCGACATCGGCGGCGGCGCCTCGATCATGGGCACCCTCTCCGGCGGCGGCAAGCAGACCATCTCCATCGGCAAGCGCTGCCTGCTGGGTGCCGAGGCGGGCCTCGGCATCTCGCTCGGCGACGACTGCATCGTGGAGGCGGGCCTGTACCTGACGGCGGGCACCCGGGTCACCCTGCCCGACGGCCAGGTCGTCAAGGCCCTGGAGCTGTCCGGCGCGAGCAACCTCCTCTTCCGCCGCAACTCCACCACCGGCACCGTCGAGGCCCTGCAGCGCTCCGGCACCTGGGGCGGCCTCAACGAGGCGCTCCACAGCCACAACTGACCCCGGCCGCCCGGGCCGTGGCCCTCCGGCCCGCCACCCGTCCCGGGCGGCGGGCCCGCTACCCTTTCCGGCCATGGGTGATCTCGTGACCGGAATGCGGTACCTGGGCCGGGGCCAGAAGTGGGTCCTTCGCAACGGGCGGTGGTTCGGCTTCGGGCTGCTGCCCGCGCTGATCACCCTCGTGCTGTACGCGGCGGCCCTGACCGCCCTCGCCTTCTGGTCCGACGACCTGGTGGCCTGGGCCACGCCGTTCGCCGACGACTGGGGCTCGCCCTGGGCCGGGCTGCTGCGCGGCACCCTCACCGCGCTGCTGTTCGCCTCGGGCCTGCTGCTGGCGGTGCTCACCTTCACCGCCGCCACCCTGCTGATCGGCGACCCCTTCTACGAGTCGCTGTCGGAGAAGGTGGAGGAGTCCGAGGGCGGGGCGCCCGAGGCCCCCGACCGCCCGCTGTGGCGCGAGGTGTGGATCGCGCTGCGGGACAACGTCCACGTGCTGCTGCGGGCCGCCGGCTTCGCCGTGCTGCTGTTCGCGCTCGGCTTCGTCCCCGTCGTCGGCCAGACCGTCGTCCCGGTGCTCGGCTTCGCCGTCTCCGGCTTCTTCCTCACCGTGGAGCTGACCTCGGTCGCCCTGCAGCGCCGCGACGTCCCCGTCCGGGAGCGGCTGCGGCTGCTGCGCGGGCGCAAGGCCCTCGCGCTCGGCTTCGGGGTGCCGCTGGTGCTGTGCTTCCTGGTGCCGCTGGCCGCGGTCTTCCTGATGCCGGGCGCGGTCGCGGGCGCCACCCTCCTGGTCCGGGACCTGGTGGGCGGCCCCGGGAGCGGGAGCAGGAGCGGGGACGGAGGCGGCGGCCAGGACCCGGCCCGGGCCCAGGCGCCGGACCCGCGGGAGACGCGGACTACCCCAGGACCCGCCTGAGGGCGTCGGCCAGCCGCGCCGTCAGCGCCGCGTCCGCCGGGAGCAGCGGCGGGCGCACCGGGCCGCCCGGCAGCCCCGCCGCGGCGAACAGCGCCTTGACGGCGACCGTGCCGGGCACCTTCGACGTCATCGCGTCGACGAGCGGGACGAGGGCCAGGTGGCGCCGGGTGGCCTCGGCGTGGTCGCCGGCGTCGAAGGCGTCCAGCACGCCGCGCACGGCGGGACCGGCCACGTTGGCGACCGTGCTGACGCAGCCGTGGGCGCCGATCGCGCGCAGCGGCAGGTTCAGCTCGTCGCGGCCGGAGTAGCAGGCCAGAGCGGTGGAGCCCAGCACCTTCGCCGTCTTCATCAGATCACCGGCGCAGTCCTCGACCGCGCGGATGCGCGGGTGTTCCGCGAGCCGCGCCAGCGTTCCGGCGGTCAGCGCAGTGCCCTCGCCGGTGCGGGCGGGGACGTCGTGGAGCATCACCGGCAGGGCGGTGGCGTCGGCGACCGCGGCCAGGTGGCGGGCGATGGCCTCCTGGGTGGGGCGGGAGTAGTACGGCGTGACGACCAGCAGGCCGTGGGCGCCCGCCCGCTCGGCGGCCCGGGCCAGCTCCACCGAGTGCCGGGTGTCGGCGGAGCCGACGCCCGCGACGATCCGGGCCCGGTCGCCGACGGCCTCCGCCACGGCCCGTACCAGCGTGGTCTTCTCCTCGTCGGAGGTGGTCGGGGACTCGCCGGCGATGCCGTTCAGCACCAGCGCGTCACAGCCGCCCCGGTCCACCAGGTGGGTGGCGAGCCGCTGTGCGCCCGGAAGGTCCAGGGCGCCCGCGGAGGTGAACGGGGTGATCATGGCGGCGGCGACGCGGCCGAAGGGGGAGTCGGACATGCCGGGAGTCTGGTCCACGGCGGCGCGCCGGGTCCACCCGGACTCCGCGGGCGCGCCTCCCCGGGGCCCCGGCCGGCACGCCGCGCTCCCGCGGGGGCGCGGCGTGCGGACTCGGCGGGCGTGTGCGGGCGTCAGGGGCGGAAGCGGATCACCTGGGGGTCGTGGTCGCTGGCCTGGTCGGCGAACTCCGCGTTGACGTGCACGATGTCGTAGTCGAAGCGGCGGATCGCGGGGGAGACCAGGGTCTGGTCCAGCACCTGGGAGTTGCCGTCGTAGACGTAGGTGTAGCGCTCGGACGCCGGCAGCGAGAGCACCGCGCTGCGCAGCGCTCCGCCCGCGGTCAGCTCGCGGGCGGTGGCGGAGAACTCGAAGTCGTTGATGTCGCCGAGGACCACGACGCGGGCCCTCCCGTCCACCGCCAGCACCTGCCGCACGAAGTGGTTGACCACCTTCGCCTGCGCCACGCGCCGGGTCTCGGAGGGGCGGCCGGGCGGCTGGACGGCCGCGTGCAGGGACTGGTCGCCGCCCTTGGAGGCGAAGTGGTTGGCGATCACGACGACCGTCCTGCCGCGGAAGCGGAACTCGCCGGCCAGCGGCTTGCGGCTGTCCTCCCAGGCGGTGTCGTCCGGCGCGACGCGGCCGGGGGAGTGGGTCAGCGCCGCCCGGCCGCGCTCGCGCCGGACGCCGACCGCGGTGGTGGCGTCGCCGCCGGGCCGGTCCACGAAGGACACCCGCCGGGGGTTGAAGAGGAGGACGTTGCGGATGTTGCCGCCGGGCTGGCCGCCGTCGGCGTCGTCGACCGGGTCCACGGAGCGCCAGTCGTAGCGCGGGCCGCCCGCGGCCACGACGGCCTCGACGAACCTGGCGACCGTCTCGCCGGCGGTCACCACCTCGTCGTTCCGGGGCCCGTTGTCGTCCTGGATCTCCTCCAGGGCGAGGATGTCGGGGGAGGCGAGGTTGTCCACCACGCCCCGGGCCAGCCGGTCGAACTTCTCCTGCTCGTTGCCCGGGTGGAGGTTCTCCACGTTGTAGGTGGCGACGGCCAGTTCGCCGCGGTGCTGCCGGCGGGTGCGCTCCCGCTCCAGGCCCCGGTCCTCCACCGTTCCCAGTTCGCGGGCGACCAGGTGGTAGCCGCCGTACTGGTCGTAGTCCAGCGGCCCGGTCGTCGCGCCCGCGAGCACGTCGCCGGTGTTCGCGGCGGGGAAGGGCCGTTCGGCCGGCGGCACCGGCGACTCGACCTTGAGGCGGCCGGGGTTCTGCTGGTCGTAGCCGCCGTAGACCGTGCCGCCGCGCCGCGTCGGGCGCTCCCCGGGCTCGACGGTCACCCACAGTTCGGCGTGCTCGGTGCTGGGGCCGACCACACGGGCGTCGCGGACCTGGACGTCCATGCCCTCCAGCGACTCGTACAGGTCCAGCGCGTAGGTGCCGGGCCGCAGCGGGAGCCCCTCGATGCTCCCCGCCGCGGCCGGGTCGCCCTCGGGGGCGTACGCCCCGGGGACGGAGGCGGAGTCCAGGACGACGGGGTCGGGAAGGGCGTTGCCGGAGGAGACCACCGTCACCGCGGGGCGGGATATCTGAGTGACCGTCTGGTTGCCGGAGGAGTTCCCGCCCGGGCGGTACTCGCCGACCGTGCCCGAGACCCGCACCAGGTCGCCGACGGCCACCGTGGGGACCGAGCCGGTGTAGACGAAGAGGCCCTCGCTGGTGGCCGGATCGCCGTCGGGCGCGGTGTCCTGGATCCAGAAGCCCCGCGAGCCGTGGGTGCGGACGCCGGTGACGACGCCGGGCACCTCCGTGACGTGCTCGCCGTCGAGGGGCGAGATGCGGGTGCCGCCCTGGATGTCGTGGACGCGGACCGCGTCCGCCCCGGTCCCGGCCGCCCGGTCCGCCGCGGAGGCGGGGACGGCCAGCAGGGTCGAGGTCAGCGCGGCGACGGTGAGTGCGGCGGTGCGGGCCGGGGATCTGCTCAAGGGGTTCCTCCGGGACGGTGCGGGAGAGCCGGGACGCCGGGGCGCCGGGACGGGAGGGAGACGGAAAAGCGGGAGAGGGAAGGGGGGAGGGGGAAGGCGGGAGGGGGACGGTGCCGGTCCTGCGGGCGGCACCGGTCGCACTGGTGGTACTGGTCGTACTGTGCGATCTGTGCGATTTCTACGCGCGTAACGTGCCGTCCCGGCCGGGTACTTGTCAAGGAGGGGCGACTGTACGGGACTGGAAGATCCGGTGAACCGGACGGCGGCGGCGGAAGCGGTCTACGCTGGGGCAGCGTCGTGCCCGCACGCCCACCGAGGAGCCCCCTCAGATGACCGGTGCCGCCCGTCCCACCGCGCCCCCCGTACGGCTGCCCGCCGACGCCGAACTGGCGCGGGACGCCCTCGCCTCGCCGCTGCTGTCCCGCGCCGCGAGGCTCGCGCGCTGGGCGGGGGAGCGGACCCGGGTGGCCGCCGGGGGCGGGCTGCCCGCCGACCGGCTGGCGGAGGCCGCCGCCCACCTCGGCCTCGGCGCCGACGGGGACGGCCCGGCGCACGCCGCGCGGGCGTGGGACCTGGCCGTCGACACCGGCCTGCTGGAGGTCGTCGAGGACGGCGGCGGGGACGGTGACGGGAGCGACACGGTCACCCCCGGAGCGGAACTGGCCCTGCTCACCCGGGGCGGTCCCGCCGACGTGCTGGAGATCTGGCAGGGCGGACTGGAGACGGTGCTCGCCGACGCCGCCGCGTCCGGCCTCGGGGAGGAGGCCGGTCCCGACGACTTCGGCCCCGACGGGCTCCCCTGGAACCTCGAGGAGGAGGCCGGCTTCCTCGACAGCGCCCTCGGCAACCTCTACGTCCTGACCGCCACCGATCCCGCCGTGACGGCCGGGGCGATGGTGCCGCTGCCGGTGCTCGCCGCCTCGATGGTCGTCCCCGAGGACATGAACCACCCCACCGACGCCGTCCTGGAGGACGTCTCGGTGCTGATGGTGAAGCTGGACGAGCAGTTCCGGCTGCTGGAGCCGACCGGGGCCATCGCCTACCGGCCCGTGGACACCGCCCTGATCGAGGAGGTGGACGCGGGAGCCTCCGACGGCCCGGACGGCCCGGACGGCCCGGGCGAGCCGGACGACGCCGGCGACCTGGGCGGGATCGCCGAGGAGGACGTGGCCCGCTACGGCATGGTGCGGCTCACCCCGCTCGGCCTGTACGGCGTGCGGCGACGGATGCTGGAGGCGGGCGTCACCGCCCCCGTCGTGGGGGACCTCGCCGGGGAGGACGCCCGGGCCCTGCTGGCCGCGCTGCCCGGCCACGGCGAGGAGGCCGCCCGGTCGGAGGTCGAGCTGTGGCTCGCCCGGCGCACCCCCCTGGACGCCGCCCGCGAACTCCTCGCCGCGGCCCGGGGCGACGACGAGGCGGCGCCGCGCCGCCGGCTGGCCTGCCAGCAGGCCCTCTCCCTGGTCGGCGCGGAGGCCGAGCCGGCCCTGCGCGAGGTCCTCGACGACGGCCACCTGGGCGGACTGGCCCGGGTCTGGCTCTCCGAACGCGGCTTCGCGGACGTCCCGGCGCCGTCCGAGGAGATGGTGTTCTGGCTCACCGTGGACACCCTGGCCGCGCAACTGGCGGCCGAGGGCGGCGGGGACGGGTCGGCGGAACTGCGCGACCTGGTGCGCGGCCTGGTCGACCAGCACAGCGGCTTCTTCGACAAGGCGTGGCGCGTGGACCACCCGGCCACCGGGGAGGTGCTGGAGGCGATGAGCCGCGTGCACCCCGACCGGAAGGCGGCGAAGGACGCCCGCAAGGCGGCGTACAGGGCGAGGTCGCGCGGCTGAGCGGCCCGGTTCGGGCCGCGTTCAACTCGTGTTCGCCGGAGGGCGGGATCGTGTACGGCATCGTGCAGAGCCGACGGGAGAGACGATGCCGACCAGCAGCCCAGTCAGCCGCGGGGATCTCACCAGACGTTCCGTCGTCGCCGGCGCCGGGATCGCCCTCACGGGCAGCGCGGGCTTCCTGGCCGCCCGGGGCGCGTCCGGCGCCGAGGAGCGCGGGCGGTACGCGGAGCACGGGGAGCACGGCGGGGAGGGGCGCGGCGGTGCGCCGGGCCACGGCCCGCTGCTGCCCGACCCGGACGGGGTGCTCGCCCTGCCCGCGGGCTTCACCTACCGCGTCCTGACCCGCAGCGGCGTCACCCGTCTGGAGAGCGGCGAGTACACCCCCGCCAAGCACGACGGCACCGCGGCCTTCGACGGACCGCGCGGCACGACGCTGCTGGTCAACAACCACGAGCTGAAAGGGCCCCGGAGCGACTGGGAGCACCCCGTGCCGCTCGCCGAGGGCCTGGTCTACGATCCGGCCGCCGCGGGCGGCTGCACGGTCGTGGAGGTCTCCAGGGAGGGGGAGAAGCTCGCCGAACGGGTCGGCATCGCCGGCACCTCCACCAACTGCGCGGGCGGGGTGACCCCCTGGGGCACCTGGCTGACCTGCGAGGAGAACTCCGACCGGGCCGGCGAGAACGGCATGACCCGGGACCACGGCTACGTCTTCGAGGTCGATCCCCTCGACCACCGGGCCAACCGCGACCCCCGGCCGATCAAGGCGCTGGGCCGCTTCGACCACGAGGCCGTCGTGGTGGACCCGCGGCGCGGCCACCTGTACCTGACGGAGGACGACTCCGAGCCCAACGGCCTGCTGTTCCGCTGGACGCCGCCGCGGGGCTT
This sequence comes from Streptomyces sp., assembly GCF_035644915.1. GTDB lineage: Bacteria > Actinomycetota > Actinomycetes > Streptomycetales > Streptomycetaceae > Streptomyces. The sequence continues at coordinate 84,175 of NZ_DASQNP010000203.1, forward strand.
CCGGCACGGGCGCGGGCGACTGCGCTCGCTCGCCGACGACGCCGGCACCCTCCAGGCGTTCCGCTGCTTCGACTCCGGCGGCCGGTTCGTCGACGACCTCTCCCGCGCGGTGAAGCCCGGCACGGTCTACGGCGTGGACTGGGTGGACGTGCCCGACCGCGACGCGCGGGAGGTGCCCGTCCGGCGGCAGTTCACCGGGAGCGAGGTCACCCGCGCCCGCAAGCTGGAGGGCATGTGGTGGGCCGACGGGGGCGCGTACGTGGTGGCCTCCTACGCCCGCGAGGAGGACAGCCCCGGACGGCCCCACGACGGCCAGGTGTGGTTCTACGACCCCCGCCGCCGCACCCTCACCCTCAGACTGCGCTTCGGCCGGAACCGGGACCCGCTGGCCGGGGACGGCGCGGACGGTCCGGACAACATCACGGTCTCGCCGTACGGCGGCGTGATCATCGCCGAGGACGGCGACGGGCTCCAGCACCTGATGGGCGCCGACGATCGCGGGCGGACCTATCCGATCGCGCGCAACGAGGTGAACATCGGCACCGGGGAGGAGCCGGAGTACGGCGAGTTCGCCGGGGTCTGCTTCTCGGGCGACGGCAGGACGCTGTTCGCCTCCATCCAGGAGCCGGGCATCCTGCTGGCGATCACCGGTCCCTGGCGGCGCCACTGAGCGGGCCTCCGCATCGAGGTGCCGCATCGGGGCGCCGCCGCACGCCCGCGTGCGGGGGATGCGCGGGGCGGGCGGCGCTCCGACGCGGAGCGGCCCGCGGGGGAGAACTCCCGCGGGCCGCTTTGTCATGCGCCCTCCGGGGGCGCGGCGTTCAGGCGGCGGTGATCATTCCGTCCCGCGCGGCCTCCCGCCACAGGGCCCGCAGCCGGTCCAGCTCCGCCAGTTCCGTCAGCGTCCACGGACGGTCCCCGTGGGCGCGTACGAAGGCGCGGAGCGCCTCGTTCGCCTCGGCGGAGGTCTGGCGCTGGGGGCGGGGGGATCCTTGCTCGGGAGTGGTGGACATGGGACCAGCGTAGGGGCTGGGTATGACAACGGCAGGTCCCGCTGCTTTCCCTTCCCCCGTGTCGTTCAAACCTCAATTGCTCCCTACATAACCGACATAGCCGTTGACCTGCGAACACGCCCTTCCGACCGGTGGGTGGGGAGCGCGGTCGCCTGCGACCGGTGCGACGGATATCACTCCGCGGAACCGCCGTGGCGCGCCGTCGGCGCCCCCGCGCGGACCCCTCACCAGCCCTTCACCGGTCCCTCACCGGCCCTCCGCCGCGCCCGCGGCGCCTACAGGGCCGCCCCGCCCGGCTTGACCATGCCGCGGACCGTGCGGGAGTCGACGTAGTCGCCCAGCGCCGTCATCTCCCACTCGCCCGAGAACTGCCGGATCAGTTTGCACATCAGCACGCCCGTGTGCGGCTCGGAGCCGGTCAGGTCGAAGCGGACCAGCTCCTCGCCGGTGGTGGCGTCCAGCAGGCGGCAGTACGCCTTGGCGACCTCGGTGAAGCGCTGCCCGGAGAAGGAGTTGACCGTGAAGACCAGGCCCGTCACCTGGGGCGGCAGACCGCCCAGGTGGACGGTGATGGTCTCGTCGTCGCCCGAGCCCTCGCCGGTGAGGTTGTCGCCGGAGTGCTGGACCGCCCCGTTCAGGATGGAGAGCTTGCCGAAGTAGCAGTAGTCGATCTTCTTGCGCTGGGGGTCGTAGGCGATGACCGATGCGTCGAGGTCGACGTCCTTGCCGCGGAAGGCGGGCTCCCAGCCCAGACCCATCCGCACCGAACCCAGCAGCGGCTTGCCGCCCTTGACCAGGGAGACGGTCTGGTGCTTGCGCAGGTCCACCCGGCCCTTGTCCAGGTTGATCTTCCCGCCGGCGGGGGCGGGCGCCGCGGCAGGGGCCGCCGGGGCCGGGGCGGGCGGAGCGGAGGGCGCCGGGGTCGCGGTGGGCGGGGCGGAAGGCGCCGCGGCGGGCGCGGCGGGCTCCTCCGCCACCGTCACGCCGAAGTCCGTGGCGATGCCGGCCAGCCCGTCGGCGTACCCCTGGCCGACCGCCCGCACCTTCCACGCGCCGCCCCGGCGGTAGATCTCGACGATCACGAGCGCGGTCTCCGGCCCCAGCCGGGGCGGGGTGAAGGTGGCCACCACCGCGCCGCTCGCGGCGTCCCGGACGGTCGCGGTGGGCTCGGTGCCGGCGAAGGTCGCGCCCGGGGCGTCGAGGCTGGCCGTCACCACCACCTTCTCGACGTCGGCGGGCACCGCCGCGGTGTCCACGGTGATCGTGTCGGCGCCGCCGGAGGAACTGTGGGTCACCCCCGGCCCGGACGGCTGGTTGTAGAAGACGAAGTCGTCGTCGGAGCGCACCCTGCCGTCGGCGCCGAGCAGCAGGCCCGACACGTCGAGCCGTACCGGGGCGGTGACGTCCACCGCCACGCGCGCCGCGGTCAGGGGGAGGTTCGAGCCGGGAGTCATTGCAGTCATGGTCCGGATAACGGACAGCGGCGCTTTGCGGTTCCATTACCTTCGGCGCGTACGGCCCCGGCGCGCGGCCGTACGCCGGCGGCCCCGGCGCACCGAGCGGCGAACGCCGTTCACGCATGCGATCGGCCCTGAGGCTTCACCCCTCCCGTCGGGGCCGCCGAACCGCTCCCGGCCTGGCCGGGCGGCAGAAGCGGAACGCCCGGTGGGGTTCACAAGGGTGCACGTCAGGCATCACCATGAACGGATGCCCGGCTGCGGAGCGGCGGACGGCCCTGCCCGTCGCCGTACCGGCGCCCGCTCCACCCCCGTCCGTCCCGCCCGGCCGTCTCCGCAGCCGCCGCACCGTCCGCCAGCCTCCGCCGAGCAAGGAGCTACCGATGCGCGCCTCCGCCTTCGTCTACCCCTGGGACGTCGTCGGCGACCCGGACGCCGCCCGCCGGCTCGCCGACCTGGGCGTCCGCCAGGTCACCCTCGCCTCCGCCTACCACTCCACCCGGGCGCTCACCCCGCGCCACCCGCGCCACCGGATCGTCACCGCCCGGCACTCCGCCGTCTACTACCCGCTGGACCCGGCCCGTTGGGAGGGCCGGGAACTGCGCCCGTACGCGCAGGGGTGGACCGGCGGCGACGACCCGTTCGGCGAGGCCGCCGCCGCGCTCGCCGAGGCCGGCCTGGAGGTGCACTCCTGGGTGATCCTCGCCCACAACGCCCGGCTGGGCGCCGAGCACCCCCGCACCTGCGTCCGCAACGCCTACGGCGACCGCTACCCCTGGGCGCCCTGCATCGCCCAGGAGGAGGTGCGCGGCTACGCCGTCCGTCTGGCCGCCGAGGCCGCCGTGCGTCCCGGCGCCCGCGGTACGGAGCTGGAGTCCTGCGGCTGGTACGGCCTGGGGCACCTGAGCGCCCACGACAAGATCGGCGGGGTGCGGCTCGGCGGCGCCGGCCAGTACCTGATGTCGCTGTGCTTCTGCCCGGCCTGCGAGGCGGGGTACGCCTCCTCGGGCGCCGATCCCGAGCGGCTGCGGCGCGCCGTCACCACCGCTCTGGAGCCGCTGTGGACCGGGGAGCGCGCGGACGCCGCCCGGGGGCGCGAGGAGGAGTGGGCCGGGGTCGAGAAGCTGCTGGGAGCCGACCTGGCCAGGGCGGCGGCGGGCTGGCGCGACCAGGTAGCGAGCGCTTTCCGGAGCGCGGTCGTGGAGGCCGTGCGGGAGGAGGCCCGGAGCCGGCGGGCGGAGGGTTTCCGGGTGCTGCTGCACGCCGATCCCGCCCCCCACCGCTGCGGCGCCAACGTCGGTGTGGACCCGGCCGGCGTACTGGAGCAGGCCGACGGGGTGGTGCTGCCGTGCACCGGGGACGACGCCGAGCGGACCGCGGTGCTCGCGCCCTTCCTGCCGCACCGCACGCCCTCCACCGTGCTCGCCGCCAACCTCACGGTGGTGTCGGGAATGGGAGGAAAACCGGAGGAACTGGCCGAGAATGCCGCGCACGCCCGGGAGTCGGGTGCAACCGAACTGCGCCTCTACCACGCCGGGCTGGCCTCCGACGCGGACCTGGCGGCGGTCCGCGCCGCGCTGGCCCGGCTGGGCTGAGGTCCGGGCCGGGGCTCGGCCGGGCCCCGCCGGACCGCTGCCGGCCCCGTGGGCCCGCTGTCCGGCCGCCGCTCCCGGCAGCGTCCGGACAGCGCCGCGTGACCGGCGACCCGTCGGTCGTCGCGCACAGTAAGCGCTTTCAAAAAGGCCCCCGAAAGTTCCGCCGGAACCGTTGACGGGGCCCGGGGGCCGCCCTACGTTCTTCCCACCGCCCGTCGTACGCCATACGCCATACGTCATATACGAGACGTCAGGTCCCGTATGCCGCCTCCCGTGCGCCGCACGCCAGAGCCGACGTGAGAGCCGCCCGCATGAGAGTCCCCCTGACCGGTGTCGCACCGGTGCCCGTCCCCTCCAGGACGCAGTACGTCATGGAGCACCTGACCCACGCCATCCTCACCGGCCGGCTCCCCCCGGGGCAGCCCCTGGTGGAGACCGAGCTGGCCGCGCGGTTCGGCGTGTCCAAGACCCCGGTCCGCGAGGCGCTGAAGACCCTCGCGGGCCGCGGGCTGGTCGTGATGAGCGAGTACAAGGGCGCCACCGTGCGCACCGTGGACGCCGCCATGGCCCGCTCCGTCTACGACGTGCGGCTGCTGCTGGAGCCGGAGGCGCTGCGCCGCACCGTCACCGCGGGGGCGGACCTGGCCGGTGCCCGGGCCGCGCTGGAACGGGCCGACGCCGCCGCCGACCGCGCCGACCGGTCGCTGGCCAACCGCGACTTCCACCGCGCGCTGTACCTGCCCTGCGGCAACCCGCTGCTGGCGCGGATGCTCGACGACCTGCGCGACCAGGCGGCACTGGTCTCCACCGTCGCCTGGGAGGCGGTGCCCTCCTGGGAGCGCGAGGCCGCCGAGCACCGGGAGATCCTCGCCCGCGCCCTGGACGGCGATGCCGAGGGAGCGGCCCGGCTGCTGCACGACCACATCGAGGGATTCGTCCGCCGGGCATTCCCGGCCGAGGAGAACCAGGAAGGCCGGGCATGACCGACTTCTCCCCCCAGCGGGCCGCCCTCGCCGGCGTCGTGGCCATTCCCGTCACGCCGTTCGACGAGCGGGGCCGCCTGGACGCCGACACCTACCGCGCCCTCGTCCGCCGGCTGCTGGACGCCGGGGTCCGGGCCGTCACCCCCAACGGCAACACCAGCGAGTTCTACTCCCTCACCCCCGAGGAGCGGCGGCTGGAGACCGAGCTGACCGTGGCCGAGGCCGCCGACCGCGGCGTCGGGGAGGCGGCCGAGGTCATCGTCGGCGTCGGCCACGACCCGGCCACCGCGGCCGCCGCCGCCGAGCAGGCCCGGGACGCCGGGGCGCGGATGGTGATGGTCCACCAGCCCGTCAACCCCTACGTCTCACAGGCCGGCTGGGTGGACTACCACCGCGCCGTCGCCGAGGCGGTGCCCGAGCTGGGCGTCGTGCCGTACCTGCGCAGCCCCCTGATCGAGGGCGCCTCCCTGGCCCGGCTCGGCGAGGCGTGCCCCAACGTCATCGGCGTCAAGTACGCCGTCCCCGACGCCGCCCGCTTCGCCGCCTTCGCCCGCGACGCGGGGCTGGACCGCTTCGTGTGGGTGGCCGGGCTCGCCGAGCTGTACGCGCCCGCCTACTTCGCCTGCGGCGCCACCGGGTTCACCTCCGGCCTGGTCAACGTCGCCCCCCGGGTCTCCACCGAGATGCTCCACGCCCTGCGCGCCGGCGACTACGGCGCCGCGATGAAGGTCTGGGAGCGCATCCGCGCCTTCGAGGACCTGCGCGCCGGGGACCAGTCCGCCCACAACGTCTCCGTCGTCAAGGAGGCCCTGGCCCGCCTCGGCCTGTGCCGCCGCGACGTCCGCCCGCCGAGCGCACCGCTGCCCGGGGAGCTGCGCGCCAGGGTCGCCGCGATCGTCGAGGAGTGGGAGCTGACATGACGGAGCGTCACGGAAGCGGGTCCCGCCTCGCCCCCGAGGAGCTGCGCAGCCACCGGTGGTACGGCACCGACGGGCTGCGCTCCTTCAGCCACCGCGCCCGCACCCGCCAGCTCGGCTACCTCCCCGAGGAGCACCTGGGCAAGCCGGTCGTCGCGATCCTCAACACCTGGTCCGACATCAACCCCTGCCACCAGCACCTGCGCGAGCGCGCCGAGGCCGTCAAGCGCGGGGTGTGGCAGGCCGGCGGCTTCCCGCTGGAGTTCCCGGTCTCCACCCTCTCGGAGACCTTCCAGAAGCCGACCCCCATGCTCTACCGCAACCTGCTGGCCATGGAGACCGAGGAGCTGCTGCGCTCCTACCCGGTGGACGGCGCGGTGCTGATGGGCGGCTGCGACAAGACCACCCCCGCCCTGCTGATGGGCGCGGCCAGCGCCGACCTGCCCGCCGTCTTCGTCCCCGCCGGCCCCATGCTGCGCGGCCACTGGCGCGGCGAGGTCCTGGGCTCGGGCACCGACATGTGGCGGTACTGGGACGACCGGCGCGCCGGGCTCATCGGCGACGGCGAGATGGCCGAGCTGGAGTGCGGGCTGGCCCGCTCGCCCGGCCACTGCATGACCATGGGAACCGCCTCCACCATGACCGGCGCCGCCGAGGCCCTGGGCGTCACCATGCCCGGCGCCTCCTCCATCCCCGCCGTCGACTCCGGGCACGCCCGGATGGCCGCCGCGGCCGGGCGCCGGATCGTGGAGATGGTGTGGTCCGGCCGCAGGCTCTCCACCGTCCTGACCCGCGAGGCGTACGAGGACGCGGTGACGGCCGTCTGCGCGCTGGGCGGCTCCACCAACGCCGTCATCCACCTCATCGCCATGGCCGGGCGCTCGGGAGTCCGCCTCACCCTGGACGACTTCGACCGGATCGCCCGCACCGTCCCCGTCCTGGCCAACATCCGGCCCGGCGGGGCGTACCTGATGGAGGACTTCCACTACGCGGGCGGGATGCCCGGCTTCCTCTCCCGGCTGCGGGACCTCCTCCACCTGGACCGCCCCACCGTCGCCCACGACACGCTGCGCGAGCAGCTCGCCGGCGCGCTCGTCCACGACGACGACGTCATCCGCGACACCTCCCGCCCCCTGGCCGGGGAGGGCGGCATCGCCGTCCTGCGCGGCAACCTCTGCCCCGACGGCGCCGTCATCAAGCACATCGCCGCCGAGCGGCACCTGCTCAGGCACACCGGACCCGCGGTCGTCTTCGACGACTACCGCACCCTGCAGGCCACCATCGACGACCCCGCGCTGGGCATCACCGCCGACAGCGTCCTGGTGCTGCGCGGCTCCGGCCCGCTGGGCGGCCCGGGCATGCCGGAGTACGGGATGCTGCCCATCCCCGGCCACCTGCTCAAGCAGGGCGTGCGCGACATGGTCCGGATCTCCGACGCCCGGATGAGCGGCACCAGCTACGGCGCCTGCGTGCTGCACATCGCCCCCGAGTCGCACGTCGGCGGGCCGCTCGCCCTGGTGGAGACCGGGGACCTGATCACCCTCGACGTCCCCGCGCGCACCCTGCGCCTGGAGGTCGACGACGCCGAGCTGGCCAGGCGGCGCGCCGCCTGGCAGCCGCCGCCCCCGCGCTACGGACGCGGCTACGGGGCGCTCTACCAGGAGCACATCACCCAGGCCGACACCGGCTGCGACTTCGCCTTCCTCGCCCGGCCCGGCGAGGTGCCCGAACCCTACGCGGGCTGACCCGCGCCCGCGCACCGCACGCACCACACCGCACTGCCTCGCACCGCACGCACCGCACCGCCTCGTACCACTCCGCGCCACCGCGCGGCCCCGCGCGCCACCCGACGACCCGTCACGACCCCGCCCGACGCCCCCGTCCGCCGACCGCCCGACGATCCCCACCGACATCTCGAACGACGTTCGACAGTCATTCGACGACAGAACGGAGCCCCGGCAATGGCCCTCACCGCCGTGCCGAAGAAACGCGCCCCGTCCGGGAGACCGGGCGCACCAGGCAGACGCGGCCTGCCGTACGTGCTGATCGCACCGGCCGGGCTGCTGATGCTGGGTTTCATCGCCTATCCGATGCTCAGCGTCCTGTACTACAGCCTCCGGCACTACAACGTCACCAAGCCCTGGCGGAACGGCTACGCGGGTCTGGACAACTTCCGGGAGATCCTCTTCGAGGACCCGCTGTTCTGGCAGACCCTCGCCTTCAGCGCCAAGTGGGTCGTCGCGGAGGTCGGCCTCCAGCTCGTCTTCGGCCTGGCGCTCGCGCTGATCGTCAATCAGACGTTCATCGGCCGCGGCGTCGCCCGCGCCCTGGTCTTCTCGCCCTGGGCGGTCTCCGGGGTGCTCACCACCACCATCTGGATCCTGCTGTACAACCCCTCCACCGGGCTGAGCCGCTACCTGGCCGACGTCGGCATCGGCGAGTACGGCACCTCGGTGCTCTCCGACACCGGCACCGTCTTCTGGGCGGCCGTCCTGGCCGAACTGTGGCGCGGCGTCCCCTTCTTCGCCATCCTCATCCTCGCCGACCTGCAGTCCGTCTCCAAGGACCTGTACGAGGCGGCCTCCGTGGACGGGGCGAGCCGCCTCCGGCGGTTCTGGCACATCACCCTGCCGCACCTGAAGGACGCGATCGTCCTCTCCACGCTGCTGCGCGCGGTGTGGGAGTTCAACAACGTCGACCTGCTCTACACCCTCACCGGCGGCGGCCCGGCGGGCGTGACCACCACGCTCCCGCTCTACGTCGCCAACACCGGCATCGACGGCCACGACTTCGGCTACGCCTCCGCGCTGACCACCGTGGCCTTCGTGATCCTGCTCTTCTGCTCGATCCTCTACCTGCGCCTGAGCAAGTTCGGAGGCGACGACACGTGACCGCCGCACTCGCAGAGAAGGGCACCCGGGCACCCGCCCCGGCCGACGGCGGGACCCCGCCCCCGGCCGAGCGGAGGCCGCGGCGCCGCCGGCCCGCCGACGGGCCGCCGCGCTGGCAGATCCTCCTCCCCCTCGGGCTCTACCTGCTGTTCACGCTCGTCCCGTTCTACTGGATGCTGCTGTTCGCGCTGCGCCCGGCCGGCTCGGACTCGCTGGTGCCCTGGCCCGCGACCACCGAGCACTTCGAGAAGGTCTGGAACGAGCGGAGCTTCGGCACGTACTTCCTCAACAGCACCCAGGTCGGCATCGCCTCGATGCTGATGACCATGGTGGTGGCGCTGGCCGGCGGGTACGCCCTGGCCCGCTTCCGGTTCCGCCTGAGGAACGCCTTCATGCTGGCGCTGCTGTGCTCGCAGTTCATCCCCGGCGCCCTGATGCTCGTCCCGCTGTTCGAGACCTTCCGCAACCTCCAGCTCATCAACTCCCTGTGGAGCGTGATCATCGCGGAGACGGTCTTCCAGCTCCCGCTGTCGATGATCCTCATCAGCGGCTTCATCAGGAACGTCCCCGAGTCGCTGGAGGAGGCCGCCTGGGTGGACGGCTGCTCCCGGATGCGGGCCTTCCTGGCCATCGTGCTGCCGATGCTGCGGCCCGGCCTGATCGCGGTGGGCTCCTTCGCCTTCGTGCACAGCTGGAACCACTTCCTGTTCGCCCTGATGTTCCTCTCCTCCCAGGACAAGCAGACCATCCCGGTCGGCCTCAACACCCTCATCGGCGCGGACAGCGTGGACCTCGGCGCGCTCGCCGCGGGCGGCGTGGTCGCCGCCGTGCCCGTGGTGATCATCTTCGCCTTCATCCAGAAGTGGTTGATCACCGGCTTCAGCGCGGGGGCGGTGAAGGGCTGATGACCCCACCGGTCCCCGGTCGCGCCACCGCCGCGCCCGCCCTGCCCGTCGTCCTCGCCGGCGCCCGCGGCCACGGCCGCTGGCACCTGGACAACATCCGCCGCCTCGCCGGGACGGGCCTGGTCCGCCTGGCCGGGATCTGCGAGCTGAGACCCCTGGGGACGGAGGAGCTGGACGGCGCCGGCGGCATCGAGCAGTCCACCGACCTCGCCGCCCTGCTGGAGCGCACCGGCGCCCGCGTCGCTGTGATCTGCACCCCGATCCACACGCACGCCGACCTGGCGCTGGCCGCCGCCGAGCGGGGCGTGCACGTCCTGCTGGAGAAACCGCCCGCCCCCTCGTACGCCGAGTTCGAGCGGATGACCGAGGGCCTGCGGGCGGCGGGGGTCGCCTGCCAGATCGGTTTCCAGTCCCTCGGCTCGCACGCCGTCACCGCCGTCCGCGACCTGGTCGCCGACGGCGCGATCGGCGCGGTGCGGGGCATCGGGGCGGCCGGGGCGTGGTCGCGGGACCTGGCGTACTGGAGCCGCGCCCCCTGGGCCGGACGGCGCAGGCTGGACGGCCGGGACGTGGTGGACGGGGTGCTCACCAACCCCCTCGCCCACGCCGTGGCCACCGCGCTGCGCATCGACGGCGGCGACCGCGCCGAGGACGTCGCCGGCATCGAGGTGGAGCTGTACCGCGCCAACGACATCGAGTCCGACGACACCTCCTGCGCCCGCATCCGCACCGTGCGCGGCGCGGACACGGGCCAGGTCACCGCGGCCGTGACGCTGTGCGCCGAGCGGCCCGGCGAGCCGTACGTCGTCGTCCACGGCGACCGGGGCCGCATCACCTTCTGGTACAAGCAGGACCGCGTCCGGCTGGAACGCCGCGGACGGGCGCCTAAGACCACCGAGCACGCCCGCACCGACCTGCTGCGCAACCTCCTCGCCCACCTCACCGAGGGCGAGGAGCTGCTGGTGCCGCCGGAGCGCACCGGTGCCTTCATGCGCCTGGTGGAGGCCGTCCGCACCGCCCCCGAGCCCCACCCGCTGCCCGCGGACGCCTGGCGCACCGAGCCCGGCGGCGACGGCGGCGGCTCCGTGCGGCGGGTGGTCCCCGGCATCGAGGAACTGGTCGCCGCGGGGGCCGAGAGGCTCGCCCTGTACTCCGAACTGTCCCGCTCCGGCGGGCCGCCCGCCCCCTGGGCCGCGCCCGCCGTGCCCGCGGAGGAGGCCGGACCGTGACCGAACCGCGCCCCCGCCCCGCCGGCCCGGCCGCCGCGGCCGGCCCCACGGACACCGCCGGCACGGACGCCGGCGCCACCGTGCTGTACTGCGGCGACCGGCCCGTGGCCCGCTACGAGCACCGGCCGCGCCTGGCCCGACGGGAGTCCCCGCGCCCGTACCTGCACCCCGTCCGCACCCTGGGCGGCACGGTCGTCACCGAGCTGCGGCCCGCCGACCACGTGCACCACCTCGGGGTGAGCATGGCCGTCCCCGACGTCTCCGGCACCAACTTCTGGGGCGGGCGCACCTTCGTCCGCGGCCGGGGCCCCACCGAGCTGGACAACCACGGGCACCAGCGCCACCTGGGGTGGCCGCGGCGCGGCCGGGACGGCTTCACCGAGGAGATCGCCTGGCAGCGCGGCGGAAGACGGCTGCTGACCGAGCGCCGCACGGTCGCCGTCCGGGCGGTGGACGGGACCTGCTGGGCGCTGGACTTCACCACCGAACTCACCAACACCGGCGACGAGGAGCTGTCCGTCGGCAGCCCGGCCACCAACGGCCGCCCGGGCGCCGGCTACGGCGGCTTCTTCTGGCGCCCGCCGATCGGCGCCCGCCCGCCGGAGGTGTTCACCGCCGGCGCCGAGGGCGAGGAGGCGGTGCACGGTTCACCGGCGCCCTGGCTGGCGATGGCCACGGACGCCTGGACGCTGGTCTTCGCCGGGGCCACCGACGCCACCCGCCGCGACCCCTGGTTCGTGCGCGCCGCCGAGTACCCGGGCGTGGGCTCCGCACTGGCCTGGGACCGCAGACTGCCGCTGCCCCCCGGCGAGACGGTCACCCGGCGCGTGGTCACCGGTGTCGCCGACGGACGCCTGGACCGCGCCGCCGCCGCCCGGATCGCCGCCCGGCTCACCGGGGAGGTGACCGCGTGACGGCCCGCCCGGCGGCCCCCGCCGACACCGCCGACACCGGGACGGCGTACCGCAACCCGGTGCTGAACGCCGACTGGTCCGACCCCGACGCCATCGCCGTCGGCGGCGACTACTACCTGACCGCCTCCAGCTTCGGACGCGCCCCCGGCCTGCCGATCCTGCACTCCCGGGACCTCGTCGGCTGGCGCATCGTCGGGCACGCCCTGCAACGGCTGGAACCCGAGCAGGCGTTCACCGTGCCGCGCCACGACGGCGGGGTGTGGGCGCCGTCCATCAGACACCACGCGGGCCGCTTCTGGATCTTCTGGGGAGACCCCGACCACGGCATCCACCAGGTCAACGCCGAGGACATCCGCGGCCCGTGGAGCAGACCGCACCTGCTGAAGGCCGGCCGGGGACTGATCGACCCCTGCCCGCTGTGGGACTCCGACGGCCGCGCCTACCTGGTGCACGCCTGGGCCAGGTCGCGCTCGGGCGTCAACAACCGGCTGACCGGCCACCGGATGAGCCCGGACGGCCGCGAACTCCTCGACGCGGGCCGGACCGTGGTGGACGGCGACGCGCTGCCCGGCTGGTTCACCCTGGAGGGCCCCAAGCTCTACCGGCACGGCGGCTGGTACTGGATCTTCGCCCCGGCCGGGGGAGTGGAGACCGGCTGGCAGGGCGCCTTCCGGTCGCGGGACGTCTTCGGCCCCTACGAGGAGCGCATCGTGCTCGCCCAGGGCCGCACCGACGTCAACGGCCCGCACCAGGGCGCGTGGGTGCGGGCGGCCGACGGCCGCGACTGGTTCCTGCACTTCCAGCACCGCGGCGCGTACGGACGGGTGGTGCACCTCCAGCCCATGCGCTGGGACGACGACGGCTGGCCGGTGATCGGCGACGGCGGCGAGCCCGTCGCCGTCCACCCCCGGCCCGTGCCCGGGGAGCGGCCGGCCGCCCCCGCGACCGGCGACGACTTCCCCGGCGGGCGCTTCGGCCTCCAGTGGTCCTGGACCGCCAACCCTCCCCGGAACCCGGGGGCACAGGACCCCCGGCAGGGCTGGACGGTCGCCCACTCCGGCGACGGGCTGTGGCTGGTCTGCCGCCGCACCGACGACGCCCACGACCTGCGCAGGCTGCCGAACGTGCTGGTCCAGCGGCTGCCCGGCGACCCCTGCACGGTCGAGGTCGGGCTGCGGCTGGACAGCGCGGAGGCCGGGGCCAGGGCCGGCCTGGCGGTCCTCGGCGACGCGTTCTCCTGGATCGGCCTGGAGCGGGACGCCTCCGGCATCCGTCTGGTGCACCGCTTCGCCGAACCCGCCGCCGAGCGCGAGCGGGACGCCGCGCGGCCCCGTCCCGCACCGGACGGCCGCGTGCGGCTGCGCGTCGAACTCCTCCCCGGCGCCCGCTGCCGCTTCTCCGCGCGCACCGGCCGGGACACCGCGTTCCTCCCCTCCGGCCCGCCCTTCGCCGCCACCCCCTGGCGCTGGGTCGGCGCCCAGCTCGGCCTGTTCGCCACCGCCCCGCGGGGGAGCGGACCGGCCGGGACCGCCGTCTTCACCGGATTCCGCGTCACCTGACACCGGGCGGGGACCCCCGCCGCGCCCGCACCCGCCGACAGCGCCCTTCGGGAGCAGAACCCGCAAGCCGCGCACACCCCGAACACCCACCCGGAAACGAACGACCGAGAAAAGAGCCGACGATGAGCAGAAACAACAGCCGCAGATCCCGTGCCCGCTCCCTGCTGGCCCTGGGAGCCGGCACCTGCCTCGCCCTCACCGCCACCGCCTGCGGGGACTCCGGCACCGGGGCGGGCGGCGAGGGCGACGGCAAGGGGAAGATCGTCTTCTGGGACAACAACGGCGGTGTGCGCACCGAGGTCTGGAAGAAGATCATCGCCGAGTTCGAGAAGGAGAACCCCGACATCGACGTCGAGTACGTCGGCATACCGATCGCCGACGTGCAGTCCAAGTACGACACCGCCATCCAGGGCGGCGACGACAGCCTGCCCGACGTCGGCATGGTCGGCACCGCCTACCTCGCCAACATGGTCGCCCAGGGGGCGCTGGAGCCGGTCACCGACCGGATCGAGGACAGCCCGCTGAAGGGCAAGCTGGTCAAGGGCATGACCGACAGCGTCGAGGCCGCCGGCGGCGAGGACGGCGAGCTGTTCACCGTCCCGACCTCCGCCAACCAGGGCGTGCTGTGGTACCGCACGGACCTGTTCGAGCGGGCCGGCCTGGAACCCCCCACCTCCTGGGAGAACTTCTACCGGGCCGCCGAGGAGCTGACCGACAAGAAGAAGAACCGCTTCGGCTTCACCATCCGCGGCGGCGCGGGCTCCATCGCCCAGGCGCTGGAGATGATGTACGCCCAGTCCGGCATCGACAGCTTCTGGAAGGGCGGCAGAACCACCGTCAACGACCCGAGGAACGTCGAGGCGCTGGAGAAGTACGCCGGCCTGTACGACGAGGTCACCCCCAAGGCCGACCTGAACAACGACTTCACCAAGATGGTCGCCACCTTCGACGGGGGCGAGGTGGGCATGCTCCAGCACAACCTGGGCTCCTACACCGACCACGTGAAGGCGTTCGGCGAGGAGAGGATCGACGGGCTGCCGCTGCCGCCCTCCGCCGAGGGCGCCCCGCGGACCATGGTCTCCAACCCGGTCGACGGGCTGGGGCTGTTCAAGTCGAGCGAGAACAAGGCCGCGGCCTGGAAGTTCATCGAGTTCGCCGCGTCGGCGGAGATGAACAGCCTCTGGAACGAGTCGGCGGGCGCCATCCCGGCCCACACCGACGCCGCGGACGACGCGTGGATCAACGAGGCCGGACCCACCAAGGCGGCCATGGAGTCCCTGGACGACCCGGACACCCGGATCGTCCAACTGCCCTACTACCTGCCGGACTGGAACGGCATCAGCAAGGCCGACACCGAGCCCAACTTCCAGAAGCTGCTGCTGGGACAGATGTCCGCCAAGGAGTTCGCCGACGACCTGGCGAAGCGGCTCAACGAGGCGCAGGCCGAGTGGAGCGAGCAGAAGGGCTGACGGCCGGTCCCGCCCCGCCACGGCGGCCCGCCGCAGCAACCGCCGCGGCGGCCCACCCCGGCGGGGCGGCCCCGCGTCCGCCCCACCGACCACCGATGTCACCGAAGGAGCCGCAGTGCAGAGAAAAGTGTGCCAAGCACGCGTTGCCGTGCTGGCGGGATGCGCCTCGCTCGTCCTGGCCGCCCTCGCCGTCCCCGCCCAGGCCGCCCCGCGCCCCGGCGGCGACGCCACCCGCGCCGTCCTGCCCGAGGGGGACGGCTGGGCCTCGGCCGAGGGCGGCACCACCGGCGGCGCGGCGGCCGACGCCGACCACGTCTTCACCGTCACCGACCGCGCCGAACTGGCCGCGGCGCTGAACGGCGGCGACGACACGCCGAAGATCATCAAGGTCAGGGGCACCGTCCACGGCAACGCCGACGACCGGGGCAACCCCCTGTCCTGCGAGGACTACCAGCGCGACGGCTACACCCTGGAGAAGTACCTCCAGGCGTACGACCCCGCCACCTGGGGCGACGCCCAGCCCTCCGGCCCGGTGGAGGACGCCCGCGCCGCCTCGGCCGCCGAGCAGGCCGAACGCGTCAAGCTCACCGTCGGCTCCAACACCACCCTGCTCGGCGTGGGCGACGACGCCACCCTGCTCGGCGTCAGCCTCCAGATCCGGCACGCGGACAACGTCATCGTCCGCAACCTCACCTTCGAGGACACCTACGACTGCTTCCCGCAGTGGGACCCCACCGACGGGGAGAACGGCGCCTGGAACTCCGAGTACGACAACGTCGTCGTCCACGGCTCCACCCACGTCTGGCTCGACCGCAACACCTTCACCGACGGCCGCCGCCCCGACAGCGCCCAGCCGCGCCACTTCGGGCAGCTCTTCCAGCAGCACGACGGCCTGCTCGACATCGTGCGCGGCGCCGACCTGGTGACCGTGAGCTGGAACGTCTTCACCGAGCACGACAAGACCATCCTGCTCGGCAACAGCGACGGCGCCGCCGCCGACGACCGCGGCAAGCTGCGCACCACCTTCCACCACAACCTCTTCGAGGACGTCAAGGAACGCGCTCCGCGCGTGCGCTTCGGCAGGGTGGACGCCTACAACAACCACGTCAGGCAGAACGCCGGCGCCGCGTACGGCTACACCTGGGGCATCGGCAAGGAGGCCGCGCTCGTCGCCGAGCACAACGCCTTCACCCTGCACGGGGGCATCACCCCGGCGGACACCATCCGCCAGTGGACCCCCGGCACCTCCATGACCGAGAACGACAACTGGGTCAACGGCCGGCGCGTGGACCTGCTGGCCGCCCACAACGCCGCCAACCCCGACCGCGTCCTGGGCGACGACGCGGGCTGGACCCCCGTGCTGCGCACCCGCGTCCACCATCCGCTGGCCGTCCCGTACCTGGTGGACCGGCACGCCGGGGCGGGACGGCTCACGGTGCGGGACGGGAAGGGCCGCGGGTGACCACCGGGTGACCGCCGCCCGTCCGGCGCGGGAGACGGGGGAACTCCGCGCGCGCCGCGCGGCCCGTTGCCGCGGTTCGGGCCGGGCGGCCCGCACGGTGGGGACAATCGCCCCGGCAGCACCGTTCGCACCACCGAGGAGCGCCATGTCCGCACCCCCCGTCCCCCACGCCCTCGACCGTTTCTTCCGGATCGGCGAGCGAGGCTCCACCGTCGGCCGGGAGGTGCGGGGCGGCATCGCCACGTTCTTCACCATGGCCTACATCCTGGTGCTGAACCCGATCATCCTGGGCGGCGCCGAGGACGGGTTCGGCAACCGGCTCCCGGAGGCCCAGCTCGTCACCGTCACCGCGCTGGTGGCCGCCGTGATGACCGTGCTGATGGGCCTCACCGCCAACCTGCCGCTGGCGCTCGCCGCCGGGCTGGGCATCAACGCCCTGGTCGCCTACCAGATCGCCCCCACCATGAGCTGGCCCGACGCGATGGGGCTCGTGGTCCTCTCCGGCGTCGTGGTCTGCCTGCTGGTCGTCACCGGTGTGCGGGAGGCGATCATGCACGCCGTCCCGCAGCAGTTGAAGCAGGCCATCAGCGTCGGCATCGGCCTGTTCATCGCCTTCGTCGGCTTCGTCGACGCCGGCTTCGCCACCCGCGTCCCCGGCGAGACCGGCTCGGTCCCCGTCCAGCTCGGCGACGACGGCACCCTGTCGGGCTGGCCGGTGCTCGTCTTCTGCCTGGGGGTGCTGCTGACCGTGGCCCTGCTGGTCCGCGGGGTGAACGGCGCCATCCTCATCGGCATCGTGGTGATGACCGCGGTCGCCGTCGTCATCGACGGGATCGCCGGCCTGCCCCCCGGGGCGTGGGGCCTGACCGCGCCGTCCGTCCCCGACGACCTGGTCGCGCTCCCCGACTTCGGGCTGGTCGGCGCGTTCAGCCTGTTCGGGGCGGTCGAGCAGGTCGGCGTCCTCACCGTGGTGCTGCTGGTCTTCACGCTCTTCCTCACCGACTTCTTCGACACCATGGGGACGGCGGTCGGCGTCAGCAGCGAGGCCGGGCTGCTGGACGAGGAGGGCCGGGTGCCGCGCCTGGGACGGCTGCTGTTCGTCGACGGCCTCGCCGCGGTCGCGGGCGGCGCGGCGTCCGCCTCCTCCAACACCAGCTACATCGAGTCCGCGGCCGGGGTCGGCGAGGGCGCCCGCACGGGCCTGGCCAACCTCGTCACCGGTGCCCTGTTCGCCCTCGCCCTCTTCCTCGCCCCGCTCGCCACGATCGTCCCCGCCCAGGCCGCCGCCCCCGCCCTGATCGCGGTGGGCTTCCTGCTGATGGCCCAGGTGCGGTACATCGACTGGACGCGCTTCGACATCGCCGTCCCGGCCTTCCTCACGATCGCCGTGATGCCCTTCACGTACTCCATCACCAACGGGATCGGCGCGGGCTTCATCGCGTACGCCGTCCTCCGGACCGTCCTGGGCAGGGCCCGCGAGGTGCCCCGGCTGCTGTGGGCGGTGGCCGGGCTGTTCGTCGTCTACTTCGCCATCGACCCGGTCGAGCAGTTCCTGGGGGTGCGCTGACCCCTTTCGGCGCGGGACGCGGGCGGGGATGTCACGGAACACGGACCCGGATCCGTCCCACCGGTGAAGGAACCGCAGGGAACCCGTACGACCCGAAGGGGGCACCGCCATGGCCCGCATCTCCCTCGATCCGCCCCGCACCCTCGTCCTGCGCCTCGGCGAGTGGTACTCGCGGCGCAGGTTCGGCAAGGTCCTCGACCCCGGCAGGGCGCTCGGGCACCACCCGAAGGTGCTGGCCGACTACTTCCGCTTCGAGCGGGGCGTCGCCGGCTGGAAGGAACTCGACCCCGCCCTCAAGCACCTCGCCGTGATGGTCTCCTCGGCCCGCATCGGCTGCTCGTGGTGCATGGACTTCGGCCACTGGGAGGCGCAGGAGCTCGGGCTGCCGATGGAGAAGGTCCGGTACGTGCCCGTCTGGCGCGAGCACCGCGACCTCTTCACCGACCTGGAGCTGAAGGTCATGGAGTACGCCGAGGCGATGACCGCCACCGAGCCGTCGGTCACCGACGGGCTGGCCCGGGAACTGGTCGGACGGCTGGGCGAGAAGGCGTTCGTGGAGCTGACCGCGATGGTGGCCGTGGAGAACCTGCGGTCGCGGATCAACAGCGCCTTCGGCCTGGTCGGGCAGGGGTTCTCGGACCGCTGCGAGGTGCCGCCGCTCCCGCCCGCCCGGCCGGCGGCCCAGTCGGGGCCGGACGTGCCGGACCCGCTCCCGTAGGCGCGGACGACCGCCCCGCGCGCGGCCCCGGCGTCCTGCCGGCGGGGAACCGCCTCCCCCGCCACGGGGGAGGCGGAAAGCCCCTGCGGCCGCCGGCCTACAACTGCCGGGTGGCCAGCGTCAGCCGGTCCCGCGCGTGGAACAGGGCCTCCTTGATCGTCTGCTCGTGGGCGGGGGTCAGCCGTGCCACCGGCACCGAGCAGCTGATGGCGTCCCGCGCGGGGGTGCGGTAGGGGATGGCGACGCCGAAGCAGCGCAGCCCCAGGGTGTTCTCCTCGCGGTCCACGGCGTAGCCCTGCTCGCGGACCTGGTGCAGCTCCTCGATGAGCTTCTCGCGGTCGGTGATGGTGTGCTCGGTCAGCGGAGTCAGGGTCTCCGGGAGCATCGCGCGGATCTGGTCGTCGTCGTACGTCGCCAGCAGCGCCTTGCCCAGCGAGGTGGAGTGCGCGGGCAGCCGCCGCCCCACCCGGGTGAAGGGGCGCAGGTAGTGCTGCGACTGGCGGGTGGCGAGGTAGACGACGTTGGTGCCGTCCAGCCGGGCGAGGTGGATGGTCTCGGTGGTGTCGTCGGAGAGCCGGTCCAGGGTGGGCCGGGCGGCGGCCACGACCTCGTCGCCGTCGATGTAGGAGGTGCCCACCAGCAGGGCGCGCACGCCGATGCCGTAGCGGGTGCCGGTGGCGTCGGTCTCGATCCAGCCCAGGTCCACCAGCGTGCGCAGCAGCATGTAGAGGCTGGACTTGGGGTAGCCGACGGCCTCCTGCACGGCGGCCAGGGAGTGCATGCCGGGCTGTCCGGCGAAGAACTCCAGCAACTCCACCGTGCGCACCGCCGACTTGACCTGTCCGCCCGCCTCCGGCTTCCGACCGGGGGCGCCCCCACGCGCTGACGGCATCGACCTTGACCCTTTCGCTTGAGCGGCCATAGAGTCCCGGACAGTCATTCACGCATCGGGACGGCGTTCAGTATATCGAACGGGCCTCCCGGGAGGACAGCCTTCGGTCCGCGGAACGCCGGACACGGCCTTCGGCGGGCGGTCGGCCGGCAGCGGTCAGTCAGCCAGACGGCAGGAGGAGTGCGCGGTGGCAGTACCAGTGTGGAGCGTCGACCCCAGGACCGGGAAGCAGCGCGAGCAGGTCGCGGTCGAGGCCGCGGCGGCCGACGTCGACGCGGCCGTGCGCGCCGCCCACGGAACCCGTGGCGCGCTGGCCGACCGCGACGTCCGCATCGCCCTGCTGCGCGCGGCCGCCGGGGAACTGGAGGCCGCGCGCGAGCAGGTCGTCGCGACGGCGGACGCCGAGACCGCCCTCGGCGCGGCCCGGCTGAACGGCGAGCTGGACCGCACCGCCCACCAACTGCGGGCCTTCGCCGACGAGGTCGCCGACGGCGCCTACCTGGGCGTCGTCATCGACCACGCCGACGCCTCGCTCACCCCGCCCCGGCCCGACCTGCGCCGCTACAAGATCCCGCTGGGCGTGGTGGCCGTCTACGCCGCCTCCAACTTCCCCCTCGCCTTCTCCGTCCCCGGCGGCGACACCGCCAGCGCGCTCGCCGCGGGCTGCCCGGTGGTCGTCAAGGCGCACCCGGACCACCCGGCCACCTCCGAGCTGTGCGCCGCCGTGCTGCGCCGCGCCGCCGCCCGGACGGGACTGCCCGAGGACGTCGTCTCCGTGGTGCACGGCTTCGACGCGGGCGTGGAACTGGTGAAGCACCCGCTGGTCGCCGCGGCCGGTTTCACCGGCTCGGTACGGGGCGGGCGCGCCCTGTTCGACGCCGCCGCGGCCCGTCCCACCCCGATTCCCTTCCACGGCGAGCTGGGCAGCCTCAACCCGGTGGTCGTCACCGAGGCGGCGGCCGGGGAACGCGCCGAGCAGATCGGCAGCGGCCTGGCGGGGTCGATGACGCTGGGCCGCGGACAGTTCTGCACCAAGCCCGGCCTGGTCCTCGTCCCCGCCGGGGAGGGGGGCGACCGGCTGGTGGAGGCCCTGACCGCGGCCCTGGGCGAGGCCGCCCCCGGGCCGCTGCTGGACACCCGGATGCGCGAGGCGTTCCTGGCCGGGGTCAGGGCCCGGGCCGGACTGGAGGGCGTGACGGCCCCG